>NZ_JAAVGY010000021.1 GCF_014799995.1 Helicobacter sp.
ATAGCTTGCTTTTTTGAGCACTTCTAGGGCAAATTTTTCATCACTATGAATTTGATTCAATATGTTTTTGTGCATAAAGGGTGATTTTTCGCCCGGATTGAACTTTTTGAGATTGACATATTCTCCCCTCTTCAAATCGCCGAGAAGTTCAATCATCTCATCTAGCCTTGTTTCACCGCTTTTGAGGGCAACCCCGTCTTTCACATCTAAAGTAAGGTTGCTCAAAAGAATAGAGAGACTTTTATACCGATTCATTGTAGGTTGTTTAATGGGGACATCTTTGCTAAGAAGTTGATTTTCTATTTGCTCTAAAAGTATTTTATAGTCCCTTTTATATTTTGTGCGTTTGCGCCACATACGATAAGTGCCACCTACTTCTAAGAATCCTACAACAATAAAAAAAACTACCACAGGGATTACAAACCATACGGCGACAGGAAGCGTAATGCTTTGTGCGCTAAATGGAATCGCAAACGAGTAACTTTCGCCGCTAAGGCTATAAACATAAAGCCCTAAAAGGACGATGAATATAAACAATGTGCTAATGTAGTATTTGAATTTCATTTTTGATCCTTTGAATCTTTTTCAATAATTTGTCGGCATACTATACAATATTTTGCATGTGGTTTTGCTTTTAAACGTTGGATTCCGATTGATTCCTCACACATTTCACAGATTCCATAGATTCCCTCATCAATTTTTTCTAAGGCTCTTTCAATGTGTTCTAATTCTAAAAAATGCCTTTGAGAAATAGAAGCTTCTAACACATTTCTTGTTTGCATTGCGGCGTAATCTGCTTCGTTAATATTGCTATTTTGGATATGCTCCATTGTTTGTTTGTGAATGGAATTATTGTCTAAAATTGCCTTTTTTTTGGCTAGCAAAATAGACCTAAAATTTTCTAATTCACTTGGACGCATTGTTTCTCCTATTATTTGTGATATGGATGATTGTGAATTAAACAAAATGCACGATAGATTTGCTCGCTTAACACGACTTTGGCGATTTTGTGGCTAAAGGTAAGCGCAGAAAGTGCGATTTGTGTGTGGCAATCTTGAATGAAATCCTCCTCTAATCCATACGCTCCACCAATGAAAAATGCAATGTTGCTTTGGTTTTGTAGAATCTTTGCAAAGTCAAAAGAATCTAACTTTTTGGCATTGGGGCTTAGTGCGATTCTGTATTGATTCTCTTTAAAGGTTTTAAGAAACTCCTTTGTATAAGACTTTTTGGCTTCTTTTGCTTCTTGTTTTTGACTTAAGTTGATTGCTTTGCAAAACAAATTGACAAATTCTAGTTTCGCTCCAAATTTCCCGCATAATGTAGCAAATTCTTCGCATAATTGGTCGCTTAAGTCTTGATGATTTTTAGCGATATAATATACAATGATTTTAATCATAGCAGTTTTTGATTACGAAATTGGAGATGAGACAATGGAGTCAAAATCTCTTTGCGATTCTGCATTCTAGGCTTCTGTTTTGAGATATTCTAACGCTTGGGCAATGGTTTGCTTCATATCTTTGCGCTGCACAATCATATCAATCAGTCCGTGCTCTAGTAAAAATTCTGCAGTTTGGAATCCTTGCGGCAAATCTGCTCCAATGGTTTGTTTGATGACTCTTGCGCCTGCAAATCCAATCATCGCACCGGGCTCTGCCATAATCAAATCTCCCAAAAATGCAAATGATGCGCTCACGCCTCCCATTGTTGGGTCGCTTAACACGGAGATGAAAGGCAGATGCGCTTCACTTAGGGCATTTAAAGCAGCAGACGTTTTTGCCATTTGCATTAGCGAAAAAGTAGATTCTTGCATTCTTGCCCCGCCGCTCGCACTCACAATCACTAAGCCTTGTCGTTTTTCTATGGCGCGCTGAATTGCACGGACGATTTTTTCTCCCTCTACGGAAGCAAGTGAGCCCCCCATAAAGCCAAAATCAAATAATGCAATTTGTACGCTAATGCCATTGATTGTGCATTCTCCACTGACGATTGCACTTGGACGACCGCATTTTTTAGAGTATTCCTCTACGCGTTTTTTGTAGCTTTTTTTATCTACAAAATCTAGTGGGTCATTGGGGGCTAAATCTTTATCAAACTCTACAAAACTTCCTTCATCACACATTAATGCGATTCTGTCTTCTAAGCTAATGCGCATATGGAAGTCGCATTTTGGGCATACATAGTGTTGTGCAATGATTTCTTTATAATACATTAGTGCATTGCAGCTTGGGCATTTTACCCAATGGCTTGGAGCTTCTTGTGGCATGGCTCTATCGTCCTTTTTGAAGTTTTTGAAAAAATCTGCAAAACCCATTTTGATTTCCTTAAACTTAAATAGCTTTCGCTTCACGATTCCACAAATTGCAAGTGGAGCAGTGTCTTAAAATAAGAAATTTTGAAAAATGACTAAAATTGTATAAAATTATGTGTTAATTTACACTTTAAAAAGAAGCAAAAAGATGCAGATTTTGACAGAAGATTCTAGTGTAACACTCTATAATAAACAATTTTGTGAAGCTTATCATAGTGCAAAAGACGGCGCATTGCAAGAGACTTTGCACAAACACATTTTGCCAGCTCTTGCGCTGAAGTTTTACGAGCCGATTTTGTCTGTGCTTGATATTTGCTTTGGGCTTGGATTTAATACGCTTTGCTTGGTGTATATGGCGCGTTTGCGAGGCTTTAAGGGCAAGATTTTGATTTATTCTCCCGAATTAGATTCCAATCTTTTATCGCAACTTTTAACACACCCTTATCCAAAAGAGCTAGAATCCGAGCGCGTGATTTTAGAATCCCTAATCCAGAGACATTTTTATCAAGAACGAAATCTTGAAATTGTCCTGTATGTAGGAGATGCGAGGGAGGGTTTAAATCATCTTAAGAATGTTTCTAGTAGGATTCCTTTTAATCTCATTTTCCAAGACCCTTTTAGCCCTGCAAAGAATCGTAATTTATGGACTTATGAGTATTTTAAAGCCTTGTATGGCTTGAGTGCAGAGAATGTTATTATCACCACTTATAGCCACCATTCCTCTATGCTATATTCTGCGTTTCTTGCGGGTTTTTATGCTTATAAGCTTCAGCAGAAATCTGTGCGGGATTCCATTATCCTAACCAAAACACAAGAGATTCCTCCTCTAGCATTGGAGAATGTTTTGCAAATTACGCCTATCAATCTTGCGCATAAAATCAAAACAAATCCGAATCTTTGGGGATTATATGATGAATAATTTTTTATTTGGGATTGGCATTTAATGACGTATTTTTTATTTGTCTGCGTAATGCTTTTGATTTATACGCGCCCCTTTGGGATTCCAATATGGGCGATAAGCGTATTGGGGGCATTGCTTGCTTCCGTGTTTGGAATCGTCAATCTAAGCGATGTAGGGTTTGTGTGGAGTATGGTTTGGGATTCCACTTTGGTTTTAGTGGGATTGATTGTTTTGACGCTTGCGCTAGAGCGCATTTTATTCTTTGATTTTTTGGCATATCAGATTTTGTGCTTTGCCGGAGTGAAAGCGACAAAGGAGCAGGGCGAGGAATCTTGCGAAGAGAGATTTTATTGCGCGAGTTGGAAACTTTTTATTCTTTTAGTGCTTTTTGGAGCATTTTTAGCAACATTTTTTGCAAACGATGGGGCGATTTTGGTGCTTACGCCGCTAATGTTCGCACTTTTTTCTGATAAAAATGTGGGATTCTATGCGCCTTTGGTGATTTTCTTGCTTTTTATGGGGTTTATGAGTGATTTTGCCTCCAATCTTTTTATTTTATCCAATCTTACAAATATCCTAACTGCGTCTTTTTTCGCGATTCCTTTTGCGGAATTTCTACGCTTTATGGCTTTGCCACAAAGTTTTGCAATCCTTGCTTCGCTTTTAGTTTTTTGGTATTTATTGGGAGTAAAATTGCCTCAAAAACTCATATTAACAAGTCATTTCAAACAAGAATCTTTAAGCAAGTTTGGGATTTGCTTTTGTTTTATATTACTCGCACTTTTGCCAAGTTGCGCGGCATTAGCAGCGTATTTTAGGATTCCACTTTGTCTTTTTGTGGGTCTGTGCGCAATGTTGGCGGTTGGCTATGGTGTCAAGTTAGGCAGAATCGCACCGCTTCAGTTGCTCAAAGAATCTCCCTTTAGTGTGGTGATTTTTAGTCTTGGATTATTTGTCGTAGTTTATGGGCTTAAAAATGCTGGATTGTTAGAGATTTTACAGAGTGGAATCTCCTACATTGGAGAGCAGGGCAGATTCTTAAGTCTCCTTAGTGTTGGGTTTTTAAGCGCATTTGGAAGCAGTTTGATTAATAATTTGCCAATGATTATGCTCGGCGATTTAGCCCTAAGGGAAGTGGGCGATTTGCCCTTAGTTTTTGCGCATTTATTGGGCTGTAATATCGGCTCAAAATTCACACCCATTGGCTCTCTCGCGACACTTTTATGGCTTGTGAGCTTAAGGCGATATGGAATCTTGATTCCGCTTTTTAGATATTTGGTACTCGCCTTTTGCTTTAGCGCAGTCGTGCTGTTTTGCGCCATTGTAGGATTGTATTTGAGCGTGATTTGGATTTAGTAATCTGTCTCTCCGTTTTAATTTGGGATTAAGATTTTAGCGATTAAAAAGTATGAAATCTCTGATTTCCACCACTTTTAATTTATATCTCTTAGTTCTTTAAAGCCTGAATAATCCCAATCATTCCAACGCCCGCAATGTCTTTTATGATTTTGCCATTTTCATTGAAATAATAAAAATTCATAAAAGTTGTTTTAAATGTTTTACCCGTTGCGGGAATGTCCATAAATTGTCCATCGTTTGTTCCGCTGCATTCCCACATAACGGCAACTTTGTCATTTTCAGCTACAATATCTTGCATTGTCCATTGCACATTTGAAAAGGATTTTCTTAGCCAATGCACAAGCGAAAGATAGCCTTTGCCACCATATAGAGGCTCGGGCGATGCGGGGGTCAAAAATGGTGCATTATCGTCTATCAATGCGTCTGCCATTTTCTCGTCTGCGGTGTTAATCATCACTTGAAATTTTTTCATTGTCTCTATATTGTGCTGTGCCGTATTCATAATAGAATCCTTGTTCTATAAAGATAATAATTATTATATCAGATTTATATTAAAATTTTTAGACGACAAAGCAAGAGGTAAAAATAGTGAATTGTGCTATCGCAGGGTTATTTGAGTGTGATTTGGATTCAATAGTACATAATAAATATGTTAAAATATTGAGAAATCTTAACGCAAAGGGAGTTTTTGGACAAACTAGAACAAGAAGCGAGACTAGAGATTGACAAATTGCTTTGCGAAGCAGGGTTTAGGATTCTGAACATTCAAGAATTTAAGCCCAATTTGGCAAAGGCTCATTGTGCTGTACGTGAGTTTGTGCTCAAAAACGGCACGAGGGCAGATTATGTGCTGTTTGTGGCAGGCAGAGCATGCGCGGTGATAGAGGCAAAGAAGCCAAACGCTTTAAGTGGCGCGGAGAATCAGTCGTTAAAATATGCGCAAAATCTTGCAAAAGAGCTAGGCAAGATTACTTTCCTCTACCAAAGCAATGCAAACGAGCTATTTTTTACGAATCTCAAAGAGCCAAAGCCAAAGGCGCGCAAGATTTTTGCATTCCATTCGCCCGAAGAATTGCAGGCAAAGCTTGATGACAAAAGCTCGTTACGTGCTCGAATCTCGCAGCTCCCCTTGCTTGAAAGCGCGCGTTTGCGCGACTGCCAAAAAGACGCAATCGTTGGCTTAGAAAAATCGTTGCAAAGCAACAAGCAACGTGCGCTAGTTTATATGGCAACAGGCGCGGGCAAAACTTTCACGGCATGCAATATCGCCTATCGCCTAATTGCGCACGCAAAGGCAAAACGCATTCTATTTCTTGTCGATAGAAACAATCTTGGCAAGCAAACCAAAAAAGAATTTGATAATTTTATAGTCCCCAAAGACAAGCGATATTTTAGCGAGATTTATAATGTGGTGCATTTAGAAACAAATGCGATTCCAGAGGAATCTAAAGTCGTGATAACGACAATCCAGAGGCTTTATTCCATGCTTTGTGGAGAATCGGAGTTTGATTCTGTCAATGAAGAATATTCAGGCTTTGAAAGCCATGATGTCCAAACAAAAGAGGTTGCGTACAATCCCCAAATGGGCATTGATACATTTGATTTTATTATCATCGATGAATGCCACCGCAGCATTTATGGGCAATGGCGGCAAGTACTTGAATATTTTGACGCGTTTCTTATCGGGCTTAGCGCGACACCCTCGAAGCATACTCTAGGCTTTTTCGCCCAAAATGTCGTGCGCAATATGACTTAGAAAAATCCATTCTCGATAAAGTCAATGTGGGCTATGAAATCTTTAGAATCAAAACCCAAATCAGCGAAAAAGGCAGCGTCATTGAGGCAAGCGCAGAATTTCAAGTACCATTTCGTGACAAAGAGACGCGAAAAATTGGTTATGAAACACTCGAAGAAGATTTAGAATATTCTAAAACAGACCTAGACCGCTCCGTGCTCGCCCCAAGTCAGATTCGCACGATTTTACAGACTTATAAAGATAAAGTATTCACAGAGCTTTTTCCCGAGCGAAAGCCAAGCTATTTGCCAAAAACCTTGATTTTTGCCAAAGACGATAACCATGCCGAAGAGATTGTGCGCATTGCACGCGAAGTTTTTAATGAAAGCAACACATTTGCGCAAAAAATCACCTATAATATCGGCAATCAGAATCCGCACGAGCTCATTAATAGCTTTAGAAACTCCAAGCAATTTAGAATCGCCGTAACCGTAGATATGATAGCCACAGGTACAGACATTAAGCCGCTCGAAGTTTTGATTTTTATGCGCGATATTAAGTCGGCGAGCTACTATGCGCAAATGGTTGGGCGCGGCGTGCGCAGCATTCATCGCGAGGATTTACGCGCGGTTACACCAAACGCAGATTCCAAGACGCATTTTTATGTGATAGACGCAGTCGGCGTGAGCGAGAGCCAAAAGCTCGATTCGCGTCCGCTTGAGCGCAAAAAATCCTTAAACTTCAAAGAGATTTTAAATTGCGTGCGCGAGAGTGTGGAAAAAGGCGACTATGAAAAAGATATGCTGTTAAGTCTCGCCTCGAGGCTAAGTCGCCTAGAACTCAAACTAGGCGATGACGATAATGCGAGCCTAAAAGACTCGAGCGGCAAGAGCCTCTGCGCCCTCGCGGGCGAGATTTTGGAGTTTGCCGATTCGGAGTGTTCCGAACACTCGCTCTTGCAATCCGCACTCTCGCCTTGCCAAACCGAGATTCCCAGCTGCCAAGCTGAAATTTCTCGCGATTTCAAGCCTTCCTTGTGTGATTCCGAGCCTCTCCCTTGTCATTCTGAGCCTTTAGGCGAAGAATCTCAAAACAAAGAATCCCCAAGCAACCCGCTCGAGATTTTCAAAGACGAAAGCTTTTGCAATCGGCTTCTAGCAATGGCGAAAAAGAGCAAAATCTACATCGATGAAACCTCGCAAGATTGCGTGCTGCACACGGGGTTTGACACACAAAAAGCGCAGAATCTCATCAACAGATTCCTTGATTTTATCTTGAGAAATAAAGACGAAATCGAGGTGCTAAGCATCATCTATGCGCGAGATTACAAGAATCGCCACCTGACATATAGGGTGATTAGCGAGCTCGCAATCAAGCTCGAGCGCGATTTCATGGACATTCCGAGCCTCTGGAACGCGTTTGCTTTGCGCGATAAAGACAGGGTGAGCAGGAATCCGAGCAAGAACCTCATAAATCTCATCAGCCTCGTGCGCTACGCGCTGCATCATGACGATAAGCTGCAAGATTTTGCAATTGTTTCCATTTCGCGCTATAATTTGTGGATTGGACGCTGCATGCAAAAAGGCATGCGCTTTAGCCCCGAGCAGGAGGCATTTTTGGAGCTCATCAGAGATTACATCATCGCAAATGGAATCGCTGAAATTGCCGATATTCAAGAGATTTGCGAGAGTTTGGGCGGGCTGTATCGCGCAAAGGCATTGTTCAAAGAATCGCTCGAAACGCTCATCGATGAGCTCGGAATGGCGTTGGTGGGGTAGGTTAAGCAAAAAAAGGATAAGATTCTGACATGAAAGAGGAACGTTTAATCATCAAAAATTTTGGTCCCATTGTTGAGGCAGAGATTGAAATCAAGCCATTTATGGTTTTTATCGGTGAATCGGGAAGCGGCAAGAACGTGATTTTAAAGCTTTTATCACTCTTTCGGTGGATATGTAAAAAAAATCATTTAAGACTTTTTGCAAAAAATTTGGGCGCAGAGAATTTATATCGTTTTCGAATTGAAAGAATTGTTAAAGAATCTGGACTTGATGATTTTTTCAAAAATACAACTTATATTGAGTATGATACAGAATTAGAAAATATTACCATTATTCAAGAAAATGAGAGACTACAACTAAAAATTAATCCAAAAACCGAAAATATTCAATTACACCTAGAAAAAATTTCTTTTATTACCGATGATAGGTTTGTTATCCCATTGCTCTCAAATAACAAAATTCGTGGAATATTACCCTATCATTTAGAAAAAACTTTTGAGGATTTTAATGAATCTTTTGAACATTTGCAGATAAACAGAAAAGTAAAAATGAAAATTTTTGATATTGAGTTATTACTTGAAAGATATGGCATACAAAGTCGTTTTATGGTTTGCTTCAAAGATTCTAAAACACAATTTCATAATGCTTCTTCAGGTATGAAATCCGTAACTATTGTAGAGCTTATTTTATCTTATTTTGCCCTTAAATTTGATTGGAAATCAAAAATTAGAGAAACTCTTTTTGATGTTTTTTGGGGAATGAAGTTTGAAAACATGGAAAGAGCCTCTAATGCTATTCATGAAAGAGATGTTCCCTTTAGATTAAGTTTTTTTATCGAAGAGCCCGAATTAAGTCTTTTTCCAAATGTCCAAAAATCCCTCGTTGAGTATTTGGTGTCTTTATTTAATCAAACTAAAAATAAAGAAGTAAATATAGCTTTCTCTACCCACAGCCCTTATATTTTGAGTGCTTTAAATTGTCTGTTAAAGGCACATGAAATTTCTATCAAAAAGTCAGAATTAAAACAACAAATAGAAAGAATCTTGCCCGAGAAGTGTTGGCTAAATATTGATAATTTTAATGCTTTTAAGGTAAAAAATGGTACCGTGAAAAGCATTATCAATGAGGAGACAAATTTGATTCTAGCCGATGAAATCGATGAGGTCTCCGAAGAAATAGGACAAATTTTTGATGATTTGCTAGACTTGGAGTATGGTAAATGATACATTCCTATCGAGCTCATCAGGTTTTGACTTGTGAAGAAAATAAACGTGTTTTCAAGTTACACACAAATGGCTTTGAGTTTATTGAAAAAAGAATAGATAATGGAGAATGTAATAGAGGTAGGACATGTGATTACTTAATTACTAAAGAGACTCAAGACATACAAATTTTTATAGAATTAAAAGGTAGCAGAATTAAAGATGCTTTTGAACAGCTTATTTCAAGTTATGAGCAACATAAAATTGCAAACTCTAAAGCTTTCTCAGCTATTGTGAGTTCAAGGTTTCCACAAAGAGATACTTCCATTTTAGTTTTACAAAATCAGGCAAGAAAATATTTTCAGGAATTATTTATTAAAAATAAAATCCTTGAAACAAAATACAATCCAAATACTAATGAGATAGAGAAAACAAACTAATGCCAAATAATCTATTTCAGAATCTCCCGCAAGGTTGGGAAGTTAAAACTTTAGGGGAAGTGTGCGAAATCACTATGGGGCAATCTCCCAAAGGCGAACAAGTTTTTTCACGCAATAAGATTTCAGTCTGTCATTCTGACCTTGAGTGCAACGAAAGGGAAGAATCTCAAAAAGATTCCACATTAAAAGATATTTCGGCTACGCCTCAATATGGCAATGTAAAAGTTGATAATGATTTTATGGAATTTCATCAAGGCAAAATTTGTTTTACTGATAAGTATCTTTCAGAATCTGAATTTGTTACAACCGATATTAAAAAGATTGCCGAAAAGGACTCTATACTTTTATGTGTTCGCGCTCCTGTGGGAATTATTAACATAACTAAAAGAAAAGTGGGTATTGGCAGAGGATTATGCGCTTTAAAAATGAAAAATCAAAATAATGATTTTTTATATTTTTATTTATTAATACTTGAAGACTATTTTAACCAAAAAGCCACAGGTTCTACTTTTTCAGCAATTACAATGAATATTGTTAAGGACGCTCCCATTCCCCTCCCACCCCTCGAAACCCAGAGAAAAATCGTAGCAAAGCTAGAAAGCGAGTTTGCAAAGATTGAAAGCGCAAAAAGTCATCTTGAAAAAGTCAAAGAAACGATTCCGCGATTGAAAAACTCTTTGCTCAAAAGTGCCTTTAAAGGCGAGCTGCATTAGGTGATGCTAAGATGTTGAATGTAAGGCTAAAATATAGCAAAAATACCATAATATAAACGTCAAAAGGAGAGACAATGTCCAATAGCGTAAATGTCAATGTAACTTTTAAGATGAACAAACAAGAAAAGCAGGAATTTGAAGCGATTGTCCAAAGTCTTGGGCTTAATCTTAGCACGGCTTTTAATATTTTTGCTAAAGCAGTGATAAGGGAAAATGCGATACCTTTTGAGCTCAAAGCTGCACCGAAGACAATCACTTATGCGAGCGATGAGGAAGTGCGAGAAGTGGGGAATAAAATGCTAGAAAAGTATAAAGTAGCCTTTGAAGCTTTGGCAAAATAAGCAATGGTATGGCTCACGATTGATGAAAAGGTGTAAAAATGAGTGAAAAAGCGATTGTCGCAAAAGTTTGGAATTTCGCAACGATTCTGCGCGATAGTGGCGTGAGCTATACGGATTATGTTGCTCAAATTAGCTATTTGCTATTTTTGAAAATGGAAAACGAGAGAGAAGAGATTGGCGAGCATAGCAGAATCCCTGAAAATTGTAAATGGAATCGGCTAATACGACTTGATGGATTGGAATTAGAGACTGCATATAATAGCGCGCTCGCAGAGCTTTCGGAATCTGATGGCGTGATAGGGCTCATCTATAAGTCCGCGCAAAATAAAATCAAAGAACCTGCAAATCTCAAGAAGCTTTTTGTGATGATAAATAGTGAAACTTGGCTAGGCTTGAAGGTCGATGTCAAGGGCGCGATTTATGAAGGATTGCTTGCCAAAAATGCCACAGAGACAAAGGCGGGCGCGGGGCAATATTTCACGCCTCGCGTGCTGATTCATTCTATCGTGTCTTTAATGGATTTAAAGCCCGATATGGAAATCTGCGACCCAGCATGTGGCACAGGCGGGTTTTTGCTACGCGCGTATGAGGTGATGAAGGCGCAAACAAAAGACAGAGAATAGCTAAGAAGACTTAAAAGCGAAAGGCTTTATGGCAAAGAAATTACACCTTTAGTCGCGTCTATGTGCGCGATGAATCTCTATTTGCATGGAATCGGGGGCGATGATGGCATTATAGAGGTTGGAGATTCTTTAAGTGAGCGTGGAAGTAGACGTTTTGATAAAGTATTAACAAATCCTCCTTTTGGCAAGAAATCTGCGGCAAAGATTCTGGCAGAAAATGGCAAAGTCAAGACGCAAAAAGAGGAATATAATCGCGAGGATTTTTTCGCGACAACTTCTAATAAGCAGCTGAATTTTTTGCAACATATTATGAATATTCTCAAAAATGGGGGCAAGGCGGCGGTTGTGCTGCCCGATAATGTGCTTTTTGAGGCGGGTGCGGGCGAAAAGGTGCACAAAAGGCTTTTAGAAGATTTTAATTTGCATACGATTTTGCGCCTGCCCACAGGAATTTTTTATGCGCAAGGCGTCAAGGCGAATGTGCTGTTTTTTGACAAAGTCGCTTCAGAAAAAGACGCAACCTCGAAAGTGTGGGTGTATGATATGCGCACAAATATGAATCTAAGTCTTGTTAGTAATCCTTTGAGCGAGGAGCATTTGAAAGACTTTGAAAATTGCTATAAAGTGGACGCAACAGAATCGCGGCAAGAAAGCGAAAGATTCCGCGCTTTTAGCATTGCGGAAATTCAAAAGAGAGACAAAACAAATTTGGATATATTTTGGCTTAAAGATGAGAGCTTAGAAGACGTAGAAAATCTGCCAAGACCGGAGGTTTTAGCAAACGGGATTTGCTCTCATTTGGTATCTGCATTAAGAGAAATGCGGCGATTAGGGGTTTCTTAAAAAGGGATTCTTTGGGTTAAGATTCCAAATTACTCATAATATATAAAGAATCTCTTAAGTTTTTCTGCACTTATGATACAATTTTAAGAAAAGAAACACATAAAGGGTAACCAATGAAGCTAAGACCGCGATTGCGCAAGAGATTGAAGTTTAAAACACATTTTCAGATTCTATCGGGTTTAAGTTTGGCTATTTTTTGCGCTCTTGTGGCGGGATTTTTGAGTATTTATTATTTTTCGGCTTCTTTTGAGGTGGGAGCATTTATCGGCATTTTGTTTTTGTTGATTACCCTATGGATTAACGAAGCCTTGCCGCTAGGCATTGTTTCCTTGCTTCCTATTATTTTGTTTCCCGCTTTTGGAATCTTAGATGTCAAAAGTGCGACAAGCAATTACGCAAATCCTATCATTTTCTTGTTTTTGGGCGGATTTATGCTCGCTATTGGAGTGGAAAAGATTGGTTTGCATAAAATCATCGCCAAAAAGTTTTTAAGCCGTTTTCCTGCTACGCCTAAGGGGGTTTTGACTGCGCTTGGGGTGGCGAGTGTCGCCTTAGGTAGTGTGCTGTCTAACTCCACCGTGGCACTCTTGTTGATACCAATTGCCTTTTCTATCACGCAAGATGAGGTTTTAAAAAGCAGGTTTTTGTTAGCCGTTGCCTTTGGGGCTAGCATTAGCGGAATCACTACGCCTATTGGCACTCCCCCAAACCTCATTTTTTTAGGATTCCTAGAAACTGTGCAGTTTGAGAGCATTGGCTTTGCCGCTTGGATTTTTATGATGTTGCCTTTGACTTTATGTATGCTTTATGTGATGATTAAGGTTCTTTCTTATAATCTCGGCAATGAGGAACTCAAGATTGACGCTTTTGAGGACATTAAAGTAACCTTTGAGCACAAAAAACTTCTGTTTTTGATAGGGATTTTGCTCTTGCTGCTTTTGCTCAATTCTCCAATTAAGCCAATTTATGATGGGCTAGGGTTTAATGAAAATATCCTTTTGCTTAGTTTTGGGCTTTTGATGTTTGTTCCTAAAGTGGGTTGTTTGCGTTGGGAGGATTCTAAAGCTGTGCCTTTTGAGGTAATGTTTTTGTTTGGTGCTGGGTTTTGTATCGCAATGGCGATTGCTAAAATGCAACTAGGGGACGCCTTTAAGCCAATCTTTGAGTATTTTGGCTCTCTGCCTATTTTGATTTTTCTTTCTTGTGTTTGTCTCTTGGTTCTATGTTTGACAATGTTTATTAGCTCTACGGCTCTGATTGCGATTCTGCTTTCTGCTATTTTTGCTTCTACGAAAGATTTTTTAGACCCGCAAATGCAAAGCTTGGTGATGTTGATTGCAACGATTTGTGTAGGATTTTCCTTTATGTTTCCTATTTCCACGCCCCCTAATGCAATAGTGTTTAGCAAAGGCGGGGTAAAAATCTGGGATATGTTTAGATTTGGGATTCTTTTAAGTTTAGCTGGAATTGTGTTGATTATTTTCTTTGGAATGCTTTATTGGCGTTGGTTTTTTTAACGTTAATCTTTGTCTTGCAAATATTGCAATAAGCAAGTTTAGGCTATGATTGCAAAAATTATATTTGGGGAAAAAGATGAATAATGTTCAAATTTTGGTGCTAGATTTTGGCAGTCAATACACGCAGCTTATTGCGCGAAGATTACGGGAATATGGTGTTTATACCGAAATTGTGCCTTACTTTGAGAGTATAGAATCCATAAGAGCAAAGAATCCTAAGGGAATTATCCTAAGCGGTGGTCCCGCGAGCGTGTATGAGGAGGGCGCATACAAGCCCGACAGCGCGATTTTTGCGCTTGGGATTCCGATTCTTGGAATTTGCTATGGCTTGCATCTCATCGCGCATCATTTTGGCGGCAAGGTCATCAAAGCCGATGCACAGGAGTTTGGCAAGGCGGTGTTGGAATTTCTAAATTTGGAGCAGCAACTAACCTTTAGTGAATTTAATCACCAAAAATTCCCCGCAATGCTGAATGCACTGATAGATTTATGGGAAGATTCTGTGCGTTCAAGTCATGGATTTTTGGCAGAATCTGCCATTGTAGAAATTAAAGAGGAGGTAAGCCAACGACTACAAAGCGCAGAAAATATCCTTGTTGCGACAGCGTCTAATGATTTTGTAGGTTTTATTGGATTTGAAAATAATAAAATTGATATGCTGTTTGTTTCTCCAAAATTCTTTAAAAGAGGTGTGGGTAGGGCTTTGATACGAGAAGCCTATGAGAGAAAATTAAAGCAATATGAAAGTATCCAATTAGATTGTAATACCGATAATGCGCAAGGATTAGCATTTTATAAGTATTTGGGATTCCGTGAGAGTGGGCGGAGCGCAAAAGATAGTAAAGGGAGAAATTTCCCTATCGTTCATTTTGAGGTAAAAAGCAAGAATTTAGCGCAGCATTTGGAATCTCATAGGTTGTTTCACGATGTTAAGCAAGATTCTATTGTATGGATGAGCCACGCGGACAAGGTGGAATCTATCCCGCAGGGCTTTAAAGAAATTGCAAAGTCTGGTAATACGCATTATTGTGCGATTGCAGATTTGAAGCGCAAGATTTATGCGTTGCAATTTCACCCCGAAGTCGTGCATAGTGAATGTGGTGGGCAGATTTTGCGTAATTTTGCAGTGGAGATTTGCGGGAGTGATACAAGCTGGAATATGCGTCATTTTGCAGAATCTGAAATTGCTAAATTGCGTGAGATTGTGGGTATTGAATCTGCTTTTACTTTGATGACTTTTCAAGAGGCTTGTAAGGAGCTTAAAAAAGAACAAGTCATCGAAAAACTTCTTAAAATATGGGAAGATTCTGTGCGAGCCACACAAAATGTAAGCGATGAATTTATTGCCCATAGACGTAAAGTATTGGAAAAAGATTATATTGCGAAAGCGGAGGAAATATTAATATACAAAGAGGCTGGCGAATGGCTAGGCTTCATTGCTGTAAGAGGTAATGAAGTTACGCTTCTCTTTATTGCCCCTGAACACTTTCGTAGAGGGATTGGCAAGACACTTATCAAAGAATCTTTGAAACGGTATTTATATCAATTTGAAAAAATTAAGCTCAATAGTCGCGAACAAGCACTTTCTTATTATAACAAACTAGGTTTTTACAAAGCAGGTGAACCCTTTTGTAGCTATCGAGATTATCAGGAAATTATGCTAACACCTATGGAGGTAACGAGGGAATGTTTGCAGCAGGCTTTAGAGCCCATAAAAGATTCTTTGTGCTTTATCACTCTTACAGAATCTTTTAAACAAGTTGGAAAAACGCAAACAATGCAACGTCTTGTTACCGTTTGGGAAAAAGGCGCAAGAGCCACGCATACAGGTTTAAGCGAGGAAGAAATCTCTGGCATGAGAGAGGAAATACGTGAGGCTATTTTAAAATCCAAAAATCTATTTATAGCTCAAAGAAATCAAGAATGCTTAGGCTTTATTGAAGTAGAAAAAAATGAAATCGCAATGCTGTTTGTCGCTCCACATGTCTTTAAAAAGGGTGTGGGAAAGGCGCTTATCGAAGAAGCCTTTGTAAAACATTTGTGCGCATTTGAAACAATAAAAGTTAATAGCATTGAATGGGCTTTAGGCTTTTATCAGCATTTAGGATTCCAAAAAACAGAAGAAAAGCCTCTCCCCGCTAGGAACAATGGTACAATTTCTCCCACGCTAATTCCATTAAGCATTGCAAGCATAGATTTACAAAAATCTTTGAAGCTTGGAATTGCAGAAAAAACAGAGATAAAACGTTGCGAATGGGCGAATGATAAAGATGAGGCAGCACGCAAGCTCTATGAGGATTACCACGACAAAGAATGGGGTGTGCCGCTGCACGAGGATAGAAAACTCTTTGAATTTCTTGTGCTTGAAACAATGCAAGCGGGGCTTAGTTGGATTACGATTCTAAAAAAACGTGAGGCATTTCGGGCAGCATTTGATGATTTTGACCCAAAAACCATTGCGCAATATGACGAAGCAAAGATTCAGGAATTAATGGGTAATGAAAACATTATTCGTAATCGAATCAAAATAGAATCGGCGATTCACAATGCCAAATTGTTTTTGGAGATTCAAGAAGAATTTGGGAGTTTTAATCAATATATTTGGGGTTTTGTTGGCGGCAAGCCGATTCTCAATCATTTTACGTCTATGAGTGAGATACCCACAAAAACCCAACTTTCAGATAAGATTAGCAAAGATTTACAAAAACGTGGCTTTAAGTTTGTGGGCAGCACGATTATGTATGCGTATATGCAAGCAATTGGAATGGTGAATGACCATTTGACTTCGTGTTTTAAACGCAATGTAAAAGTAGAAACTAAAGATTCTAAGTCGGAAGGATTTTTAGGGGATTTTAGTGGTTTTGGAGCAAGGGGAGAAAGGAGTTACCTCAAGGGTAATGACCAAGCACCGAGCGAACAATCCACCAAAAGCACCAAAAAGCCAACGACAAGCAAAGTTTTATGTGCCGTCAGTGGCGGGGTGGATTCTAGCGTTGTCGCAGCGCTTTTGTATCGCGCCATTGGGGGGAATCTGATTCCTGTGTTTGTCGATACGGGGCTTTTGCGCAAAGGCGAACGAGAAGCGGTAGAGAAAATGTTTAAAGAAAATCTCAAAGTGCCTCTGATAACTGCGGATGCAAGTGCATTATTCTTGCAGCGTCTTAAAGGCGTGATAGACCCAGAGCAAAAGCGTAAAATCATTGGTGAAACTTTTATTGAAGTTTTTGAAAAAGAGGCAAAAAAATACAACCAAAAGGGTGAGATAAAATTCCTCGCGCAAGGCACGCTTTATCCTGATGTGATTGAATCGGTGAGCGTGAAAGGACCGAGCAAAACGATTAAGTCGCATCATAATGTTGGCGGTTTGCCCGAATGGATGCAATTTGAACTCATTGAGCCCCTGAGGGAATTGTTTAAAGACGAAGTGAGGGCATTGGGGCGAGAGCTAGGAATGCCAGAATCGATGCTAATGCGCCACCCTTTCCCGGGACCAGGACTTGCGATTCGCATTATGGGCGAAGTGAATAAAAGGGATTTAGATTTATTGCGCGAGGCAGATTCTATTTTTATAGAGGAGTTGCAAAAACAAGGGCATTATAACAAAGTGTGGCAGGCATTTTGTGTGTTGCTCAATGTGCGGAGTGTGGGTGTGATGGGCGATAATCGCACGTATGATAATACGATTTGCGTCCGAGCGGTTGAGGCAATTGATGGAATGACGGCGACTTTCGCGCATTTGCCGCATAGTTTTTTGGAATCTGTAAGCAATCGTATTATTAATGAAGTTGAGGGCATTAACCGCGTGGTGTATGATATTACGAGCAAACCCCCGGGCACGATTGAGTGGGAGTAAATACTAACAAAATCCAAAAAAGGAGTAAAGATGACTTATAAAGAATTAATTGTAGAAATTTTACAACAAGCAAAAGAACCTTTGACAAGTGGACAAATTTGGGCAAGAGCTTGTGAAATTGGGCTTGGTAAAAAACTTTCAAGCTTAGGAAAGACACCTGAAATCTTTTGCACAATATTAATCAAAGCCACTATAAATTCTTTTCTTTTGAGCTTAAAATTAGTCTCGATTTTTCAAATTTAAAGGAGAGCTATTTCCAAGCTGTAAGTAATTCAAGTTGGGCTAATGAGGGATATTTGGTAGTTTTTAAAGAGATTGATGATGAAGTTTTAAGTGAACTTAGACGTTTAAATCAGATTTTTGGCATAGGGGTGATAAAACTTGAAAGTGATATTCTAAGTTCTAAAATTTTGCTAAGTTCTAGACAGAAAGATCTTGACATACAAACTTTAGATATGCTTCTTGATAAAAATCCAAATTTTAAGCGTTTTATCGAGGACATCAATAGACAAATTAAGGCGGGTGTAGATACAAAAATTGTAGCAAATTTTGATGATGTTTTAAACGATGAAGATATGCAAAAATACATCAAAGAAAAACATATTGAAGAACAATAAGTATATATGGGCGGATAATTAATGTTACAGGCACAAATTCAAAATTTTTCATATCAAAAATATTGGCGAGATGTTTTAGAAGAATTTAATTTTGAAAACATTAACGATTTATCAAGCAAATGCTTAATAAATTTTAAGGGTAAAACTTTAGCCATAAGTAAATGGGTCAGCCCTAAACGCACACGTTCTTATCCTTATGCAAGAGTGTATGATACCTTTGACCACCCCAAAGCGAATAAAGTTGTTACCATTATTCCAATTATCAAAGACGAGGGCTTAAGTGGAGACATGGATTATTTGCAATGGGATACAATTTCTTTGATGAGCTTACTCAATGTTTATGTGATTTTAGGTTTTTATGATTGTGCAGAGATTCACCAGACAAGAAACAATAGAATCACTAAGCAGAAATTTAACAATGATTATATTGCAAAATAGCTTACCAATCTCATTAGTTACCACCAATCTGCACTTCATTGGAATCTTAATTAGCTGGAAAATAAGAATCTTTCAACTCTAGTCGAGATTGCCAAAAATTCCTATAAAAAGATAGAAGATTCTTTAAAAGTAAAACTGCATAATGGCCAAAATATTGATAAATTTGCACAAAAAATTTCTGAAGTTAGAAAAACCTTTATGGAATTTTCACGACAAAAAGCCCAACAAGCACAAAATAGAGAATCTTTAACCATACAACCTAAGGAACAGATAGGCATAGGGCAAAAAGCCAAAATCACTATAAGTAATTATCTAGGAGGGCAATATTTCTTTACAATTGATGATGTTCTTTTTAAAAATGGAATATTGTATTTATGCGAAAGCAAACATACTAAAAGTTCGTTATTGCCAAGTAGTGATGATATTAAAGATGGACTCTTGAAGTTAATGCTTTATAATAATTTGAGTTCTATTGCTGGATATAAAAAATTCAAAATTATATTAAGGCTTACCTCAAACCTTTTGCGGGATAGTTTTTCGCTTCCAAATAATAATTTGGATTCTGTTCTTGCCCATAGTGATTTTTCAAACACTCAAATATCAATGCTTAAGGCTTTAAATATAGAATCTCAAAATAACCATTTTGAAATTTGGATAAATTATGAACAATAAAATCTATCTTAAATCTCCCTTGCGCTATCCAGGGGGTAAATCAAGAGCTATTAAATTCTTAAAAGACTACTTTCCAAAAGACTTTAAAGAATATCGTGAGCCTTTCTTTGGTGGCGGAAGTGTAGGAATATACCTAGCACAGATATATCCCCATAATGGAATAAAATTTTTTGCTAATGATTTAAATTATGATGTATATTGCTTTTGGCAGATTTTAAAAACGCAAAATAACGACCTTATCCAAGCGATTCAAGACATTAAAAAGAATTATAAAAATGGACGAGAACTCTATAGATTGTTACTTGAGCGCAGAAATCAATCCTTAAATGATTTCCAAAGAGCAGTAGATTTCTTTGTGCTTAATCGTATTACTTTTTCTGGCGTAGTAGATTGCGGAGGTTATTCACAAAAGGCTTTTGAATCTCGTTTCACACAAAGTTGCATTGAAAGATTGAAAAATATGCAAGGTATTTTTAATGATTTTTCTTTTAGCTTTAATGATTACCAAGAATTATTATATAAAAATGGGGAAAATGTTTTTATTTTTTTAGACCCACCCTATTTTAGTGCAACTAAATCAAGACTATATGGAAAAAGAGGGGATTTACATACAAGCTTTAATCATGAAGCCCTTTATAAAAATCTTAAAAATATTAAACATAAGTTTTTGCTTACGTATGATGATAGTGATTATATACGAGAACTTTATAAGGATTTTTATCTACAAGAATGGACTTTGCAATATGGAATGAATAATTACAAGCAAGAAAAAGCAAATGTAGGCAAAGAACTTTTAATCAGCAATTTTAAAATTACTAAAAATCATTATTTATTGTTTAGTACCTAACGGGATTTCTTATCTATCTATAAAAAGGAATCCCATGCCCCGACCCAACACCAAAACCGACCTATTACACCAAAGTCAAGCAAATTTTGAGCAGCTCTTTGCCTTGATTGATTCCATGCCAAATGAAATGCAGCTTGCAAGGTTTGATTATAATGAGCGCGACAAGACATTGCGTGATATTCTCGTGCATTTATATGAATGGCAGAATCTGCTGCTGCATTTTGTGCAAACAAATCTTAGCAAAATTAATGATTTCGTGTCCTTTTTGCCCGCGCCCTATAATTTCAAAACCTATCCAAAAATGAATCAAGAACTATGGCAAAAGCACCAAAACACGCCCTTGAACGAGGCAAAATCTATGTTGCACAAGAGCCATGCCACCTGTATGGAGATGATACAACAGCTTCCAGATAAAGAATTTTTTCTCAAAAAACATTATCCATGGTGTGGTACAACGAGTCTCGGAAGCTATTGCGTGAGCGCGACTTCAAGCCATTATGATTGGGCGATAAAGCTAATTAAGAAGTATTTAAGGGCAAAGAAATGATGCGAGCGGCACATAAATTTATTTTTTAATGCGTTTTTTGTGCTATCATATCGCATTCTAACAGAGCGAGGACGAGAGAATGGCGACTAGTGAAGGCTTCAAAGATTTTGTGCTCGAGACGCTCGATAGCGCGTTACAAGGCGAGCCATATCGTTTCAGTGCCAAGAAAATGTTTGGCGAGTATTGTATCTATGTGTCCGATTCTTGCGCTGTCCCAAAGCCAATTTTTTTGCTGTGCGATGAGACGCTCTATGTCAAACAACATACGATTCTAGCGACACTTTTAGAATCTGCCCCCAAAGGTTTCCCTTATCCCGGTGCTAAAGAATCCTACATTCTTGACGTGGATTCGCCACAAACTCTGCGAGATGTCGTTCTTGCCCTCGCCCCGATTTTGCCCACTCCTAAGCCCAAAAAGGCAAAAGGAAAAGGCAAGCATAAAGGAGAGGAATCATAAAGTGAAAGAAGCAATGATGACTAATGATATTCTTTCTTATTGTCTATCTAGCTTAAAGGATACTACGCTAGTGGAGAGTTGGGGTGAAAAAGGTATTTTTTATAATCCAAACAGCGTTTTGAAACGAGGCGTCTATGTTTTGACCATCAAAGAAAAAGATGGCAACAATGATAAAATTTCTTTGCTGAATCGCGATAATGTCTATCGCGTCAATGTCGGGCTAAGAAAGCAGACTTTTATTGAACGCTTTGGATATATCCCCAAACGTCCATCTGCTGGAAATATTGTAAAAATGGATTATGATTTTACCATTTTAGATACTATTATCCCCCACCCTGTCTACGCATGGATGGGTTGGGTATGTGTCTTGAACCCTTCTAATAAAACTTTTGAAGAGTTCAAAATAATGATACAAGAATCGTATGAATTTGCAAAGGAAAAATTTGTCAAGAGGAAAAAGAATGAGCCCAGCAATGCAAAAGTTTGATTTTAAAAAAGCTTTTAAAGACTTGTACTCGCCAAAACAAATTCCCGCACGTGTGTTTGTGCCCAAGATGTGCTTTATCGCCGTGCGGGGAGAAGGCAACCCAAACGATAGCGGCGGTGCATACCAAGAGGCTTTGAAAGTTTTATATGCTCTTTCATACGCTATAAAAATGGACAAGGGCAGAAACATTCAAGGGCATTTTGATTATGTCGTGCCTCCTTTAGAATCGCTATGGTGGAGCAATGGAAATTTTAAAGACAAAGACAATTTTCAATGGCAGGCAATGATTACCCAGCCAGATTTTGTTACCCAAGAAATCTTTGAATGGGTATGTAATGACGTTTTCCAAAAGAAGAATTTGGATTGTAGTCGAGCATCATTCATAAACTTTGAAGAAGGCTTATGCGTTCAGATGTTACATATTGGTGCTTATGATGATGAGCCAAAGAGCCTTGCTCAAATTGAAGATTTTATTGCTCACTCATCTCTTCATAATGATATTGGCGCAATCAAAGACGGATTCATCAGGGCACATCATGAAATTTATTTAAGCAATCCCAATAAAACGACTCCGCAAAAACTAAAAACAATTCTCCGCATTCCCGTGCGAGAAAGTTAAGAAGTTGTTTTGTCTTAACCTTGCAAACTTTTAAGTAAATCAATCAATTTAATATTTTCAAGATAGCTTTCCAATGCTTTTTGAGCCTGCTCAAAATGTGTATCTAAAAGCAAATGGATATTTTTGCCCAATGGGCAAAGCTTGTTAGGGTTTGTATGGAATCGAAAAAGCCCATTTTCGCCCATTGAATCAACAGCATTAAAAATATCAAGTAGGCTGATATTTTGTGGCTTCTTCGCGAGCTTGCTCCCACCACTTCCACGCGATATATGCACGAGTTTTGCCATTTTGAGCTGGGCAAGGATGTTGCGGACAATAACACTATTCACTCCCACAGAATCTGCCAAAGCCTCACTTGTCATTTTTTTGCAGTGTGTTTTGTCGCGATTGCGATTTGTCTCTGAATCTGCATCAAAAAATTCTAAACACAAACAAATATGGACTGCAATGCTGAAACGTGAGGGGATTTGCATGTTGTTCCTTTAGATATTATTTATAATAATCACTTCATTGCTACGCTTGACATTATAACAAAAATTTGTTACACTGCGCCATACTTTTGTTATAATATAATTTATTACATTATAATAAAAAACATCGCAGAATCAAAGGAGTTCCCATGCCTCAAAACCTCATTCTTTGCAGCATCTTGCTTGCTGTTTTTGTTGTGCCAAGCTCGATTTCTGGCACAGCCATTGCTCTGCCTTACATCGCCCAAAAACTCGGGAGCGATTCCGCATTATTGCAATGGGTTGTGAATGGTTTCAACCTCTTTTTTGCATGTTTCACGCTGATTTGGGGCGCAATCAGCGATAGATGGGGTGCTAAACATTGCTTGCTTGTGGGCGTTGCGCTCTATCTCATCGCTTCGTTATTTTCTGGCTTTGCGCCCACGCTTTTATGGCTTGATATTGCTCGAGTGTTTGCGGGCATTGGCGGGGCAAGCGTCTTTGCGTGCGGCAGCGCGCTTTTAATGCGCACCTTTAGCGCAAAAGACCATGCCAAAGTGTTCGCAGCTTTTGGTACAACGGCTGGGCTTGGAATCACGCTAGGACCAACAATCAGTGGTTTTTTGATTGACATATTCACTTACCAAGCGATTTTTATCTTCCATTTTTTAATCCTTACTGTTGTTTTTGTCATCATATTTTTCTTGCCCAAAGAGAAGCAGAAACAACAAGCTTTTGATTTTGACATAATAGGCGCAATCTTGTTTCTTGCGTTCATGTTGGGCTTGATGTTTTTGATTATGAATCTCAACGATTATTATCAGGCTTATATGTCTGCACTTTTTGTTTTTTGTATTGTGATAGGTATTGTTTTTGTATGGCATCAAAAAAGTCATTATCGTCATAATCAAATACCATTTTTAGATATAGCAGTTTTGAATAATCCAACTTTCGTTGGCTTCACACTCGTTACAGTAATTGCTGGGTTTAGTTTTGTGGTCTTGCTCACATACTTCCCGATTTTTCTCTCTGCCGTATTTAGCTTATCTGCTTCGTTTGTTGGAGTTTTTATGCTTGCACTCACTGCGCCTATGCTCTTTTGCCCTATTTTAGCAGCGAGGTTTTTAAATAAGGGAGTAAATCCTAAACTCTTTGCATTCATTATGTCTTTAATGATGAGCATGGGATTATTCCTACTTTTGGTTGTCTTATATTTTTTAAGCGACACAATGCAAATTCCCCTGATTCCATTAGCGCTCTTTATCATTGGTTGCGGTATGGGGTTGCATGCGGGGGCAATCGATAGGCTTGCATTAAGCAGTGTTGATTCAAAGAAATCTGGATTTGCAGCAGGCGTGCTCAACTCATTTCGGCTAGGTTCTGAAGCTGTGGGTGTCGCGCTCTATGGTGCTCTTATGCCAACATTCATAAGCGCAAATAGCGGCGATTCTTTGCATCCTTATGTTTCTATTATCGCGAGTGGAAATCTAGACTCAATTGAGAATCTCAACTTACAAAGCGAGGCTTTATTTGTGTATCTCCAAGCTTTTTTCATGACTATCGGAATCTTGGGAATCCTAAGTCTTATTTTGAGTTTTATTGTTTGGGTACTATTAAGACGACAAACAAAATAATTTTTATATAATATTTATATCATGTTTAACATTTGTATTATAACATGTCGCCAAGATGAACGATACGAGGTATCCAAACCTAGAAATCAAAGGAACGTCAATGCCGCAAGAACAGGCGATTCAAGAAAATATGGAGAAGCAAGAATCTCATGGCAAAAAGGGTGTTTTGGGCTATTTGCCCGTGAGCTTTTTTGGCGCGTGTATGGGGCTTAGCGCAATGTGTGTTGCGTGGCATGCAATGTCGGAACTAGGTTCATTAAGTTTGTCTTATTCTGCAAAGTCGCCCGAGCATGATGTGCTTGGCGTTATCCAAGCCTCTCTTGCGCCTTTTGCCGAACTATTCTCGCTCATTTTCGCTGTCTTTGCCGTTGTGGCTTTTGTGTCATTGGGTGCTGCATATAGTGTTAAGGCTATGACGAGTTTTGAAAGCTGCAAGCAAGAATTTCTTTCGCCAATCACGCGCCCTTTCTTTGGAACAATCTGTATTTCTTTGCTTCTTTTGCCTTTTGCGCTCCAGAGGCTTGGAATCTCTGAAACAATTAGCCTCATCGTGTGGATTCTTGGTGCTGCGCTTATGCTTATTTTTAGCGTGCATATCGTTCAATTTTGGATTTGCCATAAATTTGAACTTGCACATATCACGCCCGCGTGGATTATCCCTGTCGTGGGCTTGCTCGACTTGCCTCTTGTCTTGCCTATTTTTTCGCAGATACAAGCCCTACCTGACTTAGGATTTTTCATCACAATCTTTTGCATGGCTGTGGGTTTTTCTTTTACAGTTGTGCTTTGCACACTTATCTTTGCGCGCATTGTCTTTTTTGCCAAACTCCCCGATAAACTCATGCCCACTTTGGTTGTCTTGCTCGCGCCTTTTGGCGCAGGTGTGAGCACACATGCGGTATTTACGTCTATGCAGGCATTGATGATGAAGCTCGATTCCCAAGCCTTTGCGCTTGATTTTTTGCCCTATATTCTCTTTTTTCTTGGGCTCTTTTTGTTATTGGCATTATTGCCTCAAATTGTCCAGATTAGAAAATGTTGCCCTTTTAGAATCTCGTGGTGGGCAATCAGCTTTCCATTGGCGGCAATGTGCATTGCGAGTATAAAAATCAACGTGAATATTTTACAACTCTCCAGCACAGATTTACCGATTGCTTCTTCTATACATGTTCTTGACACTCTTTTTGCGCTTCTTTCATTGTTTCTCTTATTGTCTGTAACGCTTATTTTTGCGTGGCTCATTGTGCGCACGTTGTTTGGCATTTTGCGGGGCGAGTTGCAGAATCTTGCATAGGATTTGAGGCGAGATTCTAAGCCTTTGGGATTTGATGAATCCCATTCAAAGAATAAAGAAAGATTTATTAGCAAGATTAAAGTAAAATAAAGGTAGAATCGCAAAAGTTTAATAATTTATTAAAAAGGGAAGGAATGTCGGATATACTCAATCAAGATATTCAGAATGTCAATATAGAGGATTCCATTAAAGAAAGTTATTTAGACTATTCTATGAGTGTTATTGTAGGGCGCGCATTGCCTGACGCACGAGATGGATTAAAGCCTGTGCATCGTAGGATTTTATATGCGATGTATGAACTAGGCGTTACTTCACGCGTAGCTTACAAAAAGAGTGCGAGAATCGTAGGTGATGTGATTGGTAAATACCACCCACACGGGGATACAGCGGTTTATGACGCTTTGGTAAGAATGGCGCAAAATTTCTCTATGCGTTTAGAATTGGTAGATGGACAAGGAAACTTCGGAAGCATTGATGGCGATAGTGCCGCAGCAATGCGTTACACTGAAGCGAGAATGACGCAAGCCGCAGAGGAATTATTGCGCGATATTGATAAAGACACTGTGGATTTCCTCCCCAATTATGATGACACTTTGCAAGAGCCAGATATTTTACCAAGTCGTTTGCCAAATTTGTTGATTAATGGCTCTAATGGAATCGCTGTGGGAATGGCAACCAATATCCCCCCGCACCGCACCGATGAAATCATTGATGCTTTAGTCTATTTGATTGATAATCCCAAAGCAGAGTTAGAGGAGATTCTACAATTCATTGAAGGACCTGATTTCCCAACAGGTGGAATCATCTATGGCAAAAGTGGAATCCGTGAAGCTTATGAGAATGGGCGCGGACGCATTAAAATTAGAGCCAAGACACACATTGAAAGAACCAAAACCAAAGACATTATCGTAATAGATGAGATTCCTTATCAGGTCAATAAGGCGCGCCTTGTAGAACAGATTGCTGAACTCGCTAAAGAAAAAGTGATTGAGGGAATCTCGGAGGTACGTGATGAGTCTGACCGCGATGGAATCCGCGTAGTGGTAGAACTCAAACGCGAGGCGATGAGTGAGATTGTGCTTAATCATTTGTTTAAATCCACCCCAATGGAATCCACTTTTGGGATTATTTTGCTTGCGATTCACAACAAAGAGCCAAAGATTTTTTCGCTTTTGGAATTATTGGAACTTTTTATCTCTCATCGCAAAAGTGTCGTGATTCGGCGAACGATTTTTGAATTAGAAAAGGCAAAAGCCCGCGCGCATATTTTAGAGGGTTTAAAAGTCGCACTTGAAAATATTGATGCAATCGTTGCGCTTATTCGTGCAAGTAGCGACCCAAAAGTTGCTAAAGAGGGGTTGGTGAGTCAATTTAGCCTTAGCGAGATTCAAGCGCAAGCCATTTTGGATATGCGTTTGCAAAGACTGACAGGGCTAGAGCGAGATAAAATTGAAAACGAATACCAAGCATTACTCCAAGAAATTGCGCATTTAAGCGAGATTCTTAAGAGTGAAGCCAAACTCAATGCAATCATCAAAGAGGAATTGCTAGAATCCAAAGAAAAATTTTCAACCAAGCGAAGAACCGCGATTGAAGAGGATTATGAAAATATTGATATGGAGGATTTGATTCCTAATGAACCCGTAGTTGTAACGATGAGTCATCGTGGTTATGTCAAACGCGTGCCTGTGCGTATCTATGAGAAACAAAATCGTGGTGGCAAGGGAAAAATCTCGGCAAATACACACGAAGATGATTTTATTGAAAGCTTCTTCGTCTCGGATACACACGATACTATTATGTTTATTACCAATAAAGGACAACTCTATTGGCTTAAGGTTTATAGAATCCCTGAAGCAAGCAGAACGGCTATTGGCAAGGCAGTCGTGAATCTCATTAATCTTGGTGCAGATGAAAAGATTATGGCGACTATCACAACAAAAGACTTTAACGAGGATAAGTCGCTCGCGTTTTTTACTAAAAATGGAATCATCAAGCGCACCAATTTAAGCGAGTTTAAAAATATCCGAAGTGTGGGGGTTAAAGCAATTAATTTAGATGAAAATGATGAGCTTGTTACTGCTAAAATTATTAGCCCCAGCATTCAAGAGATTTTAGTGGTAACTTATGAGGGAATGTGCGTGCGCTTTGGTGTGGATAATGTGCGCGAAATTGGACGCGTGGCACGAGGCGTTACAGCCATTAAATTTAAAATGCCTAAAGACTATGTGATTGGCGCAACGGCAATCGCAGATGAAAATGAAGAAATTTTGAGTGTCAGCGAAAAAGGAATTGGTAAGCGCACAGAAGTGAATGAATACAGAATCACGCATCGCGGCGGTAAGGGCGTGATAGCGATGAAGCTTACAAGCAAGACAGGTAAGCTTGTAGGGGTAGTCAATGTAGATGAAAAAATGGACCTTATGGTGCTTACAAGTAGTGGTAAAATGATTCGCGTAGATATGCAAAGCATTCGTAAGGCAGGACGCGCGACAAGTGGTGTCATCATTGTAAATGTAGATGATGATAAGGTAGTTTCTATTGCGCGTTGCCCTAAAGAGGAGAAAGAAGAAGAAAAAGAAAGTGATGAGGGAGAAAATTCAATCTTTGGGGTTGATAATTTAGAATAATGCTTAGGATTCTGTTTGGTTTAATGTGTTTTGCGGCTTTATGCGAAGCTTCAGAATACATTTTTTCTTATAGGGTTGCGGTAGAAAATGGAATCATTTTGAATGAGAAATATTATTTCTCTCCCGCAATGGTAAGTGCAAAGATTCTCAATCAAACAAAAAATCCTTATAAAAAATGCGAAATTAATCACGAAGCAAGAAATGAAAAAGCTTTGATTAATGAGTATAAGCCTAAGATTTTGGAATGCTTTTTTAATTGGGGTGTGCGGTTGGAGGACCGCAGTGAGGTAAGTAATTTACGAGGCAAGTCAATGACCTTTTTAGTGATTCCACCTACGCGTATTAAGATTGAATACGCAAGCGGAATCGCAATACTTTATGCGTTGGTGCGTCAGACAAAGAATCTTAAAAGGGATTCTAAGCCGACATTATCGCCTAATCTATTGTCAGAGGATTTGAGCTCAAAAAAGGAGTAAAGATGAAATTAGCTATCGTTGAAGATGATATTAATATGCGAAAATCTCTTGAAATTGCCTTAGGAGAATACGATGAATTTGAAGTTGTGAGCTTTAAAAGTGCGAAAGACGCGCTGAAAAAACTTGACGAAAGCATTGATTTGATTATTACAGATATTAATATGCCGCAAATGGACGGCTTGGAGTTTTTGAAAGTTTTGAATGGACGTTATGAGGCACTCATCATTACGGGAAATGCGACTTTGGGCAAGGCGATTGATTCTATTCGTTTGGGCGTCAAAGACTTTCTTACTAAGCCTTTTGAAATTGAAACTCTAGTAGAGGCGATTCATCGTGCTAAAAAGGCGCAAGAGGTAATGGCAAAGGCGAGCAAAAAGTCTCTAAAGAGCGAAAAATCAAATGATAAACATACAGAAAATAAGCAGTTCATCGCGACTTCACCTGCATTAGAGAATGCTCTTAAGCTTGCCAATAAAGCAGCTAAAACCTCCGCCGCAGTCCTTTTGCTTGGAGAAAGTGGTGTGGGTAAGGAGTTGTTTGCTAATTATATTCATCAAAATTCACCCAGAGCCAATGCGCCTTTTGTCGCACTCAATATGGCTGCGATTCCAGATAATTTACTAGAATCCGAGCTTTTTGGTTATGAAAAAGGTGCTTTTACGGATGCAACAGAGGGGAGGGCAGGGAAGTTTGAAGCGGCGAATGGTGGAAGCATTTTCTTAGATGAAATCGGTGAAATGCCAGCTTCCTTGCAGGCGAAGCTTCTCCGCGTCTTGCAAGAAAAAGAAGTCGTGCGCTTGGGTAGCTCAAAGCCTATCAAAGTGGATATTCGTTTTATTGCAGCGACCAATGCGGATATTCAAAAAAAGATTCAAAAGGGAGAATTTCGGGAGGATTTGTTTTTTAGATTACAAACAATCCCAATTCACATTCCCCCCTTACGCGAGAGAGTAGAGGAGATTATTCCGCTATGCGAATGGAAGTTAGAGCAAGTGGATAAACAATATGGTGTAGGTAAAAAACATTGGGGCAAAGGGGCGCAAGAGCAATTACTTGCTTATCGGTGGCCCGGTAACATTCGTGAATTACTTTCTGTCATAGAACGTGCGGCGATTCTTTGTGAGGGAGATGAGATTATGGTAGAGGATTTGTTTTTAAGCTCACGTGAAAGTGGAGGCAAAAAGAAAATTGCCAACCTAGAAGAAGAGTTGATTTATGAGGCTCTCAAGGCGAGTGATTCTGATGTAGATAGTGCAGCAGAATTGTTGGGATTTAAAAAAGAGTTGCTTTTAAGCAAAATGGAACGTTATAATATCAAACTTTAAAGGAGAAAAGATGAAAAAATATAATATAGCAGTAGCGGGCGCGACAGGCGCAGTCGGTGAGGAGATTTTTAGGGTTTTAGGGGAACGCAATTTGCCTATTAATAAACTTGTGCCACTTGCAAGTGCGCGAAGTGTTGGGAGAGAGGTAGAGTTTCAAGGAGAAACAATTAAAGTCCAAGAACTTACCCATAATGTGTTTGAGGAAGAAAAGATTGAAATTGCTTTCTTTTCAGCGGGTGGAAGCGTGAGTGCAGAGTTTGCTCCAAGTGCAGCAAAAGCCGGTGCAGTCGTGATTGACAATACAAGTCATTTTAGAATGCAACAAGATGTGCCTCTTGTCGTGCCCGAAGTGAATCCTCAAGACATTGCCTTGTGGAAAAAAACAGGGATTATTGCCAATCCAAATTGTTCTACAATCCAAATGGTGCAGGTTTTAGACCCTTTGCATAAGGCTTTTGGAATCAAGCGCGTAGATGTTAGCACTTATCAAGCCGTTTCAGGAGCTGGGAAAAAGGGAATGGAAGAGCTCGTAATGCAAATGCAAAAATTCTTTGATTTTAGTCTTGAGAGTTGTGAGCCAAAGGCATTTCCTCACAGAATCGCGCTCAATGTAATTCCACACATTGATGTATTTTTGGGCAACGATTATACTAAAGAAGAGATGAAAATGGTCAATGAGACTAATAAAATTATGCATAGCGATTTTGAAGTCAGTGCTACTTGTGTGCGTGTGCCTGTGCTTAGAAGCCATAGTGAGGCTATTACGATTAAATTTCAATGTGAAGTGAGTGCTAAAGAAGCGCAAGAAGTGTTGAGCAAAGCCGAAAGCGTTGTGTTGATAGATAATCCACAAGAGAAATCTTATCCAATGCCAATTATTGCGACTGATAGAGATGAAACTTATGTGGGCAGAATCCGTGTAGATAACTACGATAAGAAAATTTTGCATCTTTGGTGTGTTGCAGACCAAATCCGCGTAGGCGCAGCGACGAATGCAGTCAGAATCGCGCAAAAATGGATTGCAATGCAAAACTAACAAGAGGTTAAGATTTACATAAAGGCTTGGAGTGGAGATTCATTCTATTTTGTTTGTCTGCTTGGGAAATATTTGTCGCTCACCTTTAGCGGAGGGAATCGCAAGGGAGATTGCAAAGAAGGAGGGGTTGTCTTTGCGCATAGATTCTGCGGGCACAAGTGGGTGGCATATTGATGAGCCACCTTGCGAACGTTCTATCCTCGTGGGTAAGAGACATGGCATTGATATTTCTAGTCTTAAGGGGAGAAAAGTTAGTCTCTATAATGACTTAGATTTTGATTTAATCGTTGCAATGGATAGACAAAATTTTCACGACTTGCTACAACTAGGTTTTCCACAAGAAAAACTTGCTTTAATGGGGGCTTTTGGTTTAAATGGACAAGAGATTCCAGACCCTTATTATTTCAGAGACTTAGACGGATTTGAGAAAGTTTATTCTATGCTAGAATGCGCTATTGTTGAATTATTTGCACGGATTCAAAAGAAAATAACATAGAATTGTTGTATAATCGGGATAATTTTAGGAGAATCAATGAGAAATAAAACTTTAGTATTGTTTTGCGCTTATAAAATAACTCCCGTAATTATGAGTGAATTTGCTAAAATGTAAAATTGTGATGTGGAATGTGTGCTAGGTATTAACAATAGCAATCATATTATTCAAGATGAGATGCGAGGGGGGATTATACAGATTAGAATCTTCTATGGTATCGAGGTAAAGTGTATTTTACTTGATTTAAAAGTGCTACAAGAGGCAAATCTCTATACCTTTGGGGAAAATGTTGGTAGCACTCTTTGGAATAGCACGGATTATTGGGCATATATAGCGAGAAAGTATTTTCCAGACTTTGATTTTTATTGGCAGATTGATTATGGTTGCTTTTTAAATGCGCTAAATTACTAAGATTTTTAACTTTTACAAGCAGGAGAATCTACCGATTTGATTGTTTCATACTTTCGCAAAGAATCCAAAGGGAGTAAGTGGTGTTGGTTAGCCAATACGCAATGGGCTTATACTGAAGATACTTATTGGGCTTCTTTTTGATTTAAATGTAGAAAGATTTTTTATTAAACCCTACAATAAAATGTATCATTGTGTAAAAGAGAATTTAGAGGAGCAATGAAAGACGAAAGAGCACACAATCACAGCATTAAATACGCAAATCAAAAAATTGAACACGTAGGTGGCACTTTTCTGCTCAAAATTTGGTGTTGCCAAAGACAGAATCCACAATCATCTAGCCTATAAGCTAGGGCAAGCATTGATTCTAAACTCTAAAAGTCTCTTAGGATATATTAGAATGCCCTATGTGCTATCTTATATTAAAGAATC
>NZ_JAAVGY010000022.1 GCF_014799995.1 Helicobacter sp.
CTTAAAAATGTCTTAGACGCAAATAAAAAGTATTTCTTAAAAGATGTCCCCAAATATTACAATATGTTGCAAGGTTGGGCAGAAGCTGGAATCTATGATGTGCCTGCGCAAGTGGCGGAAGTAATGTTTGAAAGCTTAGAAGATAAAGATGACCCTTTATATTTGCCATTGCTTAAGAGTATGGCGGTGTGGTTTGATAAAGCGGGGAATCTCAAAAAAGCACACCAATATTATCAACTCTTACTTAAAGAAACAGAAAACGATACAGAACGACGCGAAGTGCAAAATTTAGATGATAATTTGTTATTAAATTTCAATGAAGAGAATGCAACGAAAAGATTAGAGCATTATGATTATGTAATGCAAAATTATCAAGGCAAGGAAGAAGCCAAAATGGCATTAGAGAAAAAGGCTCAAACCTTGTATGAATTGGGAAAATATCAAGAAATCTTTGCTATAAGAGACGAGCTAGAAAAAGAATTAGGAGAGAATCCCGAAGCTTTAATGAACGCTTTGAGTGCGTTAGTTAGAGATTCTCTTAAAAATCAAAATTGTAAAGAAGTTGCGTATTATGGTAGTTTGTATGGGGAGAGAATCCCGCTAGAAAGCAAGGAAAGATTGCAAGAGGTTGATTGTTTGATAGAAAATAAACAATATAGTGCCGCACAAAAAATTGCTCAAATAGAATCGCAAAATGCTAAAGTGCCAATGGATAAAGAGGATTGGCTCTATCGTTTGGCGTGGGTGCAATACGAAATGCAAGATTATCCTAAAGCAGCTCTTGCCGCACGCGATACTTTGAGTTTGTTAAGCAATCCTACGCACAATGATAGTGCTTGGGTGTTATTTATGGCTCTAAGTAAGCAAGGAAGAGACGAAGAGGCATTCAAGATTCTACCTACTTTAGAGGAGAAATTAAAAGACGATAACAAAATGATAGAAGTTTATAAAGAGATATTGCAAAATGCGCTTACAAAAAAAGATGATACCGCTATCAAGGTATATGCCAATAAGCTAATGACGCTTCAAAAGCAGCACGAACGTTTTGAATATTCCCCTTGGGTTGAATTAGGTATGGTAGAGGCTCTGAATCGTGAGGGCAAATTCCAAGAATCTTTAGATTTATTAAAGAGCGCAGAATCGCATATTAGTTCAGGGAATGAGCAGATTCAAATTTATTATTTGCAAGGATATTTGAATGATAAACTAGGCAATAAAGACGCAGCAATAGAATCTTACAGTCAATGTGAAGCAGTCCAAGCAAAATCACCTTGGAAAAATTTATGTATAGATGCAAAAAGATTGTTAGAAACTCAAAGTGCAACCCAAGCGCAAGGACAATAATGAGAGAAAAAAAAGAAAAGACACAACAAGTATCTAAGAGTCAAGAAATTGGTTTTGAAGATTATCTTGGTATAATTTCGCAATGTTTAGAAAAATTAGAGGAGGAAAATCTCACACTTAATGAGGGGCTGGCACTCTATAAAGAGGGTATGGAAAACTTACAGAAAGCGCAAAAAATTTTAGAAAATGCGCAGTTACAATGTGAGGAGCTTAAAATGCAATACAAAAAGGAAAACCAATGAAAATCGCTGCTTTACAACTCTCAAACACTAAAAGTCAAGACGACATAGAATCTTATCTTAAAACCGCAGTGGAAGCGAAAGCCAAAGTCATTCTTTTTGGAGAATATTTACTCAATCCATTTTTCAAAAATTTGGAATCCAAAAGAAACAAAAAAACACAATGGCTAGCGCAAATCAATCAAGAAAACGAAAACCTATTGCAACTTTCTGTCAAATATGGAATCATTATTGTAACGCCTATAATAGAGGTTGTTTCTCGCAAACTCTATAAAACAATCTTGATTATTAATAAGGGCAAGGCAATCCATTATAGGGCGCAGAAGCTTATGCCTTATGAACATTGGAATGAAGCGAAGTTTTTTGCCAATACTTCACCAAAGACTCTTAGAACCCCGCCGACTTTTAATGTGGGAGGGATTAAGTTTTCTGTGCTTTTTGGCTATGAATTGCATTTTGATGAATTTTGGCTAAAGTTTAAAAATGAAAATGTAGATTGTGTGCTATTGCCGAGTGCCTCTACCTTTGATTCTTCTTTGCGTTGGCGTAGCATTATCAAAATGCGGGCATTCTTGAATAGTTGCTATGTCTTGCGTGCGAATAGAATCGGGCAATATGAGGATATGCCCACGAAAACTTTATGGAATTTCTATGGAGATTCTCTCTTTGTTTGCCCCAATGGCGAGGTAATAGATTGCCTAGGAGACCGCGAGGAATTATTGATTGCCGAAGTGGATAAAAAATACTTAAAGGAAATCAAAGAATGTTGGAGATTCCGTCCTTAAAGGTTAGTTTTTTAAGAGGTTTTTAAATTTTACAAAAGAGTTAGGATTTATCATTAATTTTAAGCTTAAATTTATTAATTTTAGATATAATCCAAAACTTTCCTTTAGCTTAAAAATAGTTTAAGTTTTATCTACTTTTGGAGTTGTCTATGTCCGCAAAAAATGTTAATCAACAACTAGATGAATTATTTCAAAACGAATCCAAATATGTTTCTTATGAAAAAGTTGCACAGGTTTTGGGCAAACTCCCTACCGCTGCGCAGGCTAAAAGAGTAAGTGAGCTTGCAAAAAAACACAAAAGAAAACTAATGTCCGCTTCTGAAGTGGCAAAGATTCTCAATCAAGATGAAGCAAGAAAGATAAAAGAAGACAAAAAACGTCTTTTAGACGAGGAGCTAGAAGATGAATTTGACTTTATGAAAGAGCGCGAATTGCTTGAATGGAGTCGTAGTGATAGCCCGGTGAGAATGTATCTGCGAGAAATGGGACAGATTCCACTTTTGACGCGTGAAGATGAAGTAGAGCTTAGCAAAAACATTGAATTAGGCGAAAATATTATTTTAGACGCGATTTGCTCTGTGCCTTATTTGATTGATTTTATTTTGGATTATAAAGAAGCCTTGATTAATCGTGAAAGACGCGTGAAAGAACTCTTTAAAAGCTTTGATGATGAAGAGGAAGAGGGCGAGGAAGAAGAGGAAGAGGAGAATGAAGAAAATGAAAGCGAAGAGAGTGAGGAATCCAAAAAGCCCATTAGTAAAAAAGACCAAAAACGTGTAGAAAAAGTGCTCATAAGTTTCAAAGCGTTAGAAAAAGCCAAAAAAGATTGGCTAAAGACTTGGGAAAAAGAAAAAGACAATGAAAATTGCGAGGATATGCTCTATTTGCTCACTCTAGCACACAAAAAACAGCTTTTGAAAGAAAAATTATTAGACTTAGGACCCACAAGCAAATTGATTAATGAGCTTGTCAAGGCAATGGAAAATACGATTAAAAGTGATGAGGGATTTGAAAAGGAATTAAAACGTTTAGAATATCGTTTGCCTTTATTTAATGATATTTTATTGGCGAATCATAAAAAGATTTTGGATAATATCACAGAAATGAGCAAGACAGATATTACTTCTGCAGTGCCAGAAGCGACAATGGTTTCTACTTATATGGAAATCAAAAAACTATTCCAAACCAAAGCCGCAAGTGAGGGAAGCTTTGATTTAGAACCAGAGAAATTAAAGCAGATTTTGGAGCAGATTAAGAGAGGGAAGGACATTGCCGATAAAGCAAAAACCAAAATGGCAAAATCCAATTTGCGCCTTGTTGTTAGCATTGCTAAACGTTATACGAATCGCGGATTGCCTTTTTTGGATTTGATTCAAGAGGGCAATATCGGATTGATGAAAGCCGTAGATAAGTTTGAATATAAAAAGGGTTATAAATTCTCTACTTATGCGACTTGGTGGATTCGTCAAGCAATTTCTCGTGCAATTGCAGACCAAGCACGCACGATTCGAATTCCAATCCATATGATTGAGACGATTAATCGTATTAATAAAATTATGCGCAAATTTTTGCAAGAAGAGGGCAAAGAGCCGGATTTGGAGAAAATCGCGGAGGGTGTGGGATTGCCTGTGGATAAGGTGAAAAATGTTATCAAAATCACAAAAGAACCTATTAGCTTAGAAGCACCTATTGGCAATGGGGAAGATGGCAAATTTGGAGATTTTGTAGAGGATAAAACCTCTATTGGACCAATGGACCATATTTTGAAAGAGGATTTGAAAAGTCAAATTGATGATGTATTAGACCAACTCAATGAGCGCGAAAAAGCCGTGATTCGTATGCGTTTTGGATTGCTTGATGATGAATCGGATAGGACTTTAGAGGAAATTGGCAAGGAACTTAATGTAACGCGCGAACGTGTGCGACAAATAGAATCTAGCGCAATTAAAAAGCTCAAACACCCAAAAGTAGGACGCAAGCTTAAAAATTATATTGAGGAATAATTGTTTCCTTAATAAAGCAATAAAATAATACAATACTCCTCAAGATTTATTGGATAATTATCAAGGATATATTATGAAAGTCTTAGGATTTGATATAGGAATCACGAGTATTGGTTGGGCTTATATCGAAGATGATGTGCTCAAGGATTGCGGCGTGAGAATCTTTACGAAGGCGGAGAATCCAAAAAATGGCGATTCGCTTGCTGCGCCACGCAGGGAGGCGCGGAGCGCGAGAAGGAGGCTGGCGCGCAGAAAGGCAAGGCTCTATGCGCTCAAGAAGTTGATTTGCAAAGAGTTTGGTTTGAAACTTGGCGATTATCTCGCGCCTGATGGCGAGCTGCCAAAGGCTTATTGTATCCAAAAGTGTAAAGTTTCAAAAGATGAACGCAAACAAAAGCGTCAAACTGAAAAAGGCAAACAGGAGCTTGAAAAACTAAACAACAATCCATATAGGCTTCGCAAAGAAGGGCTAGAACGCAAATTAAATGTTGATGAACTTGCACGCGTGATTTTGCATATTGCCAAACATCGAGGATATGGAAATAAGCATGCTAAAGATGCAGATGATAGCGAAAGTGGCAAAGTCAAAAAGGCGATTAAAGAGAATGAAAAGTTGTTGCTTGAAAAAGACTATCAAAGTGCTGGGCAATATCTTTATAGCGAATTTTTTGAAAAGCCACGTGATTTTGATGTGGAGCAAAAGTCTTTAAAGAACATACAGGGCACGCAAGAATTTAGAAATGTTAGGAACAAGGCAGAATCTTATACGCGTTGTTTAAATCAAAGTGAATTGCAAAAAGAGTTAGGGTTGATTTTTGAAAAACAGCGTGAGTTTGGCTTTAATTTTAGCGATAAAAAATATAAGATTATCGATGAAAATGGTAAATTAAAAGAGCTAGACTTTGAATCTGCTATTATGGAAATAGCGTTTTTGCAACGTCCACTTAAAAGCTTTGAGGATAAGGTTGGCAAATGCACATTTTATGCCGATGAGCCTCGTGCCCCAAAAGATTCGCCTAGTGCAATAGAATTTGTTGCGCTCACAAAAATCATCAACATTCTAGCAAATATCACTAAACGTAGCGGCGAAGTGTATAGTGCGGATAAACTGCATGAAATTCGTGATATGGTATTGGAAAAGGGCGAAATCAGTTACAAAAAATTACGCAAAATTATTAACCTCGATGAGAGAATCCAATTTCCGAAAGATTCCAAACTTGACTATACTAAAAAAGATGCCGAAAATGCAAAGGTCATAGAATTTAAAAAGCTAAAAAGTTTTAATAAGGCTTTTGGTGATAAGGGCTTTGATGGGCTTACCAGAAATGAGCTTGATAGGATTGCAAATGATATTGCGCTGATTAAAAGCAAAGCAGAGCTAAAGGACAAGTTAACACATTATCCAAACATCAATGAAAAGCAAATAGAGAATCTAAGCGAATTGAATTTTGATAAATTTATTGATTTGAGCTTCAGAGCATTAGAGCAGATTCTGCCCTTTATGCGTAAGGGATTGCGTTATGATGAAGCAGTCAAGGAAGCAGGATTGCAAGAGCATAAGAAACATCAACAAAAGGATAATTTTCTCTCGCCGCTCAAAGAGTATGAACCCTATCTCGCAAATCCTGTCGTGGCAAGGGCATTGAGTGAATACCGCAAAGTATGCAATGCGTTACTTAGAAAACATGGACAGGTGCACAAAATTCATTTAGAGTTTACACGTGAAGCGGGCAAAAATTATGATGAGCGCAAGAAAATTGAAAAAGAACAAAGGGAGCATTTTGAGGCAAATCAAAATGCGCAGAAACAATGTGAAAATTTAGAATTACCTCTTAATGGAGCAAATATCCTTAAGATAAAACTTTGGATAGAACAAGGTGAGCGTTGTGCTTATAGTGGAGAAAAAATCACACTAGAACATTTAAAAGATTCCACAATGCTACAAATTGACCATATCTATCCCTACTCACGTAGTTTTGATGATAGTCAAAACAACAAAGTGCTTGTTTTTACGAAAGAAAATCAGAATAAGCTCAATAAGACACCCTTTGAAGCTTTTGGCACAGACAAGGAAAAATGGGACAAGATTCTTAGTCGTGCAAGCAAGCTTCCTAAACCCAAATACCGCAGAATCTCCAACACACAATTTACGGATAAAGAAGCGGGTTTTCTCGCAAGAAACTTGAATGATACAAGTTATATTGCAAGGTTAGCGAGTCAATGGACTAAAGATTGTTTGGAATTTTTACCCTTAAGTGAAAATGAAGCAACAATTGCTGGCGAGAAAGGTAGCAAGGTGCATGTGGAGGTAATGAACGGGAGCTTGACGGCGATGCTTAGGCATTATTGGGGGCTTGGGAGTAAAAATCGCGACAATCACTTGCACCACGCAGTCGATGCGGTGATTATTGGTTTCACAAACGCAAGCGTCATCAAGGCATTTTCAGATTTTAGAAAGCTTCAAGAACAAAATAAAGCGAAATTCTATGCTAAACAAATTGCAGAATCGGAATATAAGGATAAAAGGGCATTCTTTGAGCCCTGTAAAAACTTTAGGCAAATGGTGCTAGATAAAGTGGATTCTATCTTTGTCTCCAAACCCCCGCGCAAAAGGGCAAGAGGGGCATTGCACGAGGCGACATTCTATTCTTTTGAAAAATTGTGTAAAGATGAGGAATATGCTAAAAAGGAAAAAATGGACTATGGAGGACAAAAGGGGATAGAAAGAGCGGTAAAACTTGGCAAGATTCGCCAAATAGGCACAAAGATTGTGAGCAATGGCGCAATGGTGCGTGTGGATATTTTCAAGCACAAACAAAGTGGCAAATTCTATGGTGTGCCCATTTACACAATGGACTTTGCGCTTGGAATCTTGCCCAATAAAGCAGTTGTGGGAGGCAAAGACAAAGAGGGTGTTATCAAGGATTGGCTAGAAATGGATTCTAATTATGGCTTTTGCTTTAGCCTATTTAAGGACGATTTGATTTTGGTGCAGAAAAAGGAAATGGAGAAAGCGGAATTGTGTTATTTTAAAAGATTTAAAACTTCTGGTGCTTCAATAGAAATTGTCAAGCACGATAATAAGGCAGATAATTTAAGTGGCAATCAAGAAAAAATATTCAAGGTGAAATGTGAAGATAATCAAAAAATATTAGATGAAAGTTTAATATCAATCCAAAATCTCAAAACCTTTGAAAAATACCAAGTCTCACCACTTGGCGAAATCCAAAAGGCAGAATCTATGCCGCGTCAAGCCATTTCTTTAAAGTCTAGCCCCAAAAACAAGAATAAATAATGTTTAATGCCGCCTTTCGCACGCTTTTTCTAAGCACTCCCGTGAGGCTTAGTTTGCTTGATAGGCATTTGTGCATTGCCCAAAAAGACAAAGAAAGCGTAAAGATTCCACTTTCTGATATTCTTTGTATTATTTTAGAATCTCCACAAATCACGCTTACAAATGCACTGCTTAATGCGTTAGCGCAATATAAAATCGTTTGTTACACTTGTGATAGCTCGCATTTGCCTAGTGGTGTGTTTATGCCATTTTTGGGACACTTTAAGAGTTTAAGTATTTTGCAAAATCAAATCAAACTCAAAAAACAAACCAAAGCAGTGCTTTGGCAGCAAATGGTTAAAGCGAAAATAAGCAATCAAGCGGCTTTGTTGCAAATGTGTAGCAAAGCAGAATGGTATCAATTAGAATCTTTAGCAAAGTCTGTCAATCTAGGAGATAGCACAAATAACGAAGCCAAAGCGGCTGCAATCTATTTCAAGGCACTTTTTGGTGTGGGCTTTAGTCGCAAAATCCAAATTTTTGAAGAGGAAAAAATTGGAACGATAAATGCTGCACTCAATTATGGTTACGCGATTGTGCGAGGAATTATTGTAAGAAGTCTTTGTGCAAGTGGGCTTAATCCAGCACTTGGAATCAATCACAAAAATCAATTCAATGCGTTCAATCTCGCTGATGATATGATAGAACCTTATCGGATTTTTGTCGATTCCCTTGTAATGCGAATGTGCGAGAATGGAGAGTTACAAGAATCCCTAAGCCTAGAAAATCGCGTCCAGTTGGTAGAAATCTTAAATGTGTCAGTGATGATAGAAAAGAAACTCTATCCGCTTAGTCGGGCAGTTATAGTGAGTGTGCAAAGTTTGGTGCGTTGCCTTGAGGTGGAGAATCTCAAGCTCAAAACACCTCTCTTTTGCGAGGAGAAATCCAATGGAAGAGAAATTTATGAGGGTGTTAGTAATGTTTGATATGCCAACTTTTACTAAAGAGGACAGGAAGAATTGCACGAAATTCCGCAAGTCTCTTATTAAAGATGGCTTTATGATGCTGCAATATAGTGTTTATATGAGGATTTGCAAGGGTATAGCAAGTGCCAATAATTATTTGGATAAGGTAGGTTTGATTGTTCCGCCAAAAGGGCATATTAGGGCATTAGTTCTTACTGAAAAGCAATTTGACAATATGCGATTATTACTTGGAAAAAGAAGTGAAAATGAAAAGGCAAACAAACCTAGACAACTTACGCTTTTTTAGACTATTAAAAGTATATTAATAGATTTCAAAAGATTTGAGAATTAAAAAGATATAGATTCGGTTTTAAGGGATTGTAACCCTGCGGAGACCGAAAACTCCTTATTTTAGCCGCTTTTTAAATTCTTTGGTAGGAATTATATCTTTCTTTATCTTAAAATCACTTATTTTAAGATATTTTGGAACTTTTAAAATTCCCAAACCCTTTTATATACGATGTTCTAGTAAAGTATATTTTACCATAAAAGAATTTAAGAAGCGGCTAAAACTTAATTCCAGTATTTAGAAAATTTGCTGAC
>NZ_JAAVGY010000023.1 GCF_014799995.1 Helicobacter sp.
AAGATAAGCTTATAAATGTAAAAGGATGGTTAAATTCTATTGGCAATCAAGATGCAAAGTTGATTTTATTTTGGATAGAGCTTTATAGAGAGTTTAAGGATAAGGATTATAAAGACAGATCTGTTGGTTTACATTATGAATATCAGTTAGAACATCTTATGCCTCAAAGTTGGCAGAAATATTGGGGTGATATTGCAGATACTGAAAAAGATGCAGAAGCATTGATATATCAAATAGGGAATATGACTCTATTAAAAGGTAAATTGAATAATGAGATTAAAAATCGTGAGTGGCTTATTAAGCTTAATGGTGATGGAAAAGCAAGAAATTATATTAGCAAAAATGCAGATTTATGTATCAATAAAGAATTATTAAAAAAAGAAAAATGGAATAAAAAAGAAATTGAAAAAAGAACACAACAATTTATAGACGACTTTTTTCAAATTTGGGATATCAATTGTTTTGAAGCATAAAGCTTTCAATTAAGCAATTAGGATTTCCATGCCCCACCTCCACCTCGCCCAAGCCAACCAACAAAAGGCTTTTGACATCATCGAGCAATGCCAAATCAGGCAGGCTTGGCAAAGCATTGGCGCGCAAATCAACCTGATTGGCTCGCTCAAAATGGGCTTGCTTGTCAAGCATCGCGATATTGATTTCCATATCTACACGCCCGCGCTCGATGTTGCGCAAAGCTTTGCGGCGATGGCGCAGATTGCAAAGAATCCCAAGATTGTCCATATCGAATACCGCAATCTTTTAAATGAGAAAGATTCATGTTTGGAGTGGCACGCGTGGTATCAAGACGAAGAGGAATGGCAGATAGATATGATTCATATCGTGCAGGGCAGCAAATATGCGGGGTATTTTGAAAAACAAGCCGAGAGAATCCTCGCGGTGATGAATGAGCAGCAAAGAGAAACGATTCTAAGGCTCAAGTTTGAGACACCCGATGAAATCAAAATCGCAGGGATAGAAATTTATCAAGCAGTAATAGAATCTGGCATTACGACTTTTGATGAACTGCAACAATGGCGAGCCAATCGAGCGCAAAATGGAATCATTGAATGGATACCAAGCTGAATTTAGAAATTTTTAAATTAATTGAGATTAGAGGGGGTAACAATATCTAATTAAAAAATAAAACAATATAAAATCTTAGACATTTGCGCTATAAAATTTAAAAATCTCTTTCCCCCTATTTAAACCTCGCAATCTCGTCTTTTATAATATTATTTGTTTCCAAAAGGGATTCGTAGTTTTTCTTGCTCTGTTCTATTGCTTCATCAAATTTAAAACCAAGCATAACGATACGATAAAGATTAGGTTTGTGTTTTCTCCAATTATATAGAGTGCTGACATCAATATCCAAGTAGTATGCCATATCCCGTTTAGTTTTTTTCGCCAAACCTTAATCCTTACATTTCCTAGCTATTCCCTTTATTTTACATTAAATTTTATTTATTCAAAACAATTGAAATATTCAATCTAATTAGTGAATGAACATAGAAATATTATAGTGTTATAAATTAAGGATAATAGGCAAATAATTCCGACCTCAATTTTTAAATTTTGGAGACAAAATATGGTTGCAATTAAGCATTTTATACAATTCAAGAATGACCCAAATGCCGGGAAAACCACAACGATACTTTGGTGTTTCTTGAAATTCCTATCAGAAGAGCAAACCAAAATAAAGGTTTTAAAATATCTTGAATATGGTGATTTTATAGCTGTTGTTGAGCGTGATGGTAAAACTATAGGTTTTATTAGTGCCAGCGAAATGGTTAAGAAAAGTTATGAGACTCTTTGTAAAGAATTTCAAGGAAACATTGAAATCTGTGTTTTTGCTACAAGAACACATGGTCATAGTGTAACAGATTTTAAGGAAATTTTAAAGGAAAATGATAAGCAAGAACCTGATGAGGTTTTTAAAAATCGCTGGATTGATATGATAAAAGAGACACAACCACAAATTGTCAAAGTCAAAGATGAAATCTCTTGTCATCTACAAAAGCAAAGCGAGGAGCTTGCTAATCTAATTAAAGAATATTTATAGACTCTATAAAGATTAGTGGGAATATGCTAAAATCAAAAAAAACCAAGCTAGTTTTGCTTGGTGGGAGCAACTCCGTCATACTTCAAGGCTTACAGCGAGGATTGAAGCAAGACACAATAGAGCTTACAAATTTGGCACTCGGTGGCACGGATAGCTTACAGAATCTCTTTGAAATAGTTCATAACAAAAACAAACAGGCACTAAAAGAAGCGGATTTTATCGTCATAGAAACGAACATTAACGATTCGCATATGATTCCAAAAGGCTTTAGCGTCCAAGTCATTGGGAGGAATCTTGCTTGGCTGTGTGAGGAGCTGTATCAGTTGGGCAAAAGGGTGATTTGGCTTATTTTGCCATTTGTGAATGACAATCCCACACTTAACGCATTTTTAAAGGAAAATGCAAATCATTATGGTTTTAATGTCATAGATATGCAAGAAAGATATGTAACCCAAGGCTTGATTCAGTTCTTTAATACTAATGACGCCTATCATCAACTCTATTCGCTAATGTATTTATTGGGGGAGAAAATCATAGAATCTTTAGCGGATTTTAAACCCTTAAAGCCTAATGCAAGCAAAGCGCAAACTCTGCCACATTTTAAGATTCTTACTCCCGCTAGTCTTCTTGGTGCGGAATCTCTACCGCCATTTCATTATGGAAATTCTGTTTTTCAAGAAACAACTTATAGAGTAACGCGTGAATGCAGGCTTTATTTTCCACGTGATATTAAAGGCTATGCAGTGGTTGGGGTTAAGGTGTGGAATTTTGGACTGCAAAACAGAAATAAAATGAGTTTTGTATTAGAAAATACACAGACAAAGATTGTCAAAATAATTGAAAGAGGAATCTTGCTTGTGCATTCTTTAAGAGATATTTTATGGGTTGATGAAGCGACTTGTTTTAGGATTAATACAGAAAATGAGCCGATGAGCGAACCTAGCGTGTGGTTGGCTAAAGAGGCAAAAGTCAGTGCGGACATTGATTATATTGATGTGGTAGAGTTTTATTTTGCTCGTGGTGGTAAGTGGGACTATGAGATTTCTCTAACGGAGTGTAAAGTAGAATCTGAATATGATTTTAGCCATTTAGTTCCCAATGTTAAGATTATAAAGGAAATCATAGAAGAATATCAAGCGCGAATGGGTAAAAACAAATTTGACTCCTTAGAGAGACAAATCAGGGCATTAAAAAACTCTAAAGCAGCACTAGTGGGGGCAGATTTGCGCATTAAATCACATCTTGCTTATAGACTTGGAAATGCTATGGTCTTAAATTCTAAAAGCCTGTGGGGAATGATAAAATTGCCTTGTATTTTAAGTTACATTTATACTTCCTACAAACAAGAGCAAAAACAATACCAAGATAAAATTGCTAAAAATCCAGCACTCAAACTGCCTCCATTAGAATCTTATGTGGATTATCAAGAATCTTTAAAGATTAAAAATTACACCTCTTACAAATTAGGAGAGGGTTTGATAATTGCCAATCGTGCAAAAAGAGGAAGAGTTTTTCTTTATTTGTTTAAAGCCTTTGTAGCTAGAATTTTTGGCTTAAAAATATCGTAAGGAGATTGACGATAATCACTCAAGCTTGAAATTAAGCATAATAATGTGATGAATTTCTAGGTTTGAAAATAAGTTTTGTTGTCAAAATACCAACTTTCCATATCAGTAACAAACAGGATTCCATAATATTTTTGAACATTTGAAACATTTTGAAGTTTTTCTTGTGGAATTTCGCAAGGTTTTTTAAAAATAAAGCTTTCTTTTGATAAAATACTAAGTTTCTTAACGAAAAAATTAAGAATTGTTTTCATAGAGGAGGAAATAGATGGCAGAGAATGTCAATCGTAGAGATTTCCTTGGTATGGCTCTAGGAGGGATTGCGGCTGTTGGTGTTGGCGCATCGTTAGTTGCAATGAAATCTTCTTGGGACCCATTGCCAAGTGTTGTTTCGGCTGGTTTCACAACTATTGATTTGAGCAGTATGCAAGAGGGTGAATATAGACAAGTGGAGTATAGAGGCACACCTGTATATATTATTAAGAAAACTGCGGAAATGAAAAAATGTGAAGAAAGAGATGTGGTTGTGGGCAATGCAGATTATAGTTTAGGTATCCAAATCTGCACCCATTTAGGCTGTATTCCATCGTATGATTCTAAATCCACGGAGTTTCATTGTGCTTGCCACGGCGGGCGATTTGATGCTTGCGGTAGAAATGTATTTGGTCCTCCTCCAACTCCAATGGCGATTCCACCTTTTAAAATTGAAGGTGCGAAATTGGTGCTTGGTGAAGAAGGTCCTGAATACTTGAAGCTCGTAGGTAAGGCATAAGGAGTAATGTATGGCACAAATTCATAAAGCAGATGGTATTATTGATTGGTTAGACCAAAGGTTGGCAGTAAAACCTTTGATGAAAGTGTTAATGACGGAATATTGGATTCCAAAAAATATCAATTTCCTTTGGGCAATGGGTGTTGTTTTGGTTGTTCTTTTTAGTCTTTTGGTAATCTCCGGATTATTTTTATTGATGTATTATAAGCCTGATACCAAGCTTGCATTTGATAGTGTAAATTACACCATTATGCAAGAGGTAAAATATGGTTGGTTATGGAGACATTTACACGCGGTGAGTGCGTCTGTTTGTTTCTTGGTGATTTACATTCATATGTTTGTTGCAATCTATTATGGTTCTTATAAACGCGGAAGAGAAATGATTTGGCTTACAGGTATGATTCTTTTTGGTTTATTTTCCGCAGAAGCGTTTAGTGGTTATATGCTTCCTTGGGGACAGATGAGCTATTGGGCGGCAGCAGTTATTACGAATCTCTTTGGTGGAATCCCTGTAATTGGAGCGGATTTAGTTGTATGGATTCGTGGAAACTTCATCGTAGCAGACGCAACTTTGACAAGATTTTTTATGTTGCATGTTGTGTTGTTGCCTGTCGTGATTATGCTTGTCATTGCGGTGCATTTTTATTCTTTGAGGATTCCACACGTCAATAATGCTTATGGTGAAGAATTAGATTTTGATAAAGAAGCCGAAAAATACAAAGCAGGCAATAAAAAAGAATCTAAAGTCATTCCATTTTGGCCTATGTTCTTGTCTAAAGATTTCTTTGTGGCAAGCTTCTTCTTGGCAATCTTGTTTTATTTGACTTGCTATCACTTCGCTTTTGCGCTTGACCCGATTAACTTTGACCCAGCAGACCACCTTAAAACCCCGCCACATATTTATCCTGAATGGTATTTCTTGTGGAGTTATGAGATTTTACGCGGTTTCTTCTTTAGTGCAGATTTAGGTTTAATTGCATTTGGAATCGCAAATGTTGTGTTTATGCTTTTGCCTTGGTTAGACCGCAGTCAAGTCGTTGCACCTGCGCATAAACGACCGGGATTTATGATTTTCTTCTGGCTTTTGGTGATTGATATGATTATTTTAACTATTTGGGGCAAACTTCCTCCAACAGGTGTGAATGCTTATATTGGTTTTGCCGCAACGATTGCATTTTTGGCATTATTGTTTGTGATTCTACCAATTATAACCAAACTTGAAGACAAACAGAATTAAGGAGTGAGAATGAAAGAATTCTTAGCATTAATCGTTGTTGTTGTGCTGACAGGGATTATTTATTGGGGTGTTGAACCTTTTGCACATGGTCAAATGTATCCAGAAGTTGCTCCAGCAGATTATAATTTTACAGATTTGAAACCTCTTGCGACAAAAGAAGGTAATGTTGCAAGTGGCAAAGAACTTGTCAATTCAAATTGTCTTGCTTGCCACTCTATCAAAGCTGAAGGTATGGAATCTCCATTTGCTCCAGAAGATGCACTTGCAGCTTATGGCGTTGTTCCACCAGATTTATCTTCAGCAGGTTTGATTTATGAGAAAAACTTTTTGGGTAATGTTATCAAAAATGCTTCTATCGCAACCAAACAAACACATAAGTTTGATGGTAATCACCCAATGCCAGCGTATGATTGGATGAGTGATGCAGAAATTGCAGATATTGTTGCTTATTTGCGCAGCATTGCTCCTCAAAGTTTGAGCAATAAAGAAGTATTCATTGATGCGTGCGGTCGTTGCCATAGTGTGCGTTATGATAAATGGAGCGCAGAGGGAGGTATGACAGATTATTTGGGCACTAAAGTTCCTGATTTGTCTATGATGATTCGTAGTCGAAGTTTAGATTATTTGCATACTTTCATTAATGACCCACAAAAACGTCTCGCAGGAACTGCAATGCCACGCGTTGGCTTAACTGAAGAGGCAGAAAATCAAGTTATTGCGTATATGGAATCAGTAGGCGATAGCAAAAAAGACGAACGTGAAGCACTTGGCTATAAGCTCATTATTTTTATGGTAGTAATGGGTGTAGTTGCTTATTTGTGGAAACGCAAAATTTGGCACGATGTGCATTAAGCATTAGACTTTAAAAGCAAGGGATTTCTTTCCTTGCTTAACTCTTTTTATACAATCATTTCTCAATCTAATTTTTATTTTTAAGTTGTAGATAGTAAGCCTGTCCAAAACTTATTCCGCCATCATTACAAGGGATTTGGTGTTGCAAATAAACTTGTTTATTCTGTAAGGATTCTAATGTTAGTCGCGTTAAAAGTGCATTTTGGAAGCAACCTCCACTTAATGCAATACAAGTGAAATCTTGCGCCATTGTGGAAATAATTTGCGCCAAAGTATAGTGAAAATTAAGCGCAATTTGAGGCAATGAAATGGAGTTTTGTAAATCTTGATAAATTTCTCTTATTAAAAATTTCCATAGGACAATATTATTTTGTATTTCAAAAGAATAGGCTTTTGAGGTCTTGCCTTTTGTCGCAAGGGATTCCAAAATCATTCCTCCTTCCCCCTCATAATCCGTCCTTAGACACACTCCACAAAGTGCGCTTACAGCGTCAAATAATCTACCCACAGAATCACAAAGGATTTTCCCCTCACTCTTATGAATTTTATAAAAAGTTTCTAAGATAGAATCGCCAAATTCTTGCTTTAAGGATTCTAAAAGGGGTAAATTTAGTTTAGAATAATCTTCCTCAAATGCGCCAAAGAGAACTTCTAAACCGAGTCTTCTAATGTCTTTGATTGCCTTTTCTCCGCCCAAAAGTGCGAAATTATCAAAATGAGCAAGGCGAGAAAATTCTAAAGGTCGCTCTGGATTCCATTTCAGAAATTCTCCACCCCAAATTGTCCCGTCTTCTCCATAACCTGTCCCGTCAAAAATAACACCTAAAACTTCGCAATCAATAGAATTTTCTGCTATGTTAGAGAGCAAATGTGCAAAGTGGTGTTGGACGAAATGGGTTTCTGTTGTTTTCTCTATTAGATTTCTTTGCGTATAATTGGGGTGCAAATCTAATACGAGAGTATTGAAGTTGGTTTGGTATTGGGTGCAAAAAAGTTGTTTTGTGCTGATAAAATTATTGAAACTCGCTAGATTGTCCAAGTCTCCCAAATGTGGGCTTAAGAGTGTCTGATTACGGAAATGCAAGCAAAAGGTTGCCTTTTGTTGTGCTCCTAAGCCGATAAAACTTTGCTGTTTTGTGTCTGGAGTTGTGGGTAATGCGACATTGCATAAGAATCCTCTAGCGCGTCTTAAAACTTGCATATTTTCTAAAGAATGATTTTGATTTTTTGAGTGTTTTCTCACTAGACTATCATCAATGGCATTGAAAATATCACGATTAAAGAACAATACACCATCACAGACTTCTCCTAATTTTTCTATGATTGCACCAAAGTCTTTAATGATTGGCTCTCCGCTTAAATTAGCACTCGTAAAGATTAGCGGAAAATCTAGTGCGTAAGTGAGTAAATAATGTAAAGCGGTGTAGGGTAGAATAATCCCCAAAGTGTCAAGATTGGGTGCAATTAAATGCAAGGGTAAAGCAGAATCTTGTGCGCTAGTGGATTTCTCCTCATTAGATTTTGCTTTGGCTAGTAAAATTGGCGCAAGAGGAGAGTTTAGAATCGTCTTTTCATCTGGATTCAAATGTGCATAATGTTCCGCCATTGCTAGATTTTTGCATAGAATCGCAAAGGGCTTTCTAGGGCGATGTTTGCGCTCTCTTAAGTTGAGGATAGATTGAGAATTGAGCGCATTGCATACAAGAGCATACCCCCCAACCCCCTTAATAGCTAAGATTTTTCCGTTTTTTAAATCCTCAATAGCTTTCTCTAAAGGATTGAGAATCAAATGTGTATCTTGAGATTCTAAAATATCGCAAACTTCGGAATCAGGAATGTTTGTCAAAGAAATATCGGGTATTTTAATGTCTTTTAGATTATTGGCATAAAACAACTTTGGTCCGCAAACTTGACAGCAGTTAATTTCAGAATGGAATCTGCGCGAATTAGGATTATCGTATTCACTTTGGCATTCCTGACACATTTTGAATTTTCCCATTGCGGTATTTTGCCTATCGTAGGGTAAATTGGAAATGAGGCTATATCGCGCTCCGCAATTTGTGCAACTAATAAACGCATAGCTAAAGCGGCGATTACTAGTGTCAAATAATTCTTTTAAGCAATCTTGACAAAGGGCAATATCCGCTGGAATCGTAGCACTTAAAGGGGAATTTTGTTTGCTTTGTTGGATTGTAAAATCTTGATAGAGAGTGTGTGTCGGGACTAGATTTTGGGTAAAATGCGTAATTTTTGCTGCACTTGGGGGATTTTGTAAATCTTTAGCGAATGCTTCTAAGTCTTTTTTGTCGCCTTGAGCAAGGATAAAAACTCCCTGCGTATCATTATGCACAAAGCCTTGAATATGGTGTTGCGTTGCGATTCTATAAACAAAAGGACGGAATCCCACGCCTTGCACTACGCCTTGCAAGCGAAACTCATAAGTCAAAGGCGAAGGACTTGAGGATATTTTGAGTTGTTGGGCTTTGGTTTTAGGCATTTTCAAACTTTCTTTAATACTTTAAAATATAGAATTGTAAAATATTTTTGATTAGGAATTGCAATGTTAAGAGGAATTTATGCTATTAGTGATACATCTTTAACGCCAAAACAAACCTTAAAGCAATCTTTACAAGCGGCAATTTGCGGCGGAATCGGACTTTTTCAGTTGCGCGATAAAGAAAGCAGTGATGAAGAGATTGCGGCACTTTGCGGTAGCTTGGAGCAACTTTGTAAGGCAAATAATGTCGTTTTTGTTTTAAATGATAGAGTGGAGTTAGCGATTCGTCTTAAGGTTCAGGCTTTACACATTGGTAAAAAGGACGATGATACACCTTATAGCTTAGAGGAGTTAAAACATATTCGCACGCATTATCACGGAATCTTGGGAGTATCGTGCTATGGAAGTTTAGAACTAGCCAAAAGCGCAAAAGAAGCGGGAGCAGATTATGTTGCTTTTGGGGCTTGTTTTTGTTCTCCTACCAAGCCGCAGGCTAAAAGAATTGATTTAAATCTGTTTGAATGTTTTAACGCGCTAGAGGATTCCATACCGACTTGCGCGATTGGTGGAATTAATGCGGAAAATATCGCACAATTAAAAAACGCACAAATGGTGGCGTGTATTAGTAGTATTTGGCAAGGAGATATTCAGCAAAATATTAAGAATCTCATTAAGAATTGGCATTCTTAAGAATCATAAAATGTCAATCAAACTCAATTTTCTTTAAAAATAATCACCTCATAAGAACTTTGTTTTTTGATAACTGATTTGCTTGGTTGGTTAGCTTTAAGCTTTTCTAAGCTAAGACGCAATTCCTCAATCTCTTTGTCTTGTTCATCTAGTTTGTCTTTGAGGCGCAAGATAATATCCACGCCTGCGAGATTCACGCCCAAATCTCGCGTTAAACGCAAAATCATTTTGATTTTGTCAATGTCGCGTTGGGAGTAAAGGCGCATTTTGCCATCTGTTCTTCCCGGCTCCACTAAGCCTTCGCGCTCATATTGTCGTAGAGTTTGCGGGTGAATTGCGAGAATTTTGGCTACAACACTGATTAAATAAACAGGTTCATCATAACTATACATTCAATCTCCTTATAAATATTTCTCAAGTGCGGTTTTAAGTTCATCTGGCATAGAATCGCAATCGGGCAAAACGATATTTGCCTCTAAATATAAGTCGCCATAAATCTTTGTTTTGCGATTGATTGCCCCTAATTCTTTGACGCGGAATCGTTGAGCGTTTTTAGTATTTTTGGGCACTTTAAGTGTAATCGTTTTTTGTAGGGTTTCAATTTCTACTTTGCCACCAAATAAAGCAGTTTTGAGGGGCAAATCAAATGTTTTTGTCAAATTATCACCCTCTTGGCTATATTGTGGGTGCGGTGCTACACTGACTTTGAGTAGCAAATCGCCACTTTGTGTGCCCATTGTCTGCCCTTTGCCTTTGAGACGAATCGTCTCACCATTTTTTATGCCTGCGGGGATTTTAATGTCATAACTTTTGCCTTGCACACTCACGCTATGTTTGCCACCCAAAACAGCAGTGGTAAAGGGAATCGTAACTTGTGCATTAAGGTCTAAGTTGGGTTGGTTGTGCGTATTTCTAAAGCCTGCGTTGCCAAAATCAAATCCACCTCCACCAAAGCCCGCATTACCAAAATGAGCTCCGCCAAATCCTCCAAACCCTCCGCCAAAGATTTGGCTTAAAATATCGTCTAAATTCACATTGCCTTGTCCGCGTGCAAAATCGTGAAAATTTTGTCCCCCGAACATAGAATCGCCAAATTGGTCGTATTGTTTGCGTTTATTTGCATCACTTAGAATCTCATAGGCGGCATTAATTTCTTTGAATTTTTCTTCTGCGCCCGCGTCTTTGTTAATATCAGGGTGGTATTTTCTTGCCAAACGGCGATAAGATTTTTTGATTTCATCAGCACTTGCGTTTTGGGAGACTTCAAGCGTTTCATAAAGACTTTTTGACATTTTTATTCCTTAAAATAATTCAAACTTTTAGTGTATTATATAATAAAACTTTAGTTGATGTCAATCAACTTTGTAAGGATTTGGTTACTTTTACTTTTAGTGTTATAATTACAAATTTTTGGAGGAATTTATGCAATATCCGCTTTTATGTTTGAGCGCAAGTGCAGGGAGTGGAAAGACTTATCAGCTCACAATGCGTTATTTGAATTTACTATTTTTAGGTGCGAAACCCTCAAATATTCTGACTATCACTTTTACCAAAAAAGCCGCTAAGGAAATGGAAGAGAGAATCATTAAAAATATTAAAGAACTTTATGACAATAAAAATAATAGAGAATATATTAAGAAATTTGAGTTTATTACTATCAAAGATGAGCACGATTGGCAGCAGTGGCAAGATAAAATTAGTCAGATTTATAATGAATTTTTGCGTGAGGATTTAAGGATTACAACCATTGACGCCTTTTTTCAAAGAATCTTAAAAAGCTTTTGCTGGTATGTGGGCGTAGAATATGATTTTGAATTGCAAGAAGACAATTTGGATTCTATTGGCGAGATTTTTTTGAATCTTTTAGAAAAAGAAGATTTTAATACGGTTTTGAATGTTTGCTATTCCAAAAAACAAACCTTAGATTCTATCTTGCAATTATGCGTGTTTTTGGATTCTTTTAAAGAAATGCTCTCCCAAATGCTTTTTGCGCAAAGAGTTATAGAATCGCAGAATAGGAATCCCAAAGAACAAGCAATGGAATATGCGAATCGTCTCAAGAATACCTATTATGATTTTTTTGGCGAAGTCGCTAAAAGCTTGCAATTTGATGATTTTGAAAGTTTGCTTGAAAAGGGCAAGACTTGGCTATGCAGGCAAACCTTGCAAGATTACAAAGGGGATAAGTTTTCTAAAGTCGCTTGGAATCAAGACGATTTTGAATGCCTAAAAGACGCAATTCATCAAGCCTTGTTAGAAGAAGAAGCGGAATATTTGGAGCGACTTTATCGGATTTTTCAGTGTTTTTTGAGGGCAAAGGAGGAATATTATCGGCAAAACAATCGCCTAAGCTTCAATGCTGTGGCGTCAAAAGTTTATGCACTCTTGGCAAAGAATTTTATCCACAAGGATTTTTTGTATTTTAGGTTGGATAGCTCCTTAAGCCATATTCTAATAGATGAATTTCAAGACACAAGCATTCTGCAATATGAGATTTTAAAACCTTTGATTGAGGAAATCAAAGGAGGTAAGGGGCAGAAAAACTTTGAACGCAGTTTCTTTTATGTCGGGGATACCAAGCAATCCATTTATCGCTTTCGTGGAGGGAATCCAGAATTATTTAAAATCGCAAGCGAGGGAATGCAATACCAAAATTTGGATTCTAATTATCGTAGCGCAAGGCATATTGTAGAGTTTGTGAATGATGTCTTTAGCAATGCAATCCAAGATTTCATTCCACAGATTCCAAAAGTCAGCACAGAGGGCTATGTCAATGTCCAAAATTGCAAAAAGGACGAGCTCTGTTTCGCAGTTTTGGAAAGATTGAAGGAATTAAAGGCACTAGGTGCAAAAGAAGAGGAAATCGCCATTTTGGTTTTTGATAATAAATCAGTTGTAGAGTTAGCGCAATTCTTGCAAGAGGAGGGAATAAGGGTTGTGATTGATGCGAGTGCGAAACTCATTAATCATAATGAAGTGCGTGCATTGATTGAGATTCTAAAATATATGCAGACGAAAAATATTCAATTTAGGCAAGAGTTTTTTATGCTTTTGGGATTGGAGATAACAGAATCGCAAAACAAAAATTTAGAAGTTTTGTTTAATTCTATGTCTAAGGTTCAAAAACCTGCAAAAATTTTATTAAAGATTATGGAAACTTACCATATCGCAAGTTTGAGTGCAAAGAAGTTTTTGGAATCTTGCTTGCAATTTTTTACACTTGAGGAATTACTGCAAAAAGTAGAAAGCTTTATGCTTGATATTGTTTCAAGTGATTTTGCAGGGATTCGGATAATGACGATTCATAAATCTAAGGGGCTAGAGTTTGAGAATGTGCTCGTGGTAGATAAGGCAAATGCGAGCAGCAATCAGCACCAAAATGTCTTTTTTGAGTTTAAAGAAAATGGCGTAGAGATTCAAAGAATCTTTCAATATTCCAATCAAGATAGAAGAAAACTTAGGAGTAGCTTGGATAGCGAATATTATAATGCCTTGTGCAAAGAAGAGGAATTAAAAATCAAGGATTTAAAAAATCAAATTTATGTTGCTTTGACGCGCGCAAAAAATACAATGAATGTTTTTTGCCTTGATGACAAAAGTGCTTTTAAGTTTTTGAATTTAAAAGAGCAGCAAAGAGGAGAGCTCAAAAGTGCAATAGAAATGCAGATTCAAAACCGCAAAAACACTCAAAATTTAGAATCCCCAATGTCTTTTTATCCTCTTTCTTTGGCAAAACCAAGTTTAGAGAATCTAGGGCGGCAAAAGGAAATGTATGTGAGAGAAGAGGAATTAGAAAATATAAAAAAAGAAGAGGAGGGTTATGAGAATCTTAGGGCAATTTATTATGGAATCGCATTGCACTTTGCAATGGAGCAAAAACTCAAAAATGCGCTTTGCGATGCGCTGATTTTGGAACTTTTGGACAACCAAATAGGATTCTATTTAGAGCGCGAAGATTTGGAAAAAATCATCACACAATGTAATTTTGTGCTAAAAAATCAAAAATTAATTGAAATTTTGGCTAAAGGAAAGGTAAAATGTGAAATTCCTTTTTTGTTTGGTGGTAGGCAAAAACGTTTGGACCTTTTGGTATTGGGGGATAAAGAAGCGTTTATTGTGGATTATAAGAGCGGTGCGCCTAAAGAATCACACGTGGTGCAAGTGCGCGAATATATGGAATCTGTAAGTGCGATGTTGCATAAAAAAACTTATGGATATATTTTCTACACACGAGGTGAAGGAAGATTAGTTGAAGTTTAAGGAGAAGCGATGGAAGCGGGAAATAAAAAGGGTTTTTTAGCAACTCTTAGCAAAATGACGCAGAGCGAATCTTTCGCGGGTGTGTTATTGCTTTGTTGCGCAATTTTGGCGATGATTGTAGCAAATTCACCTTTGGGTGGAGCGTATGCGGAACTTTGGAAAACAAAACTTGGTTTTAGCGTGAATGGACATTTCATCGGAATGAGCTTAGAACATTGGATTAACGATGTTTTAATGGCGTTTTTCTTTTTGGTTGTAGGTTTGGAGATTAAACGTGAGGTGCTTTTTGGAGAGTTAGCAGGATTCAAACGCGCCGCTTTGCCAATCATTGCAGCACTAGGTGGAATGATTGGACCGGGGATTATTTATTATGTTTTGAATGCAGGCACAGAATCTGTAACAGGTTTTGGAATCCCAATGGCGACAGATATTGCTTTTGCATTAGGTGTCTTGGCTATACTTGGCAAGCGCGTTTCTATTTCTGTAAAAGTTTTTTTAGTTTCTTTAGCTGTGGCAGATGACTTAGGAGCAATTATTGTCATTGCATTATTTTATTCTACTGGAATCTCTTTTGAATGGTTAGCCGTTGCGGCAGGAATTATTGTCGTGCTTGTCATACTTGGTAGAATAGGAGTAAAGGCTCTCACTCCTTATATGATTTTGGGTGTGTTTTTATGGATTGCGGTGCATAATTGTGGCGTGCATGCAACAATTGCGGCTGTTATGCTTGCCTTTACGATTCCTGTTGCGCCTAAGATTGACACACTTTCTTTTATGGATAAATTAAAAGCAATCGTGAATCGTTTTCAAGAAGCAGAAAGCAAAAAAGATGGAATCTTGCTTCAAAATGAGCAAGTGGAAGCCTTACACCATTTAAGCAAAGAAAAGAATGCGGTACAAAATCCACTTCTACGCTTGGAGCACGCACTCGCACCTTATAGTAATTATTTGATTATGCCAATTTTTGCGTTTGCAAATGCTGGGGTTGCGATTGGTTCTAACATTGACTTTAGCATTGACCATGTTTTCTTGGGGATTCTCTTTGGGCTTGTGGTTGGTAAGCCAATTGGAATCTTTTCTTTCACTTTTATCGCAGAAAAGATTGGAATCGCAGCGCGCCCCAATGGTGCTTCTTGGGTAGATATTTTTGGGGCTGGAGCGTTAGGCGGAATCGGATTTACAATGTCTATTTTCGTTACCAATCTCGCCTTTGATGTTACGAGCCAACACGGACTTGTGGCGACAGATGTAGCCAAAATTACTATTCTTGTAGCTTCTCTAACTGCTGGTATTTTAGGAAGTTTATTCTTTATTATTCGCGATAAAATAGCACACCACTAATCTTGCAAGATGAGCTTTGGCTCATTTTGCGCACAACTTCTATGTTTAATCAATCTGTGAATGTGTTTGTATGTCATCGGCAAGTAAATCAGTTTGCAGAAATTTTATTATGATACACAAGAGACTTGCTGCAATCTAGCTTTAACTTAAAGATTTAATTAGTAAAACTCTGCTAAAATCCGCATTTATTTTCAAGTTTAAAGGTTTGATATGGAAAATATGGGAAATACACTCACACAATTATTGCCATTGATTGTTTTGATTGCTATTTTTTATCTTTTGATTATTCGTCCGCAGCAAACGCAGGCAAAGAAACATAGGGAAATGGTGGCGGCATTAGATAAAGGCGACAAAATCGTAACAAGTGGTGGATTTATCGTAGAAATCGTTAAGCGAGAGGAAGAATTTTTTATGGTGCGCCTCAATGACGATACGATTGTGAAACTTGCCAAAGACTATGTCGCTAGAAAATTTGAGCAATAAAGACAATGAAAAAGCCTTTTAATTCAAAATTATTTTTTTTTGTTGTAGCGATTATCTTTGGAATCTCTCTTTCAATCCCCTCCTTTTTTCAGACTGCGGGACCTAAGATTGTCTTAGGACTTGATTTGCAAGGAGGGCTCAATCTTCTCTTAGGTGTCAAAACGCAAGAAGCGGTAAAGACGCGCTATGCGTCCATTGCTTCACAGATTAATTATTATACAGCAGAGCAGCAGATTTTATTAGATGGTTTAAGCGTGCAAAGTGATAATGTGAGTTTTGAATTGCTAGATTCTAACGAAAAATCTAACATAGACAAGTATTTACAGGAAATTCCCGGATTAAATATCACAGAAAACAATTTAAACTACACTCTTTCTTTGACGGAGTCGGAAATCTCCAACATAGAAGATTTTGCTATTGAACAAGCCATTGGCAATATTCGTAACCGCTTAGACCAATTTGGATTGTCTGAACCTAGTGTAACCAAACAAGGAGATGATGCGATTTTGGTGCAATTACCGGGCATTAAAACGCAAGAGGAAGAACAAAGGGCTTTGGAATTAATCTCCAAAGGCGGACACTTGCAAATGATGGCAGTAGATGAGGCGCGTAATGCAAGAGTTTCTAGTATGACAGAATTAGAGGCAGAATCGTTTGGCGATGTGATTTTGCCTTTTATTAATAATCCGGAACAAAAGATTCTACTCAAAGCCATTCCTGTTTTAGATGGGGCAATGCTAACAGACGCTAGGGCGGCGTATGACCAAAATGGGCAGCCGATTATTAATTTTACGCTCAATACGCAAGGCGGTAAGATTTTTGGTGATTTTTCGGGTAAAAATGTGGGCAATCGTATGGCGGTTGTGCTAGATGGCAAAGTTTATTCTGCTCCTGTGATTCGTGAAAGGATTGGCGGAGGAAGCGGACAGATTAGCGGAGGATTCAGCGTGCAAGAAGCAAGCGATATTGCTATTGCACTTAGAAGTGGCGCATTGCCTGCACCGATTACTTTGCTAGAAAAACGTAGCGTAGGTCCCTCATTGGGTGCAGATAGTATTAAAGCTTCTTTGGTGGCTTTAATTACGGGGGCTGTGTTAGTCATTGGATTTATGGTGTTATATTATGGAATCGCAGGAATGGTTGCAAATATTGCTATGGTGGTAAATATCTTGTTAATCGTTGCGGTAATGGCACTCTTTGGGGCGACTTTGACGCTACCCGGTATGGCAGGAATTATTTTAACAGTTGGTATGGCAGTGGATGCGAATGTTATTATTAATGAAAGAATCCGTGAGGGATTCCGCGCAAAAGAAAACTTTATTAAGTCTATGGAAAATGGCTATGCCAATGCTTCAAGGGCTATTTTTGATTCTAATCTTACTTCACTCATAGCGGCTATTTTACTCTATGTGTGTGGAACAGGAGCAATCAAGGGATTTGCAATCACAATGACAATCGGAATCTTAGCCTCAATCATTACCGCAATCATTGGGACACACGGCGTATTTAGAGCCTTGCAGAATCGCATTATCAAGTCAGGCAACTATGCGCTATGGTTTGGCTATCAAGAAAGAAGCAGATAAGGGAGAGGTATGGATTTTTTTAAGCATAATAAAATTTATGATTTTGTAAAGATGTCCAATTATGGAATCATTCTTTCTTTGATTCTATTTGTTGCCTCTTTGGTTTTGTTTGTCAAGCCGGGCTTTACGCTTGGTGTGGATTTTGCAGGAGGAACTCTGATTCAGTTGCAATACGAAGCACCTGCACCTTTATCAGAAATTAGAGCCAAATTAGAAGCAGTGGAATCCTATAAAGGCGCACAGGTTAGCGAGTTTGGCTCATCAGAGGAGATTCTAATCAAGCTTCCTACTGCGACTTCAAGCGTGGAGCAAAATATCGGCGAGGAAGTTGCAGAAGTGTTAAAGGACACAGGGGAATTAAGCATTAGACGCGTGGATATTGTCGGTCCAAAGGTGGGAAGCGAATTGCAAGAAAAGGGTACTTTAGCTTTGGTTTTAGCCTTAGTTAGCATTATGCTTTATGTCTCTTATCGCTATGAATGGCGTTTCGCGCTAGCAGCGGTTTTGGCATTGGTGCATGATGTCGTGATTTCTGCGGGTGCGGTGATTTTGTTTGATATTGATTTGAATTTAGAGGTGATTGCCGCACTTTTGACACTTATTGGTTATTCTATCAATGATACGATTATCATTTTTGATAGAATCCGTGAAACGATTGGCTTGCGTGTGAATGATAACCTAGAAAATGTGATTAATGAAGCACTTTCCGCAACGCTTTCGCGCACAATGCTGACTTCTCTTACAATGTTTTTTTCTGTTTTTACGCTTTATCTTTTTGGGGGAGAGATTATCAAGGGGTTTAGTTTGCCAATGCTAGTAGGCTCTATTGTGGGAAGTTATAGTTCAATTTTTGTTGCGAGCAAATTAGTAGTTTTGTTTAAATTTGATTTGAAAAAATATCATCAAAAGGTTGCTGAAGCCGAACGCAAGGCATTAGAGAAAAAGAAATTACGCGAAATGTATGAGAAAGGGAGAGTTTAATGGATTGGGGCAAGGTTCTTTTTATATTTTTTATTTTAATGAGTTTGACTTCTACAGTGGGATTTCTTTATGACCAAAGCTTGGTAATGCTTTTTATCGCTGGGGGTGTGAATATTCTTTCTACGATTCTAAAAATAGGCGTGCGAAGCTATATGTCAGCGGAGTTAATGGCAGCTTCACTCGTGGCAGATTTGCATTTGATTCCCGCCTTTCTTTATATGCAAGTCTTTGATAATACGAGTGTCGCTGTCGCCTTGGCACTTGGGGCGGTTGTGGCAAATATTGTTTCCATTGTTTTTGTGGCGATTGAGAGCGTTAAGAGCTATAATGATTATAATTAGGAGCTAATGTGGAATACAATGCAAAAGTGATTGAGAAGAAGTGGCAGAAATTTTGGGAAGAAAATAGTTTGTATGAACCAAATCCAAACAAAGCATTGCCCAAAAAATACATTTTGAGTATGTTTCCTTATCCTAGCGGCAATATTCATATGGGACACGTGCGCAATTATTGCATTAGTGATGCGATTGCTAGGAAGTTTCGCAAAGAGGGTTTTAATGTCCTGCACCCTATTGGTTGGGACGCTTTTGGAATGCCTGCGGAAAATGCTGCAATCAAACATAAAACACACCCTAAGGCTTGGACTTATTCTAATATTGAAAATATGAAACGTCAGCTTTATAGCTTGGGATTCTCGTTTTCTAAAACGCGTGAGCTTGCGACTTGCGATTCTATTTATTCCAAATGGGAGCAAGCCTTATTCATCGCAATGTGGGAAAAAGGCTTGATTTATCGTAAAAAGGGCTTCTTAAATTGGTGTCCTAAAGACCAAACCGTGCTTGCTAACGAACAAGTGATTGAGGGGAAGTGTTGGCGTTGTGATACCCCTGTGGTGCAAAAGGAAATGTATCAGTATTACATTAGGATTACAGACTATGCTCAAGAGTTGCTAGACGATTTGGACACCTTAGAGGGTAAGTGGCCTAGCCAAGTACTGACAATGCAGAGGAATTGGATTGGCAAGTCAGAGGGTTTGAGCTTTGCCTTTGAACTAGAAAACAAAGTAGAATCGCCTGATTGCACAATAGAATCCATAGAGGTTTTTACCACGCGTCCAGATACGATTTTTGGCGTGAGTTATTGTGCATTAGCCCCAGAACACCCATTAGTCAAAATTGTATTAGAAAATGCGGAATCTTATGGAATCACACAAGAACAAAAGGCACAGATTCTTGCGATACAAAATACAAGCGAAAAGGAACGCGCGCAACAAGAAAAGGAGGGTGTGCCGCTTGGTATTTCTGTGATTCACCCCTTAACAAAAGTCAAGATTCCATTGTGGGTGGCGAATTTTGTCCTTATTGGCTATGGAAGCGGAGCGGTAATGAGTGTGCCTGCACACGATGAAAGAGATTATGATTTTGCTAAAAAGTATCATCTGCCCATTATTCCTGTGATTGCTCCTAAAGATTCCAATGTCAAATTGCCCAAAGAGGATTTTTATGGTGAAAATGGAATCTTAATCCATTCTAACGAGTATAATGGCTTAGATAATGAGGAGGCAAAAGCAAGAATTATTGAGTATTTCGAGCAACACCAATTAGGAAAAGCTGTGGTAAATTTTAAATTGCGTGATTGGGGTGTTTCAAGGCAACGTTATTGGGGCACTCCGATTCCTCTTATTCATTGTGAGGCTTGCGGAATCGTGCCAGAGCAGAATTTGCCTGTTTCTTTGCCAGAAGATATTGTGATTGATGGAGAGGGGAATCCACTAGAGAGACACCCTTATTGGAAGTATTGCGCTTGTCCTAAATGTGGCAAAAATGCCATTAGAGAAACAGATACATTAGATACTTTTGTAGAATCTAGTTGGTATTTTTTGCGTTATACCACTCCTCAAGAATTGCGTCAAGACGAAATGTTGAGTCGTTCTGATGAGCGTTATTGGATGAATGTAGATGAGTATATCGGAGGAATTGAACACGCGATTTTGCACTTGCTATATTCGCGATTCTTTACCAAAGTTTTGCGCTCTTTAGGATATACAGATTCCAATGAGCCTTTTTCGCATTTGCTCACACAAGGTATGGTAACCAAAGAGGGCGCAAAAATGAGCAAATCTAAAGGTAATGTCGTAGATCCTGAAGAGATTATCGCACAATATGGTGCGGACACTGCGCGATTATTTATTTTGTTTGCTGCTCCGCCTGTGCGTGAATTAGAGTGGAACGATTCCGCAGTAGAGGGCTCTTATCGTTTTATTAAACGACTTTGTGCAAAGACCGAAAAAATACAAAAGATTCAAAAACTGCCCAAAATACAAGTGCAAAATTTGAATGAAAAAGAAAAATATGCTCGCAAAAAAGTCTATGAGGCTTTGAAAAAATATCAAGAGACTTTCTGCCACGAAAATGGCTATGCTTTTAATACCTTAATTGCTGCGTGTATGGAAGCCTTGAATGCCTTAAGCGAACAAGACAACGCAGAGATTTGGAGTGAGGGATATTTCATACTCTTAAATGTTTTAGAACCCATTATTCCGCATATTTGTTGGGAATTAAGTCAGGAATATTTTAATTTGGAAAACTTTAAAGGAATCGCATTAGATGAGGAGGCTCTCAAAGAAGATTCCATTATGATGGCAATTACGATTAATGGGAAGCGGCGCGGAGAAATTAAAGTAGATTTGAATTGTCAGGATAAAGAGACATTGGAGCTCGCCAAAGCGGAAGTTTCTAAATGGATAGAAGGGAAAACGATTGTAAAAGAGATTGTTGTGCCTAATAAACTCATTAACTTTGTGGTGAAATGATGATTGGAATCTCAAAAATTGCTGCTTTGCTTACTTTGCTAGTAGTATTGAATGCGTGTGGCTATCAGCCCATTGCACATAAGGCACGAGAAGCAGTCGGGGATAAGGTTTTTGTAGAAGTCAAAATCAATCCACGCGACCCACAAAATAGTGTAGCTCTCAAAGATGAGATTACAAGGGCAATCTTTGAGCGTCTGCATATTAATGCTGTAAGCAGAGAGGATTCCACTTCCGTGATTGAAGTGCAGTTACAAAGTATAAGCTTCAACACTCTTGCGGAGAACCACACGGGATTTGCAACATTTTATCGTTGTGCCGTCAATGTGGAATTTAAATATACCGATATTTTAGCCCAAAAAACACGCATTTTCTCCAAAAGAGGCTATTATAATTTTTCGCTCAATGATACCTCTATCATTACGGATTCTATTCGTCTTGAAGCAATCAATCAAGCGGTTTTGCAAGCCATTGATGGTTTTATTTCACAAATGGGAATCAATAAATAATGATGCAAAATGCTCAAATCATCGCTAGGGAAGCATTAAGGGAACTATTAAAAGAGGGTAAAGAGCCGACACCAGAATTTTATACTGAAGCTTTTTATGCACAAGCAAAAAAGTTAGGTATTCGCGTTGATGAGAGAGACTTTAGTATGGAGAAAATTCTTGAAATGCTAAGTCAAGAAGTCAAAGAAAGCCTTTTGAATCGTCAATTTAAAAATAAAAATGAATTGATTACTTCTTTGGTGAAGGCTATTCATCATCTCTTTTTCTACAAGAAAAAATTTTATACTCAATTAGAGATTCTAAAATTTCTTTTGCGTTTGCTTGCGACATACCCACAGAAAGAAATCAGTATGCTTGCAAAAGGACAATTATTAGAGATTGACAAACTTAATGCCCAATCTATGCAGATATGGCGCGAACGTTGGGCAGAGCAGATTAAAGGAATCGTAGAATTGGATTTCGTGGATTTGGCGAAAGGTTTAGAGATTTTGAGTGGCTTTAAGATTCCAGATTCTGCTTTTTGCCAATGGCAAGAGGAGGCGCGCAAGATATTAAAAACGGATACAAAGAAAGAAAAAAAGATAAAACTCTTGCACAAATTGGAAAAGATTTTGAAAGAACAATTTGCCAAAGCAACGCAAAATCAAAGTGCAGAGGAATCCTCGCAAGCAGCCCCACACAAAGAATCCCATAAACATAAACACAAAAGCCACCACGTACCCTTAAAATATCAGGACATTTATTCTTTGCCTATTGATGCGACGACAACGCTTGTGGGTAAGCAGGGAATGCAAGAGGTGTTGAATTTTGCAGAATCGCAGTTTAAAGAAAATCATAAAAATTATTCTGTGATTGTTTTTGGCATTGCAGCGTATGACAAAATCAAAGAACATTTTGGATTGGAAGCGGCAAAGCGCGTATTGGCGACTTTGGGAAAATTACTTAAGCAATATAGCAATGAAAGCGATTTGATTGCATATTATGGAGACGAGGAATTTTTGGCGTGTTTGCTAGAGCGCACGAAAGAAGAAGCAATCCAATTTATTCGTAATTTGGATTCTATCGTGAGCCAAAGTATTTTTATGTTTCAGCAAACGCGCATTAATATTTCTTTGAGTGCGCAAGTTTCTCACAGGGTGGAATCTGAAAGTTTGGAAAATATGCTCAAGGTAAGCTTAGAAGAATTTAGTCAGCATAAAGATTCTAAAGGAATTATTGATTATGAATCTTAACGCGCACAATGAAACGCAATTAGAAAGATTCTTGGACGAAAAGGGAACAGAATATGCCCCCTTTGACCCTATGCGTGCGCCTAGAATCTTGCAACAATTAAAGATTCCAAAGCCCTCTTCGCAAACGATTGTCCAAGTAATTGGCACGAATGGCAAGGGAAGCACGGGGAGATTTTTAAGTTTAATGTTATATCAATTAGGTATACGTGTAGGACATTTCAGCTCCCCGCATTTGTTATGCCTTAGCGAACGTTTTTGGAAAAATGGAGCAAATCTTTCAAGAGAGGCTTTAAACGAGGCTTTTTTGGCACTTGATTCTATGGCGGAATCGCAATTAGAGCAAGCAAGTTATTTTGAAGTCTTGACTTTTTTAGCGTTGAGTGTTTTTAGTGATTGTGATATTGTCGTGCTTGAGGCGGGGCTTGGAGGGGAGTTTGATTCTACGACAACTTGCGCGCAAGCAGAATTATCGCTTTTTACAAGCATTGCCTTAGACCATCAAGAAATTTTGGGAGATACTTTAGAAAAAATTGCAGTAACTAAGCTCAATGCGATGTCCAAGAGGGCTATTTTGGGATTCCAAAGTGAAGTAGATAGTGAAAATGTAGGTGTTGTCGCAAGAATCGCAAAGGAAATCGCAAACAAGAAAAAGGCAAAACTAGAGATTTTAGATAAGATTCCTGATGAAATTTTCCAATGGATTCAAGCGCAAAATTATCCAGACTATCAAGCGCAGAATCTTACTTTGGCTTTATATGGGTTGCTAGCTTTGAAGGAGATTTTAGAACAAAAACAATCACGATTAAAGATGAAAGACTTTTCATTGGATTCTTTGCTTGCTTCTCTCCCTCCATTAGATTTACAAGGACGTATGCAAAGGTTAGCTTCTAATATTTATTTAGATGTTGCCCATAATGTCAATGCAGCACAAACGCTTGTCAATCAACTAAAAAATAATGATTTTAGTCAAAATAAATGTGTTTTAGTTTATAATTCCTATTTTGATAAAAATCCTCGTGCGGTTTTATCGGAATTTGCACCGATAATTAAACGCGTAGAGATATTAGAAGTTGCTCATCCTCGCATTATTGCAAAGGCGCAATTAGAAAAGATTTTGCAAGAATTGAAAATAGAGTTTAGAGATTTTAAAATGATTCATCAAGAGGAAAAATATTTAGTGTGCGGTTCATTTAGTGTTGTAGCAGAATTTCTAGCGCATTTTGTAAAGAATGAGATTGCAGGGAGATAATGTGAAGAATCGCTTTGTCGTTACAATTACAGATGTCAATGGCTCAACACAATATAATGTTCATCAATATATGAAGCAAATTATGCTTTATGTCATTTTGCTTGTTGTCGTCATATTTTTCTTTAGTTTTATCTCTATACGACTGCTTTTAAAAGAAGTAAAACAGATTGAAACCAAGCGGGATTTGATGCAGCAAGAGTATCTGAAAATCAACGAAAAAAATACACAATTACGTGCTTTAGTAGATGAAAAGACAGAAGAGTTAGTCAAAGTTTCTGATAGAATTGAGGATTTAGAAGGAATCGTGGGACTAAGCGATCAAACGATAGAAGCACCACAGGATTTAAGTCTTATTGAACGCGTAGATTTAGCAAAGATAACGGGGGCGCAAAAGGCATTTGTAATGCAGTTAATTCCCAATGGCGTTCCCTTGCGCGGGAGTTATCGTATTACCTCTGAATGGGGAACACGTGTGAATCCTGTGTTGCAGCGCACTGCACCTCATAATGGTATGGATTTTGGTGTGCCTACGGGGACGCCAATTTACGCGCCTGCAGATGGTGTAGCGGATTTTACCAATAATGGTTATAATGGTGGCTATGGAATTATGGTAAAATTAGAACATTCTTTTGGATTCAAAACATTTTATGCGCATTTGAATAAAATTGTTGTGAATAAAGGAGAATTTGTGCAACGAGGGCAACTTATCGCATATTCCGGAAATAGTGGGAGGAGCACAGGACCGCATTTGCACTATGAGATTCGTTATCTAAATCGCGACCTTAATCCACGCCCATTTATAGAATGGACTATGCGAGATTATACGCAAATTTTTGAAAAGGAGAAAAACATAAAATGGCAATCTTTGCTAACAATGATAAACAAATTAGCGGAAATTCAGGAAATACCAGCATCATCGCGCAAGGGACAAAAATAAAAGGTGATGTCATTAGTGAGTGTAATTTACACATTGATGGGACTTTAGAGGGTAATATTATCGCCAAAACAAATGTTGCCATTGGTAAAAATGGTAGTGTTAATGGAAGTATCAATTCCGAACATTTGGTTGTGAGCGGAAAATTAATGGGGGATTGTGAATGTAATATCGTAGAGATTCTGCCACAAGGTAGAATTGATGGCAGTATTACCGCAAGAGAACTCATCATTGAGAAAACAGGGGAATTTGTCGGACAAAGTGTTGTGCATAAGAACAATGAATACAACAATGGATTTGACAAAGCCAATAAAATAGGCTTGGATAAATCAAAAATTACACCCTTTAGCCTAAAAAAATCAGAGGACGGCGGTGAGTCAAAGTAGCGTTTATGCGCATCTTAAAAGTTTAAAAAGAGAATTTAATCGCCATTTTAAAGATGGCTTGCTTATTATTGCCGAAGAGAAGCAAAATGCGTTAAGTGCTTGCGATGTGGCGCGATTATTGGGGTTTGATACCTTTGTGTTGCCCGACTTTCGCGCTGTTTTTGGTGAGGATTTGCGCAGTTTTCAAGAAGAATTAAGCGAAATTTTCTCTACACTAAGAGAATTTTATGCTTGTAAGGGTGCGAAAATTCTCTTTAGCCCCCTTTTAACTCTGCTGCATTCCCTGCCTAATGCGGAATCCCTGCAAGGCATTTCATTACAAGTTGGCGCAACTCTTTCTCTAAAAGACTTCAAAGAGACTTTGTTTCATTTGGGATATGAGTTTGTAGATTTGGTAGAACTTAGCGGTGAAGTTTCTATTAGAGGAGATATTATTGACATATTTGCGCAGGGTTTGCAGCCCTATCGCATTACGCTTTTTGGCGATGAGGTAGAGAGCATTCGCGCGTTTGATGTCCAAAGTCAGCTTTGCTCTAAAGAAGAATTAGAGAATCTCACGATTCCACCGGCGTTTTTTAATCTCAATGCGGAATCTTATGCTCTCTTGCAAAATGCAATCTTGGAGCAACAAACGCCTTTGTTGAACGATGTTTCAAGGAATGGTAGTTTGGCAAGCTTTGGGTTTTGGTATTTGGATAAAATCCACGCAGCGCAAGACTTTTTGCAAACCTATCCTTTTATCTTGCTTTCAAATGTTAAGAAATTAGCGCAAGAAACTTTAGAATTTAAAGAGCATAATGAGCAGAAATTACAAAGAATCTTGAATGGAACTGAAATAAGCGAAAGCAAGGAATACCAAGATTTTGAGTTTCATTTCAATACCCTAAAGACTTTTTTAGAATTTCATAAGGACAAGCAGACCACGATTATTGCCAAAACAGAATCGCAGGTGCGACAAGCAGGGATTGCGCTGTCTGATACGAGATTCCATTTTCTATTGGATTTGGATATTTCGGTTAATATTTTGGGCAAAAATGAGCTTATTTTATCGCTAAATGCAGCCCAAAGGCAAAAAAAACGCGCCAAAGCCAAGATATTTTTAGATGAATTGAATTTGGGTGATTATGTCGTGCATTGTGATTATGGAATCGCAATTTTTAATGGAATCGTGCAAGCAAATATTTTTGGAGCAACGCGCGATTTCATTGAATTGCGTTATCTTGGCGAGGACAAATTGCTTTTACCTGTTGAAAACCTAGAGAGGATTGACCGCTATGTCGCAGATAGTGGAGGGATTCCATTATTAGACCGACTAGGGAAAGGTTCTTTTGCGAAGCTCAAGGAAAAAGTAAAAGAAAAGCTTTTTATTATTGCAAATGCTATTATTGCGCTAGCGGCAAAACGAGAATTGCTTGATGGTGTTGTCTTTAATGTGGCAAAGGAGGAAATTTTAATCTTTCAAAACCAAAGTGGATTCCATTACACAGAAGACCAAACGCAAGCGATTGCAGAAATTTTTAAGGATTTAAGCTCGGGGCGCGTAATGGACAGGCTGCTAAGCGGAGATGTTGGATTTGGCAAGACAGAAGTCGCGATGAATGCGATGTTTGTAGCATTTTTAAATGGCTACCAATCCGCTATGATTGCACCCACGACTTTGCTAGCTTATCAGCATTTTAATACCCTACAAGAACGTTTTGCGCCCTTTGGGTTAAAGTTAGCGCGCCTAGATAGATATGTCAGCGCAAGAGAAAAAAAACAAATTCTAGCCAACCTTAAAAGTGGAGAGTTAGACGCAGTCGTAGGCACGCACGCTCTTTTAAATGCGGAGTTTAAGAAGTTAGCCCTAATGATTGTAGATGAGGAGCATAAATTCGGCGTGAAGCAAAAAGAAAGAATCAAAGACTTAAGCCAAAATGTCCATTTGCTCTCTATGTCCGCTACTCCGATTCCAAGAACATTAAATATGGCACTCTCTAAGATTAAGGGTTTAAGTGAGTTAAAAACCCCCCCAAGCGAGAGACAAGCTACACGCACTTTTGTCAAAGCCTATGATGCGGTTTTGTTAAAAGAAGTCATCTTGCGTGAAATGCGAAGGGGCGGGCAGGTCTTTTATATCCATAATAATATTGCCACGATTACACAAAAAAAAGAGGAGATTTTGAATCTGCTTCCCCAATTAAAAATTGCGATTCTGCATTCACAAATTCCCGCCACAGAAGCGGAGGATATTGTTTTGGACTTTGCTAAAGGCACATATCCTCTCTTGCTTTGCACGAGCATTGTAGAATCAGGGATTCATTTGCCTAATACCAATACGATTATCGTTGAGGGTGCAGATTGCTTTGGAATCGCGGATTTGCACCAATTGCGTGGGCGCGTAGGGCGAGGGAATAAAGAGGGATTTTGTTATCTTTTCATAGAGGACTTTGAGCGTATTACCGCAGATGCTAAAAAACGTCTTTTGGCATTGGAGAAAAACTCTTTTCTAGGGAGTGGGGGCGCACTTGCTTACCACGATTTAGAGATTCGTGGTGGAGGCAATCTCGTAGGTGAGGCTCAAAGCGGACATATCAAAAACATAGGTTATTCTCTCTACTTGCGTATGCTAGAGGAAGCGATTTTTACTCTAAGTGGAGATGTGCAGCAAAAGCAGAATCCTATTGATGTGAAGCTTACCGTTACTGCGTTTTTAAACCCAGAATTGATAGAATCCGAACGTTTGCGCCTAGAAATTTATCGGAGACTCTCTAAGTGTAAAGAAGAAAATGCGGTATTTTTGATTGAGGGAGAGATTGAGGAGCGATTCGGGAGATTGGATATTTATACAAGGCAGTTTTTGGATTTGATTCGTATTAAGATTATCGCAAGAAATTGCGGAATCGCAAGCATTTTGAATTATCAGCAAAACATTTCTTTTGTAAATTTAGAGGGTGAAAAATTAACAATCAAAGCCACAAGTAAAGATGAAGAGGATTTGCTAGAAGCGGTTTTTAAGCATTTAGAATCTTTGAAAGGCACAAAACAATCCACAGAATCAAAGCAAAAAGATTGAGGGAAAGTAATGCGATTAGGGTTGATTGGGGATATTGTAGGCAAAATCGGCAGGCGGCAAGTTGCGCGTTATTTGCAGCAAGCAAGGGAGGAATACCGCTTAGACTTTGTCGTGGCAAATGGGGAGAACGCAAGTCACGGATTTGGGCTTAGTATCGCTTGTGAGCAGGAATTAAGGGGAGCAGGTGTAGATGTTTTCACAGGTGGAAATCATATTTGGGACAAAAAGGATATTTTGCCTCTCCTAGCACTTGAAAACTCTAAGGTTTTGCGTCCGCATAATTATCCACAGGGGGTGATAGGCAGTGGAATCTATCGGGGAGAGATTCAAGGAGAGCCTTTTGCGATTCTAAATCTAATGGGGCATTTTGGTATGCCGCAATGTGATAATGCGTTTTTGTGTGCTAAAAACGCGGTAGAATCCTTGCATAAAGAGGGCATTATGAATCTTGTACTAGACTTTCACGCAGAGGCTACAAGCGAAAAGAGGGCAATGCTGATGATGCTTAAGGGACAAATCAGTGCGATTGTCGGCACACATACACATATAGGCACAGATGATTTGGAGATTTTTAGCGGGACATTTGGCGTGAGTGATATAGGAATGTGTGGAGCACGAGAAAGCGTGATTGGAATGGAGGCAAAAGAACCTATTGAGAGGTTTTTAACAGGTTTGCCCAATCGCTTAAATGTGCCAGAGGGAAATGGAATCCCGAGTATTTTTCAAATGATTGTGTGTGAGATTGTGCAAGGGAAATGCGTAGAAGCCTTTAAGCTTAAGGCGGTGGATAATGGGAAGCTACGAAAAACATTGAATGCAGACAAGGAAAGGGATAAAAATGTTTAAAACCATAGACGAAAGAAAGAATATCATTTACCACTTCAAGCCCTTAAGAGATATTTTACAAAATTCTAAAGTTGAATTTAAGGGAAGCGAAAATATTTTGTTTTTGAGTGAAAAAAGTTATTTAAGCAATACATTGATTGAGTTTTTCGGCAACAATGCGTTGCTATTCATTGGGGATTCTACGATGAATAGCGATTCTATTCATATGGGATACGATAGTGTGTGCTTCATTGGAAACAATAATTATTTTAATCCTTATGGCAGACGATGGTTTTTCGCATCAGAGCATAAAAATATTATTTTAGGCAACAATAGTCTTTTTTCTCACCCTCTTTGGTTTAATGTGATTGATTGGCATTTGATTTACGATAGAAGCTCCCAAAAGCGCATAAATCCTAGCAAAAGCATTTATCTAGGCGACCATATTTGGATAGGGCAGGAAGTAGGGTTTGTCAAAGGTGGCTTTGTGGCAAGTGGGAGTGTGATAGGTGCTAAAAGCTTAGTGGTGGGAAAGAAATATCATTCTAATACGATTAATGCAGGGAATCCTTGCAAACAAGTAAAAGAGGGAATCTTTTGGAGTGGCGAGTGTGTGCATAGTTGGGATAAGGCAATGACAATGCGCTATGAAACAATGCGTGAGGAGAAATTTTCTTTTTCCTACAACCAAGCCTCTTTCCTCTCTCCCAAAGCCATAGAGTCTAAGTTAGAATCCTTACAAAGCGCACAAGAGAAGCTAGAGTTTGTCTATGATTATTTATACTGCAATACAAATAAGAATCGTTTTGCTTATTTTGAGAATTGTCCCTTTGAGATTCCTTTACCTTTAATGCCAAAACAATTTGAGAAATTAAACTTTGAGATTATAAAATCTCCAACTCT
>NZ_JAAVGY010000024.1 GCF_014799995.1 Helicobacter sp.
TATCTTATATTAAAGAATCCCATAAAAAAGAGATTTTAGAATATGAAGCAAAGGTTGCAAAGAATCCTAGTTTAAAACTTCCCAAACTAGAATCTTATCCAGACTACAAAGAAGCCTTAAAAGAAAAAGAATGTTTGACTTATAAACTTGGAGTTGCCTTAATGCAAGCGGATAAAGATTGGTATAAAGGAGGATATTTAAGATTCTATTTCTTTGAAGTGCCTAGACTTAAAAGAGAGTTTGGAGAGAAAAAATGAAAAATGCCATACAAAATCTATCTATTAAAAATTGCGAAACACTTCTTGATGCAATTTCTAAAATTGAAACAAACAAAATAAAAGCTGTTTTTGTTGCAGATAAAAATAATAAAATCATTGGGTGTTTGGTTGATGGAGATATTCGTAGATGGTTACTCAAAAATCCCGATAAACTGCCAAATAAAGAAATCATTTCTCAACATTTTACTTTTAATAATTTTACTTATATCCTAAAAGATAATTTTAATTTTGATAATCTCGCATCTCTCTTTGAGGATAAAAAAATTGATATTATCCCAATCTTAGATGAAAATAGATTATTATTTAACTTTATTACAAGAACAAACTTTCATTTCTTGCTACTCAATAATATTGCTTTGAAGCCTCATTTCAAACCTTTTTTATCTAAAGAAATGATGCATCAAATCTCTTCACGTCCTTGGGGTTTTTATAAAAGTATTTTATTGACTAAAAATGTGCAATCAAAATTGATTACTTTGTTTCCCTATCAAATGATTAGCTTGCAAAAACATAAGAGGAGAGAGGAACACTGGATTATTGTTTATGGCAGAGGGAAAATTGTTTTAGAGGATTCCTCTATCGATGCTTATGCAGGGAAATACATCTTTATCCCAAAAGGCTGCAAGCATAGAATTATCAACACAGGCACAAAGAATCTTGTTTTTTGTGAAGTGCAGCTTGGAGACTATTTCGGAGAAGATGATATTATCAGATATGAAGACAAATACAATAGGAGGTAAAAATGGAAAATATTGTTTATTCACAACCACAAGTGATTGCCGAAATTGGTTGCAACCACAAAGGAGAAATGGGAATTGCTAAGGAGTTAATGAGACTAGCCAAAAACACTGGAGCAAAAGTCGCTAAATTTCAAAAACGAAACAACAAAGAACTTCTTTCGGAGGAACAATACAATTCTCCTCACCCTAATCCTAAAAATTCTTATGGCAAAACCTATGGAGAACATAGAGAATTTTTAGAATTTACAAAGGAACAACATAGAGAATTGCAACTTTACGGTCAAGAAATAGGTATTATTTATAGCACATCAGTATGGGATTGCACTAGCGCACAAGAAATTATAGAGCTTGCTCCACCACTCATCAAAGTGCCATCTGGCTGCAATACAAATTTAGCATTATTGGAGATATTAAGAGATACTTATCAAGGAGAGATTCATATTTCTTTGGGTATGAGCACAACCCAAGAAATAGATGCTATTATTGATTTATTTAAAAGTAAAAATAAGACGAAATCTCTAGTATTATACGCTTGCACTTCTGGCTATCCCATTGCTTCCAATGAAGCTTGCCTGCTAGAAATTGTAAAATTAAGAGAAAAATATCAAGACTTGATTCACTGCGTTGCTTATTCTGGACATCACTTGGGAATTAATTTAGATATGGCGGCTTTTACATTAGGTGCAAAATATATTGAACGACATTTCACGAAAGATAAAACTTGGAAAGGCACAGATCACAGTGCCTCTTTAGAACCTAACGAATTAGCAAATCTCGTTAGTGGTCTTAATGAAGTTTATGAATCTCTGCGATTTAAGGAACAAGACATTTTAGAGATAGAGATTGCACAAAGAAATAAATTAAAATTTGGTTGCTACAAACAATGAAAATAGCATTCATTCCCCTAAGATGCGGTAGTAAAAGCATACCTTTAAAAAATATTAAACCTTTTTGTGGTAAGCCATTGGTATTTTGGAATCTACAAGCTTTGGAATATTCCACAATTGATAAGATTGTTGTAGCCACTGATTGTAACAAGATTGAAAATATTATCAAAAGTTTTCAATTTTCTAAAGTTGAAATTTATAGAAGAGACGCAGAAAATGCACAAGATAGTTCTAGCACAGAATCCGTAATGTTAGAATATCTAACAAAAAATAACTTCCAACAAAAAGATATTTTTATGCTTGTGCAAGCTACTTCCCCTCTGACAGAGACAAAAGACTTCAATCAAGCATTGGAAAAATTTAAAAACACATCTTGTGATAGTTTATTGAGCTGCGTAAGAACAAAAAGATTTTTTTGGGATTTAGAATCACAAGCCATAAATTATAATTTTTCAAATAGACCTAGACGACAAGACTTTGAAGGGCTATTTATGGAAAATGGTGCTTTTTATATCAGCAGGATTGCTGATATTTTGCACTCCAAAAATAGAATCAGTGGCAAAATTGCAATCTATGAAATGGAGGAATACAAAGGAATAGAAATAGATGAACCTGTGGATTGGGAAATCGCCCAAATGCTTATGCAAAATTATCAAAGCGATAGATTTAAGCCCAAAAAACACAAAATCAAACTTTTCGTCAGTGATGTAGATGGAACTCTAACAGATGGGGGAATGTATTACTTTGATAATGGAATAGAGGGTAAAAAATTTAATACAACTGACGGAAAAGGATTTGAAATTTTAAGAAAATATGAAATCAAGACAGGAATCTTAACGGGAGAAAATAATAAAATCATCACCAAAAGAGCAAATAAACTCAAAATAGACTACATCTATATGGGCTTAAATGCCAAGCAAAAACTAAAAAGATTGGAATCAGTTTGCAAAAAAGAAAAAATCAATCTCTGTAATGTGGCTTATGTCGGTGATGACATCAATTGTATTCCCGTCTTAGAAAAGGTTGGCATAAAAGCTTGCCCAAGCAATGCGCATTACAAAGTTAAAAATCTTAAAGGCATTATTCGTCTATCAAAAAGTGGTGGAGAAGGTGCTGTCAGAGAATTTATTGATTTAATATTACAAGGAGATAAACAATGAAAACATTAAATAATGGGGGGGGGGGCAGAATGCCCTTATACGCTATGGTAAGGAATTTGATAATACAAAAATCCTTAGAACTCCACAATGGATTAAAGAACAAGTTGCTAAATGCAATAGTAAAGCAAACAAATTTCTTAAGCAACCAAGAAAAATTCTAAAGGCTTGTCCTATGTGTAATGGTGCTTCCTTAAAGCCTTATGTAGAAGTCTATGGATTCCACTATGTAGAATGTGAAAATTGTGAAAATCTTTTTATCAAAGACCCATTAAAAAATATTGCGCAACTCTATCAAAACGATGGCACAGAAAGTAACTTTGATGATGCCTATTATAGCAATAATGTTTTTCCCATAAGATTGGAAGTAATTTCAAAGCCCAAAGCAAACTTTATCAACAAAACTTATCAAAACACAAACAAAATCGCAAGAAATCCTCTGTGGTTAGATATTGGCTGTGGTGCTGGAGAACTCCTCTATGCAGCAAGAGAATTGGGATTTGACATTTTAGGATTTGAATCCGATACAAAAGCAGTGCAGTTTGCAAATAATAAATTGGGTAATGATATTGTTCAAGAGGGGTTTTTGGATATTAATTCTTGTGATTCAAATTTACTAAAATCCATACAAGATTCTCAAATCATTTCTTTTTTAAATGTTTTAGAACATTTGGAGAACCCAAAAGAAACTTTAGAATTTTTCGGCAAAGAGATGAAAAAAGATTCTTTATTAGTTATTGAAGTCCCGCGCCACCCGTCCCTAGCTTCTTTCGTTAATTTAGTTGCGCCCAATCAAGTATATCGGCATTTAATTGCCCCTTTGCATCTCAATATATTTAGTGAGAAATCTTTGGAATTAGTTTATAAAAAAGCGGGATTCAAACTTGTGGGCAAATGGGTATATGGACAAGGTTTTATGGATATTATTCACGCATTTACAAATTTTGATAGGCAAAAAAATCTTTATAAGCAAATCAATCAAATCTCCAATGAGATTCAAAAGGTAATTGATAAAAATAACTTAGGAGATTTTTTATTTCTTGTCTTACAAAAAATTAAAGGAGAAAAATGACTCTAGCTATTATCCCAGCAAGAGCTGGGAGTAAGGGGATAAAAAACAAAAATTTAACTCTTTTAGATGGCAAGCCTTTACTCTATTATACAATCCAAGCCGCAAAAAAAGCAAAATGTATTGATGAGATAGTCTTGAGCAGTGATGGGGAGGAGATTTTAGAATATGGTAAATCTCAAGGAATCCAAACCCTTAAAAGACCAAGTTCATTGTCTCAAGATGACACAACAAGCGATAAAGTAATCCTACATACTTTAGAATTCTATCCACAATATCAAAACATTATTCTGCTTCAACCCACATCACCCTTTAGAACAACAAGACATATAGAGGAATCTTTTGAGAGATTTAAAAAGCGAAATGCGAATGCTCTTATTAGCGTTATCGCAATAGACAATAAAATTTTAAAAGCTTTTATACTAGACGATCAAGATAATCTCAAAGGAATTTGTAATGATTTTTTTCCTTTTATGCCTCGTCAAAGTCTCCCAACTTGTTTTATGAGTAATGGTGCAATCTATATCATAAAATCAGAGATCTTTAGGATAAATCCTACTTTTTTACCACTCAATACAGACTATTATCTAATGGACAAGCAAAGCAGTTTAGATATTGATTGTATTGATGATCTCATCAATGCAGAGCAAATTATCAAAGGAAATATAAAATGCTACAACAGATAGAATCTCTACTTATACAAGACAATATCAAGCCATATGCAGAGGAAATCTTAAAATGGGTTTCAAGTGAGGAGTTTCTCAAGCACTCAAACCAACCTTTCCCTCCGCTACTCAATCCAGAGAATATTGATTATCATCAAATTCCTTGTGAGGTTGCTTGGGAATTAAACCTCCCTCTACCCCAAAAATTTAAATTTGTTTATTGGGGAAGTCACGGAGCGGGAAACACAGGCTTTGGAGTTTTTCTTGCTAAATATGATGGTGTCTGTTACTACTTTACAAACAGCAATGACAGCAAAGCAAATTATTATTACCTTTACAATCAAATCCTACATTCTAAAATCCTGCCACATCAATTTAGCTATTTAGCACTAAGGAATTTCTTGACAGATAAAAATGCGCAAAAATTTCATCATCTAATCTATGCAGATAAAGCGATTAATTTAATCCGAGACCCTATTTCCACATTAAAACATTACATTGGTATGAAGAGATATAACGATAAAAGTGCAAGATATTTTTCACTCGGTGCTGATTTGAATGCTATCTTTCCGAAATTGGTAGGATACACTGCAAATAATGGGGGGGGGGAGGATAAGTATCAGTATAATGCCGGATTTAAATTGCGCGGAGTATTGGATGGATTTTAGGTACAAAACATTCCACGATTCTCAATTGATTAATGCTTGCCCCAATATTCACAATACCTTAATCATTGATATGTCAGAAATTATCGGACAAAAAGCTTTCGACACAATGCAAAAAATCGCTAAATATTGTGATTTTAAGGGAATTTCTAACACGGAAAAAACATTTTTTGAAGAAAAAATATCCAAATATGAGGGAATTTTGCCACTCATTTGCCACATTCCGCAATGCAATAGTGATATTTTTATCACAACAAAATATTGGATTCCAATCAATGGTGTTATACACTATGAAATCCAAAGTCGTTACGAGGGGATAAAGTTGCCACAAGAGATAAAAGATATAACGGATAAAATACTAGAAAACTCAACATGTGAAATTATTTTTGTCGTTGCCAAAGGAGAGGAAAAAAGACTTTTGGGACTTTCAGAGTTTGCAAAAGTCAAACAATATTGCAAATCTCTCGTTGAATGGATAGAAAAACAAAAAAGAATTGAGGATTCTAAAGCCTTGAGTGAGACCAAATTGCTTGATTATCTTTCAGCAAACAAACCTCTAGCAAAGAAGCTTGATAAAATTTTAGATGAACATTTAGTCTATATAAATAAGGCTCGTCCTGATATTGTAGAATCTTGGAAATATTATCAAGAGTTTAAACAATTATGAGATTCTATTGTAGATTCTACTTTCATCATTGCGAGAAGTTGATACAACTTTCGTGGCAATGCAGAATCTCGCCTTGTACTTTTGGGATTCCTATTGTGGAATCTCATTTGTACAAAATTTCACAACTCTAAAGATCTTCGTGATGACAAGATGGCGGATTCCACTACGAAGCAAAGCTAAAAATAATTTTAGTTTTAGGCTGAATTAAATATAATTTCAGGCAATTTAACTCCTAAAACAACGAAAGAAAGCGAAAATGTCTAAAAATTTAGAAAACCTCAATCAAACAGAATCTAATAACGAAGAACTAGAGGGCGAATCCTCTCTAAATACAGAATCCCAAGAATATAAGCAAATCTATCCCTTAGAATCCATAAGGATAGAAAAGGGCAGAATGAGCCTTTATGAGATTAAAAGGCGGCAAGAAAGGGGTGATATTCAACTTGACCCAGAATTTCAAAGAGAAAAAGTTTGGGACTCTAAACAAAAATCCGAACTTATAGAATCTATACTTATGGGGATTCCTATTCCCGTGTTTTATTTTTTTGAAGCCAAAGATACAAAGATTCAAGTTGTAGATGGCAGACAAAGAATCTCTACTTTTATTGATTTCATGAATGACAAATTTAAGATAGGGGATTTGAATATTATCAAAAGTGTTGTCGGCAAGAAATTTTCTGAATTAGAGCCGATACAGCAAAGAAAAATCGAAGACTATCAGATAGAAACCTATACGATTCAGCCTCCAACTCCGGAGCAAGTGAAGTTTAATATTTTTGATAGAGTCAATCGTGGTGGCACGAGACTCAACAATCAAGAAATGCGCAATGCCCTCTATCAAGGAGAATCCACCAAACTCATTAAAGAATTAAGCGAACTAGAGATTTTCAAACAAGCAACAGGCTATTCCATAAAAACAAATCACATGAAAGATAGATATATCATTTTGCGCTTTATTGGATTCTATCTTTATCGCACTAAAAATCTTAAAGACATTGAATACAAAGGAAGCATTGATGGGTTTTTAGCAGAAGTGATGCAGTTTTTAAATGCTACTGATAATTATGAATTAATCAGTGAATTAAAATTGGATTTCAAAAAATCTATGAGTTTTGCATTCAAAAATTACGGAGAAGATATTTTCCGTTTTGACAATCCTGACGGCATCAATAGAAGACCCATTAATATGGCATTATTTGAGAGTTTAGCTTACTTGTTTGTTTTATGCGAAAATAAAAGCAGAAAACCAAGCAAAAAAAGTATTACGACTTTAAAGAAAAAATTTGATGAATCAGGCAATTTTAGCAATAGCATTGATAGTACGCCTAGTGTAGAATACAGATTTAATAAAGTAGAGGAGTTTATTAATGATTACAAGCCTTAAAATAGAAAACTTTAAAAGTATTATAAATCAAGAATTTGCAATCAAACCCTTGACAATTTTGACAGGAACAAACTCTTCAGGGAAATCAAGCGTTATTCAATCCCTTTTGTTTTATTCTTACTGCGCACATAAAAATTTGCATTTGGAAGCATATTTAGATAATTTAGGAGAATTGAAATATTTGTTGAGTCGCAATACAAAAGAACAACAAATCAAGGTAACGCCGAGTATCAATACTCAACAATTACCTACCCTTATTTACGAAACTCAAAATAAGCAATGGGAAGAACTTGAGGATTCCAACTTCCCTGCCTTTGAAGAAAAATTATTCTATCTTTGCGCAAATAGAATCGGACAAGAAAATATTGCCAAAAAGCACAAAACATTAAGAAGTGGGTGCAATGGAGAATATTTGTTTGGGTTTTTTAATGATAGTAAAAGCAAGACTTTAAAAAACAAAGGGCTTATTTTTAGCAAAAATTCAAATTCGCTTTCAACGCAAGTTATGTTTTGGCTAAAAGAAATTTTGGATTTAAATCTTGAACCACAAACACAAGAAATAGACAACATTAATATCAAAGTGTTTTATAAAAATAATGATTTAAATGGTGCGGAACTTTCCCCATTTAACTTGGGTGCAGGGGTTAGCTATCTTACCAAAATCCTCATTCTAGGTTTATCGTTAGAACAAGACAATTTATTGATAGTCGAGAATCCTGAAGTGCATTTACACCCTAAGGCAATCTCAAAGTTGGCTGATTTTTTCGTATTTTTGGCAAATGCTGGAATCCAAGTCATCATAGAAACACATTCCGAGCATATCCTCAATAAAACGCGCTATGCTATCTTTAAAGAAAAAATTTCAGAACAAGAAGTGCAAATCTATTATAGAGAACAAGTGGAGGCAGAATTTATGTCTCTTAATATCAACAAACGTGGTAAATATACCGATAAAAATGGGCAAATCGTTAAATTTCCAAAAGGGTTCTTTGATAGCGATTTAGACGAGCTTTTGGAGATGACATGGTAGATTTTACAATGGTGCTAGAAGATGATTTAGCTAAAGAACTGTGCAATTTCAAAAACAATAAATCTTGCGACAATGAAATTGTAAAGCGTATTTTACATTATTATAAACCTCCGATTCTCCTAAGTGGCAAATATATGAAATCATACTATCAAAACTATGACCCAGATATTCTAAGCCAACTATTTGGAAAAGGCGATTATTCCCTTAATGACTCTTTAGAAGAACTCGCCAATGATACTGTTTATAAAATTATTCTTTCTCAAAATAAAAGCAATTTCCCTTATATCAATGTCTTTAACGACAAAATAGAGAACAACCTTACTGCTACTTTTTCTAAACAAGAAGAAAGAACAAAGGCAAAAGAACATTTCAAAGCTTTATTTCGCAATGCTAAATCCCTATTTATTTATGATAAGTATTTATGTGATAATCAGGATTCTTTTAAACAATTTGCAGAATGGTGTTTTCCCAAGCAAAAATTGAGCATTTTTTATCCACCCTCTTCTTGCATTCCCAAAAAAATCCGCACCAACTTCATATCTGCTATAAAAATTCTCTGCACTGAATTAAAAAAAATTTGTGAAGATTGGGCTATTAAGGAAAATCTTGATGGAGAAATTAACAATAGCTATAATGAACTCCACGATAGATATATTATTGTAGATAGAAAGATTCAAATTATTTTGACAAGCGGTATTGATTATTTAATGGATACCTCAAAAGATTTTACCTATATCATACGAAAAATTAAAGGATAAAATATGCTTTCAACTATTGCCCCCAGCCAAAAAATGAGAATCCTGCATTTAGCAAGCTTTAGTGGTAATATTGGGGATAATATCTCGCACATTGGCTTCAGAAATCTTTTGAGACAACTTCATTTAGATTTAGACATTACTTGTTTAGAAATAAGAAAATTTTACAATAACTATACCCTAGGCGACAAACGATTTTTTAATCAAGAATTAATTTCTGAAATTAACTCTTATGATGGCTGTATAATTGGGGGGGGGGGCTATATGAGCTATAATCAAGCCAATTCTTTAACTGCCACGACTTTCAACTGCGATTCAAAACTTTGGGAAAAAGTTGAAAAACCACTATTTATCGTGAGTATGGGATTAAATTTCTTTCACAATGAGAAATTAGATATTCCACAAATATCCACCACAAACAAAGAATCTTTTTTGAGATTCTGGAAAGTTTTATTAACTAATGACAAGATTCACATTAACTTACGAAATGATGGCAGCGCACTGGTGATTGAACGCGAATTTGGAAAAGAATTTTTAAAAGGCACTCACGAAACTTTAGACAATGGATTCTTTTTTAAAAGCAACTTTAAATCAAAATTTTTGGACAAAAAGTATCTTGCAATCAACATCATAAGCAAAGAACCGCATTTAACTTTGCAAGAATGGCAAAATTTCAAAAACTCTCTAGTGAGAATCATAGAATATGCTATCAATACTTTAAAATTACACATTATTTTTGTTCCACATATCCCGCTAGATTTAGAGGCTATCTGCGAAATCCTAAGTTTGACCAACGAAAGATATAAAAGAGAGAACATTAGTGTTGCTCCTCTATTACAAGGAGAATTTGGAGCACACTTTATTGCTTCTATTTATAGAGATTCCACATTCTCCCTCGTTTCAAGGTTTCACGCTTCCATTGCGTGTTTTGTAGAAAACGCCAAAGTAATAGGATTATCCCATTCTTATGTAAATAGAATGAAAGCACTCTATGAGAGCGTGAATCTTGCGGATTGTTTTGTGGAAGCAAAAGAAAAATTTGAGCAAAATATCTTTGCTTTGCTTGAAAACTATCCACAAAAACACGCGGACTTCCAAAACCAACGAATGCAAACTTTGGAGATTTACCAAGATTTGTTTGAAAATTTTAATTAAAGGAGAGAAAATGGAAAAAAATGTAATTTTTGGAGCAGCCACAGGCGGTTTTTGTTACCCCTATGAGGGAGCGCATATTTATACGCAAGAGACCAAAGAGATTTTGGGGAAATTGGGTGTGAGATTTTCTTTTGATGTGAATTATAAGGATATTGTATTAAAGGAGATTTTGCATAGCCTACCAAGATATGATTGTAATCTTTTTGAATATGGTAAATCCAACTTAGGTTAAAGGAGTTAATAATGTTTAAAAATTTAAATTATGAAGAATATCTTTTGAAATTCCCATTTTATAAAAAATTGGGAATTAATGATATAAAAGATTATGGAAAATTAGACAGAAAAAATATAGTAAATGACCCTTATCACAATGTCAATCCAACTCCAACACAAGCTTTTCACACAGAATTAGATGATTTAATAAGACTCCATTATTTAATCACCACAAGAAAAGTTACTACTATTTTAGAATTTGGACTTGGAAAAAGCACTATAGTTTTTGACGATGCCTTAGAACACAATAAAGCTAAATATAGTGAATTTGTAAGCAAAAATTTAAGACGCACTAATGCTTTTTTGTGTTATAGCGTAGATGATGATGAAAAATGGATAGAAAATACAAAAAAAATATATAAAACAAATAATGTTATTTTCAATTATAGTCCCACGACAATTTCTACCTTTAATGATAGAATTTGCACCTATTATGAAAAAATTCCCAATATTTGTCCTGATTTTATCTATCTTGATGGACCGGGAATTTATAAAACCAAAGGGGATATTAGGGGTTTTTCTATGTCTCATCAAGATAGACTTCCTATGGCAGCTGATATTTTAGCTATGGAGCATTTTTTGTTGCCCGGTGCTTTAATTGTAGTAGATGGTAGAACGGCAAATGCAAGATTTTTGAAAGCAAATTTTCAAAGAAAATGGCATTATATTTATAATAAATCCTATGATCAACATTTCTTTGAGTTAAAAGAAGAGTCTTTAGGTATGTGGAATGAAAGGCAAATTAATTTTTGTCTAAAAAAAAGGGGGGGGGGGGTGATACCCTTATGTGCGTAGCATAAAAAATTTAAAGGAGTAAAAATGGAGTTAAATGGTTTTGAAACACAAAAGGCATTTGAATATGAAAATGGATTCTATGCAACAGCAGACGATAGAAGATTTGGCAAATTCATTGCACATTTTAAACTTTATGAAAAAATTATCAATCTACCTGGGGCAATCGTGGAATGTGGCATATTCAAGGGAAATTCTTTTTTTGAATTTGCTCATTTTAGAAATATTTTAGAGACTGAAAATTCAAGAAAACTTATAGGATTTGATATGTTTGGTGATTTCCCTCAAACAAACTTTGAGGACGACAAAATCAAAAGGCAAGAGTTTATTAACGAAGCAGGAGATGCAATTACCTTAGATGAAATGCATAAAATTTTGCAATATAAAGGAATCAAAAACTATGAACTAATAAAAGGTGATATTAATGAAACTTTACCCCGATATTGCAAGGACAACCCACAGCTCAAAATTGCACTTTTGCATATTGACACAGATATTTATGAACCTGCGGTTACTATCTTGGAAAATATGTATGACAAAATAATGGGGGGGGGGGGGCAATAGTCTTTGATGATTATGGTATTTTTGCAGGGGAAACCAAAGCGGTAGATGATTTTTTCAAAGGACAAAAGGTTAAATTTCAGAAATTCCCCTTTTTGCACAAACCTACTTTTATTATCAAGGAATGAATTTATAAAAAAATAAAAACTATAAACCGAGTTTTTATAAATTAAAAACAAATATTAGAAAGATTCATAATTTGGCAGGATTTAATGGTATTTTAATGCGTTTTCAAGTAGCATTAAACATTTTTTTATGGGAGAATCAATTATGGTTTTAGCAACTTCCAAGCTAAAAAAACGCAATAAAAAAGAGAATATTGTTACACCTCTTAATGACTTTCAAATCAGAGGTTCTAGCATTGATTTAACTTTGGGAGAAATTGCCAAAATTAGAAAAACAGATAAAACCATTAACCTCTTTGATATAGATTGTGATGATAGTTTGTGTAATGATATTTATGAGGAAATTAACCTTGCGCAAGGATATGAGCTTAAACCGCTCCACTACCTCTATGCCTCAAGCACAGAGAAAATATCAATCCCCAATGATTTATGCGGGATTGTCCTACCAAGAAGCTCCTTTACTAGAATTGGGCTTATCTTACCCAATTCTCTTTATGCCAATCCGGGATACAAAGGACATTTGCCTATTATCATTTTCAATGCTTCAAACTCAAATATCATAATTCCTCCATACATCAGGATCATGCAACTTGTATTGTTGGAATTGAAAGGTAAAGCCCTCGCTTATAATAAACACAAAGATTCTAAATATCACAATGAAAATCTTTCTAATCCAAGCTTTAGCGATGATGAAATAAAGGTAATTCTTGGAAAACTCAAACAGAAATAAAATCAACTGCCTTATTTCACAAATTATTGATTCCATTGAACAAAATCAAAAAAGAGACAAAAATAAAACGCCAACTCTTAGTAATATTTATGACGCATTCTCTACAAATTTAGAAAAAATTATCCCAAACTCCCAAAATAGTGAAAAAATTCGTAATAAAATTATTCAATGCTTAACACAATCAAGAGAACAAAAATTAACACTAAAAGAAATTGTCATTCAGATTCTAAAATTTATTGCAACTTTAAAGTAAGGAGAAAAAATGGAAAAAAATGTAATTTTTGGAGCAGCCACAGGCGGCAAAGAAGTAGCTAATAAGCTATTAAATAATGGGGGGGGGGGGGGCAGAAGAATAAGATTCTATTCTTTGTCGATAATGACTCCAAAAAACACGGGCAAATGCTTCGTATTCAAGGTGGAGAATATGAAGTGAAATCTCCAAATGCACTTCTAGCAACAGAATTTGACAAAGTAATTATCGGCTCTATATGTGGAGAGGACATTTTGCGACAACTGCAAGAGGAATTAAAGATTCCAAAAGCCAAAATAGATGATTTCCTGATTAAAAATTATCATCAGACACTTGAAACTTTCTTAAATAATTTTGCAGTCATTTGCAAGACATATAATCTCAAGGGCAATATAGCAGAACTTGGTGTTTATCAAGGAGACACAGCAAAAAGAATGAATCAAATCCTTAAAGACAAAAAACTCTTTTTATTTGACACTTTCGAGGGTTATGATGCGCAAGACATTGATGCTTCAAAAGATTTGGAAGCGGTCAATTTCGGCGCAAATCATCTCAATAACACTTCTTTGGAATTAGTGCTAAACAAAATGCCATATCCTGATAATATTATCATTAAAAAAGGCTGGTTTCCCCAAACAGCAAATGGATTAGAAAATGAGCAATTTTGCTTTGTAGATATTGACGTGGATTTGTATGCACCAACCTTAGCAGGATTGGAATTTTTTTATCCTAGACTTGTGCGAGGCGGAATGATTATACTTAGCTATTTTGCCCCTCATATTGGCAACAAACAAGCCATAGAAGAGTTTCAAAAAAGACACCATTTTCAAGTCGTTCCTTTAGGGATTCCAAATAGAGCTGCTATCATTAAGCTAGATTGATTTTCTTACTCAAATGATTCAGTTAAAGCGCACATTTAATGGCAATTTAAAGATTTTTAAGTAATATGTGCTATTTTTAGTTTAAGGATAAACTATGGAAGCTTTAGAAGTTGCTAAATATTTTTTGTTTTTGGCTAGAAGCAGAGATGCTGGGGATACAATTAGCAACCTTAAAATGCAAAAAATGCTCTACTACGCACAAGGGCATTGTTTGGCATTGTTTAAAAAACCTTTATTTGAAGAAAGAATAGAGGCTTGGGATTATGGTCCTGTCGTCCAAAGCGTTTATGACCGCTTTAAACGATATGGAAGCGGTTCTATTTCTTTTGATGAACTCAAAAAATTCAAGACAGATAATATCGCAAAAAACAAAGACATTATGGATTTGCTCGTATTTATCTTTGATAAATACGGCTCTATGGGTGCTTGGAAACTTAGTGAAAATACTCATAAAGAAAGCCCTTGGAAAGATAATTATTGCAAAAATCTCAATAGGGAGATTCCACGATCTGCAATCCAATCTTGCTTTGATTCTAAATACAAAAAAGAAGCCTTAAGACTTAAAAAACTAAAAGCAAATGATAAGGACATTCAAAAATATGGCTTTATTTAATTTTTGCAATCTGCTTCTTTTGCTTTCTAAAATGTCCAATATTCCCTATGAGATATTATTAAAAAACAAAAATGATATTCTAAAGTCTTTATCTCCATTAGGAGAATTATCTGCCTTTGACGCTAAAAAATGCGCACAAGCCATCTTCTCTATTGAAATTCAAACTTTAGAGAAAATCGGCATAAAAGATGAAATACAACAAAAAGAATTTCGTGGAAATTTGTTTGTTATATTCAAAGAACATTGGGCTAGCTATTGCACCCAAAACTTTTAAAAGGAGAAAAAATGAAATGTTATTTATGTGGCTCAACTAAACATCGCCAAAGAGAAGGTAAAGTGAGAGATAACCCAAAGACAAAAATTTTTGAATGCGAGGAGTGTGGATTAGTATTCTTAGATAATCAAAATACTAGCGAAGAGTTTTACAAACAAGGCAATATGCATAATCAAACAGAAGTCTATCAACTCACAGGGCGCACAGATTTTATCAACGATATGTGGATTTTTAACAAAGCAAGGCTTGAATTTTGTCTAAATTTTATTATTGGCAAAGATTTACTTGACTTCGGAAGCGGTTATGCGGGATTCTTAATCCAAGCCAAAGAGTTTGCAAAAAGTGTTATGGGGGTAGAATTAGAAGAGCAAGTCGCACCTATTTATGAACAATATAATATTCCTCTATCAAGAAGTCTAGCAAATAGTGGGGGGGGGGGGGGCAGAATAAATATGATGTCATTACCGCATTTCACGTGATTGAACACCTGCAAAACCCCATTGAGATTCTACAACAACTCGCTTCCTTACTCAAAGAAAATGGCAAAATGATTATAGAAGTGCCCAATGCCAATGATGCTCTGCTCACTATTTACCACAATAAAGCATTTCAGGAATTTACTTATTGGAGTCCTCATCTCTATCTTTATAATCCCCACACTTTAAGAAAACTTGGAGACAAAAGCGGATTGAAAGTAGAATTTGTCAAAGGAATCCAAAGATACTCTCTCTCCAATACACTTTATTGGCTGGCTAAAGGCAAACCGGCTGGACAAAAAATTTGGGGAAATTTCCTTGATAACAAGGTTTTACAAGAATCTTATGAATCCACCCTCGCCTCGCTTGGAGCAACAGATACTTTAATGGCTCTGTTTTCAAAAATCTAGCAAACTCTCTTGACAAATATAGTTATTTTGCCGAAATAGCGGCAAAATAACTAATAGTTATTTTTAATACAATTCTCCTGCATTTTAATTACAAGGAGAAAAAATGGCTGCAATTAGAGATATTATCAAAAGCATTGACCCTGTTGATGAGAAAATGGCTGAAATCAAAGAGGCTTTGCAATTATTGATTGAATTAGCGGAACAGAAGGCAAATACATTTTTGTCAGAGATTCAAAAAGACCTTTTGGACGGGAAACTCAATGATACCACATTGAAAGTTCCTATCACTAGAGTGATTGGGGAATACAAAGAATTTAGGGCTAAAACCTCTGAAACGACAGATATTGCAAAGGACATAAAGGACGCAATCGTTACAATATTTGATGGAAATGGCAATGTTGCCAATGGAATCGCCCAACTAGTTCATACTGCAATCACTGCGATTATGGGTGCTGGCAAGGGTGAGGAAATGACAAAAACAATGTATGTTGTAGTTTCTGAATACCCTGCAATCGTGCGTTATGACTTTGCATTTTGGAATCGCACAATTGAATCCAAAGGGGTTATGGAAAAAATAGAAAATTCCCTTGCGTGCGTGGCAGTAAAATCAGCAGTTGATATTAGCAAGCTTGCTTTTAATGACTTTTTGTCGCTTTATGGACCGATTCTCAAAAAAGCTTTTGGGGACGATGAACAAGAAATCAAAGCACTCCTAAATGAGGCAAAAGAAATTTATTCTATGCTTCAAGAAAATTCCAATATTGCGAATGCGATTAATATAGACAAGTCCTTAGAGTATGTCAAGAGAATTGATAAAGCAAACATTGGCAATCAATGGTATATCGTGAGGGGATTAAAAAATGGGAAAGTGGAGATTGACGAGGACGAAAGGGATATGTATCACAATGATATTGTAGCAAATATGAGCGTTTATGCCGCCCAAACCGAAGAAGAAGCGGTTAAATACTTGCGCCAACACCGACTCAATTCAGAATATAGTGTGATTCAATATAGCAAACTCAAATGTCTTAACAGCTTTCAAATAAAATCAGATTTTGCTGGAGGCAACGAGGGGCATTACCTCATTAGCGGAATCACCATAGAAGAGACTAAAAACAAATTTAGCCACAAAGGGAATTTATGATAGCATATCGCACGATTCTATGCGATAGCTTCTTAGCTCAAACTTATTCTTTGGTTTTCTTTTTCTTTTTTTCAGACTTGGGGGATTCTTGAGCTGCTAGAGATTCTTCCTCTACGACAAATTCTCCTTTGAATTTTTCTAAAGATTTCTTTCCAAACCCTTTAACATTGGTTAATTCATTCACAGATTTAAAAGGCTTTTTGGAGCGATAGTCTATAATCGCTTGTGCCTTTGCTTCACCGATTCCTTTAACACTCATTAATTCTGCTTTGCTTGCGGTATTGAGATTGACTGCGCCAAACACCCAAGAAATCATTAATAACATAAAAACTAGAATCTTCATCTTTTCTCCTTATTGATTTAATTAAAGATTTTTCATTGTATCTAAAATAAAAAGGAAGTCCAGCAATTTAACCCCAAAAAAAGAGAGAAATTTATTTGTCTGTTACAAAAATAAACATCATTCTATACCATTAAGCCTTTTTTGCATTGTTTATCTTTCCACTTTTTTAAACTTTCAATGATAGATTTTGCATTTCTTTTGGTGATAATTTTAAAATCTCTATTAGCTATATCTGTATTAAAGCCCTTAATTACAGCTTCATTGAGTTCCAATCGTTACCCGTTTTGTCTTTTCATTTCTTGAGCAATTAACTCTCTATTTAAATTAAATTTCTCATTATTAAAAATTCTTCATCATACATTACGGCTCTTTTTATGCCATATTCTTTAGCTTTACTCATTGCGTGTCTTGAACCACTATCTTTTCTTTTATCATTTTTGGAATCCTGCTCACTATAACTTGCCACTAACTATCCCTTTCTATGTATCTACCAATCTTATAGACAAAAACGCTATATAAACAATGATGGCTATCGCACAAGCTGACAATTTTATATTTTTATTCTTTTTGTTTTATATATCCATTCCACTAAAACCGACATTTAAAAGCATTTCTGCAAACTGGATACCCGTGATGAGTATGATATTATTTTCTGTCGCTAATTTTAATGCCTCTTCATTATATTCATCAGCAGTAGTAATTACCCATGCTATATGGGGATAGCCGTCATCATCATTAGATGCATAGTTGCGATAGTCATTTATCTGTTCTACTGCATATTTATTTGCTTTATCCTCATAAAATTTTGCCTGTATATACAAAACTAGCTTCAGATTTTCAAAGATTGCAATAACATCCGCATCTCTTTCTTTATTACTAATATTTTTTGACGGTATATCAACCACCGATGCTCCTGCTTTTTCGCAATATCATTTTATAAGATTCTTCAATTTGTTAGATTTACCGCCTTCATTATCGTATTAAATACAACCTTGTCCTTATTCATTATTTCTCATTTCCATTATTAAATGACAAAATAACGTTTTGCACACTCCCTTTTAAATCGTCTATACACGCATTTGTAAAACGAACTTTTCTCATCCGAGCCGTTAATGCTGCATCCGCATATTCATATCTTGAAACATCTTTAGCTATGAGTTCTACCCTAATAATAAACCCTAAATCAACACTCTCATTGCCTTTATAGATTAAGCCTTTTTGAATTGTAATAGGTTTGCCATCTTCACTATACAAATTTTTGGGCAAGTTGATTTCAGAGACAGGAACAGCAGTTTCCACTACTCTATATATGCTAAAAAATTTAGGTTTTGGAACAAGTATAATATCCCTTCTATCCATTTCGACAATAAACCTATACAAGCAGTTCCTGTTTCTTGGTAATTTTCCCAATGGGTCTTTCAGTACTTCCAACCGTTTGTCTAAAAATTCTTTCCCTCTCCTGACATCATCGACAAACTCTCTCTCACTAAAATCAGACCAACCAATAGATAACAATCCATTTTCAAGCAATGGATAAGATGCCTGCCATTCATGAGAAATTCTATGCAAAAAGTATTTCATTAATTATTCCTTAAAGAGATTTAAATAAAAGAGACCAACTCTATTGTCTTTTACACTCTCATCTCCGCACCGTCCTACTTTACCACTCTTGCAAAGAGCAGTATCATCAGCGAAGAAGAGCTTAACTGCTAGGTTCGGAA
>NZ_JAAVGY010000025.1 GCF_014799995.1 Helicobacter sp.
GGGGGGCGAATATTTGCCTATTTGCAATTTTTTCAAAAAGTGCGTGAGCTAAGAAAAGAGTTTAAGGAGAAAAAGAAATGAGATTTCACTTGTCATTGCGAGAAAATTTGCAAAATTTTCGTGGCAATCTAAATGAAAGAATCTCGCCTTTGCAGATTTTATTTTTGCAATATTATGGATTGCTTCGTCATTCGTTTTACTCATTCCTCGCAATGACATTTCCCCATTGCGTCATTGCGAGCATTTTACAAAAATGCGTGGCAATCCATAATCCAAAATCTCGCTTTAAAGATTCCATTGTAGTAATTGATTTAATTAATTTAGCCCAACATTATAGATTGCCACGACTTCTTACAAAGTCTCGCAAGGACGCAAGGGCAGAATCTGATTATCAATCACTACGCAAGTTTTGCAAACTTGTGCGCAATGACAAGTGGAGAATAGACTTTATGACAATTTCAAGAAAAATCAAGGATTCTAAGAGAGCTTAAAGAGAAAAAGAAAGGAGAGAGAATGATTATTCTATCACATCGGGGTTTTTGGGAAAATTCTGCGCAAAAGAATACCAAAGAATCTTTTGAAAGAAGCTTTAAATATGGATTTGGTATAGAGACAGACATAAGAGATTATCAAGGCAATCTTGTAATTTCTCACGATATGGCAGATAAAGATTCTATGCTTTTTGAAGATTTTTGTTCTCTCTATGCGCATTATCGGCTCATTATTAAATGTGATTTGCCTTTGGCACTCAATATCAAATCCGATGGTTTGCAAAAGTCATTGAAAGCCCTGCTTGATAAATATGCGATTACGAATTATTTTGTGTTTGATATGTCTATTCCCGATACACTTTTGTATCATCAAGAGGATATAAAGATTTTCAGTCGGCAGAGTGAATATGAATTATCCCCTGCCTTATATAGCGAATGTATAGGAGTGTGGCTTGATGAGTTTAGGGGGCATTGGATAGACCAACAAGTCATCAAGCAACATTTAGGAAATGATAAGAGAGTGTGTATTGTTTCTCCAGAACTTCACAAACGAGATTTTATACAAGAATGGCAGGAATATAGAGAGATGGAATCTCATCTAAAATGTAAAGATACAATAATGCTTTGCACAGATTATCCTCAAAAGGCAAAGGAGTTTTTTAATGTCTAAAATAAAAGCAATTATTTTTGATATGGACGGAGTCTTGATTGAAGCAAAAGATTGGCATTATGAAGCCCTCAATAAAGCTTTAAATCTATTTGGGTTAGAGATTAGTCGCTATGAGCATTTAACGACTTTTGATGGTTTGCCAACCAAAACAAAGCTTAAAATGATTACTACTTTAAGAGGATTGCCTGAATCCTTACATCAGTTTATCAATGAGATGAAACAAATCTATACTATGGAAATGGTATATAGCTTGTGTAAGCCAAGATTTAATCACGAATTTGCCCTCTCAAAGCTTAAGGCAGAGGGTTACTTTATGGCAGTTTGCTCTAATTCTATCCGACACACGATTGAAGTAATGATGCAAAAGGCGGCTTTGGATTCTTATTTGGATTTTATCGTCTCAAATGAGGATGTTAAAAATCCTAAGCCAAATCCCGAAATGTATCAATTCGCCATTAAAAAGCTTGGATTGAATCCCAAAGAATGTATGATAATAGAGGATAATGAAAACGGAATTAAAGCTGCAGTGGGTAGTGGAGCAAATGTGATGAGAGTAGGCGAGGTAGATGAGGTGAATTATGAAAATATCAAAAGATATATCAGTGATTATGAGCAAGGAGAGTAAATGATAAATATTGTGATTCCTATTGCAGGAGAGAATACATTTTTTCAAGAATTAGCATTTCCTGTGCCTTTAATGGAGATTAATGGCAAGACAATAATAGAGCATTTAATGGAGAATTATGCGAGCATTGAAGACAAACAATTCATATTTATTTTAAAAGAATGTGATACAAGAAAATTTTATTTAGACGAATCTTTAAAAAGATTAGATGATACTTGTAAAATTATTACGATTGCCAATGAGACAAAGGGTGCAGCTTGTAGTGTGATGTTAGCTTCTGAATACATTAATAATGATACGCCTTTAATTATTGCTAATATCAATCAATTGTTTGATATTAATCTTAAAAACGTAGTAGAGCATTTTTCTCATTTTGATGCAGGAGTGATTACCTTTACTTCCATACACCCAAAATATTCTTATGCTAAAGCCAATGCAGAAAACAATGTAATTCAAGTAGCAGAGAAGCAGCCTATTAGCAAAAATGCAATTGCAGGGTTTTTTTATTTTGCAAAAGGAAGAGATTTTATCAAAGCAAGTGAAAATATGATTAAAAAAGATGTGAATTATGGAGGGCAATACTTTGTCGCTCCAGTATTAAATGAACTAATTTTACAGAATAAAAATGTAACTCTTTTTTCTATTGATAAGAGTGCATATCATATTTTTTATAGCCTAGAAAAAATCAGAGAATATGAAAGGACTCAAAACAATGCTTAGAGAAAAAACTTGTCAATATATTGAATGTTTCAATCACAAGGATTTATCAGGTGTCGCTGCGCTATTGGATGAAAATTTTGCCTTGGAAGACCCAGCAGTAAAAAGAATAGAAGGCAAAATGAAATGTCTTGAGGCAATAAAAAATATTTTTAACTCTTGTGAAAATTTGAAATTCTATGCTAAAAATATTTATTTACAGGATTCTACAACACTTATTGAATTTGTTTTGATGCTTGATGAGATGAAGTTGGAGGGAGTGGATATTATAGAATGGAAAGAAGGTAAAATACAAGAACTTAGGGCGTATTTGGATATGCCAAAGGAGTAGGCGTGGAGAAAATAAATCTAAAAATTCTAATTGATAATGCAGCAAAAGCTTGGAATTTTGATGTGGCTAAGTCTTTATATTATGATAATTTTAATACATTTCCAATGGAATGTATAAGCTTTTTCTATCAAATAGGGGATATAAACAAAGTATTTAAAATTATCTCACAAATTAATGAAACTCCAAAATGGTGGAACGATGATTCTTTAGGAAAGTCTTTTGATGATTTTAAGGAGATGGTTTATAATATACTTAATCATAAAAATCAATGCACTAACCATATAGAAGCAGCTTTTATTATCTCCGAACTTATATCTAGCAATTCGTTTTGTTTTGAGGATTTTGTTAAATATTTTTCTTATATCGTTGAGGAGAAAGGCTACGAAGCAATAAACAATGAATTAAGAAATCAAACAGACAAATTGCTGATTAGAGCTTATATTCTTCAAAAATGTATAGAATATTTTGAGCTTTTAGAATGCGAGCAGTTCTTTATCCGTTTGAGAAACAGAATTCCTCTGCTTATGCAGGCTTGCTTTGAGCTAGACAAAGAATGTGGGGCTAAAATTTATTATAATAGGTTTCTAGTGAATTGTAAAAAATTTTCCTTTAAAAATATTCATATTAAAACAAATAAGCGAGTGGCGGTATTAATTTCTGGAGCGTTCAGAGGAGATTGGAAGTCAGTATTGTCTAAAACTTTTAAAAATGTAGTTGAGCCTTTAAATGCGGATTGTTTTGTTTTTAGTTGGGATTGTGCTATGGTTTGGCCCGGCTATAATGCGTCAAGTGATTGGGCTTGGAGATATTTGCCTAAATCTATATTAGATTCAGCTCCTAATGGAATTAAGAATAAAAAATTTTTAGAGACTAATTTCCCAAAAGTATCTGAAAAAATAAGACAAGAATATGGGGTTTACATAGACAAAGATGAGGTGTTGGCAATCAGTCCAAATGTCAAAAAAGTATCCTTGATATGTGTTGATGAGTTTGTAAAAAAATATGGTAATGTTCCTAATATTTCTAAAATGTTCTACGGATTTTATAAGAGTTTGTGTCTTATGCAGGAATTTGAGAAAGAAAATGGATTTGAATACGATTTTGTTATCCGTGCAAGACCAGACTTTCATTTTCCTTTTAGTATCACTTTGGAAGAACTAGAATCAATACAGCAACAAGAGATAATAAACACATATTGTAATACCGGCGTTTCGGATACATTCTTCTGCGGAAGAAGACATACAATGTCTATTGTTTGCCAATTATGGTCTTTTGCTTCCTTGAATCAACATCTGCCCATGTTTAAAGATTTCCCAAAACTACCCTATGCTCATGAATGTTTTGCGCAGTATTTGCTGCTCAATAACATTAGACTTCTTTTATGGCGTGGTAAGAAATTGCTAAATGAGTCAATTTATGATTTGCAGAAAAGTATTGCATTTCCTGATATTGGTTTGGAATTACTACAAGATGTTGAATCATTGAAGAATAAAGGGCAATTCACTTCAGAACAGCTCAAAGCCTATTGTGTATTTTTTGAAAATATCTACAAAAGTTGTAATAAAATTTCAAATAATGCAAGTTGCAATCAACCACAAGCCCCCCAAGAAAAGCCCATTCCTAGCATTTATCTTGTAGCCAAAGACAGAATCCACTCCCACCTAGCCTATAAACTAGGCTCTGCAATGATTCTAAATTCTAAAAGCCTATGGGGATATATTAGAATGCCCTATGTGTTATCTTATATTAAAGAATCCCATAGAATAGAACAACAAAAATATCAAGAAAAAATTAAAAAGAATCCCAAATTAAAACTTCCCAAACTAGAATCTTATCCAGACTACAAAGAAGCCTTAAAAGAAAAAGAATGTTTTACTTATAAATTAGGTGAAGCACTCATTGCTGCTAATTCTGTGCGGGGGGGGGGCGAATATTTGCCTATTTGCATTTTTTCCAAGAAGTGCGTAGGTTAAAGAAAGAGTTTAGGGAGAAAAGGAAATGAGATTCTATGCGTCCTTGCGAGATTCTATTTATAGAATCGTGGCAATTGATAATCTTGCACGCTTTGTATTCCATTTGGTCATTGCGAGGAGTGAAAAGACTTGCTTTTCCATTAAAAATTGAATTTTTAGACATCATATATCTTTAATAAATCATAATTGAAAGCATTTGCGCATTTTCTATACAAGATAAAAAACTTATTTTTATAATTAAAACAAGTTTAGTTAATATTCCGATTAGATTTTTTTAAGATTATTTGAGTATAATTCTAAACTTTTCGAGAAAAGGAAAGACTTTGGCTTATCTTTATACGATAAGTCTCCCCACCCAAGAGTGGGGCTTATTCTTCTATTATGCTTTTTAGCCTTATTTTAAGTTGTGTAAAATCTTTGTCGCTTATGCGGGACATTGATGTCTGAATCCTTTTAATATCAAAAAACCTTAATTGTTCTAGGAGTGCCATTTGCGACTTTTCTTTATCGTCTACAAAAAGATAGGAAAATTTACTTGTTTTATCTAAATTACTAGTCATGGGTATGCCCCAAAACCCGTTAGGTGTTATCTTGATTACTAGCACAGGACGAGTATAAAATGGACCTTTACCATAAATCTCCTTTCCTATATTATTTCCTATTCTTACCCAATAAATTCCTTGTTCTTTTATACTCTTTTCTCTTGTAATATTATGAGTATTCTTTTTAACTTCATTCCATTGATCAAATTTCTCTAAATCATTCATTCTTATTCCTTTAAATCATTAGAAATTGTTTTTTGACTGCAGCCTAATATTTTTGCTATTTCCTTTTGTGTTTTATGTTCTTCTTTATAGAGTCTTTTCGCTTCTTTTTTTCGTATAGAAATGTCCTTCATTGTATTTCTACTACTAGTCTCTATAATGGTAATATTCTTTCGTTTTCCATTTAAGTTAGTCTGAATCTTTATCGTTCTGCCCTCCTTACTCTGTTTAATGTTTATATCATAATCCTCTATGTCATCTAATGTCTTTTTAATTTCTTCAAGTAGGGATTTTGAAATATTCTCCATATTTTTACTAATCCTTTTAGTAATTTCTATCATTATATATTACTACTTATTAATAAAATCTTAATTATTCAATAACCATACCTTAATAAGTATTGTATTTACTTTAGATTTTACTTAATCTTTTAATAAACAAGATTTGAAAAAGTAATTTTTTTTCTAAATTCAATAATAAAAGTTTGAAAAATCCCATTTTCAATAGAATATTTATAAGGTGCGTATATAATGATAAAAAAAATTTTAATTATTTTTGGAACAAGACCAGAGGCAATAAAAATGTCCCCTTTGGTACATTGTTTCAAAAAACAATCTAGTTTTGAAGTCAAGGTATGCGTAAGTGCGCAACATAGAGAAATGTTGGATTCTGTTTTGGATATTTTTGAAATAAAACCAGATTATGATTTGGATATTATGAAGCCACATCAAAACTTGTTTGATATTACTATAAATATATTGAATGGAATTAAGCGGGTTTTGGAGGATTATAAGCCGGATATAGTTTTTGTGCATGGGGATACGACGACTGCGATGAGCGCAAGTTTAGCGGCATTATATACTAAGACCAAAATAGCGCATATAGAGGCTGGTTTGAGGACATATGACTTGGCTTCTCCATTTCCTGAAGAAGCAAATAGGCAGATTGTAGATGTCTTGAGTGATTATTATTTTGTTCCTACTTTAGAGGCTAAAGAAAATCTAATGCTTGAGCGCAAAAAAGAATCTGCAATTTGCGTTAGTGGAAATACGATTGTGGATTCTTTGCTTTTTATACTCCAATCAATAGAGAATAACAAAAGTTTATATCAAAGAATTGCCGATAATCTTTCTCGTGAATATCCTTACTATCAGACAAGACGATTTATTCTAGTAACTGGGCACAGAAGAGAAAATTTTGGTCAAGGATTCCAAAATATTTGTGAGGCTCTATTAAGGATTGCCCAAAATAATCCCGATGTGGATATTGTGTATTCTATTCATCCTAATCCTAATGTCCAACAAGTAGTAAGAAGTATGTTGGCAGATAGAAAAAATATTTTTCTAATCCCACCTCTAAATTATGAAAATTTCGTTTATCTTATGTCTAAAAGTTATTTTATTATGACAGATTCTGGTGGAATTCAGGAGGAAGCCCCCACTCTTAAAAAGCCGATTTTGCTTATGCGCAATAATACGGAGAGACCAGAGGCTTTAAAAACAGGAATAGTAAAGCTAGTTGGAACTGAAGTAGAAAAGATTTGCTCTGAAGCGCAAAATTTATTAGATAGCTATGAGGCTGTCAAAGCAATGGAGAAGATACAAAACCCATATGGCGATGGTAGAGCATGTGAAAAAATTGTTGAATTTATTAAAAGTATAAATCAGGAGGGAATATGAAAATATGTGTGCTAGGGCTTGGCTATATTGGTTTGCCAACGGCTGCCATTTTTGCCTCTTGTGGTGTAGAGGTATTGGGTGTAGATGTGAATCCAAAAGTCATAGACACGATTAATCAAGGCAAAATACACATTGTTGAGCAAGGGTTAGAATCTTTAGTATCTAAAGTTGTCCAAGATGGTTCATTTAAAGCGAGTTTAAAGCCTGAATGTGCCGATGTCTTTATTATTTGTGTGCCAACACCATTTAAAGAAAATCATCAACCAAATTGCGATTATATCCAATCCGCCACTCTAGCAATCGCACCTTATTTGAAAAAGTGCGACATAGTGATTTTGGAATCTACTTCGCCCGTTGGCACTACGCAAAAGATTGCGCAGTGGCTAAGCGCAGCAAGGAGTGATTTACGATTCCCTCAAGATGCCAATGACATTTCAGATATATTTTTAGCACATTGTCCTGAAAGGGTTTTGCCCGGATATATTCTAAAAGAGCTTGTAGAAAATGATAGAATCGTTGGTGGTATCACTCCGCAGTGTGCCCGCAAAGCTATTGAAGTGTATCAAACTTTTGTTCGTGGCAAGTGTATCCTAACAGACGCAAAAACAGCAGAAATGGCAAAACTTGTTGAAAATTCTTTTAGAGATGTGAATATTGCATTTGCTAATGAATTATCTATGATTTGCGATAAAGAAAATATAGATGTATATGAACTCATTAACCTAGCTAATCATCACCCAAGAGTTAATATTCTCCAGCCCGGTTGCGGAGTGGGTGGGCATTGTATCGCGGTTGATCCTTGGTTTATTGTCGCAGATTTTCCTGAAGCAAGACTCATTAAAACAGCAAGAGAGGTTAATGACTATAAGTCAGAATTTGTGATTGAAAAAATACTTGAGAAATTGCAATCAGATTTATCTAAGAGTGTTGCTTGTTTGGGGCTTAGTTTTAAGCCTAATATTGATGATTTAAGGGAATCCCCAGCATTAAAAATTGCAGAATCTCTTTGTGGCAAATTACGAAATCCACTTTTGGTTGTAGAGCCACATATTCATCAATTACCAGAAAGGCTATCTCGTAATGCCAAACTTTGCTCATTACAAGAAGCCAAGAAAGCGGATTTGATTGTCATTTTGGTGGGACATCAAGATTTCGTTGGGGCAGATTTTGCTTCTCTTAATGTTTTGGATTTTGCCAATTGCATTAATAAAAATTCGTAAGAAAGCCATAAGATGCCACTAAATAGTTTTGACTTTTATACTCTCTGTGGGGGGGGGAAGAATGTTTATAAGATATATCTCCCACAAGCCAGAACGGATTATATTCAAAAGGAAATCGCAATGAATGGCGTTCCTTATGAACATATTATGTTGCAAGATATTCTTAAACGTATCAATCCTGCAGAATCCTTTGTGGATATTGGGTCAAATATTGGTAATCATTCTTTATTTTTGGCGGCTAATGGCATTAAGGTTTATAGCTTTGAAGCCAATAAAGAATTATGCCAGATTGAAACAAAGAGTATAGAATCAAATGGCTTTGAGTCTCTAATAAAAGTATTTTGCTGCGGTTTGTCTGATAGAGAAGAATTAGCAAGCTTTGAAACCATTAATGAGAGCAATCTTGGCGGCAATTCTCTAACACTTGGGAAAGGGGAGATTGTATGTAAAAGGTTAGACGATTTTGCATTTGAGGAAAAAATTGGAGTAATAAAAATTGATGTTGAGGGAATGGAAGAAAAAGTGCTCTTGGGGGCAAGAGAAACTATCGCAAAGAATCGCCCTTTGATTTATGCAGAAGCAATAAACCAGAATGCCTACCTTTCTATTGACGAAGTATTAGATAGTCTAGGCTATATTTATTACAAAACTTTTAATGCGACACCTACACATTTATATGTTCCACAAGAGAATATTAGCGAAAAAGAGATGTTAAAGATAATGCTATCTAAAAACGCTTTTAATAATTATAGAATAACTCAATCTTTAAATTATCACAAAAATAGTAAAGCAAAGCATGAATTACTAGCAAAGCAACTTCAAGACTTGCAAGAGATGGTTAATCGGCTAGGAAATTGGCAAGAGGCAATAAATCAGTTAAAGCAAGAAAACAATCAACTTAAATTACAACTTAAAAATGAAAAATTAATATATGAACAAAAAAATAATCAAATTAAAAATACTCTCTCTTGGATGTGGGGTAATAGAATTGTTACAGCTAAAAGCTTTAAAAAAATCATTACTTTACCTTATTATTTCTACAAAGATTATCAGAAATTCCAGCAAAAAATTGGTTCAAAATTCGTTCCATTGACTCCTTTATACAGAAAGGATATTGATTTAGAAAAAACATTAAAGAGGTTTCATAAAATTATTTCTAACCCTAAACAAGTCAAAGTGGCTTGCATTATGGATAATTTCACTTATGAATGTTTTAGATTTGAATGCGATTTGTTGCAACTTTCACCTTTTACTTGGAAAGAAGAAATAGAATCTTTCAAGCCGGATTTGCTATTTATAGAATCCGCTTGGGAGGGCAAAGATTCTGCTTGGAAGCTGAAAATTTCTAGTCCAAGCTTAGAGTTAGCAAATCTCCTCTCTTATTGTCAATCTCAAAATATTCCTACAATCTTTTGGAATAAAGAAGATCCAGTATCTTTTAAAATCTTTTTGTATTTAGCCCAAAAAGTGGATTTTATTTTTACTACAGACATAGATTGTGTGAGCCGATATAAATATTATGCAGGACATACGAATGTCTATTGTTTGCCTTTTGCAGCGCAGCCTCAATTGCATAATCCCATTGAAGCTTTTAAACGTAAAGATGCTTTTAATTTCGCAGGTTCGTATTATGCTAAATATCCGACTAGAATACAGAATTTCAAAACAATTATAGATATAGCACGAAAGTTCAAACCAGTTACGATTTATGATAGAAATTATGGTAGGAATATGGTGTCGTATTTGTTTCCAGAGGAATATAAACCAATGATACTTGGGAGGTTAGAGCCAGCAGATATTGCTCAAGCATATAAGGGCTATCACTATGGTATTACTTTAAATACTGTCAAGCAGTCCCAGAGTATGTTTGCAAGACGTGCATACGAATTGATTGCTTGTAATACATTAGTGATTAGTAATTTTTCTAGTGGGATTGTAAATTTGCTTGGCGATTTGGTTGTTTCTACGGATAATGCGATAATGCTTGAAAAGACATTGCGTAAAATATTAGAAAATCCCACATATACTAAAAAGCTGAAATTGCTTGCTTTAAGAAAAGTAATGAGTGAGGATACTTATACGCATAGATTCTATACTATACTTCAAACCGTGTTTGATGAAGTGATTTTACCTCAAGAACCTATGGTTTATTGGTATGTTGAAGCGCATTCCAAAGAAGAATTAGAAAGTGCAATCATTGTATTTAATAGGCAACAATTAAGTCATAAAACTTTGGTTGTTTATCAAAATTTTGAAGGAGAGATGGCAAGCGCACCAAATCTTATCATAAAGACTTCTTTGGATGCAATCTTGCAGTACTTCAGCACTATAGAGAGCGGATTCTTTGGAATCTTGAATCTTGCGGATTATTATGGAGAGTTTTATCTTTATGATTTAATGCTAGCTCGCAGATATTCTAACGCTTCAGCATTTGGAAAATCTAGTTTCTATGTTTATGAAAAAGGAGAGGTGGTTTTTCATAAAGGGCTAGAATATCAGGAAATACAAGAATTACAAATAGATTCTTCTATTTGCGCACTTCAAGATTTAGATAGGAATATTCTTAAATCTTTTATTGTGGGGGATTCTTATTGCTATGCAATGCCTGCGATGTTGGCTTTGGATTGTTTTCATTATTGCAAAAATGGAGCAAGTGCAGAGGAAGTTAAGCTAGAAGTTGTTCAAGATATAAAGAATATAGATGCGGGATTGTCGCTAGGTTCTTTGCGCTATTTTGCTTCTCAAACACCCGCAGTGATTCAGGTATTGAATAGCAAGGTTTATTTTAAACTTACAAGCAATGAAATTTTTGAGCAAATAGGGCAAGATTCTAGTACCAAGATTCAGATTAGAAATATACCAGAAAACGGGATTTTATCTATTAGTTCTTCTCTTCGCAGTGGAGAGCATAAATATATTTATATGGACACTTTCTTCCCTAAGGAATCCTTAAATCTCCACAATAGCAATCAATGCTTGTTGGATTGTGATTTCGATGTGGAAAATCTCCAAGTTTTAGTGGAGTTTTATGACGAAAACAAACAGAAAATTTCTCATTCTCTAAATCCAAGTAACCAAGCTGTTTTTCTAGCAGTTCCTACAACTTGTCAATTTGTAAAATTAGGCTTAAGAGTGTTAGGTGGTGGAATCATTTCTATTAGGAATCTATATTTTGATAATGTGCATTTAGAGCCTTATGCAAGGATACCAAAATCTAAAGTGCTTGTTGTGGCAAAAAGATACCCCTCTTATGATAACTTGTATGAATATGGATTCTTACATCAAAGACTCTTAGCCTATAAACAACAGGGATTCCAAGTAGATTTAATGACTTATAGTAGTTCTAAGCCCTATGAATGTAGAGAATTTGAGGGGATTTCGGTAGTCAATGGCTCATTGGAGCTTTTGAAAAATACTTTAGAGAGTGGAGCTTATACTTGTGTCGCGGTGCATTTGCTAGATAGGGGATTATGGGATATTCTATCCAAATTTTTGGATAAGTTAAAAATTATCATTTGGATACACGGCAGTGAGATACAAACGCTTGAGCGAAGAATGTTTAATATGGAGGGGAAAAGTCAAGAGGAGATTCAAAGAGCGCAGAAATTGTCTGATAATAGAGTGAAATTATGGCAGAGCATTTTCAAAAATCTACATCCTAATCTCCATTTTGTCTTTGTTTCAGAGCATTTTAAAAATGAATGTTTAGGCGATATTGGTGTAGATTTACCAAAAGATTCTTATTCTATTATCCACAACCCCATCAACACCACTTTGTTTAACTATATTCCTAAAAATGCAGAATCCAGAAAAAAAATTCTCTCTATCAGACCTTTTGCTAGCAAAAAATACGCCAATGATTTATCTGTTAAAGCAATATTGGAACTTAGCAAAAAGAGCTTTTTTAAAGATTTAGAATTTCTTATTAGCGGAGATGGAGAATTATTTGAGAAAACGTTAAAGCCTCTAAGAGGATTTAAAAACATAACGATTCAACAAAAATTTTTGCAACAAGAGGAAATTGCGAAACTCCATAAGGATTATGGAATCTTTTTAAATCCATCAAGAATGGATAGTCAAGGTGTTTCAAGGGATGAAGCAATGTCTAGCGGACTTGTGCCTATCACAAATAAGGTTGCAGCGATTCCAGAATTTGTAGATGGAAATTGCGGAATATTGGTAGAAGCAGAGGATTATATGGGACTAGCCAATGCAATAGAGTTTCTTTATAAAAATCCACAGGATTTTTTAAGGTTATCAGAGAATGCAGCTAAAAGGGTGAGAAAGCAGAGTGATGTAAGACGAATAATCTCAAAGGAAATAGAGGTGCTCAATGGAGAGTAGTTTTAGTAAAGTAATTTTATCTTTGAGAGTCTTTAGATTATGAAAGAGCGGGTTTTAATTTTTGGTTCTTGTGTGAGCCGCGATATTTTAAATTTCGATACGCAAGGAGACTTTGAGATTGCGCGGTATTTTGCTCGCAGTTCTTTTGCTAGTTTGAGTAGCGAACCCTATGTGGATAGAAGTATCCTAGAGAAGATTGCTTCAAATTTCCAAAGAAGAATCGTTGAGTGGGATATGTCAAAGGAATTTTGGTTGTTTTTGCAACAAAGCAATTATGATTTTTTGCTTTTAGATATGATTGATACAAGATTTCATTTACATAAAATTCATTCAAAATATTTGTGTACTATTTCAAGTGAATATCAAGCGGGTTATAATCAAAAAATATCCTCTAGTCAAATGATTCGCAGGGATTCTAAAGAATTTTTTAATCTATGGCTTGAGGGACTTGAAAAGTTTGTCTGCATTACAAAAGCATTTCAAGAAAAAATCATCTGCATCAAACCTTATTGGACTAATTTATCAGCGGGGGGGGGCATTTATGGATATTCAGTTGATTGCACCTTTTAACTCTTTATTAGAGAATTATTATCAAGTCTTGCAGAGTGCCTTGCCAAAAGCAACTTTTATAGAATATTCTCAAGACTTACTTGAGGCAGATCCAAATCATCGATGGGGATTAGCGGCTATGCATTACAAGAAAGAATTTTATGAGGAAAGTCTCAAATCTCTTAGGGGGTTTTGTAGAGAAATTAAAAAATAATACTTTACTTAAATAGTCTGCCACGCAAGTTTTGCAAACTTGCTCGCAATGGCAAAGATGAAATTGCAAGATTATGGATTATCACAGTTTATTTATGCGATAAAAATTAATTAAGGAGACGAAATGGCAATGGAATTTGACATACAAGAAAGCAAAAAAATCAAAGGTGTTTATATCATCACGCCCAATAAATTTAGTGATTTAAGAGGTGAGATTTGGACAGCTTTTACGGAGGAACATTTGGGTGATATTGTGCCAAAAGGTTTGAGGTTTAAGCACGATAAATTTATCAACTCTCATCTCAATGTTTTGCGAGGAATACACGGAGATATTAAAACTTATAAACTTGTAACTTGTGTGTATGGAGAAGTGCAGCAAGTAGCAGTAGATTGCAGAAAGGATAGTCCTACTTATTTGCAATGGGAGAGCTGGAATATTTCTCCACAGAATCAAAAGTTGATTTTGCTTCCACCCAATATGGGGAATGCGCATTGTGTTTTGTCCAAAGAGGCGGTGTATTACTATAAGCTTGCTTATGAGGGTAAATATTTGGACGCTCCTGACCAATTTACTTATGCGTGGAATGATAAAAAAATCGGAGTAGATTGGGGGGTTGCAAATCCGATTTTATCCGAGAGAGATATTCTAGCGGCAAAAGGAAACTAAATGAGAAAAGATTCCAAAATCTATATTGCAGGACACAATGGCACGGCAGGAAGTGCTTTGGTTGAAGTTTTAGAGCAAAGAGGTTTTAAAAATCTCATCACCAAAACGCACCAAGAGCTTGATTTGAGCAACCAAGAAGCAGTAGAGGAGTTTTTTAAACAAGAAAAGCCCGAGTATGTATTTTTGTGCGCCGTGCTCCCTTGTGGTGCGGCGAATGTCGCACAGAGGGCAGATTTCTTGTATATCAATACAATGATACAAAACAATATCATCCATAGCTCTTATTTAAATGGTGTTAAAAAGCTCATTTGCTATGGCTCGGGCTATATGTATCCAGAAAATGCAAAGAATCCCTTAAAGGAAGAATATCTTTTTAATGGCGAACTTGAATGGGGGGCGACTTCCTTTGGAGTGGCAAAGCTTGCAGGGGCTTTGCTTTGCGAATCTTACAATCTCCAATATGGCACGAATTTCTTGTGTTTAGCATTAAACAATCTTTATGGCACAAGGGCGAATTTTGACTTTGCCAAATCAAGAGTATTGCCTGCATTGCTACGCAAATTCCATCTGGCTAAGCTTTTAGAACTCGGAGAAAATGACGCTCTTTGTAAGGATATTGGGGTTCAAAGTTTGCAAGAAGCAGAGGAATTTTGCCAAAAGTTTGGAATCTCAAAGGAAAGTGTAGAGATTTGGGGGAGTGGCAAGGTGAGGCGAGAGTTTTTGCATAGTTTTGATTTAGCCGATGCGAGCATTTTTATAATGCAAAATGTGGATTTTAAAGACTTGCGTAAGGGCGAAAAATTTATCAAAAACACGCATATTAATGTCGGCACAGGCGTGGATTATACGATTAAAGAAGTGGCGTTGATGATAAAAGAAATCGTGGGTTTTGGCGGTGAGTTGCGATTCAATACAAACAAGCCCGATAGCTCAATGAATAGATTGATGGACATTTCTAGGATTCAATCTCTAGGCTGGCAGCCAAAAATTAACTTAAGACAAGGAATTACAATGATGTATGAATGGTATCAAGAGTGCGGGGGGGGGGGCTTTTAGATGATAAATCCTTTGCTTTTGCAAAAGTTGGCACTGCGAAAGCCTGTATTACAAGATTTGGAATCGCAAATCTTTGTGCTATGGATTTTAGAAGCACTTGTGCTTTTAGGATTGCGGAATCTCCATTGGATTGTGCTTTGGAGGTGTGCTGTGCATAAGGATTCTAAGATTTATATTGCAGGGCATAGGGGGCTTGTAGGTTCAGCGATTCTTAAAAAACTCCAAAATGAGGGATATAAGAATCTTATCTTAAGAACACACCAAGAGTTAGATTTGACAAGGCAAAGGGAAGTGGAGGAATTTTTCCAAAAAGAAAAGCCAGAATATGTTTTTTTATGTGCTGCAAAAGCAGGAGGAATGGCTTATGCAAACGCAAAAAGAGCAGAGTTTTTATACGAAAACTTAATGATACAAAATAATGTTTTGCAACATTCTTTTTTGAATGGGGTAAAAAAGCTTATATTTCTTGCTTCTACAACAATCTATCCTAAAATATCCCTTCAACCTATCAAAGAGGAGTATTTGCTTGATTCCAAATTGGAATATAACTTTGAGAGCTATGCAATAGCTAAAATTGCCGGGTTGAAGCTTTGTGAGGCTTATAATATTCAATTTCAAACTAATTTTATCGGAGTAGCTCCTGCTTCTTTGTATGGCAATAATGTTTCTTTTGATTTTAAAAATGCGCAGGTTTTACCTGCTCTTTTACGCAAAATTCACTTAGCAAAACTATTGAATGAAGGTCGTGATAGTGAGGTCTTGCAGGATTTGAAGTTGGGAAATATTGAGGAAGCAAAAGCTTATCTACAAACATTAGGTATTGGAAACAATAGTGTGGAAATTTGGGGTAGCGGAAACGCAAAAAGGGATTTTTTGCATTGTGAAGATTTAGCGGATGCTCTACTTTTTTTAATGCAAAATGTAGATTTTAAGGATTTACATAAGGATGAAAAAGAAATCACGAATACACATATTAATATAGGTTATGGTAGTGATATTTCTATTAAAGAACTAGCGGAGCTTATTGCAAAAATTGTTGGTTTTAAAGGAGAGCTTATTTTTGATAGTTCAAAACCAGAAGGTGCTCTAAGGAAGCTTGGAAGTATTGAAAAAATTTCAAAACTTGGTTGGAGTGCAAAAATTCCATTAGAATATGGAGTGAAGCAACTTTATCAATGGTATCAAGAGTGCGGGGGGGGGGGCTTTTAGATGATAAATCCTTTGTCCTTGCAAAAGTTGGCACTGCGAAAGCCTGTGTTACAAAACTTAGAATCGCAAATCTTTGTGCTAGGGATTCTACAAATGCTCATAGTTATGGAGCTTTGGAGGTGTGCTGTGCGTAAAGATTCTAAGATTTATATTGCAGGGCATAAGGGTTTAACAGGTAGTGCAATTCTTGAGAATTTAAAGCAAAAAGGCTATCAAAATTTTGCTTTAAGGACACACCAAGAGTTGGATTTGACAAGGCAGAGGGAGGTGGAGGAATTTTTCCAAAAAGAAAAGCCTGAATATGTCTTTTTATGTGCTGCAAGAGTGGGTGGGATTATTGCAAACAATACTTATCGTGCCAATTTCATTTATGAAAATTTGATGATTCAAAATAATGTGATTCATAGTGCCTATCTAAGTGGAGTTAAAAAGCTCTTATTTTTGGGAACAACTTGTATTTATCCCAAAAACTCTCCCCAACCTATCAAAGAGGAGTATTTATTGACGAGTGAGCTAGAATACACTAATGAGCCTTACGCGATAGCTAAAATTGCAGGGCTTAAAATGTGTGAGGCTTATAATATTCAGTATGGCACAAATTTCATCAGTGTAATGCCCACAGGTATTTATGGCGCAAACGACAATTTCAATTTGGAGAATTGTCATGTTTTGCCTGCATTTGTTCGCAAAATGCACTTGGCAAAGCTTTTGACTCAAGATAGGCAAGAGGAACTAATTGCCAACACACAAACAAGTAATTTTGATGAGGCAAAAGCATATTGTGCAAAATTCGGAATCTTTGAAAACAAAGTAGAGATTTGGGGAAGTGGGAATCCTAGACGAGAATTTTTACACAATACAGATATGGCAGATGCTTGCGTGTTTGTAATGGAAAATGTAGATTTTAAAGATTTGCATAAGGGAGAAAAAGAGATTAAAAATACCCATATTAACATTGGTTATGGAAGTGATGTCTCTATCAAGGAATTAGCAGAATTAATTGCAAATATTGTGGGTTTTAAAGGCGAATTTTGTTTTGATACTTCCAAGCCTGATGGAACATTTAGAAAATTACCTAATACTTCCAAATTAGAGAGTTTTGGCTGGAAGCATCAAATCAGCTTAGAATCTGGAATTTCAATGCTTTATGATTGGTATTTGAAGCAAAATCATATAAGGAGTTAAGATTGCAAGAAAACTTAGAATATGTAACACAAAAAGTGCTAAGTGGTGGCAAGCTAGAAAACCTAGAAGAAGCTTTAGAGTTTCCTAGATTTATAAATTTAGAGACAACAAATAATTGCACTGCTAGATGTGTAATGTGTGGTATTGAGGAATGGAGGAAAAATATCCAAAGCCCCTATATGCACGATGCATTGTTTTTTAAAATTGCTGATGAGATTTTGCAAAATCAACAAAATGTGCAAAAAGTTGCTTTGTTTGTAGGGAATGAACCTATGTTAGATAAGAATCTTGCACAAAGAATCTCCTATCTTTCTAAGCCTAATCTTGCGGGGGGGGGGGCATTAAATAGCCTCATTATAAAGCCTTATGCAGTTTTCGAAAGGGCTGCATAATGGCGATAGAGTTTGATATACAAGAGTCTAAAATTTTTAAAGGTGTGTATGTGATAAAGCCCAATAAATTCAAAGATTTAAGAGGTGAGATTTGGACAGCTTTTACAAGCGAAGCAATTGACAATCTTTTGCCAAAATCTTTACACTTTATTCACGATAAATTTATCACTTCAAGGCGAAATGTTCTAAGGGGAATACATGGCGATAATAAAACTTACAAGCTTTGCTCTTGTATTGCCGGAGAGATTTTGCAAGTTATTGTGGATTGTAGGGAGAATAGCTCTACTTATTTGCAACACGAAGCTTTTGTTATCAATCCTAAGAATCAGTTGTTTGTTCTTGTGCCGGCAGGATTTGGTAATGCGCATTTGGTGCGCTCACAAGAAGCGGTATATTATTATAAGTGCGCCTATAAAGGAGAATATATGGATGCAGAGAGTCAATTCACTTATGCGTGGAATGATGAGAGGATAGGTATAGATTGGGGAATTACAGACCCTATTTTATCAAAGAGGGATATTTTGGCGACAAGAGTAGTATAAATAAAGGTTAAATATGTCAAAAACAGCTTTAATTACAGGATTTACAGGGCAAGTTGGTTCGCAAATGGCGGATTTCTTGCTAGAGAATACCGACTATGAAATTATCGGTTTAATGCGTTGGCAAGAGAGTATGGATAATATCTATCATCTAAGTGATAGGATTAACAAAAAAGATAGAATCAGTATTTTTTATGCGGATTTGAATGATTATTCTAGTTTGCAGAAGCTTTTTGAGAGCAAAAAACCTGATTTTATTTTTCATTTAGCGGCACAAAGTTTTCCTAAAACTTCATTTGAGATTCCGCTTGAAACTTTGCAAACAAACATTATCGGCACAGCGAATATCCTAGAAAATATTAGAATCTTAAAGCAAAAACAAGATTATGACCCAGTGGCGCATATCTGCTCTTCAAGTGAGGTTTATGGTAGGGCGAAAGTTGGCGTGCGCCTTAATGAAGAGACGCCATTTCACGGTGCGAGCCCTTATAGTATCAGCAAAATCGGCACAGATTATTTAGGGCGATTCTATGGAGAAGCATATCAAATCCGTACCTTTGTAACGCGTATGGGAACGCACAGCGGTCCAAGACGCAGTGATGTGTTTTTTGAAAGCACAGTAGCAAAGCAAATTGCACTGATTGAAGCAGGTTACCAAGAGCCAATTATCAAGGTAGGAAATCTTGAGAGCACACGCACTTTTCAAGATTGCAGAGACGCGATTCGGGCGTATTATCTACTTGCACTAGAGAGCCAAAAAGGCAATGTGCCTTGTGGAGAGGCTTTTAATATTGCAGGAGAAGAAGCCTTTAAATTGCCTGAAGTGATTGAGATTCTTTTGGGCTTTAGCACAAGAAAAGATATTCAAGTGCAAGCAGATAGCGAGAGATTCCGCCCAATTGACGCAGATTATCAAATGTTTGATAATACAAAAATCAAAAGTTTTATTGATTGGAAGCCCGAGATTCCAGCTAGAAAAATGTTTGAAGATTTATTGAATCATTGGAGAAAGGAAATCTCTAATGGCAGAATCCCATTAAATAGGTAAAAAGATGAAAACCATCAGAAGTATGACGCCTTTGAGGCTTGGGCTTGCGGGGGGGGGGGACAGATATTAATCTGTATTGTGATAACTATACAGGCTATGTGCTAAATGCCACGATTTCAAAATATATTCATTGCACACTTCAAGTTATGGACAATGATAGAATCCTTTTTGTTTCTCCTGATACAAATGCAAAAACAGAATATCAAAGTGTAGAGTTTTTGGAGCTTGATGGGAAAATGGATATTTATAAGAGTGTTTATAATCGTTTGGTGAAAGATTTTATCCACAAGCCACTAAGTTTTGAGCTTACAACTTATTCTGATGTGCCAAGCGGAAGCGGACTTGGAGGTTCATCTACGCTTGTGGTGGGCATTATTAAGTGTTTTGTAGAGTGGTTGCATTTGCCCTTGGGGGAATATGACATTGCAAAACTTGCCTATGAGATAGAAAGAGAGGATTTAGGAATTGTTGGAGGTGCGCAAGACCAATATGCAGCGACTTTTGGTGGATTTAATTTTATGGAGTTTTATAAAGATAAGCGCGTGATTGTTAATCCTTTGCGTATCAAAAATTGGATTATGAGTGAGCTAGAAGAGCAAATTGTGCTTTATTTTACAAATATTACGAGAGAAGCGAAAGATATAGAGGAACATAAAAAAGGAAGATTGGGTGATAACAAATCTTTAGAGGCAATGCATTCTATTAAACAAGATGCAAGCGATATGAAAGAGGCATTGCTTAAAGGAGATTTTCATTCTTTGGCTAAGATTCTAGGGAAATCTTGGCAGAGCAAAAAAGTAATTTCCGAAATCGTTACAAATGATGAATTAGATAGAATCTATAACCTTGCAATCAATAATGGGGCATATAGCGGTAAAACAAGTGGTGCAGGAGCGGGGGGGTTTATGTTTTTTATGGTAGATCCTACAAAAAAGTATGACTTAATTAAGCTTTTAAACCAAGAGCAAGGCTATGTGGAGGAATTTAATTTTGTAAAAGAAGGAGCAAAATCGTGGGTAATTTAATTAAAGTATGTCCTTTGTGTAAAAAGGAATCTGAATTTCAAGAAGTATTATTGTTGGAAAATGTGTTTGCAAGTGGAGATATTTTTGAGTTTAATCCGACAAGTAAAATCGGAGCGGAGGATTATGCTAAGGGGGATTGCACAATGGATATGAGGCAATGTTTGGAGTGCGGTTTTATCTATAACTTTGCCTTTGATATGTCCAAAATGTTACAAGTCTATACAAGCAATGCGTATTATCAACAGAAATATTTTACGCAAAGATTAAGTAAAACATTAACCCAAACTAAAGATAAAATTATGCAGTATGCTTCAAAGGATTCTGTATTTTTAGAGATTGCACCGGGTCTTTGTGATTTACTTTGTGCTTTGGCGAGTGAGGCAAAATTTGTATATAGTATTGATCCAAGTCCTACGACAATGGAAAAAATGCCTAAGAATGTTTCACATATTCAAGGCTTTTTTGATACAAAACTTTTGCGCAATTCTTTGAAGCATAAAGTGGATTTTATTGTGTTTAGGCATTTGTTGGAGCATATAGAAAAACCACGAGAGTTTTTAGAAGAGGTTGTAGGTTTTTTAGATATAGGTGGGAAGATGTATGTGGACGTGCTCAATGCGCTA
>NZ_JAAVGY010000026.1 GCF_014799995.1 Helicobacter sp.
GGGTCGGGGGGGGCTAACCCAGAAGAGTTGCACCAAAAGTGCAGTTGGAATCATACTTAAGAAATATAAAATTAAAATAAAATTTGCTAATCTTGGGGAAAAATTGGGGGGAATGTGATGCAAAAGATTGTTCAATCCAAAATCCCCAATGTTTGATAGAGTTTGCGTGTATTCAAAAACTGCTCCACGCAAGTCTCTAGCGATTCTTTTGGTAGATTGGGAATTGCATTGCAGACAAATTCTTTCAAAGATTCTTTTTCTAAGATTCCTTGTGCGGAAGCCTTTAAACAAGTCCAAGTCATCTCCTCTACATAAATCCCTCCACCTATCAAAGGGGCAGCGAGGAATCGTTGCGTGCCCTTTTGTCTTTTTTGCGCAAAAAGTGCTTGATTGTGTGCTTTTGCTTGTGCCAAAATTTTTGGGTTAATGGGTTGTGTAGGGTGCAAGAATCCTTGTGTCATCATCGCACAGACGATAGGCAGCAAGACATTAATTTCTACATCAAAGGATTCCACTAGGCTTTGAAGTGTCTTAGGAGAGAAAGAATCCTTAGCAAAAAATTCCAAAATCCTTTGACAAAGGGCTTGAAATTCTAGCGGGGTTTCGCTTGCATTTTGGAATCCAAAGGGGGCTTTAAGCAAGACAAAAGCCGTATGTAAAAGCTTCTTTTCTCGCTCCTGTCGCGTCAATTGCTTTGCGCCTTTGACAAAAATATCCATTCTAAAAGATTCATTGAGAAAATAATCCTTAAGTTGCTCTTGCAAGAGAGAATCCCTCGCTTCTGCCAATAATTGCTTTTGCTGTGCATTAAAAGTCAAAGGGTCAAAATGCCACATTAGCTTCGCGCTTGCACCAAACTCACATTGCGCATTGTGCAGAATCCTTGCCATTTCGCTAAAAAACATACAATGCCAATCTTGATTAAAAAATTCGTGGCACAAATAATTGATTTCTCTTGTTTGCAGTTCTTGATGAATTTCTTGCGTGCGTGGATTTTGCTCTATATAAAGCGATTTGGAGGCAAAAAGATTCTGCGTCCAATGAATCGTTTGCTTAATTCTGCTTTCTTGGTCGCCACTTGCTTGGCTTTCATAGATTTTGAGCAAATGACGCAAAGAATATTTTCCCTCCCAGCCCGGAAAGCAATTATAACTGATATACACTGCGCCACCCTCGCTTAAATGGTGCGTGATAATCTCTAAAATAATCTTTTGATTTTCTTTGCTAATCCAACTCCAAATGCCGTGTAATGCAATAATGTCAAACTTGAGATTCTCTCGCCTCAAACGTTCTTTTAATCGCAAAAAGTCCTCTGGATAGACTTGCGCACAACTTTGAGAAGCGGCAATGAATGCTTGTGCGTGTTGGCAGTGTGCAGGCATAAAGTCATTTCCCACAAACTCCCCCTCACTGCAACTTGCGTGGAGCGTCAAGCTATTGCCCATACCAAACCCTAGCTCAAGATAGCGGAATCTTTGTCGTGATTCTTTGGAATGATACCGCTCTAATCCCGCCAAGTTTAAAGAAAAATCTATCCACAAGGGATTGAGTGCGGGGATAAAGTCATCTACATATTCTAATTCTGTTGCATATCCATACGATTCCATAATGTCTCCTATCCAAAAATCCATTGCTTATAGTGTGGCAGTTGCGATTCTATGGAGAATTTACGCGCTTGAGATTGGAGATTTGTTGGAGAGAAAAAGTTAGGTTGCATATAAATAAACTGCATTGCAAAGCGAAAGGAATCCCTATCATTGAGCGGGACTAGAATGCCTCCTTTGCAAATTTCACAATGCTTTTGCGCGTCTATAAATTCTCCTTGTGGTGCGAGAATCTCGCGCGGTGCGCAATTTGTTGTGAGAATTGGAATCTTTAGCGTTAAAGATTCTACAAGCACATTAGGAAAACCCTCGTGATTGGACGCAAAGACAAAACAATCTGCCACGCTCAAAGGTGCGTAAGGGTTGGGTGTGCGTCCAAGCAAATGCACGCAGGATTCTAGTTGGAGTGCCTTGATTTGAGATTCTAACTCACTTCGCTTCTCTCCCTCCCCGAGGATAAACAAATCCGCCTTGCCTTTAAAATCCTGCATACAATCTATTAACAAGTGATGATTTTTGCCACTATCCAATCGCCCAATACTGATAAAGGCGAATCTCCCGCGTGCCTTGCTTGCTAGAATTTGCTCCTTTAGTGCAGAATCCTCACGACTTTGTGCAAGGATTTTATCCAAATCAAAGAAATTCAAAAGCAAGGTGATTTTGTCTCTTTGGATTCCAAAATTTCGCACCAAATCCTCAAGATTCTGTGGGGCGTTCGCGCTAATTTTGTCCGCTTGATGATAGAGTATCGCGATTAACTTGCGATTGATGAGAGAGGAGAGGTTGGGATAACCATATTGTAGGCTAGGGTGGCTTCGTTCTGAAATAAGAATCTTAGGACGCTTGCCCAAAAGCCTACATAGCATTCCTGCCAAAAGATTAATATAATTGGGGCGCGTCATCAGCGAGAGAGAAATTTCGCAATCTTGAATGATTTTAGAGTATTTAAAGGCAAGCAAGGGAATCTTGAATAGCTTTTTAAGCCCACTTTCGCGCGTGCTGTTGTTTCCCAAAATGATTTTTTGCACCTTCTTAGTGAGTGGGTAATGGTTGATGTCCTCTAGCAATACCAAAGTGATTGCATATTCCTTTGCCAAGTTTTCTAACAAAAGTGAGGTGATACGTTCCGCACCCCCTGCGCCTAAGGAATAGAGCAAGACAACGAGTTTCATTATAATTGCTTAGTTTAAGACTCTAGCTCGTTGCTGTTTTGCAATTCTACTTTTAGAATCTCTACACTGATAGATTGGGCAAGAGAGGTAAGAATCTTTAGGGTTTTATTCACCATAGAATCCACACTAAATTTCTCCACAATGTGCGCGCGCCCTTGTGTCTTGAGGGGCTCTAGTTTGCCCAAAAGGTGCAAGGCGTAGAGGGATTCCAAACATTTTACCGCGCTTTTATCTTCTTTTGGAGGAAAAAGAAAGTCATAAGAATCTTGCCCGAAATCTGCAATGACTTTGCTCTCTCCCACATTGCTAACGATTGGCACACAACCACACGCCATTCCCTCTGCAATGGAGTTTGAAAAGCTTTCGGTATAAGAAGTAGAGAGAATGCAATCAAATAGCGGATAATAAGCCTCCACATCGTTTTTTGCTCCCAAAAACAACACTTTGCGTTGCGTGTCTCCTAGAATCTTTAGACAATCTTTCAAGATTCTTTCCTCGCATTTTCCAAGCGCGATGAAAGTAACTGCGGCTTGCTCTTGTGCGTCTAATCGTTCCAAAAATTCCTTTGCAACGCGCGCAAATAAAGGATAGTCTTTGACTTTATCCATTCGCGCAACGATTCCAACGATAAAAGAATTTTCCCCAACCCCAAGCTCTTTTTTGAATCGCGTAATGTCTCTTGGGTGGAATCGCGTAGTATCAATGCCATTATAGACGACAAGTGCCTTTTTCATATAATAGCCTTTGGATTGATAGAAAGCAAGGGCGTCTTGAGAGTTGCAAATAATTGCATCTGCGAAGCGACTTAAAATCTTTTGCGTATGGAAGTAGAGCTTAGAGGCAAGGCTAAGATTGCCCAACTCAATCGCACTAGAACGAAATCCAAACACGACTTTCGTACGCAAAAACGCACCACAAATTAAGCTAAAAACATTCATTTCGGGCATAAAGGCATAAATACAATCTGGGCGAAAATCCTTAATGACTTTGCGATAGGCAAACAAAAAGCCAATGTCTCTGCGCCCTTTTTTATTTAAACAAATATGCGGAATCCCTACGATTTCATATTCCAAGCGTCCGCCACCATAAAGCGTGCAAAGTCGCACTTCTACATTAGGATTCTTGGCAAGCTCTTTGGCAAGAAGCACCCATTGCCTTTCCGCTCCCCCAAAATTTAAAGACCTAATAGCAAGTAAGATTCTAATGGATTTCATTTTTCAACTCTTTGACGAATTTTTAGTTTTGGCAGACAAGACACCGGCAAAAAAAGACAAGCAAATACTTGCAATGCAAGCCAATTTGGATAGATTGCTAGACTTTGTAGAATCTTTTTGAATGCCTTTTTGCGATTGCCTCCTTGTCTATAAAGCAACGCGGCTGTGGCGCAAAGCTTGGCTAGATGAGCAGGACAACATTTCAAACGTTCCTTATAAAAAAGCAAAATATCCTGCTCATAATTTTTAACCATTTCTAAGGGCTGATATTTGAGGCTTTGTGTGAGTGATTCCGCGTGGATTCTATAAAACTTCAAAGGCTTATGAATATAATAACAAGGACGTTGTTTGTGGAGCTTGAGCCACAATAACCCCATATTGCCTCGTTGCAAATTTTCATTAAATCGCCTTTGTCCTAGTAATTTACGCTCAAACAAGGTTACAAACTCTCCATCTAATCGCCCAGAAAGCACTTCTTGGAAGCTAATCTCGCGCGATTCGTCCAATCCCTTGCCGGAGAGCGAGCCATCATCACTTCTTGTGCAATTTGCGATAATAATCCCATATTGCCTATCAAAATGCAAATACGCTTCTATCATCTGTGAAATCGCTTCTTTAAAGAGCAAATCATCATCATCTAAAAGCAACAAAAGCTCACCGCTTGCGTAATCTAGCCCATTGTTGCGATTCCCTGCACTTCCGCGCGCCCTTGCGTTGCGCACGACTTTGATATTGGGATTGTCCCTTGCGTATTCGCTTGCTATGCTAAAGGTATTATCCTCTGAACCATCATCACTGACGATGATTTCAAGATTCGGATAATCTTGCTCTAAAATACTTTCAATAGATTCTGTGAAAAAATATTCGCGATTATAAGTAGTTAGAATCACGCTAACCTTTGGAAATTGAGGGTTTTGCGGAATTTCATTCAGGAGTTTTTGACTAAATTCTTGTGGTAAGTCTTTGATATTAAATTCTTTGAATTTTTCCATTACCCATTTTCCTTTTGTTTGCAATATCGGTCAAAAACACCAAAACCTAAATGCCTAAATCTGCATTTGGAATTTTATCCAAAATACCATTATGTAAGCGATAAATAGAATCACAATGTGCAATCGTGCTTAGACGATGCGCAATGATGAATAATGTTTTGTCTTTTGCAATTTTATAAATTTCTTCCATAATTTTTGCTTCTACTTCAGTATCTAATGCACTCGTTGCTTCATCTAGCACAAGAATCTTTGGGTCTCCATAGAGCGCGCGTGCAATCGCAATGCGCTGCTTTTGCCCTCCACTTAGTGCGATTCCACCCTCGCCTACTTGCGTTTGTAAGCCCTCTTTAGTTTGCAAAAAATCATAAATTTTTGCATTTTTTAGGCAGGCGATGATTTTTTCTTCGTCAAAATCCCTACCAAAGGCGACATTATCCGCCACACTTCCAGCAAACAAATAAACATTTTGCGGAATATAACCCACCTTCGCACGCCAGCTCTTGAGATTCGTCTTGTCAATTTTAACATTATCTACCCAAATCTTGCCACTTTTTGGACAAAGCAAACCAATAATGCAATCCACTAATGTGCTTTTGCCGCTCCCAGATTCTCCGATAAAGGCGACTTTTTCTCCCTTGTGAATGACAAGATTAATATTTTGCAATACAGGCTTTTTTTGATAGCTAAAGGAGAGATTCTCTAGTCTAATCTCCTGCGTAAATTTCGCTTCTACATCACCTAATTCTTGGGTTTGCATACTCAAATCTTGATAGATGATTTCTAAAGAGCGGAAATTAAATAGAATCTTATTGTAAGAATCTAAAATACGATTGATAGAGGGCAAAAGACGATAAAGTGCAAGCACATAAACAGAAAGCAAGGGCAAATAGCTCGTTACATTATTGGGGTTTTGGACAAACAAATACAGCACGACAAGAATCATCGCACAAAAGCCAATCGCCTCCAAGAACAAACGCGGGATATGAAAAAAGGTTTGGTTTTTGATATTTGCCAAAGAATATCCCGATAAGGAGTGTGAAAAACTCTGCCAAATAGAAGTGGAATCGCTTTGAAGTTTAATGATTTTATAGTTCCCAAAGCTAGAATTAAGAGTTTCAAAAAAGCCTTTTTGGTGCGATTCTTTCTCTCTGCCTTGTTTTTTGATTTTTAAAGCAATGCCTCGTGCTAAAAGGAATCCCAAAATGGCTAAAGCCAATGTCAAGCCAAGTGTGATTTTAAAATCCACAAACAATAAAGTGCCATAAATCAAGAGCACCACAAAAATTTCAGAAGTCATAAACAAAAAGGCGGCAAGTAAAATTGTGAAGTTATGCGCTTCGGTTGTGATGGTTTTGGTTAAATGGCTCGTGTTTTTAGTAATGAAATCCTCATAATTGATTCCTAAATAGTTTCTAAATAGCCTTGCGACAATCAAATGATAACTCTCAAAGGTAAAACGCGCTAAAAGATACTGATAAAGTAGATTAATAAGGCTTCTAAAAAGATAAAACGCCAACAAAGCAATGCCAAAATAAAGCACAAAATCATAAGGAGAGTTTAAATGTAAAAAACGATAAACAAAGGAAAAATAGGGCTTGCTTTCAATCAAGCTAAAATCACTTGCCACCGCAATAAAAGGAGCAATCGCAGAGATTCCAATTAGCTCAACCATAGAGACAAGCAAAGCAAGCAGAAGTAATCCATAAATATAATGTTGGTCTTGGCTAGAGAGAATGAACCTTAGTTTTTCAAGCATACAACCCCAAGAAAGCAATTGATATGATATAAACCCCTCTAAAGAGATTCCCCCCTAAAGAATCCCTTATATCTTTTCTCTCTCTTTGTTTATTAAGTAAAGAGAATGTCATTGATTTATTAAATCATACAATGGGATTCTTACTTTAGATTCTA
>NZ_JAAVGY010000027.1 GCF_014799995.1 Helicobacter sp.
ACCACTCTTAAAGGTGCAATGCTTGTTATGGATATTGCAGAATCTGCGATTAAACAACTAGATAGCATTCGTGCGGACTTGGGTTCTGTGCAACAACAAATGCAATCCACAGTCAATAACATCACGATTACTCAAGTGAATGTAAAATCTGCTGAAAGTGGAATCAGAGAAGTAGATTTCGCAAGTGAATCTGCAAACTACTCTAACCTAAACATTCTAGCTCAAGCTGGAAGTTATGCAATGAGCCAAGCAAATGCAGTGCAACAAAATATCTTAAGATTACTCCAATAGTCTTTTTAAGATTCTTAAAAGCAAGGGATAAATCCCTTGCTTTTGCTTAGCTTTTATTTCTTTAATATTCTTGCTTTTCTTATTCTTGTTCTTGCTTTAAATTTATTTTTTTCTGTTTGTTCTTTTGAAATTATCTTTAGATTTGTTTTAGTTGTTGCGAGAAGTTAGGATTCCAAGTCTCTAGCCCTGCGATAGAAACTTGAGATTTTAGGTGTCTTAAGGACAAACTAAGCAGGGCTTTCTTATAATTTAAATCGTTTTTATAAGTTTAGTTCTCAACTTAATTTTTTACAATTAAGATGAGGACAATTAAAACTATCATAAAAGAAATAATTTCAATCATCTCTACTACCTCCTTAAACTTTTTCAAGTTTCTATCTTCAGTAGCAATCCTTAAGACATTTGATTATAGAGTTTCTAAACTTTAGAAATGGTTAATGATGATTCTTGTTGTGTCGTTACGAGCGTTATTTATAATGCGTGGCAATCTACAATCTCATTTGTTTTAAGATTCCATTGTTTGATGATTATGGATTGTTACAATCCCACAAGTAGAATCTCGTAATGATATTGCAAAAGGGCAAAGTGAGCTATGGTTTGAGCGATTCTAATACCCTTTGCACTTCCTCGCAATCGTCAAAGTGTAAGGTTTTATCCCCGATGATTTGATAAGTTTCATCGCCTTTTCCCAAAATCAGCAAGACTTCTTCTTGCTTAAGGTTTTTGATTGCCATTTCAATGGCTTTGGCACGATTTTCTTCTAAATGAATCTCACGATGATTTCTTAGGTCTTGAGAGATTCCGCTTAAAATTTCCTGTATAATTTGAGATGGAATCTCACTGCGTGGATTGTCGCTCGTGATATAGAGTTTTTGCGCATATTTAGCGGCGCATTTCCCCATTTTTGGACGCTTGCTTCTGTCCCTATCTCCTCCTGCGCCGAAGACTACGGCGATTTTTTGGTGCAAAAAGGATTGAAAGATTTTTTCCATACCATCTTCGGTGTGTGCAAAGTCTATGATGATTAAGGGATTTTGGCTCACGACTTGCATTCTCCCTAAAACTCCGCCGAAGTTTTCTAACTTCTTGCAAATTTCATCTAATGTAACATCTTCTAGGAGTTTGACTGCCCCGATTGCTGCAAGTGCATTATAAAGATTATGTTTGCCAAAAAGTGTGCATTCTAGGCTTGCCTCTTCTTTGCCATAGGCAATTTGTGCTGTAATGCCTCCTTGCAAGCTGTAAGCTTTGGCATTAAGTGTCGCGGGGGATTCTATGCCATAGGTGATAGCTTTTTCTAGCGCATAGTGCGCATTGGGTTCGTCTTTGTTAATCAGTTTTAAATCCGCAGGATTGGCAAAAAAGGAGTTTTTTACCGCGATATAGTTTTCTAAAGTCTTATGATAATCCAAATGGTCGCTCGTGATATTCGTAAGAATCCGCAAGTCAAAATGCAATCCCTCAATGCGATTTTGCACAATCGCGTGCGAACTAACTTCCATTACGAAATATTGGCAATTTTCCGCTCTTGCCTCGTGGATTGCGCTGTAAATCTCTAGCAAACTAGGAGTTGTGAGCCCTTTGGGTCGTTTTTGGATTCCATTGATAAAAAACCCTCGCGTGCCGAGCAAGGCGACAGAATAGCCAAAATCTAGCAAAATAGAATAAATCATTGCTGCGGTGGTGGTTTTGCCATTCGTCCCCGTAATGCCAATCAGTTTAAGGTTTAAATCAAAATAGTTTATTAAATCTTTTGGAGTAATAAAAATTTCAAATCCATTTTTCTTTGCAGATTCTTGATAATTCTGATTGCTTTGAGTGATTAAAAATGCGCAATTTTGAGGGCTACAATCCTGTGTATCTTGTAAATTTTCTCTTGAATCATCGCTAATGAAGCGTAAAGTGGAATCGTTATTTGGTTGAATCGCTACTCGCATTAAATTTCCTTAATTTTATATGGAATCATAAGTTTAAGATTCTTTGTCTTTTAAGATTTTACGATAAAGACGCATAAAGTCTTTGTCATAAAACAATAAATTCCCCGCATTTTCAAAGTAATTAATCGCAATTTCTTCAAAGCCGAATTTTACGAGATTGCGCACAAAAAATAAAAATTCGTTTTTGTTTGTAAAAATGATTTTGGAGCTAAACATTAAATCTTCAAACGCCTCTTTGAAGCCGACTTTGGCAGAATGGACTACGAAATCCTCATACAAGATTCCATCGTTTTTGTCAATCTCTGCTTCTTGCAAACTCCAAATTGCGAGATTAAGTGCGTAGAGATTTTTATCAAAATTTTCAATCATTTCTAGCACTATTTCCTCTGCCTCTAAATCGTTTTTCCCACGAATCACTTGATAATATTCAAACAACGCACGTGCCTCATCTTCGTATTCTAATGCCATATCCGAGAGTGCGCTAAGCATATTGAAATAGCGGGATTCTTTGTCGCTTAGGTTATTAAGGAGTAGATTTGCATAGGAGAGAATCTCTAAAACACGCGCATATTGATGCTTGCTAAAGGCGAGTTTAGCTTTGTTTCTGAAATACGCAAAGTCTTTTGCCATTTTTAAGCCTTAAATTCTCTTTAGGATTCGTTAATAAGCTCAATGTCGGGGTGAATGTCGTTTTTAAGCGTGCGTTCAATGCCGAATTTAAGGGTTTGAGTGCTGCTTGGACAGCCTCTACACGCACCCTCTAAACGCACAAAAACTTTACCATTTTCAATTTTGAGTAAAGTTACATTGCCTCCGTCTTGAATCAGTAATGGACGCACTTTGTTAATGCTTAATTCTACGGGTTTTAAAAGTTCTTCATCGCTAAAGGGAAGCATAATTTTCCTTGATTTTGATTTATTTGTTTTGTGAAATCTTATTCAAACTAGGATAATACTTAAGTTTTCTTAAAGTTTTAATAAAAAAGTTCTTAAAAATATTTAATGTAATTTTATTTAAAATGTTTTATAATTACAAGATTTTTAGGTTTAATGGCGTTGTGCAAAGCACTGGTAATCTACTTTAGGAGGGTTTTATGCAAAATGATGAAGTAGTAATTGAGAGTTATTTAAAAGTAACTTCAGAGCGCAAAAAAAGAAAAAATCCTGCGCGTTGGGATATGTTACAAAGTATTACAGGAGCTATTTTAGCGATTTTTATTTTGTTCCATATGTGTTTTACATCTTCTATTTTATTAGGTACAGAAGCATTTGAAGCAGTGGTTGGCTTCAGTGAGGGTTCATTCATCTTTGGAGGACATGGGATTCCGCTTTTAACCACTTTAGTCGTGCTTGTGATAAGCGTTGTGTTTGTGGCGCACGCGTTTTTGGCTATGAGAAAATTCCCCGCAAATTTCCAACAATTTATGATTTTTAAAACACACAAATGTTTGATGAAACATTGTGATACCACACTTTGGTGGATACAATTTTTGACAGGATTTGCATTATTTTTCTTGGGTGGCGCACATCTTATCACCATTCTTTTTAACTCTACAAGCATTAATGCAATCACTTCTGCGTCAAGATTCGTAGAGGGTAATTTGGCAGAATTTTATCTTGTCTTGCTTGTAGTTATGGTATTGCACGCAAGCATTGGATTGTATCGCGTAATCATCAAATGGGTTCCGCTTGAAGCACCAACTACCGCACAAAGCAATGTAAAACGCAAAAATGTTAAAGTTGCTGTGTTTGCAGTGTTTATCGTTTTGGGTGTCATTGCATTTATCGCGGATTTCACTTGGATTGCGTTAGGCAAAAGTCTATAAAGGAGAGATGAATGAAAATAGTATATTGCGATTCATTAGTGATTGGTGGAGGTTTGGCAGGACTTCGTGCAGCAGTTGCCTGTAAGGAAAAGAATCTTAATACAATCGTTTTAAGCCTTATTCCTGTGAAAAGAAGCCACTCTGCTGCAGCTCAAGGTGGTATGCAAGCAAGTCTTGGAAACTCCAAAATGAGTGATGGTGATAATGAGGATTTGCACTTTGCAGATACAGTAAAAGGAAGTGATTGGGGTTGCGACCAAAAAGTTGCTAGAATGTTTGTTACCACAGCTCCTAAAGCGATTCGTCAATTAGCCGCTTGGGGTGTGCCATGGACGAGAATTAAAAAGGGTGATAGAACTGCAATCATTAATGCACAAAAAACTACTATCACTGAAGAAGAATTTAGACACGGATTAATCCATTCTCGCGACTTCGGCGGAACAAAGAAATGGAGAACTTGTTATACAGCGGACGCGACAGGACACTCTATGTTGTTTGCGGTGGCAAATGAAGCACTCAAAAGAGGTGTTTTGATTCACGATAGAAAAGAAGCTTTGGCTTTGATTCATAAAAACAATCGTTGCTATGGTGCGGTTGTGCGTGATTTGATTACAGGTGAATTGATTGGTTATGTTGCTAAAGGAACATTGATTGCCACAGGTGGTTATGGAAGAATTTACAAAGACACAACCAATGCGGTAATTTGTGAGGGAACAGGGACTGCATTAGCACTTGAAACAGGAATCGCGAAATTAGGTAATATGGAAGCGGTGCAATTCCACCCAACCGGACTTTTCCCAAGTGGGATTCTACTTACAGAAGGGTGTCGTGGAGATGGTGGAGTCTTGCGTGATGTTGATGGTTATCGCTTTATGCCAGATTATGAGCCAGAGAAAAAAGAGCTCGCAAGCCGTGATGTTGTCGCACGCAGAATGCTTCAAAGAATCCGCGAGGGTAAAGGCGTAAGCTCTCCTTATGGTGAGCATTTGTGGCTTGATATTTCAATCTTGGGACGCAAACACATTGAAACAAACTTGCGTGATGTGCAAGAAATTTGTCAAGTTTTTGCAGGAATTGACCCTGCGGATAAATGGGCTCCTGTCAAACCAATGCAACACTATTGTATGGGTGGAATCCGAACCAATGCGAAAGGCGAAACTGCATTACAAGGGTTATTCTCTGCTGGTGAAGCAGCTTGCTGGGATTTGCATGGTTTCAATCGCTTAGGCGGAAACTCTGTAAGTGAAGCAGTAGTTAGCGGTATGATTATCGGGGATTATTTCGCAGAATCTTGCGTGGGAACTTATGCAGACATTGAAACTAAGTTGGTAGAAGAGTTTATCAACGCACAGCAAAGTTATTTGGATAGCATTTTGGCAAATACAGGCACAGAAAATGTGTTTGAAATCAAAAATAGCATGAAACAAATTATGGGTGATAAAGTGGGAATCTTTAGAGATGGAGAACACTTAGCATCTGCTGTAAGTGAGCTAGAACAACTTTATATCCGCAGCAAAAACATTGGAATCAAGACAAAACGACTTTCAGCTAACCCCGAGTTAGAAGAAGCTTATCGTGTGCCAAAAATGTTGAAAATCGCATTGTGTGTAGCAAAGGGTGCATTAGACCGCACAGAATCTCGTGGAGCGCATAGCCGCGAAGATTATCCAAAACGTGATGACCAAAATTGGTTGAAACGCACTTTGACAAGCTGGGAAAATCCAAATCAAACAATGCCAACAGTTACTTATGAGCCACTTGATATTGCTACAATGGAAATGGCTCCGGGATTCCGTGGATATGGTGCGAAAGGAATGATTATTGAAAATCCAGAGAGCCTAAGACGTCAAGAACAAATTGACAAAATTAGGTCTGATATGGAAGCACAAGGGAAAGACCGCTATGAAATTCAAGAAGCACTAATGCCATTTGAGTTACAACCACGTTATAAAGCGCGCAATGAGAGAATAGGAGACAAACAATGAGTGGAGCAGTTCAAAGCAGTAATAGAGAATTAACAATTAGAGTATTGAAGTTCAATCCCAATAGCGCAGTATCTAAACCACATTTTGCAGAATATAAGCTCAAAGAAGCACATTCTATGACGGTTTTTATCGTGCTAAATATGATTCGTGAGCAGTATGACCCGGATTTGAGTTTCGACTTCGTTTGTCGTGCGGGGATTTGTGGAAGTTGCGGAATGATGATTAACGGACGTCCTCGTCTTGCTTGCCGCACTTTGACAAAAGATTTTCCTGATGGCGTCATTACTCTTATGCCATTGCCTGCATTTAAGTTGATTAAAGATTTATCAGTAGATACAGGAAATTGGTTTAATGGTATGAGCAAACGAGTAGAAAGCTGGATTCACGCACAAGAAAAAAGCGAAGAGCATATGCGTCAAATTGAAACAAGAGTAGAACCAGAAGTTGCCGCAGAAGTTTTTGAGCTTGATAGATGTATTGAGTGTGGTTGCTGCATTGCCTCTTGTGGAACAAAACTTATGCGTGAAGATTTCGTGGGTGCTGCTGGATTTAACCGCGTAGTTCGGTTTATGCTTGACCCACACGATGAAAGAACAGACGCAGATTTTTATGAGTTAGTCGGTGATGACAATGGTGTATTTGGGTGTATGAGTTTGTTGGCGTGCCACGATGTTTGCCCCAAAAACCTACCATTGCAAAGCAAAATTGCTTATCTTAGACGCAAAATGGCTACTGCAAAATAAGCCTGCTTGGAATCCCACTTGGGATTCCAAATTGCTTTTTATTTAGAGAGGTGTCCGAGTGGTTGAAGGAGCACGCCTGGAACGCGTGTAAAGTGCAAGCTTTCGAGGGTTCGAATCCCTTCCTCTCTGCCAGATTGATTTATTATCGCACAAATAGAAACGATGAAATAACCTATAATTTTAGCTTTTTAATAAAGACGACAAACGAGTAATTATTTAATAACAGGAGCAGTTAAAATAAAAAATATTTCTTTGCAGTCCTTGCAGCTGCACTTTACGCAATAAGTATCCCATTTTCTAAAATTCTACTCCAATTTATAGAGCCTACAATGATGGCAGGGCTTTTATATATCGGTGCGGGGCTTGGTATGGTTATAGTTTCTTTTGTCAAAAAGAAGATAAATGCACCACAAGAACAATCGTTATCTAAAAAACAGCTTCCCTTTATTATCGCAATGATTTTATTAGATATTTTAGCACCGATATGTCTGTTGATTGGCTTAAAAACAACAAATGCAAGCAATGCTTCTTTATTGAACAATTTTGAAATAGTCGCTACTGCCGTTATTGCGCTCTGTTTATTTAAAGAAAAAATTAGTATTAGATTATGGATTGGAATATTTTTATTACCATATCTTGTATTTTGTTATCCGTTGATGAGATTGATGATTTTAAATTTTCAATGGGTTTTTTGTTTGTGCTTCTTGCTTGTATTTTTTGGGGAACAGAAAACAACTGCACAAGGGTATTATCAAAAAATAATCCATTGCAAATTGTTTTGTTAAAAGGTATATTTTCAGGCAGTGGTTCATTAATCATCGCTTTATGTATTGGTGAGAAGATACCCCAAACCTTATGGGTGATTTTATCGGTTTTGTTATTGGGATTTGTTGCCTATGGTTTAAGTATTTTCTTTTATACTTATGCTCAAAGGACTTTGGGGGCTGCAAGGACTAGTGCATACTATGCAATCACTCCATTTATAGGGACAGGATTATCATTTCTAATTTTCAAAAATGCACCCACTTATTTTTATTTTATCGCGCTTATTTTTATGATTATTGGTGCATTTCTATCCTCAAGTGATGAGAAGCTGTTTTAGTGCTAAAGAATCAATAAATCAAAAAGAGCTGATTGATAGATTGGCAAATGAGCTCATTGGTTTTAGTACTAAAGAATCAATGAATTAAAAAGAGCAGGGCGAGTGGCGTGCTATCTATTTGATAATTTTTAGATGAATCAATATTTCAAGCGGTGAAAGTTTGAAATGTGGAGACATAAAAATAGCAATAGAAAATAGGAGAATCAAAATTACTAATTCAAAACACGAGGTAGAAGCATTGATATTTTGCAAAAATTAGCTTTCAATAAAAGCTTGGAGATAAAATTTATTGATTAAGAGACTTGCAGGTAAAACTAGAATCCCAAGATTCTAGTTTTGTTTTCGTGTTATTGAATCACACCGCAAACCATTCTAGCACCGCCGCCGCCAAGTGCTGCTGGAGTATCGTGATGATTATCGCCCCCCACATGAATCATTAAAGAATGGTTTTTTAACTCCGCTAGAGTTTTGACTTTTGGAGATAGAACAGGATTGTTTGCATTTCCCTTTTCATCAACATAGAGTGCAGGTAAATCCCCAATGTGTCCTGCATCACTCCAGGGGTAAGAATGGGTGTTTGTCTTGTATTTATCCCAATGTCCGCCCGCTTTCATCCCTAAGCCTTTATCAGTTGCACCACAATCAGGATTTTCGTGGATATGGAATCCATGCAAACCGCTCGCGATTCCTTGTAGATTAGGATAGAACGCCACACCATATTTTGTTTCCACTGCTACCACTTCACCTACATTTTTTGTGCCCTCTTGTGAGAGTGCATTCATAGGAATTACCAAATGATTTTTTTCGCTTTTTGGATTATAAATATCTGCGCTCAAAGCCATACTTGCGACTAATCCAATACCTAATGTGCCTACTAAAAGTTTTTTCATTATTTTTCCTTTATTGTTGATTATGCTATTTGTGCAATAGCATTCAAATTATAATCAAGGTTAAGTTTAAAATTGCTTTAGAAGCACTTGAATTTTGTATCTCAATTAAGCTTTTGCTTTATCTAAAAAGAACTAAATCGCATTTTCTCCATTCTGCGGAATTGTATTGGCAGGAGTTTGTTGCGATTCTTTCTCCTCTTCAAAGGGTGGTCCTTTTTGTAATAGTTGTGTGAGTGTTGCGGCTTTTTGGGGCGTCATTTTAGCAAGGATTTTGCTCATCACTTTGGTATCAAGAGCGAATAAAATTTCAGCAGCCTCTGCATCTGGTAAGGTTTCTAAGATTGCGGCAGATTTAGAATCTTTCATACCCGCATAAGTTTCCCCCACTTTGCTTTGTGTTGCCCCGCGAATCTGCTTTAAGACTTCCTCATTACGTTTGAGCAAACGCGTAATCTTCGCCTCCCTTTCTTCTATTTCTTTTTGTGCTTCATTTAAGGCAATTTCACGTTTTTTTAAATCCGCTTCTTTTTGGTCTAGGACATTTTGGGTTGCACTTTGCAGGGCTTGGAGGGCTTGCTGTTGCTCATCAATTCTTTCAATTTCTTGAAGAATCTCTGCTTTACGTTGTTCAAAAATAATATTGCAATCAATCACCCCACGTTTTTCAGTTGCCCCTATGGGTAATATTCCCAAGATTAAAATGTATAGAATCCATTGTTTCATTGTTGTTCCTTGTGGTTTGCATAAAGCATAACAGAGATTTCATCTAAGTCTTTAGTCTCTTGTTTTTTTGCCTGCTCAATCATCTTTTTTATCTCTAAGCCATCTAAATATTTTGCTTTTTCAAATTCAATATTTTGCACTCTAAAGTATTCTTGCAATTCTTGCTTTTTATGTTTTAGTTGAGACAATTCTTGCATTTTAAAGTCAATGGTTTGACGAAATTCGTCTTTGTGATGCGTAAAAGTCAAAAAGGCTTGATAAATTCCACTTTTGGGCTCTTGAAGTGTTGCAAACTCACGCACAAGTGCGTCAATTTCACTTTGTTTTGCACTAATGGCTTGTGCATTTTTTTGTAGCATTATTTCAGCCTCATCTACCTTTTTTTTGCGCAATAAGACGAGTTGCGTGAATTTTGTTTTCATTCATATTCCAAAAGTCTATCTGAAAATCGTATCATTCCTATCTGGACTCGTAGAAATCATTTTGATTTTTACCCCAATGAACTTTTCTAATGCCAAGATATAGTCTTTTGCATTTTGTGGCAGCTTATCAAATTCCCTTATACAAGCGGTTTTATCCCACCCTTGAAAAGTTTGATAAATGGGCTTGATATTCGTTAAATTACTTGGGAACTCCTCTAAACGTTCGCCTTTTTCATTTTCGTATGCAATGCAGACTTTGATTTCTTCAAAACCATCTAAGACATCTAATTTCATCATTGCTAGTGCGCTTGCTCCATTGAGGCGGCAAGCATATTTTACAGCCATTGCATCTAGCCAGCCACAACGTCTAGCGCGCCCCGTTGTTACACCAAATTCACTGCCTTTGTTGCGTAGATTCTCACCAATGATACCCGTATCTTCTGTTGGGAATGGACCATTGCCCACGCGTGTGCAATAAGCCTTAATGATACCAATCACTTCTCCTAGCTCACGCGGTGCGATTCCTGTTCCGCTACACGCACCAGCGGAGATTGTAGTAGAGCTTGTAACAAAAGGATAAGTGCCAAAGTCAATATCTAGCATACTTCCTTGTGCGCCCTCGCATAGAATCTTTTCTCCTTTGTCCATTGCTTGCCAAAGCATATTGGTAGTATTTGCCAAGAAAGGCAAAAGCACCTTTGCGTAAGATTCTAATTCTTTCTCAAGACTTTCTAATGTTGGAATCTCTGTTTTAAATCCTCTGCTTACAAGATCCTCAAGCTTTTCTAGCACTTTTTTGGCAAGGGCTTTTGTGTCTTTTAACTCCTCAATACGAATCCCTTTGCGTGAAACTTTATCGGTATAGGTTGGTCCGATTCCTTTACAAGTCGTGCCAATAGCCTGTTTGGCTTGTTGTTCGCTTAGTTTGTCTAGCATTTCGTGATAAGGTAGAATCAAGTGCGCCTTTGTGCTGATAAACAATCTCCCTTGCAGTCCGCCATACATTTCTTTGAATTGTTTCATTTCTTCAATGAGTGCGCTCGGGCTAATCACTACTCCATTGCCAATAATATTTTTGCATTGGGGATACAAAACCCCAGAGGGAATCAAGTGCAGGGCATATTTTTTGCCATCTACTACAATAGTGTGTCCTGCGTTATGTCCGCCTTGATAGCGCACCACATAGTCATAATTGCGGGCAAGCAAATCTACCATTTTTCCTTTGCCCTCATCGCCCCATTGAATCCCAACAATTAAATCTGCTTTGCTCATCATCACTCCTTAATATATTGTATTAGATTGTCTGTATAGATTCCAAATCCGCACGCATTCTGCCCCAAAATCTCATATTCTCCGCCCAAAATCAATGTAACATTTTCTGCAAAGAATCTAAAACACAAGCCCTTATAATAACTCATTGGAGCATAATATAATGGTGAGATAATGCAATGCGTATAATGAAAATTGGCTGCCAAATGATAGAGACGTTCTAACTCTTCTTTAAGAATATTTGGCAAGTCGTGTTTAGAATCTTGCAAAAATTTCTCTAAGGATTCTTTATTATGCACTTGCAAAAGTCTTGCCATTAAGGGATTTGCACATTCTATTGCTCCCACATCAATTTTTTCAAAAGCAACAAGAGGAATCCCGAAAATTTCTGCGCAAATTTGCGGAATCTTAACATTTGCTAATTGTAAGAAAACCTTTTGAGAATCGGAATCTGACAACTCTGTAAGATGTGTGATTCCCTTTAAAATTTGCAAAGAAATTTCAAGAAAAGGCAAAATATCACAATCTTCTAAATTTTCTACACCAATTTGATGCACTTCTGTTGTGGGATAAATAAAGATTGGTTGGATATAAAACCAACGTTTGCCAATAGCAGCTTCCCGCAAATGTGGAGCAAGCAGGCGAATCGTGTCAATCGTGGAATCGTTGCGTAAAGCAATCTGATGATTGTATTGATTGTTTGTGCGCACGACTTCACGACTTTGCGTGTCTCTTTGGTATTCTAAGTAGGCAAAAGTCGGCGTTACAATCTCTTCATAACCCTTTTGATACAAAATTGCGCTTGCAAGATTCTCTAGTTCTCGCTTGGCTTTAGCGTTTTTGCCAAAGTAGAGTTTGCACCCCTGTGGTATTTCATGGCTTAAAATCACAAAATATCCTTATAAAAATCTCTAAAGAGCGCATTGTAACATATTTTATCAGAAACTTTTATTTTTTGGTTTGTTTAAGTGATTTTATTGCGCAAAATTACGATTATTTGTGCAGATTTTGCTATAATTATAAATAAAATATAAGGAGAGGGTGATGGCATTTAAGATTAACACACAGCCCTACATTAATCATTATCCGCAAGTTACACCAAGTGCGCCTGTGAGCAAGCCTAGTGTAGAGACTCCAATAAAAAACACAATCAAAACCGGGAATGCCACAACGACACCACAAGTAAAATATCCTTCGCACAATCTATTAAGCAAATATAATTCTGCTGGGTCTTATTACAATTCTCAAAGTGCGCTCAATCACCAATTAGGAATTAATAATAACACAAATTACAATGACGATGAGGGCAAACAAGCCCTAATACAAAATTTGCAACAACAAAGCAATGCCTTTAATCACGGAATCTCCAATAGTGGAGATTCTGCTTTGGGGTGGAGTGATGCACTCGGGCAGTATTTAAATTTAGATGATATTGCTTTACAGAAAAAGCTACAAGAACAGCAGGCAGAACAAGCCCAAAATGATTTTTTAAACGAACTTTTATGGAATCTTAAAAAGAATTTGACTTTGTAATTTGTATTCCATTGTCTTTTTGTCTTGCTATTTTAAAGCAGAATCAATTTTCTTTTACCTTTAAATGTTATAATTGAGCTTTAAAATTTGTGTAAGGAAAGTTATGAAACAACTGACATTAGGGATTATTGGATTAGGCACGGTGGGTAGTAGCGTTGCAAAAATCTTGAAAAATAATCAAACGTTAATTGCTGCACGTGCGGGTTATGCGATTCGCATTAAACAAGGTGTCGTTAAAGATTTATCTAAAAGTCGCCAAGTGTTTGATTTTCCCATTACAAATGATGTGGATTCTATCCTAGAGGACCCAGAAATTGATATTGTCGTAGAATTAACCGGTGGTGTAGATACTCCCTTTGAGATTGCAAAAAAAGCCTTGCGCAATTCTAAAGCATTTGTAACTGCCAATAAAGCAATGCTTGCTTATCATCGCTATGAATTACAAAAAATTGCCGGAGATTTGCCTATTGGCTTTGAAGCAAGTGTTGCAGGTGGAATCCCGATTATTAAGGCATTGCGTGATGGATTGGGAGCAAATCATATTTTAAATATTTGCGGAATCATCAATGGCACTTGTAATTTTATTTTAACCAAAATGAAAGAGCAGGGGGTAGAATATCAAGAGGTTTTACAAGAAGCGCAAGAGTTGGGTTATGCGGAAGCCGACCCTACATTTGATGTAGGTGGGTTTGATGCAGCACATAAATTATTAATTTTGGCGAGTATTGCTTATGGGATTGATGCGAAGCCAGAAGATGTTTTGATTGAGGGTATTACGGAAATTACACAAGAAGACATTGCCTTTGCCAAAGAATTTGGTTACCATTTAAAACTACTTGGAATCGCGAAAAAAGACGGAGAAGAAATAGAATTGCGTGTGCATCCTACATTGTTACCAAAAGAAGCAATGATTGGCAAAGTAGATGGCGTGATGAATGCGATTAGTGTCGTGGGCGATTGTGTGGGCGAGACACTTTATTATGGTGCAGGAGCAGGTGGAAATGCAACTGCAAGTGCAGTAATTTCGGATATTATTGAGATTGCGCGCACCAAAAGTTCCCCTATGCTTGGGTTCAAAACACCAAGTGATAAGTTGCGCCTAAAGCCGCTAGACAAAATCATCAGTGCGTATTATTTGCGTATTTTGGTGCTTGATAAACCCGGAGTTTTGGCAAAAATTGCAACAATTTTTGGTGAAGTAGGAATCTCTATTGATACTTTTTTGCAACGCAAGGCAAAAGATAAAAATCATTCTACTTTGCTGCTTTCTACGCATTCTTGCAGTGAAGCAGAAATCAAAGTCGCTTTAAAACGCATTGGTGCTTTAGATGTTGTGCATGCGATTCCGGTTATGATTCGGATTGAAAAGTGATTTAATTTTCAAGGGCTTTTGTGAAAGATAACAAAAATCTTTTTAACACGACACAGAAAGGCAAAGAAGCGGAAAATTTTGCGTGCAAGTTTCTGATAGAGCAAGGATTTGCCATATTGGAACGAAATTTCCATACGCGTTTTGGTGAATTGGACATTGTGGCTAAAAAGAATGGAATCTTGCATTTTGTGGAGGTTAAAAGCGGCGTTGGATTTGAGCCTATCTATAATCTCACTCCTGCAAAATTAGAAAAACTTACCAAAACCTTGAATGTCTATTTGAATCAACAGCGCATTCAAGATCCCTATTGCCTTAGCGCATTGGTTTTGTCTAAACAAGCTGTAAATGACGATTTCCGCGCACATTGGCTAGAAAATTTAACAATATTTTAGTTTAACTCTTGCCGCCCCCCCCCCCATTTTGCTATAATGCCTATTTTATTTTATGTTTTAAGATTTAATAAAGAAAATCTTATTGCAATAATTTACAAATAAAAACCAATGGAGTTTTTAATAAAAGAATCTCCAAGATAATAAAACACATTACAAGGAATCCACTAATGACAAACCCTCATTCTGCCAAAGAAAGAATCCAAAACCATTTAGCCTATAAACTCGGGCTTTGTATGATTGCTTATGATAAAAATCAAAGAGAAAACTTAAAAGATTCTTCAAATATTCATCTACAAGAATCTCTAAATTCCCTAAGAAATTCTAAGACGATTTTAAGTGCGGGGGGGGGGGCATTATCTAGCTTAAAGATTCTCTCACTTCCTAAACTTTTCTTTCAACTCTTTAAAATCAAACAGACCCACAACAAAGAAAAACAATTCTACCAACAAGCTATTGCTGTTTTCCCCTCCCTTAAATATCCTCCATTGGAATCTTGTAAGGATTATAAACAATCTTTGTCCTATAAGTATCATTTAACTTATCTTTTAGGAGAAGTTTTAATAAAAGCAAATAGAGATTTATTTAAAGGAGGATATTTAACATTAAACAAAGAAATCAAAAGGGCAAAAGAGAAATATCAAAAGATTTCATATATTACAAAGGAATTAAAGCTTTTTAACCAAAAATTCTACGAACAAATAGATATTGTAGAGCTAGCAGATTCTAGTCAAGAAATTTATTCTTTATTGCAAACTTATAAAGATTATCCACCACTTCTCCAAACCCTCTTTGTTAATTTTTCTTTCCTTGAACAAAATCTTAATGAAATTTTCTCTTGGCTAAACTCCAAAGAATTTAAAGAACAATATCTTGATACCAATCACCCTTATCCTCCCTTATTAAATCCAGAGAGATTAACTAAAGATTCTAATAATCCTTATCCCAACTTAAGCTATGGAACAATCCCCGCGGAACTTGCTTGGGATTTGAATCTGCCTTTGCCGCCGTATTATAAATTTATTATGGCTAAAGGGCATGGGAGTGGAGGGGCTGCTATGGGTAGATTTTTTATGTGTTGCGGAGTAAAATTAATCTATCAGTCTTGTAGAACACCTTTGTTCGATTTTTGTGCTATTTATCAGTTTTTGCTTTTAAATGCTGAAGAATATAACATTGTGGGGTTACATCACTATGGACACAATTCTGAATTTTCAAAAAACAAAAAAGATAGAAGTAAATTCTTTTATCTTTTTGCTGCCAAAGTTCCTCTTTTATTTCAAACAAGAGATTCTATAGGACAATTAAAACACGCATTAAAAAGGCATTGGACGGAAAAATATAAGAATAAAATTCTTAATGTGGGAGATGATTTTATGAATCTTTTTCCAAATATTAGACCAAAGACATTACCGATGAATTTGGATTCATATAGAAATCAAGTTTTCATTCAACACTCTTTAATTTATTCTTTACATTCTTGTAATGAAATTATTTTCGTGGATATGGCTGAAATTTCTAAAGAAAATGCATTTAATACCCTTTGTGGTTTAAGTAAAAAACTTGGATTTAATGAGCCGAAAGAAAAAGATAGATATATTTTTGAAGCAAAAAGCTATAAAGGTTTTTTAAATTTTTTATTGCCAATTAATTTTGTTTGCAAAGATATAAAAATTAAAGTTTTAATTCCTGGTAAGTATGATAATTTAGAGGATTGCACAGAGTTATTATTAGGTTTACATACATATAGTTTTGCATTTTTCGCAAGTAAGAAAGATTTACAAATTTTACAAAAAGAGGAAGAGATATTGAATGAGTTTAGAAAGTATCTAAGTAAATTTGCAAAAATCTTGGAAGAAAAACTAAAAGAATCGGAGGAAATAACTTACAGGGAAAAAGATATATTAGAACATTTGCGTAAATGTGGAAGTGTAAGGAGAGACTTAAAAGAGATTTTAGATGAGCAATTAATTGATATTAAAAAGTTGCGCCCTGACATTGTGAAGTCTTGGAAATATTATCAAGAATTTGAGAGAATGTGTGAGGAGATGGACGGAAATGATTAGGTAACTTAACGTTATTGCGAGATTCCATTTATGAAACTTGTAGGGGGAATGGGAATGCATCTCTGTAAATACTCTTGTTCTTACGAAGTCTTGTAAGAACAAGAGGAGGAAATCGGGTTATTGCTAAACTTTATGCACTTAAAAGCTTGTGAATATTGTGTGTGTTGAATATTCCTGCTTTAAAGGTATCTGTTTTTGTGAAGTTTAGCGGGTTAAACATCAAACGATTTAATTGCATTAATTCGTCAAATCGTTTAAAGGCAGATTCCATTTTTTCTTTCATTTCTTCCATTTTTTTGAAATTACTTTCTACTACATTCCAAATCTTAGAAGCTTCCTGACTTACACCATTGCTAGCAGTTTGCAAAGAATTAAGGCTAAAAGAGATATTCACTTCAAGTTTAGTAACATCTGCCATAGAGGTATTATTAAACAATCCGCTAATTCCATTTCCTGATGCCCCAAACAATGTATTGGTGCTATTTTGCGCAGTAATAGAAACTTGCAAATTAGAAATAGAAGCACCCAAGCCTTGATAGGTTTTGTTACCAATGTGCGCGCTAAGGCTTTGAAGAGCATTTAAAATAGAATCATTTTGTGCTTGATTTTGCAAAGATTCGTCTTTGATTGCTTCGCTAACTAAATCAATATGATGCACTTGCCCACTACTGCCATCTTCGCGTAAATAGTCGGCGGTTTTTTGCTTGATTCCAAGTAAATCTCCCTTTTGTCCTCTCATCATTTCTTGACTTTCTTGAGCGTTAAGATAGATAACCCCAATCCCCTTTTCGCCCAATCCTACTAATTGTCCTTCACCATTTGCGTCAGGAGTCCAGATTCTTAATTTGTCATAAATTGGGTCATCTTTGTCAATTTTTCCATCGCCATTTTCATCATAAATGCTTAAATCTTTGAATCCATCTCCGCTTTGTGTGCCAAAAAGCTCATTACCATCGTTGATTTTCCCATCACCATTTTTATCAAGTGCTAAGAATCCAGAGCCTTTTTTGAGTGTAGAGATTTGGTCAGGAGTGCCATCGCTATCCAAGTCAAAACGCATTTTAGTATCACTTAGCTCTGTGCCACTACCATCATAATCAATCACAAGTGGATCAACAATTTTCTTATTGACGCCTTGAGGAATGTTTTGTGTAGCATTTGAGCTGTTAATTTGCAAATTTTGCATAAAGCTTTGGGAAACATTAATGCTTAATTCCAAACTTCTTGAAACCCCATCACCCCCTACCATTGTGCCCGAAATAGAAATGGATAAGCTTTGAGAAAAACCTTGAGAAAGGCTGATTCCGCTACCTATAATTTGACTTGCGAAGTTTTTGTTATACAACAAATCTGACATTGTCAATGTGGTATTTTGTGTAGTGTTTGAACCACTGCTTGGGAATAATTGTTCCCATAATTTCATCATTTCGTCTTGAATTTCTGAAACTTTACTCAAAGCCCTGTTTAAAATTGTTTTTTGAAAATCCCCTAAACCGTCAGCATTCAAGTTACTACTTGTGATAATACTATTGGTTTGTCCCTTTGCGTCTTGGTTAATGGTTGATTGTGGAACACTATTTGCTTTAGTGTTTGTAAGCTCTTCTTTAACAGCACTCCATTGCGTGGTGGTATATGAGGCTTGCAAAGAAGAGAAACTTAGACTTGCTGCTTGCATTGTTTCTCCTTTATTTTAAATTTCATTCTCTATATCGGTTATTTTTTAAAAAACTAAAATAAATTTTTTGTAAATTTTTAATTTTATGACGCAGTTCCTAGATATTTAAGCATTATGAAATGAATTTGAGAAGTTTATTTTGGTGTTTTCTTTGCAAAATATAAAAAATAAAACTTAAAAATTATTTTTAATTATATAAGCTTATATTAATTAAAGATTAAATACAATTTTGCCATTAAAATTACAAGGAGAATCAAATGTCTTACACACAAGATGTCATTCAAAAAGTCCAAAAACTCTATCCTGACCAAGTAGAGTTTCATCAAGCGGTTAAAGAAGTGCTAGAATCCATTGAACCTGCGTTAAAGAAAGATAAAAAATATGAGGCTCATAAAGTTTTAGAAAGAATCGTGATTCCAGAGCGTCAAATTAATTTTCGTGTAACTTGGGAAGATGACAAGGGTGAAATCCAAGTCAATCGTGGTTATCGTATTGAGTTTAGCTCCTTGCTTGGACCTTATAAAGGCGGTTTGAGATTCCACCCAAGCGTAACAGAGGGAATCATTAAATTTTTAGGATTTGAGCAGATTTTCAAAAATTCTTTGACAGGACTTGCAATGGGCGGTGGTAAAGGCGGAAGCGACTTTGACCCTAAAGGCAAGAGTGATAGAGAAGTGATGCGATTCTGTCAAGCATTTATGAATGAACTTTATCGTCATATTGGAGCACATACAGATGTTCCTGCGGGAGATATTGGAGTAGGCGGACGTGAGATTGGTTATTTGTTTGGGCAATATAAGAAATTAACTAACCGCTATGAAGGTGTTTTGACAGGTAAATCTTTGCTTTGGGGTGGGAGTTTAGTGCGCACAGAGGCAACAGGCTATGGCAATGTGTATTTTGCACAAGAAATGCTCAAAAATAGCAATGCAGGCGAGTTAGAGGGCAAAGTTTGCCTTGTTTCTGGTAGTGGAAATGTCGCAATCTATACGGTAGAAAAACTCCAACAACTTGGTGCGAAACCTGTAACCATTAGCGATTCTAGGGGTATGATTTATGATGAAAAAGGAATTGATTTAGCATTGCTTAAAGAAGTCAAAGAAGTAAGACGCGAGAGTTTGGAATCTTATGCTAAAGAGCGCAGTAGTGCTAAATGGACGAATGTAAAAGATTATCCTAAAGACCATAATCCATTATGGACGATTCCGGCTTTTGCTGCATTCCCAAGCGCAACACAAAATGAAATCAATGCAAAAGACGCACAAAACCTGCTTGATAATGGTTGCAAATGCGTCAGCGAGGGAGCAAATATGCCTTCAACGATTGAAGCAGTGCATAAGTTTTTGAATGCAAAAATTTGCTATGGTCCGGGCAAAGCAGCTAATGCAGGTGGTGTTGCTACAAGCGGACTTGAAATGAGTCAAAATGCTTCTATGACAGCTTGGACTTTTGAAGAAGTGGATAAGAAATTGCATAATATTATGAAAAATATCTATGCTAATGCAAGCCAAACCGCAAAAGAATTTGGCGAGCCTACGAATCTTGTGCTTGGAGCGAATATTGCAGGCTTTAGAAAAGTCGCTAATGCAATGATTGAGCAAGGTTTATAATTCTCATAGTTGGATAGTTTTTGAAACTCTTAAAATTCTTTCTTTTCTTTATCAGTTGGAATCTCGCTTTATACGCGGAGATTCCAAGTTTTCCTCCTTATCAAGAAAATTTCATTTCCCAAGAAGAACTGACTTCGTTTGTGATGAGCGAAAAGCTAGATGGCGTGCGCGGAATCTGGAATGGTAAAGTCTTAAAAACGCGTAAAGGCACGATTATCCAAGCACCGAAATTTTGGCTTATGAATTTTCCTCCCTTTAATCTTGATGGCGAATTGTGGTTTGCGCATAATAGTTTTGAAAAAGTCTCAAGTGTCGTGAGAGATTCTGTTCCCAATGAGGCAGAGTGGAGCAATATTACTTATCAAGTCTTTGATGTGCGTGGCGTCTGTGATGAATGCACTTTGAAAGAACGTTTAGAGCGGCTTGAAAATTATTTAAAAGACTTTCCTAATCCTTATATTAAAATCATTCCTCAAATCCCAATCAAAAGCCGCAAACATTTAGAATCTTATTATCAAAAGATTCTAAATTATGGTGGAGAGGGCGTGATTTTGCGTAAAGATTCTATGTCCAATGTGGGTTATAAATTCAAGCCCTTTATGGATTCAGAATGCGTTGTGCGAGGCTATACTCAAGGCAAAGGCAGAAACTCTAATAAAATGGGTGCAATTTTGTGTGAGGGAGAGATTTTAGGAGAAAAGAAGAGTTTTAAAATTGGTTCAGGATTTCGCAAGGAAGAGCGTATAAATCCTCCTAAAATTGGCACAATCATTACTTATAAATATCAAGGTTATACCAAAAATAATTTGCCCCGCTTCCCTGTATTTTTGAGAGTCCGAGAGGGAGGAATCTAAGTAGGAATTTACAAAGGGATTCGCCCTAGATTGTATTTTATAGAACTTTCTGCATTTTGGGTAAAATTTTAATAGAAATTATGTAAAATACGCTTTTTAAATATTCTTGATTATCTTTTAGGAACAATTTTGAGAATTAAAAATTTTTTATTTCAGAGTTTTGCACAAATATTTTTCCCTATTTTTTTTTTTTTTTTTTTTATTGCTTCGGTTGTGATTTTTATTCGTGTTGCAAGTGTTACTTTTGTTGTTAAAATCAGCTTTTTTGAATTGTTTTCTCTTTATTTTTACACGCTTCCTACAATGATTTTTTTTGTGATTCCGCTTAGTTTTTTTATTGCGTGTGCGCTTGGATTGTCTCGTCTAAGTTTTGATTATGAATTGCCTGTTTTGTTTGCACTTGGAATGAATCCTAAAGTGATTATGAAAATTTTTCTACCTATTGCCTTGCTGGCGAGCTTTAGTTTGTTGGTTTTGTCTCTAGTGCTGACACCACTAAGCGATGTAGCCTATCGGCATTTCTTGGAGGAACGCAAGAATAGCATTAATATTAATTTGCAAGCGGGTGAGTTTGGGCAAAAGCTCGGAGAATGGCTTGTTTATGTGCAAAGAAGCAAAAAAGATGAAAACATCTATGAAAATATCATACTCTTGTCTCTTGCAAAAGAGGATAATAAAGAAAAAAGAGGATTGATATTTGCCAAAGAGGCAAAAATTTCTAATACAAATGGAGTAATGGAAGTAACATTAGAAAATGGCAAAATCTATCGCAAGCCCAATGAAGGTATTGAAAGGATTGGTTTTGATAAATTGGTATTGAGAAACACGATAGATTCTTTAGAGGAATCTAATTTGGGATTGATAGAATATTGGAAAAGAGCATTTTATCCTAATTCAAGACAGGAAAAAACTAAAAGAAATCTTAGTATGTATATTTCACTCTCACTTTTTCCGCTAATTAGCCTATTTTATTATCCATTTTTAGGGATTAAGAATCCCCGCTACCAAAAGAATTATACGATTTTGCAAGCAATGGTGGTTGTAGGCGGATTTTATGCGTTGATGTATTTATGTGCAAGCTACATTCCTTTGCTTGGTTTGGTAATATTGCCGTTGGCTTGGGCATTGGCTGGTTATTGGTTGTATCGGCATTATGTTCAGAGATTTTATTAACTTATCTATTGGCAAGTTTGAATCCAAAAGATGAACTTACAACAAGATTCTGCAAAAGATTCTATTAAGGTTGCAATGCGCATTGCTTATTATGGTGGAGCTTTTTTTGGATTCCAAAGTCAAAAAAATGTTTTGAGTGTCAGTAGTGTCTTAGAAGCCGCGTTACAAAGCATCGGAATTTTTAGTGAATTTGTAGGAAGTGGGCGCACAGATAAAGGGGTGCATGCAACGGCTCAAGTGATTTCTTTAGAGATTCCATACTATTGGCACAATTTAGAGAGTCTAAAACAGCATTTAAACTCTAAGCTTTTACCTTGGATTAAAGTAAAACAGATTTGGTTTGTTCCAAAGGATTTTAATGCGCGTTTTTCCGCTAAGAGACGCGGATATTGTTATGTGTTAAGCAAACGCTCTTCCCCATTTCTTAATACCTTTAGTCTGTCCTACACGATTCAAAATGTCGCATTATTTAAAGAGGCTTTGAGGCTTTTTGTGGGCACACATAATTTCAAAGCCTTTATGAAAAAGGGAGGTTGTGGGGATTCTTATATGGAGGATATAAAAACAAATAAGAATCTGGAGGCGCAGAGCGTGCGCACAATTTATAAGACAAAATTACTAGAAAGCAAGGATTTTTGGATTCTGTCTTTTTGGGGAAGTGGGTTTTTGCGTGCGCAGATTCGCTTGATGGTTGGGTTTTTGTTAGAGATTGATAGAGGAGATTTGAACTTAGAGGAGCTCAAAGCGCAATTAATGGGGGAGGAGATTTACAGAATCCCTGTTGCTCCTAATGGATTGTTTTTGACACGTGTGGATTATTAAAGTTTGCTTGGATTTTAGCTTTGTCGGGCATTGATAATAATAGCTAGAGTTTAAGCCCAAGTTCAAACTTAGGCTTAAATGGATTGGAGTTGTAAATTACAATTCAGGTTTAGGTGTTTTGTCTGTGGCAACAGGTAATTGTGGATAAACAACTTTTGGTTTTTCTCCACTTAAAGCTTTAAGGAAAGTTGCAATTTGGTTTGCTTCTTTGTTGCTGATATTGATTCCAAGTTGGACGCTTCCCATTTCTTTGATTGCATCAGTTAAGCTCCAAATTGCACCATTGTGGAAATAAGGAGCAGTCTCTGCGATGTTTCTTAGTGTCGGAGTTTTTACCATACCATTTGCATCACCTTTGAAATCCCCAAGACTTGCAAATTTGTATTTTCCAGCGACTTCAAATCCTTGCATACCACCGCCTACATTGACGCCTGTATGGCAAGTTGCACAGCCTTTATCTAAGAAAACTTGCAAGCCTTCTTTCTCTTGCTTAGTGAGTGCTTGCTCATCACCATTTAAAAAGGCATCGTAACGTGAAGGAGTGATGAGGGTGCGCTCAAATGTCGCAATTGCATCTGCAATGTTATTGAAAGTTACTCCACTTCTGCCATAGATTTTTTTAAATTCTGTTTGGTATTCTGTTAAAGATGAGATTTTTTCAACAGCTAGTTTTGCAGGTGTTGCCATTTCTGGTTCTGCTTCAATAGGTCCTTTTGCTTGGTCTGCTAAATCTCCCGCACGTCCGTCCCAAAATTGTGCAGAATTTAAGACAGAGTTATAAACGGTTGGAGAGTTTAGATGATGAGGGTTAGCTGTCCATTTGTGTCCTACTGCTGCGGCGATTCCATCTGCACCACCTAATCCTAAGTTATGGCAGGTATTACAAGAAATCAAGCCACTTTTAGACAAACGAGGTTCAAAATAAAGCTTTTTACCCAATTCTGCTTTTTCTTGTGAGAATGGACTGAATTTGACGCCCAATTCTTTAAGCATTGCTTCCACACCAGCTTGGTCTTTTGGTAGAGGAACTAATCCACTATCTTTTGCTTGGCTTAAAAGATCTTGCGCGCTAAGTGTAAGAGTAGAGGCAACTAAGATTGACGACAACGAAACAATAAAACGTTTCATTTGAACTCCTAATAAAGAAATATGATTGTTTGACAATCAGAAAAATTTTATCTTATGCAGACTTTTAAAA
>NZ_JAAVGY010000028.1 GCF_014799995.1 Helicobacter sp.
GTTGGATATTCTCTATATTCTGATTGATTTCTTTTGCCATAATGCCGAATTCGTCTTGAGATTCTATCTTGATAAGATTTGCAGAATCTGTTTCGTGGTTGAGGTAGGAGAAGAAGCGAGACAATCCTTGTTGAATACGCTTAAGTGGTTTCAAGAAAAATCTGATAATGTAATAAAGTATAATAGAGCCGATGATGATAAGCACGGAGTTAATTACGAGATTCTTAAACGCGGTGATATTAGAAGCTCTTGTGTAATCGCTATGACTTGCGCTCGCAACCATAATCCAGCCAAAAGGCATTACGCGATAATGTGCAACCCTTTCTGTGTTGGTATGGTCTATATAATTAATAATGCTATTTGGGTTTTGTTTGGCTGCTTGACTGATTGCAATCTCTTGTGGGGTTTGTTTGCCATCTAGCACGAGTTCGGGAACTTCGTGAGAAACGATTTCACTATTTTGGTCCATAATAAAGATATTCAAGCTTGGAAAGTCCGGAGTGTCAAAGTTTTTGAAGCGGTCTTGAAACAAATCCAAAGAAATATCTACTGCGACTACCCCAGCAAATTTGCCATCTTTATAGAAAGGAAGTGCAGCAGTTGCCAAATGTTGCCCAGCAAGTTTGCCGCCTTTTGAAAGATAGGCAGGGGTTACGATGAAACCATTTTTTTGCTTGGCTTGCACATACCATAGAGCGGTGCGCATATCTTGGTATGCTGAAGGAATCGGGCTGAAACTATTGCTAAAGCTAGAGGGGAAGTGGTCTTCTAGCCATTCATCAATGAAATCCCCATTATCCTCATAAACCATAAAAATATCAGGATATTTTACGGTGTATTGAACATTTGATAATGCTTTGCGAAGGGCAACAACATCATAGCGGTCAATGCTCGCTATTTCCTCTGCTAAGAATTTTAAATGTTGTTCCGCCTCAATATTCATCGTAATGTTAATAGTTGTATAAGACGCCTTTAAAATCTCTTCTTGCAATAAGCTATAAACTTTTGTAGAATCTTCTATCGTGTTTCTATAATTCACAATCGCGCTAATGCTAATCATCACCACAAAAGCTAACACGATGAGTCCTGAAATTTTTGTAACCAATGAAATTCTTGATGTTTTCATAAAAACTCCCTATTTTTGGTTCGTGAAAATAACCTTATTATGATAGTTTATAAAAATTCTTCTTTAAATATAATTAAGTTTTTAACTTTATAGGTGATTATAAAGAGCTAGAAAGGCTGTTTGTAACAATTTGACTACGAATAGTATCGAGATTGTTTGATGATGGAGGCAATAAAAGCCGCCAAGATTCCATAAATTAGGAATCCTAGCAAGGCTTAGGTTTGGATTATGCAAGCTGCACTTTAAGCATCCAAAGAGCTTTTTCTAGGCTAGCGACTTTTTCGTCTGCTAGTGCAACGGTTGCTTTATCGTTCGCTTCACCCGCCAAGTCCGAAAGCTCTCTAAAGGATTTTAAGAAATATTCGTAATCTGGTATGATTGCTTTGAGAATTGTCTTAGAATCAAAGCTTGTGCCCTCGTCCTCTTTGATTTTGCTAGCAGCAAGCATATCTTTTAATGTTACAAAAGGTTTTTCACCGATTTGAATCACGCGTTCCGCAACTTCGTCCATTTGCTCGGTGATTTCATCATACATATTTTCTAATGCAGAATGCACGGGGTGAAAATCTGCACCTTTGACATTCCAATGGTAATTATGAAGTTTGATATAAAATACTGCGCAATCCGCTTGAATTTGTTTTAGTGTTTGAACAATTTTATTCATTGTTGTCTCCTTAAAAATTTGTGAGCGAATTATACAAATGAGATTCTTAAAGGAAAATAATTATCATTAAGAAAAATTTGCTAACATTTTATGATTGTGGGTATAAATGAAACTTAATTCCTATCCACCGGTTTGATAAAACGCCCTAGAGGAGACAGAATTTTCGTTCCAATCGTTTTTTTCTGGTTTGTTTTGGATGCAGAGATTCAAGCGCGAAAGAATCTCCTCTGTATCGCCATACAGCATAGCTTCTTTAATGTCAATTGCATTATCGTGGTAGAGGCAAGGAATGAGTTTGCCCTCACTGCTTAGGCGGATTCTATTGCAACTCTTGCAGAAATCATCATTGTGCGGGGCGATGACGCCGAAGACATAATCTTGTGATAATTCCTTACCAAGCATTGTTTGCACGCTTTCTTTTGGAATCTTAAAGAGTGTCGCAGGACCGATAATCTTTTTTTCAAATATTTGCGTGGTGTATTTTTTCTGCACACAAGCAAGAATTTCAGAGAGTTTTAACCCGCTAATCCCTCCTTTGGCGTGTGAATTTTCCATATATTCAATAAAGCGTACCATAATGCCTTTTTCTATGCCATATTCTAAGATAGCTAGAATCTCATCCTCATTGATATTCTTAAGGGGCACCATATTAAGTTTGATTTTGAATCCAACTCTGTGTGCTTCTTCAATGCCCTTTAGGATTTTCTCTAAACCATCGCGTTTGGAGATACAGAGGATTCTGTCTTTTTGCAAGGAATCTAACGAAATGTTAATACGCATTAATCCCGCGTCTTTTAGAGGTTTTGCAAGAGGGGCAAGCAAAAAGGCATTAGTCGTGAGTGCAATATCAATGTGCGGAGCAATGGCATAGATTTGTGCGATAAATTCAACGATTTTAGAGCGTAAGAGTGGCTCTCCACCTGTGATTCTGATTTTTTTAACCCCCTGTGCAACCGCCACTTTGACGAAGTTTAATATAGATTCTAGGGGCACATCTTCTGCCTCGTCGCCTAAATTCATCGGCGTATTTGGCATACAATAAGCACAACGGAAATTACACCTTTGCGTTACGCTAATGCGCATATAATCAATGGTTCTTCCAAAACCATCTACTAGCACGTCTGCTCCTCATTGATTTAAAGTTTAGAATCCTACCAAAAGTGCTTGAAAAAAGCTATAATTTTGGCAAAATTATAGTGTAATTTTAAGCTTTTGTATCTTTGGGAGTTATTTTGGCAAAATTTTCTATGCCGTGTGTGGTTTTGTGTGGTGGTAGAAGTGCGAGAATGGGGAGATTGAAACAAGATTTAATCTTTAGCGATAAAGTTACTCCCATAGCGCAAGAAACCCTAGCAAATTTTCAAGCCAAACGCCTATTAGAGCTATTTTCTCATATTTATTTTTCTGCTAAGTTTTTGATTCCTAATGCTGTGGGAGCGAAGACAATCCTAGACAATAATACTAACATTCAAGAAACAAAAAATTTAACCAATGCCCCCAAAGAGCAGTTTGCGCCGATTTTTGGCTTACAAAGTAGCTTGGAATTTTTACAATGCGATTTTTTCGCCTTAAGCGTTGATGCACCCTTTTTTGATAGGCATTGTGTGGAATTGGTTTTGCAATCTTATGCAGAGAATCGCAAGCCGACTTTTGCAAGAAATTCCGAGATTCACCCTCTGCTAGGTGTTTATACATTAGAATCGCTCCGCATAATTCAAGCACAAATTGCCAAAGGCGATTACAAGCTTATGCGACTTTTGGAGATGATAAATGCGCAATTTGTGGCAATCAATGAGGACAAGACGCAGAATCTCAACACGCCAGAGGATTATCAAAAGGCTTTGGCGCAAATCAATTCCCAATTAAAGGCATAAAATGGCTGATGAACAAGAAAAAACCGAAGCCCCCTCCGCGCGCAAAATTGAAAAAGCGCGCGAAGAGGGAAATGTCCTTAAAAGCCCCGATGTCAATGCGTTTCTCGGGCTGACAATGGGCTTGGTATTAATCTTTGTGTGCTTTAGTTTTTGGGTGCAGGGAGTGAGTAATGTGTTTGAGCAAATTTATCAGCATTTTTCTCAAGATTTAACGCGTGCTAATGTTATGTCTATTGCTCTTTCGCTAGTATTGCAGATTCTTTATCTGCTTGCGCCGATTTTTGGGGCATTAATGCTGATTGGCGTGATAGCAAATGTCTCACAAAGTGGGTTTTTGCTCACGGTTAAGGCGATTCAGCCAAAGCTGCAAAAGTTGAATTTCATCAGTGGAATGAAGAATCTCGTTTCGCTTAAAAAACTACTTGATGGATTTTTGATTACTTTTAAGGTGATGACTGCCTTTATCATCGCATTTTTTGTCTTTATTGGGTTTATGCACGAGCTTACCACGGTCGCGCTTTTTCCTATCGGAGACCAAATGCTATGGTTTCGCGATAAAGCATTGATTCTGATTGGAATCTTGCTTGCGTTTTTTATGGTAATGGCGAGTGTGGATTATCTCATCAAACGTTATCAGTATTTTAAGTCTCTGCGTATGAGCAAACAAGAAGTCAAAGATGAGTTTAAAAATATGGAAGGAGACCAACAAATCAAAGGCAAAATTCGCTCACTGATGTTTCAAGCAGCGCGTAAGCGAATGATGCAGAATCTCCCAAGTGCCGATGTCGTTGTAACCAACCCAACCCACTATGCGGTGGCTTTGCGCTATGATAGCCAAAAAGACCGCGCTCCTCGTGTGCTAGCCAAAGGCGTGGATTTTTTGGCACAAAGAATCAAGGAGCTTGCAAACGAATATGAAATCCCTATCGTAGAGAATCCTCCTTTGGCACGCGCTTTGTATAAAGATGTGGATTTGGATATGGAGATTCCAGAATCTTTGTATCAAGCAATGGTAGAGGTGTTGATTAAAGTCCAAAAAATCAATGATGAGCGCAGGAAAAAGGCAAGCTAGAGATTGTGTCATTGCAAAAAACAAAACGACAAAGTATCTATCCTTTAGAATCTCACCTCTAACTTTTTAGGCTTCATTCAAGATTTCTTTGTGTCATTTATTGAAGTTTAAAATAGATTGTCGCAGCTTTTTACAAAGGGTCGTGATTAATGTAGAATCTTAAAGATTCTACAAAAGAATTTAAAAAGATGACGATTAGCCTAAAGGGTCTCTTCCGAAGCGATTTTCTCCGATAGTTCCTTTGGACACAAACCAAAATAGCAAAACAATCCCTCCAATTAGAGGAACAAAACATATCAAATACCACCAGCCCGAGCGGTCTAAATCGTGAAGTCTGCGAATGCTTACCGTAACGGCAGGAATGATGCACACAAGTAGCATAAGAGCAGGTATAATGCCTTGCCCTGAAAGGATTATAGTATCAACGATTGTAGCTGCAAAACTTAAGCAACAATAATAGAGAGCAAACCACCAATACTCACTTCTGCTTGCCCTCCCCTTGAGACTAAAGTATCCCTTAGTGAAGCAAAATTTAACCGAATTGCTGAAAGTCATCAAAACTCCTTTTATTTAAAATTAAGTTAAAATTATACACCCCCCCCCCCCCCCCCCCAAAAAACACAAAAAACAAAAAAA
>NZ_JAAVGY010000029.1 GCF_014799995.1 Helicobacter sp.
AAGCAAATAGAATCTATATAGATTCCAATGTGCCAGAAGTCATTAAAGAAACTTTAAATTTCTATAATGACACCTTAAATAAAGAGATTGATTTTTCTAATATACTTTTAGATTATGAAAAACAAGAATTAATTTCTCAATACCAAGAAAGTGATTTAGACTTTATCACAAGAATTGCTCATAATTGTGGAATCTTTTTTTATGAAACAAGTGATAAAATCTACTTTTGCGACCATTATAAAAAAGGAACTTCACATTTAATTCCTTATAATTCCAATCCAAATAATAATTTAAAGCAAGAATGTATTAATGCCATTTTACAAGAGAACCAAATCTCTGCTAATTCTTTCACGCATTCAAGCACACATTTTAGCCAACCTGCAAACATTTCAACTTCTACTGCTAATCCAAATCCTAATGACGCACTCTCTAATAAACATTTTTATGAAAACGCCCCAATCTCTAAAGTTTATGAAAATAGATTCAAAATGTTAGATGAAATTTTAAATGTAAAAAGCAATATCTATGAATTGCAATTATGTGATTTTTTAGAAATTAAAGGTTTTAGAGATGGAGAATCATTTGTGCTAGTTGCAAACACACAAATTCTATCAAATGATATAAACTTTCAAGGTTGTGAGAATGTTTTAACACTTCTGCCAAACCATCTTATCTTTACTCCAAGCCCAAAAGCTAAACCTAAAGCACCCAATTGCACACAAGGAATTGTAATAGGTAAAGGCTTAGAGATAGAGCAAGAAAGAAATACAATCTATACAGATGACTATGGAAGAGTAAAGGTAAGAATCAATCTGTATGCAGCACAAGAAAGTATTGATGAGAAACAAGGAATCTATCACCATACCCCCTTTTTAAGAGTGGCTTCTCCTATTGCAAGTCATCATTCAGGATTCTATCATACTCCAAGAGTAGGAGATGAAGTAATTATTTCTTTTTTAGATGAAGATATAGATAAGCCTTATGTGAGTTCTAGTTTATATAATGGAACAACCACAATGCCACAATATAATTACCCAAGATATAAAAGAGAAATCGCCTCTGATACGCTCTCTTCTTTAAGTGCTGTGCCTACGATGATAAATAAAGGCTTAGAGGAACTTCAACTCCAAGAAGATACCGATTATTCCTTAAGCCCTACAAACAACCATTATCTCACTCTAGCAAATGCAACGATAGGGACAGATAATGTAGAAGCAAGAGCAAGGAATGAAATCACTTTAAAAAACGATAAGGATAAAGAAGAGATTTATATCCTCGCACAAAAGGATTATAAAGAAGAGATAGGCAATAATTATGAACAAACCATTAAAAGCAACAAGACTTCAGAAGTGGGAGCTTTATATACTGAATTTATTACCTTAGGACATATGCAAAACATTGTGGGATTTAAAAATGTCAATGTAGGAGCAGAGTATTTAGAAAACACTCTACTCTCTAAAGATACTAATGTGGGACTAAACAATACTTTGAATGTGGGAGTGAATAATGAAGTCAATATCGCACAAAATTATGAAGAAAACACAGGAAATGACAAAAAAGTGATTGTCAATAACAATTTAGAGCAAGTAATAGGAAATGATTCTATTCAAAGAGTGGGGCATAATAAAAATGAAACTATACAAGGTTCTTATGTAATCCAATCAAACGATAGCATAAAAATGTTTTCAAAAAAAGATACAAGCATAGAAACTAATGAATATTTTAAAGCTGAAGCAGACGATTCCATTAGCTTTAAAGCTAAAAATGATTGTTCTTTTACAGCTGATTTTGTCAATACTCTAGCCAATAAAGAAAACATTGTGGTCGCACAAAAAAAGATTGTAAGTCAAGTGGGAAATGCTACCATTGAACAAACAAAAGATAAAGTCATTATTCAAGTTGGTAAAGTGCAAGTGATTATAGATAGTAAAGGATTAAGAGTAAAAGGAGGAGATTTAAGGGCAGATTAAAATTTAATATAATTAAACTTACAAAAAAGGAGACACAATGAAAAATTTAAATAAAGAGCTAGTTGAAGTGCTTGAAAGCTGTATAGCCGCACCAAAAAAGGAATTAGAATCCTTAAAAGCAAAAGTCCTCACACTTTTTGAAAAAGGTGCGGTGATAGATGAAGAAAAAATAGTAGAGCTAGAGACTTATATCAGCGATTTAGAGCAAGAGTATTGGGACGATAGAGCCGTGTATGCGGGGCGAAGCGTCAAAGACACTGAAGAATATGCTCTTTTGCAGATTCTAAAAAAGCTCACAAAGGCAAAAGACAAGGCAAAGGCATTTGATTCACTTTTCACGCCTAAAACCTCCCAAAGCAAAGGTGTAACCTATCAGCCAAAGACAAAAGCAGCACTCAAAAAGCTTATCAAAGATGAAAGCATTTATCTAGGTGATATTGATGTCAGCGGAGTGAGCGACTTTTCAAAACTCTTTGATAGATCCAAGAGAAAAGATTTTAGCGGGATAGAAAAGTGGAATGTCTCGCATATCAAGGATATGTCATTTTGCTTTGTGGATGCAATGCATTTCAATCACGATATTAGCTCGTGGGATGTGAGCAATGTAGAAGATATGTGTCATATGTTTAATAGGGCTACTAGATTCAATCAACCTTTAGAATCTTGGAATGTCTCAAAGGTAAAAGATATGCAGGGAATGTTTAGTAGTGCTAGTCAGTTTAATCAGCCCTTAGAGAAATGGGATATGAGTAATGTAGAAGATGTAAGCTATATGTTTGCCCACGCTAAAAAATTCAATCAACCCTTAGATAAATGGAATTTATGCAAGGCAAAAGACATATATGAGATGTTTTGGAACGCTAAAAAATTCAATCAAAATCTAGATTCGTGGGGAGACAAATTGCCAGAGGGATGTAAGATAGGCTATTGGTTCAAATTTGTTGCTTTTTCGCCTATTGATGATGAAGATAAGAAACCAAAATGGTTTGTTACCACAGAAGATGGCTTACTCAAAAAAAATTAGTGGCACACATCAGCCAAGATAGAAAAAGATTTGAAGAGTTAAACAAAAATCAAAGCTTACAAAAAGTTTAAAAGGAGACACAATGAAAACACTAGAGGAACTCAAAGCTATCTTTAGAGAAAGTAGGGGCGACATAAAAGATAAGTTTTGGGAGCTTATCAAATCAAACAATCTTGAAGCAGTGAAAGAGTTTTTAAAGGATTATCCAATTCCTGAAATCTTTTTTGAAAAATGGTTTAACAGCGGATGGCGAGAGGTCAAACTTGAACCCTTTTTCCCTTCTCCCTTTGTGCTAGCTCATGCAGGGCTTGCGTATGATAAAGACAAAAGTTTTGCAATGATAGAGTATTTTGAAAGCTTAGGATTAAAAGCTGATGACCAGCATGAACATTGGAATGCCTTAAGTAGTTATATTGTCTGGGGAGGAAAAAATCCAAAAGTCATTGAATACTTTTTAGGTAAAGGAGCTACATTTGAAACATATTGTGAATATGGAAACACTCCTGTACATTATTTTGCAATGGGTCAGCCCAAAGCACTAGAAGTTGCTCTTAAAGCCGGGGCTAATATAGAAATGAAATCTATCAAAACGGACAATGAGCTTAGAATAGGTTGGAGACATATCGACGCTACACCCCTATATGAAGCCGTAACAGAAGAGGAAAGGGTTGCATCTTGCACCGGAATATTATTAAAATATGGAGCGGAGGTAAATGCCGTGCATTATTACTTAAAAAAAGATGGCACTTGGTTTGCAATTCGCTCTATATTAGATGTAGCCTATGGCGGTAAAAACAAAAAGCTTCTAAAAGAAGCAGGTGCGAAGACTTGGAAGCAATTAGTCAAAGAATATAACATTGATACAAGCCTAGAACTATCCGAGCAATACAGAATCTACAATGAATTTTTGGAGAAAAAGAAAAAGGCTAAATAATGGCTGAAGAACTTCTTACATTTAATGATGTGCTCTTTAAAATTAAAGAATTTGAAAGTGCAGATACACTAAAAGGCTGTTATCTTGCCTTTTATTTACCTAAAGAGAGGCATTTGGAAACAAAGCAGGGCAAAGAAGATACAGCAATAAAAAAGAAAGGTAGCAAGAAAAAAATTTTCCTTGTTGATAGCAACAATCAACGCATTAAAAAAATTGATATTGATAAAACTCAGTCTCAGAATTATATAAAAGAAAAAAATGAAGAAAAAGAAGAGAGAATCAGTAAGCTTGGACTTAATGCGGATAATATTGATAGTGAGTTTGACGCCTTAGGTGATGAGGCTACACCTAAGAATAAGCTAACAAGGAATAAGTATGAAGACTATGATGTATTCTATGATGTCTATACCAATCAAGACAATATAAAAAATTATATTGAAAAATTTGAAGTTAAAAATGGTGTTGCAAAGGTTGAAGCAAGTTTCTTGCAAGATTTTTTTAAGAAGTCTAGGGAAGGTAAAGAGAATCATAAATGGTGTTTCATCCCTAGATTAATTCCAAAGAATGAAACTATGGATAAATTTGAGTTTGATCCTGTGCCTTTAGAGGATAAAGGCTTTGTTGTTACTGATTTTCATAATACCAAAGAAAAAGCACTTACCTTTCAAAGAAGAATTGCCAATGTAAAAAATCCAAGCCTAACGCTCCAAAGTCCCAAAGAGTTTAAAGCAATGCTAAATGGCGAAGAATCTGCCAAACACGACAAAGAAGAACAAGCGGAAAAAATAGAGAAAAGTGCGAAATATATCCTAAAAGAAATTGATAGTTATAATATTTCTGAAGGAACTAAAGAATTAATGAAAAATAAGTGGGAAAAAAAGCTTAAAAATTTAAAGAAAAATTCCCAAAAAATCTTGGGGAAAACCATCGGTGATACGGGAGAATATTGTGTAGCTTCCCTACTCTTTGAAAAGAAATCCACGAGACATTTATCCAATCAAAGAAAACTAGATGCAAACTTCAATACCAATGGATTTAACCATACGATTCCAGACTTTTTAGTAACTCTTAATGGTTATCCTGCCTTAGTGGAGGTTAAAAATGTCCAAACTCAAAGCCTAACAGAGCAAATCAGCTTTGAATTAAAACTTGCAAGAGAATATGAGCTAGATTATTTATTTTTATGTAATCATTATACTCAATTAATGGATAATATAACAGGTTTAGCAGAATTTAATTCAGGAAATAAAGACCATACGGGTTCTAGGAAAGGTTTTATATATCATAAACACGCCCACAGAAGCATAAAAACAATCTTTAAAGAAATCTATCTACATCACATTAAAGGAGCAGCACCTAATAAGATAATAATTAAAAGATTAGATTTAAATGATGCCACCCAAATAGAAGAAGAGCTTAATAAAGACCAAAATATACAGCAATGTGGAGAATAATAATGATGAATTTAAAAGAAAGCTATTTTGCTAAAAGTTTTGAGGAATTTCAAAAAGATTTTTATATTTGTATGGAGGATAAAGAGAAACTAAAAAAAGAAATATTTGCAATCTTTAGAGCGCAATATTATAAATGGAAAAATGATGAAAGTCTTGATAAAACGAATATCATTTTTAACGACAACCTAAATTATCTTTTACAATATGATGCACAAGAATTGCAAGGAGAATGCAAAGAAGCTTGGTTAAAAGACTTAGAGGAAAACGCCGATGAGATTTACGAAAGTTTGTATGTAGAGAGCGACGATAGGGATTATGATTCTTGCGAACTGCTTGAGTTTTATGGTGAGGATTATGACGAAGCAGAATCAGATGATGAGGACTATGAAAGCTGGAGAGAATCGCAAAACGACTTTGAATACGCGCTTATGGATAAATTAAAGGGATTTGAATGACAAAAACACTAAGTGCCAACCAGCTCCATTTTTATTTTTTTTCTATACAATCTTTTAGTGATGAAAAATATCTTAATGCTTGGAGTTTAAAAGGCAGTCGTCTAAATGCCAAAGAATGGTTAGAATTTCAAATGGCAAATCAAGGGAAGTTTTACAATGAGCATTTAAAAAACACTTTAGATTCTATGCAAGAGCTTAAAGCTTATTTTAGTGTTGATAGATTAGAGGGTATAAATATTAATGCTAGTGATGAATGGCTAGATTTATTACCTAAAAATTATGCACAAGTTTATAATAGACTTTGTAGAGACAAAAGCAAATATACTCTCTACCGATACGACAACAAAGATTTGAAGCAAATAGGAACACTAAAGAATCTTTCTCCAAATTTTCCTTTTTGGAATGAACAAGGGAAAAACTTTTCTCAAAGTGAGATAGATACTTTTATAGCAAAAGACAATCTAGCACCTTATTTTAATCGGTATGATGTTTATTTTAACTCCTCATTGCATTTAACTTTTAACTTTAGCGATGAAAGCCTAGAATATTTAATTAACAATTACAATCATAGAATCACACACAGCTTTACCCCAAAAAGCGAAAAAACAATACAAAAAGAGTTAGATTTAAGCAAAGAAGATAAAATCATCTTAGAGCTTGAAAATATGTTTTTAAAAATCTGTAAAGGTATCAGTGCGGATTATGCTTTTATGGATTTTTCTTACTTCTTTGTAGGATATGATTATACTTTAGATTCTAAAAACAATCCTTTGAAGTCTTATCCTATCAACTTAAATGATTTAATCTATAAAAGAAGTTTTAAAGAACATATAGAGGAATATGCAAAGAATTATTTTTTGAATTATTATTCTAAGGAGCTTTTAGAAGAACTTAATGAACAAGAATTAATCAAAGAGAGATTTAATGCTTATCTCATCAATTACAACAAGATTCCAAAAAATATAAAGGAAGAAAAAATACAAGGTATGCTCTCTAGGCAAAAAGATATAAAAATGCAATTTGTAAGTTTTATCAATTATCAAGATTATGTCTATCACAACAAAGAGGACTTTTGGGATTTAGAGGAAAGTAAGAATGCTATTTTATGGGAAAAGTTTTTATCTAAAGAAACTCTAAAGCCTTTGCCCAAATCCTTTGACTGCTCTTTAGAAGAAAAACTACTTTATGCTAAAGACACAGAACTAAACAATATCTTAAACTCTCATAGGATTCTCAATGCCTAATCAAAACAAAGAAGACAAGAATCAAGACAATCAAATAAAAAACAATCAAAAGAATAAAAATGAGAGCAATAACAATACAAACACTAAAAAGAAAACAAGAAGAAAAATAGCTCTTCCAAGAATAAAGGATATACAAACTACTCCAGATACATCTCTATTACATCCTATCTTAGAAGATAATCTTG
>NZ_JAAVGY010000030.1 GCF_014799995.1 Helicobacter sp.
ATTTAAAAAATTTTTACATTATAACTTTTTTCGGCATATTTTTTAAGATGAAACATAGGATTTTGCAAAGTTTCATCAAAAAAACAATCTGAAAAAATATCAAATTTTTTGTAGTTTTTAAAATTATAAAACTGCCTATTTTAAAGAGTTTTCTCTTACTTTATAGCCGAAAAAAGTTATAATGGACATTCTTTCCCTTTCCCATTACACTTCCATAAATTTATTTCAAAAGGATTTTTATGAAAAGATTTTTTCAAAAAATTTGGTTGGCTTTTTTGTTGGCTCCTGCATTTTTGTTTGGCGCAAAAGGTGGCAATGTTATGAGTAATCTTGTAGATGGTTTTAACGACCAAGTAACAGAAGCAGGAAGTGGAATAGCAAGTGGGATTAATACTTTTGCAACCGTTATGGGTGTGCTTTGGATAATCATTATGCTTTTAATGGCATTCTTTAATGTTGAAGCAATTAAAAATCACGCTAAAAGTTTAATTGGTGCGTTAATCATCATCGGTATTGTTTATGGATTAAGTGCGGCGGCAATGTAATGATTAAGACAAGCTGCTTTCAAGATTTAACAAGAAAAACTAAAATCAAAGGGTTAACTACGACTTCGTGGTTAATCTTAATTGTTATTGGTTTTGCTTGTTGGTTTATTTTTTTACTCTATTCTCTTGTCATTGTTGCTTTATTGTATGGAGTTTTATTTTTACTTGAATATTTTGATGAGGATATTTATCAAATTTTAGAATTGAATTTGAAAATTTCCCATAAAAAATATTATGCTTAAAGGTTTTTTAATGGCTGGAATTATTGAAGTGCTAAGAAACTTAAAATCAAAAAAACAAGAAAAATCTATTGAAAATAATCAAAATATTTTTAAAAATTTGAATCTAAATCAAATCAATAAAGTTGCAGATGAAATTTTAACATTAAAAGAGCCTGAAGTTTTTACTCTTGCAAAAGAAAATAATCTTGCGTGTAAATATCAAGATATTTTTCTCCTAACAAGAGATAATAATCTAAGCATTGGTATTGAATTAAAAGGTGCAAGTTATTCTGCTCTAAGTTTAGAGGACGAATTAAGCTTTTTAGATTCCAGAATTGGCTTTTTGCAAAAATTAAGTAGTGAAATTGAATTAAAAATTATCATAAAAAAAGAAAAATTTGAGGAAAACACACAAGAACCTTTAAAAAGTTCCAATATTTTCGTGAATGAAATTACTGAAAAATGGAATTTCAATCCAAACATTTACAAAATCAAATATTTTCTAATGTTTTCTACTTTAGAGAAAAAAATTACAGGGGCTTTAGAATCCTTTAAACAAAAAGCAACCACAGAGGATAGCAATCAAGACACAAACTTTGCTACTAAAATCAATCTTTTAAACGAGGTAATTTTAGAATGTAAAAGCAAACTTGCTACTTTTGAACCGAGAGTTATGCAAAATGATGAAATTTTAAACTTCTATGCCTCTTATTGCAATGGCAATCCAACAAATCTAAGTTATACGCACGAGCTTTTAAGTGATTGCTATCTCACAAGCGACATAGAGTTCAAAAAGGATTATTTTATTTATTATAGAAATAATGGAATTCCTTTATATGCAAGATTCTTAAGCATTAAAGCCTATGAGACAGAAGCTATTAAAAGCTTAATTACAAGCAACACATTAAAAGATGAAAACGAATTTATGGCTTTTATTTCTATTATTCCATTTTCCAAAGAAAAAGCCAAGAAAAAGATAAAAGATACAAGAGCCTTTTTGCCTCAAATTGCAAGAGAGGAATTGGACGAACTTTTAGAACTTGTAGAAGCCGATAGAGAAAATCTTATGCAAGTTTCTTACTCTATGCTATTAAATGATACTTCCTTAGAGAATTTAGAAAGCAAAAGCAATCTTTTTAAAGGATTATTGGAATCTCAAGGATTAAGCATTGTCCGAGAAACCCTTAATCAAAAGGCACTCTTTTTTAGCTTTTTTCCAAGCCGAAGCAATCTTAATGCAAGGTTGAAGCCTTTAAAAATCTCTAATGTTGCTACGATTGCAACCTTTGAAAATGAAGTGAGCGGATTTAATAAAAACGATTGGGGTAATAGTGCAGTTACGCATTTTAAACATTTAAATGGCACACCCTATTTGTTTAATTTTCATTGGACACCTAGCGGGGATAAGCCTAGCGGACACACTATGATTATTGGAGGAACAGGCGCAGGAAAGACGACACTAGCGCAGTTTTTAATGTGTAATCTCTTTAAATACAACATTGATATTTTTTCAATGGATAAATTGCGAGGAATGTATGCTTTTACGCAATACACAGCAGGAGAATATCACGATTCAGCGGAGGAATTTAAATTTAATCCATTCTCTTTGCCCTACACGCAAGATAATAAGGAATTTCTAATTTCTTGGCTGTGTGCTATGGCGCAAATCCCTGATAAGGATTATGTTGCAGTAAATGTAGTGCAAACTACTTTGCAAAGATTTTTTGATAATAAGCAAGAGGGACAAATCATTACGCTAAGTGATTTTGTAAAATCCATTCCACCTAAAGAGATTCAAGCGCAATTTCAGCCCTATTTAAAAAGCATTTTTGATAATCAAGAAGATGCTTTAAATTTTAATAGACGGCTTTCTATTTTAAATATGGACGGGATTTTAAACAATAAAAAACTAGCCTCTTTAAGCGCGATTTATCTCTTTCATAAACTCAAAAACCAAGCCAAAAACAATATAGAGAAAAAAGGATTCTTTTGCTTCATTGATGAGCTAAAGGATTATTTAAACGACCCTGTAATGAGTGAAAAAATCCTAGAAGCGATTTTGGAAGTGCGAAAAATCGGAGGAGTAATGTGTTTTGGATTCCAAAGTTTATCTTTATTTAATAATCTAAGTAATGGTAATGCTTTCTTGGATAATATCGCAAATTACATTGTATTCCCTACAAATTCAGAATCCGCCATAGAGGAAATGCAAGAGAAAATAGGATTGCAAGACCACGAGGCACATTTCTTAAAAACCACTCCACAAAATGCTAGGCAAGTGCTTTTAAAAATGCCTTTGCGAAATGAAAGTGCAATTTTAAATGTGGATTTATCCAAGCTAAATAATCATTTAAAAGTATTCTCTAGCAGCTCTAATAATGTGAATTTGATTAAAAAACTTAAAAAAGAACACCCTAATGAATGGCGCAAATATTATCTAACTAGCGAAGAAGCAGACAAGGAAGAACCAAACACACAAACACTAGAAAAAATGCAAGAGGATTTAAGATTGCAATATGAAAGACAACAAGAGCTTGAGCTTGCCCAAAAGGCAAGAGAGGAAGCCTTAAAAGAACACAAAGAGAAAGAGGAAGTTACGCAACAACTAGATTTAGAATCTCAAATCCAAGAGGAGGAATAACAATGAAAAAAATCATCATTTTTTTAGTCTGTGGAATTTTAGCCTTAAGCTTTAGTGCTTGTGGCTCTAAAAATATAGAAACCACTAGCCCTTGTGCTTGTTATGAAATAGTAAAAATGGAGAGTTAAAAATGCTTTTTAAAGAGAAAAAAACAGACCCAAATTATCTCTTTTTGCTAGAGAGAAACCTAAAAGCCTATATGCTTTATATAATCCTTATTTTAGCCTTGATTTCTACTCTTTTAGCCTTAGCATTAGTGTTTTTAATGCCACTCAAAGAAACCAAACCCTATTTGGTATTTTTTTCTAATGGAGAAAGTAATTTTGTCAAAGTTACAGAGGCAAATTATCCCATTAGGAGCGATGAATCTTTGATGAAAAATATCCTTAGCGGTTATGTGCTAAATCGCGAGACTATTAATCGCATAAACGATGAGGAAAGATATGAAATTACAAGAATCCAAAGTGATTTAAATGTTTGGAAAGCCTTTCAAAGTCTTGTAACACAAAAAAATTCCATTTACACAACAAAGAATCTTTACCGCAACATTAGAATCTTAAATGTTACGCTTTTATCAAAAAATGTAGCAACCATTGACTTTGCCATAGAGCAAACCAATAAAACACGAACAGAAACGCAATTTTTTAATTATCGTGCTTCTTTGGAATTTGATTTTGCACCAAAGGTAGATACTTACAACACAACGATTAAGAATCCCACAGGATTTATTGTGAAAAATTATGCCCTCACAGCCATTGATTTAAAATCCAACTTAGCAAAGGAACAATAATGAAAAAGAAACTTTTAGCCTTAAGCTTAATTTCTTGCGTGCTCAATGCGGAGGAATCTATCTTAAACAATGTAGAATCCACGATTAATAGCGCAAACGCAGGCGAAAGTGTTTTGGCAACAAAAGACCAAACCACCAAAAACTATGCGGATTCTCATCTAAGAATTAGACAGACAGAATCGCAATATTATAATGATAATTACCAAACCGCACAAAACTACCAAGAATTAAGCGAGGAACAACTAAACTTATTAAAAGCCTCTTTACGAGCGCAGAATCTTAATGCCTTACAACAAAGCTTTTTCAAGAAAAAATATAGTGGATTTGAAAACACAAGAGAAATTGAATTTGAAAACAACAAAACACAAAAAATCCGCACCCGCTTTGCAATGGCAACAACATTAATTTTTGAAAATGAAATTGAAAGTTATATTTTAGGAGATAGCACAGGCTTTAAGATTGATGAAATTCCAAATATTGCCAATGCCATTGCCATTAAACCTCTCTTAATCGGTGTTGATACGAGTTTAACGATTTTTACAAAAGACAAAAGAATCCACAATTTCTATCTCTTTTCCACTGATTACAGAAACAGAAGTAATCCCGATTTAATCGTGTATATCCAAGATGAAGTCGCAAAAGCGCAAAAGGCAGAAAAACAAGCGGAGCTAGAGAGGGATTATCTCATATTAGAGGAGGGAATTGCTAAGGTTAAAGTTAGAAAAGAGGACATTCAAAGAAACTTTAGACAAAAAGCTCTAAAGAAAAATGAATGGCTACTAGCAGAGGAAATCTTTAGTGATAAAAAATTTACCTACTTTAAATATTCCAAAGATAAAATGCCTCAAGTGCCAAGCATTTTTGCAGTGATTGACAAA
>NZ_JAAVGY010000031.1 GCF_014799995.1 Helicobacter sp.
GCTATGATAGCACAAGTGGACAGTATTCGCAAAGTCTTTCTTATTCCTCTTCTTTGGTAGCAAATTTTGATTCAGAAATCACGGATAAAAATGGTAATACCTTTGTCTCCAGAACACAACTTGTTATGGGCAAAAGCCTTGAGAGCCAAATCACCGGTGGTGTAGAGAGTGTAAATGACACGCTTAAAGAATTTTTAGAAGGACAGAAATTTACATTAGACTATGATGGAGAGCTAGACGAAGAGAGCTTCAAAAACAGTGGATTGGATAATATGTTACTCATCATTGATAGCAAGAATAATGCCATAGCAAATGCCTTTAATGAAGTCTTAAGCCAGAAAAACGACTTCGGCAAGATATATGGTAGAGAGGATAAAGAGCTAGTCTCTCTTTTTGAAACATTGCATAATGTCTTAAGTTCCTCATTGGAGATATTCTTAGGAATCGCACAAAATCAAAATGATACAAACAACAAAGATTCTAAAAATATGTTAAACAACATTGCAAGTTTCAGTTCTAGGGAGTATAACTTAAATATTACCACCGCTAAAGTAGGCATACAAAACGCAGATATGTCAAACGAACAGCAATGGAAAGCGCAAAAAATGGATATTGAGAGTTTAGAGATTCTAAGCTATTCAAGTTCTAGTTATAAAAGCTCGTTTATGCTTAACGCTTAAAAATTCTCATATAAGGAATCAAATGGCAATTTCATTGAATCTTTTTAATCAACATTCCACCTTTAATACATTGGAGAATCTCAAGCCAAGAATCAGTAAAGAACCTAATGATAGCGGCAATAAAACAGGGGATAATGCTAAAGCCGACACACAGGACACTAAGGTAGCAATGAATAATGAAGTCAAGCAAAGCCTCTTGAATATCAGCCCAATAGACAAGGCGCATAATAGCTTGGCAAATGTAATGTTAAGAGTGTTGGTTGATGCAATAGAAAATGGGTATGATGAATATGCTAATTCTATGATAGAAAGTATGGTGCAAAATTCTAAGTTGCCTGCTTCAAGTGCAAATGCACCCGGTGGCTCTAAAGGTGGTATTTATGTAGGTTCAATCTTTAATACCACAAGCATTGAATTTACACAAAGCATTTCCTACACGTTTCACTACAATCACCAAAGCGGAGAATATTCTCAAAGCCTCGCGTATTCTTCTAGCTTTGTTGCGACTTTCAACGCAGAATTTACTGATAGAGGCGGCAATAAAATAAAAACTCAAAACCAACTTGCTTTAGGTAAAAACTTTGAAAACCAAATCACCAATGGACAAGAATCCCTCACCTCTGCCCTCAAAAGTTTGTTAGAGGGACAAACTTTCAATGTAGATTTTGATGGTGATTTTAATGAGTTTGGAGAGGATTTGCAAAAGGGGCTTAATCGCAATCTTTATCTTTTTGAAAGCACGGGAGATTCTCTATCTAAAGCCCTGCAAGAGCTAAAAACTCCCAAAGATAATTATGAATCTCTTTTGAGTAATCTCCAAAATATGTTAAATTCTAATCTTGAAATGTTCGTGGGGATTCCTAAAGAAAATCAAAACACCCCTGCCCTACAAGATTGGCTTAAAACTCCAAATACACTGACTATTACTGCTTCATACGCAGAATATAGCGCGCAATGGATAGGGAAAAGGCTCAATAACTCGGAATCTGGAATATGGTTTTATGGCTCTATTCATCAAGAGAGTGCCTCTTTTAGATTTGAAGCTTAATAGGGATTCTACCCTACCCCTCTTGCCACAATCAAACCAAGTTAGAAATCTAGCTCGTGTGTGAGATTCTTAAACTTAATGTCCTCTAGTTGTTTTTTGATATGTTTATTTTCCTCATTCAAAGAATCTAGTTGCGCCTGAAGTTGAATGAGGCTGCGACTTGTATAATAAATATTGTTGCGAATATAAACTTTTGGTACAAAAAGCAAAAGTGCAGCAAACATAACAACAAACACAAGACACACGAATTTAAATGGAATCTCTTTGGTAGTCAAATCTACCTCTAACACAGCTTCTTTTTCCTCTATATTTAGGCTTGTAGTTTGTGATTCTGCCTCATTAGAGGAATTTTCATTTTTGACCTCAAGCAATAAATCATCTAATAAGACAAGATTTCCTTTTGGTTCTTGTGGCAAAATAAAATCGTTTGGAGATTCCAATATATCATTGGTTTTTGCATATCGCTCTTCTAAAAAATCTAAATTTTCTTCAGAGATTTTACTCTCTTTTCTAAAGAATCTTTCCCAAAAACTCCGTTTTCGCATTTTGTCTTTCTGCTCTAAGCGCAAATTTTCGTAAGATTCCATTTAATCCCTCTGAAATTCAAAGCTACGAAGCTTTGCGCTTCGCGAACGTGGATTTGCTTGTATTTCTCTTTCCTCTGCGCACAAGGGTTTCTTGTAGAGATTCCGCCCTTTTTGGTGGTTGTTTCCACAAACACACCGCATTATCCCCCTATCGCAAATACATTTTTTCTCCCATTCTTTAAACGCAAGCTTCACAAGCCTATCCTCTAGGGAATGAAAAGAAATAATAGAAAGCCTTGCGCCTTTTTGCAGGGGTTGATTTTTGATGATTTGAAGCAATCGTGTCAATTCACCCAATTCATCATTGACTGCGATTCGCAAGGCTTGAAATGCTTGCGTTGCCGGGTGAATCTTGGGGTGGCAAAAGTGCTTAGCAATCAAATGACTTAGTACCTTAGCACTTGTGAATTTTTCTATTTTTCGTGATTCCACAATCAAACGCGCGAGTTTTTTATACTCTCTAATCTCTCCAAAATCCCTAAAGATTTGTTCTAGCTGACTTAAAGTGTAGTGATTTACGATTTCTTTGGCATTTAAAATCTGCTCTTGATTCATTCGCATATCAAGTTGTTCTGAATCAAAGCAGAATCCGCGCTCTTTGTCATCAAACTGCAAAGAAGAAACGCCAATATCTGCTAGGATTCCAACAATACCCCGATACAAATCCACTTCCTTAAAGAGTTGCGCTAGCACTTCGCTATATCTGCCAAATTTATAAGAGAATCTCTCCCCAAAGCCTTCTAATCTCTTGCTTGCAAAAGCAATTGCATTTTTGTCTTGGTCAATTCCTATGATTTTAAGATTGGGATACGCGTTTAATAATGCCTCACTATGCCCACCAAAGCCCAAAGTACAATCAATAAGCACCCCACCCTTTTGCATTAAAGGTGTATCAAAGGATTCTACAACTTGTCTTAGCAAAACAGGAATATGTGGAATATCCATTAGCAAGCCTATTCCTGCAAGCGAGAAATCTGCGCACCTAATTTTGTAAGCTTTGCTTCTAAGTCCTCATAACCCCTATCTAAATGATAGATTCTGTGAATATCTGTTTGTCCCTCTGCAACTAAACCTGCAATCACCAATGCGCTAGAAGCACGCAAATCCGTTGCCATCACATCTGCACCAATGAGCTCACTGACTCCATAAATTGTTGCGGTATTGCCACGCAAACTAATATTTGCTCCCATACGTTGCAATTCGCTTACATGCATAAACCGATTTTCAAATAGCCTTTCCTCAATAATGCTACTCCCCTCACATTGCGTTGCAAGTGCCATAAATTGCGCCTGCATATCTGTGGGGAATCCCGGATATTCTGTCGTAGAGAGTTCAAAGGCATTGCGTTTTTCTGCGGGATAAATTGTAATGGAATCGTGATTATAGGTAAGCTTAAAGCCAATTTCCTCAAGCTTAGAAATCACTGCGCCTAGATGATTTGGATTGATTCTGTGCAAAGTGATTTGAGAATTTGTAATCGCCCCCGCACACAAATAAGTCCCTGCTTCAATGCGGTCTGGAATCACCACGATTCTATCGGGTAATCTTAAAGCTTCCATATTCGTTCCATAGATTTCAATCTCATCACTTCCGATTCCATTAATTTCTACACCACTTGCTTTTAATACTTCGCAAAGTTGCACGACTTCAGGCTCTTTAGCTGCGTGGATAATAGTCGTCTTGCCTTTTGCCATTGCGGCTGCCATTAAAATATTTTCTGTGCCTGTAACGGTGATTTTGTCAAAGTTTATTGTCGCACCTTTTAGTCCCTCTTTGGCAGTTGCGATGATATAACCTCCCTCTATCCGAATCTTTGCTCCCATTTTTTCTAATGCTTTAATATGCAAATCCACAGGACGCGCCCCAATGGCACAGCCTCCGGGGAGACTGACTTCGCAATGCCCAAAGCGTCCCAAAAGAGGTCCTAGAACCAAAATAGATGCGCGCATTTTACGCACAATATCATAAGTCGCCTTTGTGCTATTGAGTTTAGAGATTTCTACGCTTGTTGTATGATTATCTTGTTCGCTCACCTCACAACCAAGCATTGTAAGGAGACTGAAAAATGTCTTAATATCTACGACATTAGGGAGATTTTCAAGTGTTACTTTGTTGGCGGCAAGAAGGGTCAATGCAATCAGAGGCAAAGCAGAATTTTTCGCCCCTGCAATATTGATTGCTCCTTGCAAACGCGTCCCTCCTTTTAATGCTAAAAAATCCATTTCACTTTCCTTTTTGTTGTTAAATTGAAGTTGCTATTTCTTTTTGGCTTTTTTCTCATCACGATTCTTTAATGCCGAACCAATCACTGTTTCTATTTCTTTTTTATAATTTGGATTTGCTTTGACAATCTCTTCTCTATAATTGACTACGCGGTCAATATCCATATTGGGACACCAAGAAAGCGCACTGATAAAGTCAATGCGCCCTTGATATTCTTTGCTCTCCTTGCCAATGTCTCCAAAATGTAAAAAATGCTGATTAAAGGCTGCTAATGCCTCTTCTAGTAATTCGTGTTCGGAATTTTCATCTTTAAAGATTGAGATGAGATAATTAATGTTTTGGAACTTTCTCTCTCGCCCTCTTAATATCGCAAGGTAGGATTGGATTCTTTCATAGATAACAAATCCACCTGCAAGCAAGAAAAACGGCATCATCAAGATACATAAAAACAAAAAAATAAAAAGATGAAAATTAAAACTATACATAGCTATTAACCATTTTTCAATTTATCATAAAAAATATTCGTTGCTTTCACAAAGCCATCGACACTACCACAATCATAGCGCGCACCCTTAAATTTATATCCGAGCACCATTCCCCTTTTGCATTGCTCCAAAAGTGCATCAGTAATTTGAATCTCACCATTTTTGCCCGGTTTAGTGTGATGCAAAATTTCAAAAATATCTGGAGTGAGAATATAACGTCCAATGATAGCTAAATTACTTGGTGCTTCCTCTTTGCTTGGTTTTTCAATCATATCATCTACGACAAACACATCTTCATCTATTTTTCTCCCCGCAATCACACCATATTTGCTTACTTCCTCTAATTCCACTTCCTCTACAGCAACAATGGAGCAACGATATTTTGCATAAATCTTGCACATTTGGCTTAACACGCCCTCCCCCTCATTATCGCACAAGTCATCACTCAAAATCACTGCAAAGGGTTCGTTCCCAATCAGACTTTCTCCGGTCAATATTGCGTGCCCTAAGCCTTTCATTTCCATTTGACGCGTATAAGAAAAAGTGCAAGATTCTAAAATATGACGAATGTCTTTTAAAAGATTTTCTTTACTCGTTCCCCTAAGTTGATGTTCTAATTCATAACTAATATCAAAAAAATCCTCCAATGACCTTTTTCCTCGTCCTGTAACGATTGCCATATTAAAGATTCCAGCCGCCATTGCTTCTTCTACACCATATTGGATTAAAGGCTTATTGATAATGGGTAACATTTCTTTAGGCGTTGTTTTGGTTGCAGGCAAGAATCGCGTGCCATAACCTGCGGCGGGAAATAAGCATTTTTTTATCATTTTTTCTCCTTATAAATAGTCTAACAAACCACTTTGGTAAAGCATATAAAATTGTGCGGCAGTGCGTGGATTGCGCGTTCCCTTTTGGGTAGCATATTGTAGGGCGATTTTACGAATCTTTTCCCATTCTTGTGTTTCTTTTATTTCTTTGAAATAACTTTCTAAAACTTCCAAATATTCTGTGCTTCCTTGAGCGTAAAATCCAATACACAATGGAAAGCGGTCGCTTAATGCGATTTTGTCTTCATTTCCCTCATAGCCAAAAATCTCATTTTCATCGTGAAATTCTGGTAACAAATGTCGTCTATTAGAGGTGGCATAGATTTTTGTATTTTTGGGCAATGTTTCCAATCCACCCTCTAACACACTTTTCAAGCCTTTATAGGTTTTTTCATTGTTTTCAAAGCTTAAATCATCGCAAAAGATGATGAATTTATAGTGTTTGTTGCGTAAAATATCTAAAATCTCGGGTAGAATCTCTAAATTTTCTTTTTCTACCTGCAAGATTCTTAAGCCCTCTTTGGCGTATTTGAGCAACAAGGCTTTAATCAATGAGCTTTTTCCACACCCTCTAGCACCCCATAATAAAACATTCACGCCTAAGCCTTGATACAAAAAGGATTCCGTATTGGCGCATAAAAGTTTGATTTCTTTGTCTAAGCCAAAAAAAGATTCTAAACTTTGAGATTCTATTGTATCAATGCCGTGCAAATAGCCACTTTTACGATAAATTGCCGCAATTTGTGATTCCAAATTCCAAGCAAATTCTATCATTGCTTGCCTTTGTTTGATTGTTTGTTTGGTTTGCGCGCAATGTTTTTAGAATCCTTTGATTTTGTATCGCGTGCTTTAGTGTGATAGAGGAGTTGTTGATTTTTGTATTCAAAAGTAATGATTCCGCCTTGACTTAAATCCCCAAAGAGCATTAAATCACTCATTGGATTTTTAATTTCTTTTTGAATCACAACTGCCAATGGGCGCGCTCCGAGTTCGGCATTGAATCCAACTTTTGCCAAATACTCTTTCGCACTTTTTGCCAAGACGATTTCTATCCCTTTGGAATGAATCTGCTGGTTTAAATCCGCGATATTTTTATCTACGATTTTTAAAATTTCTTTTGGGCTTAACGCATTAAAGGAAATAATTGCATCTAGGCGATTCCTAAATTCTGGGGAAAAACTTTCTTTGATTGCACTAGCAAAACGCGCACTAGAATCTTGCTTGAATCCAAGCACGGGAGATTCTTTAGAGCCAACATTAGAAGTCAAAATCAAAATCACCGAAGAAAAGTCTATACTCTGTCCATTATTGTCTGTGAGTTTTCCATAATCCATTACCTGCAAAAACAAATTCAAGACTTCAGGGTGCGCCTTTTCCACTTCGTCTAATAACAACAAGGTATGCGGATTTTTCTTAATCATTTCCGTTAAGATTCCGCCCTTTTCATAGCCCACATAGCCTGCTGCTGCGCCAATAAGCTGTGAAGTAGAAAATTTCTCCATATATTCGCTCATATCAAGACGTTCGAAGTTAATTTCCAATGCCTTTGCAATCTCTTTGGCAAGCTCGGTTTTGCCCACGCCGCTAGGACCGCTAAAAAGAAAAGAGCCAATAGGTTTATTAGGAATGCTCAAGCCTGCTTTATTGCGTTTTAATGCGCTGACAACTTCGCTAATTGCCTCATCTTGCCCAAAGATTCTGCTTTTTAAGTGTCTTTCTAAATTCTTAAGCAAGCTTTTATCGTCTTTGGTCGCCTCAATTTCAGGGATTCTAGCCATTTTAGCTACCATTTGCTTAATGCTTTGTAAGCTTATTTTGCCACTTTTGCCATCAAGTTTATAGCTCGCACCGACTTCGTCCATAATGTCAATGGCTTTATCAGGCAAGAATCGTTCGTGCAAGTAACGCACCGACAATTCTACCATTAGTGCGATTCCCTCATCTGTATAACGCACATTATGGTGATTTTCATAGTGCTTTCTAACTCCTTGCAGAATCAAAATGCTCTCCTCTTGGCTTGGCTCTTTAACTTCTACTTTGGCAAAGCGGCGGGAAAGTGCTTTATCCTTATCCAAGAAAGAACGATATTCTGCATAAGTGCTTGCTCCAATGCAGCGCAACTTTCCACTGCCTAACAGAGGCTTAAGCAAATTTCCTGCGTCCATACTGCCACTATTGGTTGCTCCCGCACCGATAAGCATATGAATCTCATCAATAAAAAGCACGATATTCCCACGCTCTAGCACTTCATCACTTAAAAGCTTAATGCGTTTTTCAAAATCCCCCCGATATTTCGTGCCTGCAACGAGTGCTCCCATATTGAGCATATAGATTTCTGTATCGTTTAGGGGGCTTTTTTCTTGTGCGATTCTTAGAGCCAATCCTTCGGCTACTGCTGTTTTACCTACTCCGGGTTCTCCTACAAGCAAAGGATTGTTTTTTTTCTTGCGGAGCAAGATTTCAAAGCAACGTCTAATCTCTACTTCTCTCCCAACCACAGGGTCAATCTTACCCTCTTTTGCTTCTTTGGTAAGATTTGTACAATACTTTTCTAATGCAGATTCTAACCTTTCCTCTTGTTTTTCGTTAGAATCAAATGCGCCTTTATCCCCATTTTTTTGCGTGTCTGCGTTAAAATCCTCTTGATTTTCTGTGATGTATTCTAAAATATTCAAACGCGTGATTCCTTGCGTTTTTAGAATCTGGGTGCAAAACGCCTTTTCTTCTTCTAAAATTGCCGCAAGCAAATCGCCAACTTGCGCCTGTTTGCGTTGTGAGCCTCGCACGTGGCTTATCATCATTTCAATGACGCGCGTAACTGCAAGCGTCTCTTGTGGCATTTCGTTGTTGTTTTTATATTCTGGAAAAGCAACTAAAAAATGCTCTAAATAACGTTTGATTTGTTGCTTCATAATATCAATATTTCCGCCGCATTCTTGTAAGGCTTTGATGATTTTTTCATTTTCTAGCAATGCTTGAAAAATATGTTCTAATGTGAGATATTCGTGCCCTCTAATCTTAGCTTCTTTTTGTGCGCTTTGTAATACACTATTTAATTCTTTACTGATTTCAAACATAACTTTCTCTTATATTCTTTCTAAAATTGCGCGCAAAGGATATTGCTTCTCTTTCGCCATTTTGCGCACCTGCACTGCTTTGATTTCAGCAATGTCATAAGGATAGATTCCGCACACTCCCCTACCGCTATGATGAATCTTGAGCATTAGATTAAGCGACTCTTCAAAATTTTTATGGAAAACGATTTGCAAAATTTCCATTACAAATTCTTGTGTTGTGTAATCATCATTGAGCAGAATCACTCTGTAACGTATGGGTTCTTGGACTTTTTCTAAAATTTCAGTTGCATTTTCGTATTGTGCATCTTTTGGCACGGATATTCCTTATTAATTATCATTCTTTTATAAAGCTTTAATTATAACGCTTTTTCATTGATTTTTACTTTATGGGGAGTGATTTAATCTTAAAAATAAGCAAAAATAAAAATATTATTGTTTTTTGGTTCTGATATGTTTTCTTGAAAATGCAGCCAAGATTCCACCGCAAGCAATCAGAATCATACCCACAATCACCAAACCGTGCGGCACTTGGTCGCCTAAGATAATCCCCGCTAAAGTCGCCATAAAAATCGTAACATAAGAAATCGCTCCAATAAGGGGTGGATTCCCCAAACCATAAGCCTTTGTCAAATAGATTTGTGCATACATAGAGACAATCCCCATTACCAAAATCAAGCCCCACTCTTTTAAATTTGGCATAATAAAAGGCTCAAACAAGGCAATGGGATATCTTTCATAAGAGACGCATTGCATTAAAAGAGGCAAGATAGAACCACTAAGCATTAAAGAACCGATGATAATGCGAGGGTCATAATTTTTAGCAAGCTCCGCCACTGACAGATATGCGAGTGCCGCTCCAATCCCGCTATAAATCCCAATTAAGAATCCAAAGAAGCTTAAATCTATGCTTTGAGGATTAGAAATCAACAAGATTCCGCCAAATCCCATAAAGATTGCTATCCAGATTCTCAACGATACGCGTTCGTGGATAAAAACCACACTCAAAAGAGCTAAAAAAATCGGGGAAGTATAAGAGAACGCATAGGCTGTGCCTAAAGGCATTACCGACATATTATAAAAATATGCCATCATTGCACTTCCACCGGCAAATCCCCGAAAAAAGAGTATGAAAGGCTTGCCCCCCTGCGGTGTTTTGGGCGGATTTATCATTAATGCACCTAGAATCCAAATTAAGCCAAAGAAATTTCGGGCAAAGGCTACTTCTATGGCTGGTAAATTCGGTGTGAGCATTTTTACAAACATTCCCATTCCCGTAAAGAGTAATGCCGCAATCAACATAGCAATAATAGCTTGTTTGTTGGATTCCATCGCCAATTCCATAAAATTTTTGGCAGAATCATAGAATCTTATGCTTAAAATTAAGCTAAAGATTTGACAAAGACGCACGCTTAAAGTAAAATCAAACTTTAAATTAAAGGCGAGAAAATGGATAAATTTTATGGCAGCATTGCGATTATAGGGAGACCTAATGCGGGTAAAAGCTCATTGTTTAACCGATTTTGCAAACAAAGAATCGCAATTACTTCAGAAGTTGCAGGCACGACACGTGATGTCAAAAAAGCACTCATTTCCTTGCAAGATTTGCCCTTTTTGCTTTTGGATACCGGTGGATTAGAGGACAAGGATTCGTTATTTCAAAATGTCTCTAAACATTCTATCAAAGCGAGTGAAACTGCGGATTTAATTCTCTATATGGTAGATGGCAAAACCCCACCCCAAGCCATAGACAAAGAAATTTTTTATTCTTTGGAGCGCAAAAATCCAAATATCTTTTTGGTAGTTAATAAAATTGATAATGAAAAAGAAAAGCAAAATGCGTGGGAGTTTATGGAGTTTGGCACAAAGCAAATCTTTTATGTTTCCGTCTCGCATAATCGTGGAATCCTAGAGCTTGAAAATGCGATTTTATCCACTCTTAAAAATGACGCATTGGAACAACTTTTTAACCAAGAGGCACAAGAGGATTTGGAGGAGTTTATAGAGGAATCTCCTAATGATACAGAATCGCAAGCTGCACAAATCAATATTGGAATCATTGGGCGCGTGAATGTCGGGAAAAGCTCGCTATTAAACGCATTGTTGAAAACAGAACGTTCTGTCGTCTCTAATATCGCTGGAACAACCATAGACCCGGTAGATGAGGTAGGGGAAATCAAGGGACATAAAGTCAATTTCGTAGATACAGCCGGAATCCGCAAGAGAGGCAAGATTGAGGGGTTAGAGAAATTCGCAATGCAACGCACGCGTGAAGTCTTGGAGCGCACAGATATTGCAATTTTGGTGCTTGATGCCTCTACTCCCTTTGTAGAATTAGATGAGAAAATCACGGGATTAGTAGATGAATACAAGCTGGGCGTGATTGTTGTTTTAAACAAATGGGATATTGCGCATAAGGATTTTAAGGGAATCTTAGAGGATTTTAAATTGCGCTTTAAATTTTTAGAATATGCTCCTATGCTTACAATATCAGCCCTTAATGGACGTCATATCCAAAAGTTAGAAGAAGAAATCTTGAAAGTCTATCGTAATTTTACCTTTAGGATTCCGACTGCAAAACTCAATACAATCATCAAGGAAGCCACTGCACGCCACCCACTTCCTAGCGACCACGGGAAAATTGTCAAGGTTTATTATGCAACGCAATTTGAGAGCAAACCCCCACAAATTGCACTGATTATGAATCGTCCTAAAAGCTTGCATTTCAGCTATAAACGTTATTTGGTGAATACTTTACGCGAACATTTTGATTTTAGCGGCACGCGAATTATTTTTATTGCACGAGGCAAAAATGACTTTGAGGAGAAAGAATCCTAACTCTCGTGCAGAATGACAAACAGGTGGGCAATCTTTAAGCTTTGCCTCCTTGAGATTCTTTGAGCAAGATTTGCAAAATAGAATCACAGGTTATTAAACTCTCACATTTACATCACTTTCCCTGCTATTTATTCGGCGGTTTTTATCGGATTTTAATTTAAGTTTGGAAGTTGGCTTTTAATACAAAATTTAAAATTTTCTATGCTAAAATTAACTTAAATTCAAATGACTTCAAATCAAATTGCTTGGTTTATTGTACAATATATCCAAAAATAATAAGGATTAAATATGCGTTATCCACTTGACTTTAAAGATGATTTTCCTAATAATTTATTATTCTGGATGGAACGTTTTGTTTATAGCAAACTCAATAGCTTATCTAACCATCAAGTCAGAGACAAAAAAGAAATTATTGGTGCTCTTAATAAATTAAGACACGGAATCGCAGAGATTAAGGATTTGCAAGAGATTTGCAAACAATGCCGCAATGCTGGCTTGATTGGTATTAACACCTATGTTCAACCGCTTTTAAAACTCTATGAATATTTGACTTATTTGGGGCTTGCAAGTCTCAAGGAAGTAGATGAAGAAATGTTAAAGGAGTTTTTGACTATCCATACAAGCGCACTTTCAGATGCAACAAAAAAGAATTATCGTATGACACTTTTAAACTTTTTTAGCTTTATTGATAAGCAAAATGAAGACGATGAAGGTGCTTCGTATAATTTTCGTATTGAACTTAAAAATTGGGGTGGTTTGCGTGGTAAAAGCGGGCAGAAATTACCCTCTTATATGAATGAAAATGAAGTGCATCGTTTCTTAAATGGAATTGATAATTTTCCCTTTAAACACGAGAATTTGGGTACTCGCAATCGCTTACTGCTTAAACTAATCATTTATACTGGGATTCGTGTCAGTGAGGCATTGAATCTCAAGATAAAGGATATTATGCTAGATGGAGAATTTTTTATCATTCAAGTGCGTGGCAAAGGTAATAAACCACGTGTAGTGATGATAAAGGCAAAAAACATTAATGATGATTTTTCGGGTTGGATTAATACTCGTCCTAATGGAGTTCAAGAGGATTTAATCTTTTGCAATCATAAGGGCAAAAAACTTACACAAGCGTATGTTAGTCGTATTGTCGAGCAAGTTTTGCTTACCAATGGAATCCGTAAGGAAAAGAATGGTGCGCATATGTTGCGCCATAGTTTCGCTACCCTACTCTATCAAAAAAGTCAAGATTTGGTATTAGTTCAAGAAGCTCTTGGACACGCTAGTCTTGATACTTCGCGCATTTATACACATTTTGACAAACAAAAACTAAAAAGCACCACAGAAATTATGAATCAATAGACTCTTAGTATTATCCCAAGCCTACGCTGATACATTTGAAGAGGTGCATATTATGCCCTCTTGGGTATCTATCAGACTTGATATTAGAGAGCTCAAAGGGGACAAAATCAAATCCCATCCCCTCGTGATTGCTTATAATGACTTGAGAGGCTTTGAAACCAATGCTAAGGCGATTTTTAAATATATTTTTGATTGGCACATTACTTTAAAAATGCCATTAACTGCACGTATATGGACTGCTGATGATGAATTAGAAAAATTTCTTTCAGAAAGCGGGGCATATATCCAACTAACATTTAAGCTTAAAGATAATTTAGATACTAAAACCTACGCAGAGCAGATTTTAGATATTCTCCATAGTATAGACCGACTTCACTGCAATTTATTTATTCAAGCAAGAGCAAATAATACTAATATTTTCCATTTGAAAGCCAATGCTTTAGAGGATTATGAAGTGAATCAATATACTCTTGAAAATATTGAAAAAGTAATCAAACATCGCCTTATGATAGGCGACATTCCTAAGAAAAGCAAAATTGAACTATTCCGTCAATAAGGAGTGTATCAAAGACGGCAGTTTTTGGTTCAAAATAAACTAGATTTGCCTTAGTTTGCAATATGTCCCATAAACTCTTCTCTTGTCCTATGGTCGCTTTTGAATAATCCACGAATCGCGCTTGTGAGCATTAGGCTATTTTGCTTTTCTACACCTCTCATCACCATACACATATGTTTTGCTTCTGCGACAACCATTACACCTTTAGGTTGCAAAACCTCCATTAATGTATCCGCAATCTGTGCTGTCATTTTTTCTTGAATTTGTAAGCGTCTCGAATATACTTCTACCAAGCGAGCTAGTTTTGAGATTCCTACGACTTTAGAATCTGGAATGTAACCAATAGAAATTTTGCCAAAAAAAGGTAACAAATGATGTTCGCATACAGAATAAAATTCAATGTTTTTTAACACTACCATTTCATCACAAGCACCCTCAATAAAAACTCTTCCCAAAATTTCCTTAGGATTACTCTTATACCCACTATAAAGATATTCCCAACTCTTTAACACGCGTTTAGGCGTCTCTAATAAACCCTCTCGCCCCCTATCCTCTCCAATATAATCAAAAATTTTTCTAATGTTTTCTTCCATTTCATTTGTTTTTTCTTTCATTATCTTCCTTTATTTTTGAAGCAAAGCTTGAATGCGATTCTCAATGCTTGGATGTGTGCTAAAGAGTTCTTTAGGATTAAAAATATAAAGAGCCGAGCGCGTGGGATTCGTATCTGCTTGTGAAAAATCTGATTGGGCGTAATTGCCACTAATTTTTTGTAATGCCCGAATCATAGGCGCATTATCATTCATAAGATATGCCGCCCCAGAATCCGCCATATATTCACGAGAGCGACTCAAAAACATTTGCAATACAAGGGTTAATAATGGTAGAACAAATTGCAAAATCATTAGAATCGTGCGTGCAGTCTGCGCACCCTTTTGGCGAGCGGGTAAATGCTGCACCCCATAATTAACAACTAGCAGCATAATATTGCTTAAGATACCAACCATTAAAGTTAGCCGAATATCCCCGTGCCGAATATGGCTTAATTCGTGTGCCACTACTGCTTTTAATTCTTCTCTTGAGAGATTCCGCACAAGAGTAGTTGTAACTGCAATGAGTGAATTTTGCTCCTCCCAACCGCTTGCAAAGGCATTCATAAAAGGTGCTTCCATTAGAAAAAGCTTAGGACGAAAGGAAAGATTTGCTACTTTAACCAGCTCGTCTAAAATCTTGCTAAGCTCACGCTCTTGTGCATTTTCCTCCTTGCCGTAAATAATTTCTTTGTATTCATTGCCACTAAGCAAAATGCGTTTAAAGTTACGAATCGCAAACAAGATAATTAAGACGGCAATAGTAGATAATGCAAAAGTAATGATAGGAAAACTTTTAAAGGTTAAAAGTTGGTAGAATCCATTGCCCAAGCTTGAAGCGTCAAGACGCACAATATCCGCAAGCAACCCAATCAAAATAAAAATCAATAAATAAATTGCAATCACACATTTTGTTTTGAATTGGTTTTCTTTGATGATTTTATCAAACATTAGTTTCCTTTGATTAATTTTAAAACATTAAAATGTATTTTCTTCGTAGAATTCCAAATCTATGGTTTCCACAATTTCACGATGAGCTATTTCACGCAATAGATTGGTTGCATACGCGCCTTTTGGCAAATAAAACTCTATTTCTCCTTGTGCTTCTTGTTCTTTATAGTGAAAGCTTAAATTTTCTGGAAAAATCCAAGCATAACGTCTCTGCCCTACACTTCTAATCCTAGAATCCAAGAACCGAGATTCCAAAAATCCCGCCTCCTCTTCGCTCACTTTTGCCTTTGCCCCGCTCAAGATTCCTGTAATCGCAATCTCTTTGCGCATAAAACGTTCGGATTCTGCAATCAAATTATCCATTTCGTTGAGAATAAAATTTTTTCCAAAAGGATAATGACACATAGAATCGCCCTTGAGCAGTTTAAAGCAATGGGGCTGATTCTTTAGCATTTTACAATACGTCATATTGCTAAAATGATGAGGAATCTCCTCGCAATGAAGATAGATTTTAAGAGCTTGGTGTAGAGATTCTGGCGCAGTGTTTGCAATCAAATGAGAAATATCAAGACGCAAAGAAAGCCATAGATTAAAAAGATAGCTTTGATAAGCACTAATCAGAAAGTTTTGCAGTTTTTTATTACGAATCTTACATTTTCCCTCTATGATTTCTAAGCCTAATTGGTAATTATTGCCCTCTTTTCCAAAACGTTGATAGCCAAAATAATTTGGAATCCCAAATTGTGTAATTCTCTTGCAAGCTTCCAAGATTTTTTGTGCATTCAAATGGTCTAGTTTTTTTAAGCGAATAAAGAATCTATTGCCCTTTAAATGTCCAAGTTTGATTTTGTTATTGTGGTAAGTTTGATTAAGGATTTTGATTTGAGGGTGATTGAAAGATTCTATTTTGGATTCTATTAAATATCTTGGCAAGCTAATGTGTTGGATACTTAAAGCATTCTTGTCTTTTAAGCCTGCATAGCCTATTTCATTTTCTTTGATACCAAAAGTTGCAGAAAGAATCTTTAATAATTCAAAAGTCGTAAGGGATTTTTTGCGTATTTTTAAAATTAAATGCGCACCCTCCCCGCTAAAAGAATAAAGAGGCACTTCTTCAACGACAAAATCACGAGGACTTTGCCTGAAGTGAAAATATATAGGAGAATGCGTATAGGCAAATGCAAGATTCATCAATTTAGTGGCAACCACAACTGCCACAACACCCTCCACCTTCGCCGTGATGATGCTCTTGTGCGTGCAAACCACAAGTTAATTCTTTTTCTGTTGCTTCGCGAGAATCCAAGATTGTAACGACAAAATGCAATTCTTTGCCCGCTAGTGGATGATTATAATCTATAATTACCATCTCATCATTAAAATCTTTTACGATGACTTGGGCTGTTTCGCCATTTTCACCTTGACCAAACAATGTCATACCTTGTTGCAAATCAATGCCGACAAATTGGTCTCGTGGCACTTCTTGCACATAATCAGAAAAGTATTCCCCATAGGCATTTGCAGGGGCAATAATGACTTCTTTTTTGTCCCCAACAGACATTTGCGCAATGGCTTCTTCTAAACCTTTAATGATTTCACCCGCACCCATAATAAACTCTAATGGTTTGCCGCCAACATTGGAATCTAAGACATTATCTGTTCCATTTTCTTTCACTTGATATTCAATGCTGACGACTTGATTATTTTCTATCATTGATTTCTCCTAATTAAGATAAAATACAATTATTTCAAAAGCTTTTTAGCTTCTTTAGCCTCATTGGATTTAGGATAAAGTGAAATCAGTGTTTCTAAAAAACGTTTCGCATTATCCCTTTCATTAATGGCATTAAATGATTTTGCACTATTTAGCATTAAACGCGGCATATAATCCGCCTTATCATAGCGCGTAGCACTCGTTTTATAGTAATAAATAGCGTCTTCATAACGTTTCTGGGCAAACGCAACTTCGCCTAGCAAATAATTCCCACGCGCAGGCTTATAGTTACCCTTTATGGCAAATTGTAAATATTCTTCTGCTGATTCGTAATTTTTGTTTTTGAAAAATTCTTCACCCTCTTTAAAGACTTCGGATAGTTTTTTGTCTTTGAGATTAGCTTTAGGCTTTGTTGGCTCATTTTGTGGTTGTTTGGTTGGAGATTTTTCTTGCTGTGAGGCATTTACCTCTGTATTGCTTAGTTTTGACACTTGAGAATCATTGTCTTTAGCTAAACTATCCTTATCTACTGAAATATCTTGCAAAGGTTGTGTGCTATTGCTTTCTAGATTCGCAATAACCGCATTGATTTTTGCATTTGTTGCCGCAGTCTCGTTAGAATCCTTTTGATTAGCA
>NZ_JAAVGY010000032.1 GCF_014799995.1 Helicobacter sp.
ACAGATTCTGTCGTTGTCTCTTTTTTTAGAGCAGCAATCTGCTCTTTTAAATCGTTAATTTCATTTTGCATTTGTGTATTTGTTTTTTGAATCAAAGCCCCCAATGCAGAAATGCTGTTTTTTAGTTTGTCAATATTTTCGTTTTGTAGGGCAAAGTTAGAATCCATGTGCTTTTTAATTTCAGTTGATGTGGCATTGTTTTCACCTTGGACAGAATCAATTTTGCTTGTAAGATTTTGGATTCTTTGTATCTGTCCCTCAAAAATACTTTTTAAGCCTTCTTGCGATTCTTCTATCGTTTGGACTTTATTAGAAAGATTAAAAAGTTTTTCGTTAATGATTTGAGATTCACTCTTTGGCGGTGTGCTACCACCAGCATTAAAAGCTGATGGTTCTTGTCCAAGCAATAAACTAGTCGCCAATAAACTTGAAACAATTAATTTTTGCAATATTAAACCTTATGGCAACATTTTAAAAGTTACTTTTCTATTTTCAGCCCAGCATTCTTTAGTTTTAGCAGTACAAGTTGGTTTGCTTTCACCATAGCTTACGAGTATTGTTTTGCTTTCATCAACACCTTGAGCAACTAATGCGTTTTTCACTGCAACAGCTCTTTTGAGCCCTAAAGCATAGTTATACTCATCAGTTCCCCACTCATCAGTATTGCCTTCTACTCTCACATTTAATGTGCCCGCAGAAATAGAGGTTAAGATTCTTGCGTCTCTTTCTACAACAGATTGCATATCTGGACGCACGGTAAATTGATCAAAGTTAAAGAAAATATTGCGTAAGCCATCTTCTACATAGTTAATTCTTTCTTCAAGATTTACAAAATTATCTCTATTGTAATCATAACCGCTTCCATCACTTCCATAATATCTACCACTTTGTTGAACATTTGTGTCAGATTCTACATTGTTTTTGTTACTACAACCTGTTACCAATAATGCGGCTGCTAATGAGCCTAAAACTAGAAATTTTTTCATTTCTACTCCCTAAATTTGATTAAAAACGCGATATTATACCAAAAAAAATGTAATTTAGTATAAAAACTTTCTACCAATCCATAGATTGAATTGTGCCACCACTTAATGGGAAAAGCAAAGTTTTATTATAATTCAAACGAATAATACCAAGCGCGCTTTGATTACCCTCGTGTTTGACATACATAATCGTCTCACCATCTTTTGAGAAACGAGGCAATTGATTCACTCCATTGGCACTCAAACGACGAATAAAATCACTCTTGGTAGAAATCAAATAAAGATTGAAAGTATTGCGATTAAATTCATCACTTGTTTCGCGACTAGAATAGACGATATAGTTACCATATGCACTCGCTGCATTATTATTGCGTCCGTGATAAACCATTTGTTCCACTGTTCCGCTTACTTCCCCGCTTACAGGAATCGCAAAAACATTAGGATAGCCCAAGCGGTCAGAAATAAACATCACCCGACTTTCGTCTTCTATGAAATTCCCGCTTACATCAATGCCACTATAATTTGTAAGCTTCGTAACTTTTTTACTCGGTACATCATAAAGATAAATATCTGCTTGTTCATTAGGAGCCATTGTGAGGAGTAATTTGCTAGAATCACGACTAACATCTGAAGCCACTAACATACCATTACTCTCCAAAATTTTATGGTTTTGTCCATTCGTTAAATCAAATTTAAAAAGTGTGGGTCTATCTAAATATTTTGTATAATAAAAAGCATTTTGTGATTCGTTTGCCCATTTAGGAAAAATATTTAACCCCCCACTAATGATTTTTTGCTTATAAGTTAATGTGTAATCACTTATCAAAATTTCACTTTCGCCCGGAGTTGTATAATGTGAAAGAATCACCATTCTCTCCATCCAATCTACCTTAGGGGCTTTAATGTAATCATTGATGTCAATTGCCATTTTGTGCGCTAAAAAAGGATAAGATTCTACATTTGTGCTTTTATACTCTTTATTGAGAGCTAATAAGCCGGTATTTGCATCATAAAGTTGCAATTTTGCTTCCAAGTTTTCTTTTGTTACTTCCGCATTTACACGCGCAATGAGGTCAATTTTGCTTTTGCGGTATTCATCAAAATTTAATACCATTGCGCTCGAAACAGCTTCTGGAGATTCTTGTGTTGCAAAATGTCCTGTTACCTTTAAATCCGCAATGAGCATTTTAAAGATTCTTTGACTATATTCTCTTTGCGAATAATCTTTACCTGTATTTTGCACTAAAATATTAGGGAGATTCCCAAACTTTTTTACAACTTCTAGTGTCGCATCGATTGGTTCTGCCAATGCAAAACTAATACAAAACAACAAAAGATAAAATTTTTTCATCTTACACCTCGGTTTTAAAAGTTACCATAATATTGGTTTGAGCTCCACCTTCAAAGCGTGGAAATTCTTGCGTGCGCATTATATCCAAAAACTCTTGCAATGCTTTATCAAAATCTAAATTCCCCGATAATTGGATAATGGAATAAGAAAACTGCCCTAGTGCATTAATATTGATTTGCACTTCTGCTTTATGTTCTTGTAAGGTGCGCATAGGATTCCAATTTTGCGCCAAAATCTCTTGTACTTTAGCATAAAATTCATCGTATTCACCCTTTGGAGCAACGAAGCTTAAAGTTTTTTGAGTATCTAAATTTGCCATAATTTTTTCTAATTCACTGCTTAAATTTTCGCTTTGAGAACTTTGACTTGCTTTTTTCTTCTTGGCGATTTTATCGTTTTGACTTTGGGGTTTCAAGGCTTCTTTTTTGACAGGAATTTTAGAATCAATTTGTTTAAAAAGATCATTAATGCCCACACCACTATTTGCAGTTTTTGACACACTTTCTTTCTTGACTGGAATGTTCTCTACTTTTTTCTCTGCTTTCTTTTGGGCAATTTTAATTGTGTTTTTTGGCTGTATTTCCTCAATTAAATTAATGCTAAAAGTCGTTTCTTTATGAGAGGTATAAGCTTTAGGTGTTTTTTGGGCTACACTAAATTGCCAAACCAATAATGCAATCATTGATATATAGCTAAAAATAGCGATTCCGCCGCTTGTAAAAAATAAAATAATTCTAGCCATCAGTAACGAGTGAAACCCTTGTAAAACCTGTTTGCTTTGCAATTTTTAACACATAGATTACATCATCATATTTGAGATTCTTATCTGCTCTAATATAAACCTGCGTATTTTTATCGTAAGCATTCGCAAACATCACAAACACATCAGGAAAACTATCAAAAGTTAAAATATCATCTTTGAGATAAATTTTGCGTTCAATGTCCATACGAATTTCAATTTTAGAATCCTCTTGCATTGCTGCACTCTTTGAGCCTTGCGGGAGAGAAATTTCTTCTTGATAGACTATCACGGGAGCGGTTACCATAAGAATTGCCAACAATACAAGCATAATATCCACTAAGGGTGTGATATTCAAATCTGGCGTTTCGTCCCAATTAAAATGCGTTTTCATTTTATTTCAGATTTATAAATTTTTCGGAGAAATCAAGACATTAATTTGCAGTTGCAAATAAGTATTTAGCTCAAAAACTTTACGCTTGAGAAACAGATTAAAAGAATATGCAGGAACTGCGGTTAGAATCCCTGCCGCTGTTGCAACAAGTGCTTTTGAAATTACTGGGGCTATTACATCTAAAGTGGCTTTAGAATTTGTCCCTAGTTTAGAAAAAGCTTCTAAAATTTCTACCACAGTACCAAATAAACCAATGAAAGGTGCAGTAGAAGCTACGATTCCAAGAAAGGTTAAACCAATGGTTGCATCTTTGATTGCCTTATCTAATGAATATTGCAGCATAGGTTCTGTCAATTTTTTATCAATGCCAATGAGATTAGAACCCAAAAGAGAACTTTTTGGCAAAGTATTGCGTCCGCTTAGTAAAGTTTCAAGACATCTTTTTTCATTCCCTAATGCCATACTCAAAGAAAAATAGCGATAGAAAAAAATCCAAATAACTAAAATAAAATACAAAGAGAGCCAAGCTAGAACGACTATGGCAATTGTTCCATAGTCTCCTAGTAATGTAGCTAAATTCACAAAGAACTCTTTGCAGTATTTTCAATGCGAGAAACCACCATTGAAACTGCAAGATTATTATCTGTGGATTCTTCCAAAAGATTCTTCGCATTTGCAATGGCTTGTGCAATTTCACTTTCACTATCTCCGTTAATATCTACTGCCCCTTCAGCCAAGACATCAACACTTGTTTCATTGACTTTTGCATAGCCCCAATTAATGGCAACGATTTCTTTTTTATTATCTTTTTTCTCAATCTCTATCACACCTGCATTTAAAGTAGTTACAATGCCAATGTGTCCTGGCAAAACACCAAATTCACCCTCACTGCCCGGAAGAGTAACGCTTTTTACATCGTTAGAGAAAATTTTACCCTCTGGGGTAACAATATCTAATTTCAAGGTTTCCATTAAAGCTCCTTAGGCATTAGCTTTCATTTTCTCCGCTTTTTCAAGAACCTCATTAATGTTACCAACCATATAAAACGCATTCTCTGGAATATGGTCATATTTTCCTTCCAAGATACCTTTAAAGCCTTCTAATGTCTCTTGAAGAGTAACATATTTACCCGGACTTCCTGTAAAGACTTCCGCAACAAAGAATGGTTGAGATAAGAATTTCTCAATTTTTCTTGCTCTCTCAACGACTTTTTTATCTTCTTCAGAGAGTTCGTCCATACCCAAGATAGCAATAATATCTTGCAAGTCTTTATATTTTTGAAGTACTTGTTGCACATTAGTTGCTACTCTATAATGCTCTTCACCTACAACTTGTGGGTCAAGAATCCTCGAAGTGGAATCCAATGGATCTACCGCAGGATAAATTCCTTTTTCAGCAATTTTTCTGTTCAATACCGTCGTTGCATCAAGGTGAGCAAATACGGAAGCAGGTGCTGGGTCAGTCAAGTCATCTGCTGGCACATAAACTGCTTGAACTGAAGTAATAGAGCCTTTCTTGGTGGAAGTAATGCGTTCTTGCAATTTGCCCATTTCACTTGCTAATGTTGGTTGGTAACCTACCGCTGATGGGATTCTACCCAAAAGTGCCGACATTTCTGCTCCCGATTGTGCATAACGGAAAATATTATCAATAAACATTAACACATCTAGCCCTTTTTCATCACGGAAATACTCTGCCATTGTTAAACCTGTGAAAGCAATTCTATTTCTTGCGCCCGGTGGTTCATTCATTTGACCATAGCACAAAGCAACTTTATCTAAAACTCCGGATTCTTTCATTTCGTGATAAAGATCATTTCCTTCACGTGTTCTTTCCCCTACGCCTGCAAATACAGAATAACCACTATGCTTGAAAGCAACATTGTGGATAAGCTCCATAATAACAACTGTCTTACCAACTCCAGCACCACCAAATAAGCCAACTTTACCACCTTTAGAATAAGGCGCGAGCAAATCAACTACTTTGATACCTGTTTCAAACATTTCTGTTTTAGTGCTTTGGTCTTCAAAACTTGGAGCAGTTCTATGGATAGACCATTTTTCAGGGCTTTTTAATTCCTCTCCACCATCTACTACTTCACCAATAACATTAAAGATTCTCCCTAAAACTTGCTCACCTACTGGAACAGCGATTGGATTCCCTCTCGCAATAACTTGTTCGCCTCTTGTGAGTCCCTCTGTCATATCCATAGCAATTGCTCGCACTCTATTATCTCCAATATGTGCTGCAACTTCCAAAACCAATTTATGACTTCGCCCATCTACCGAGAAATCAATATCCAATGCTTCATTAATTGCTGGTAGATAAGAATCAAAATCTACATCTACAACAGGACCCATTACTTGAATGATTTTTCCTACCATATTTTCTGACATTTAATATACTCCTTATTTCATTGACTCAACGCCAGTATTAATCTCTACTAATTCTGTCGTGATTGCTTCTTGTCTTGCTTTGTTATAAGCAATTGTGAGAGTTTTTGCTAATTCTCCCGCATTGTTTGTTGCGGCATCCATTGCCTGCATACGTGCGCTGTGTTCTGCCGCTAGAGAATCTACAAGCGCATAATACATACTAAACTCAACATATTTGTTTGCCAATTCGTGCAAAATCTCATTTTCCTGCTCATTGGGTTCTACTTCTAAAACAGAGGTGCATTCTTTTGGCAAAACAATACTTTCAATTGGTAAAAGTTGGGAAACTTTCATCTCTTGTGAAATCATATTTTTGAATCCGTTATGTACCAAAATTACTTTAGAGGTAACTCCGCTCAAATAATCTGCAACTGCTTTGTTAATGAACTCTGCTGCTTGTGCATATTGTGGTGTAGCACTCAAGCCCACTACACTGTCCAATATCTCAATTTCATTAAATTTATAATATTCCACCGCTTTTTTACCAATTACACGCAAGCGCACTTTCATATTTTTGGTTTTATGTTCTGCGATAAGATGATTCACTTCTTTAATGGTATTGATATTGAATCCTCCGCACAAACCCTTATCCGCTGTTACTAGCACAATATCTACAAGCTTAGATTCTTCATTCCCTGCACTAAAATAGGGATTATCTTGCAAATTTTCACCACTTGCGACTTTTGCTTTAATTTCTGACAAGACTTCCACAATTTTATTTGCATACATTTTAGAACGTCTTGCCATTTCATCAGCTTTTTTCAATTTAGAAGTAGAAACAAGTTTCATTGCGCGTGTAGTTTTTTGAGTATTGAGAACGCTTGAAATCTTTTTTCTAATATCTTTTAGGTTGTTTCCCATAACAAACTCCCTATTTTACACTGCAAAACTAGACTTAAATTCCTCTAATGCTTTGCAAAGAGTCTCTTCAATATCTTTATCTAGCATTTTTTTGGAACGAATATCTTCGAAAATTTGCGGATATTTTGCTTCCAAGAATGGATACAAATCAGCTTCAAATTTTGTAATATTAGCTGTCGCCACATCGTCCATATAGCCTCTAGCACCAGCAAAAATAATCACAACTTGACGTTCAATAGGCAAAGGAGAGTAAGGAGGTTGTTTCAAAACCTCTACCATTCTTTGTCCTCTATCCAATTGCTTTCTACTTGATTCATCTAAGTCAGAAGCAAATTGAGCGAAAGCTTGTAATTCACGATATTGCGCTAAATCAAGTCTTAGAGTTCCAGAAACCTGTTTGGTCGCCTTAATTTGTGCAGCACCACCTACGCGAGATACAGACAATCCCACGTTGATTGCAGGACGAATCCCAGAGTTGAATAAATCTGTTTCCAAGAAAATTTGACCATCTGTAATAGAAATAACATTGGTTGGAATATATGCCGCCACATCTCCCGCTTGTGTTTCTATAATTGGCAGTGCTGTAAGCGAGCCAGCTCCAAGCTCATCACTTACTTTTGCTGCACGTTCTAATAATCTTGAGTGTAAATAAAACACATCACCAGGGAACGCCTCACGACCGGGAGGACGTCTAAGTATCAAAGACATTTCACGATAAGCCACCGCATGCTTACTCAAATCATCATAAACAATTAGTGCGTGTCTTCCATTATCTCTAAAATATTCTCCCATTGTTACACCCGCATAAGGAGCAAGATATTGCATCGCAGCAGAATCTGAAGCGGGAGCATTAACGATAATGGTATATTCCATTGCGCCGTGTTCTTCTAGTTTTCTAACTACTTGCGCAACGGTAGATTCTTTTTGACCAATTGCTACATAAATACAAACAACATCTTGTCCCTTTTGATTGATAATGGTATCAATCGCAACGGTTGTCTTACCTGTTTGTCTATCACCGATGATTAATTCCCTTTGTCCTCGTCCGATTGGCACAAGTGCATCAATTGCTTTTAAACCTGTTTGAAGCGGCTCATGCACTGACTTTCTAGCCATAATTCCCGGTGCTTTTTCTTCCATAAAACGATATTCTTTTGCTTCAATTGCGCCTTTTCCATCAATTGGTTCTCCAATAGCATTGACAACACGTCCCATTAGACCATCTCCTACGGGAACACGTAAGAGCTTTCCAAGACGTTTAACAGAAGAACCTTCTTTGATTTCCTTGCCAGCACCCAAAACAACAACACCTACACTGCCCTCTTCAAGACTTGACGCCAAACCTTTATCGCCTGTTTCAAACTCAACCATCTCATAGCTCATTGCGTTTTTAAGTCCATAAACTTTTGCAACACCATCGGCATATGCGATTACTTTGCCTGTTTCGGCAATATTTAAATCAAGTTCAAAATTATCAATTCTTTCTTTGATGATTGAACTAATTTCATCTGCTTGTAACTTTGCTACCACTATTACTCCTTATTTTAAAATTAAAATGCTTTTAAGATATGATTTCTTAAATCATTTGCAAATTTTTCTTGGGAAAAAGAAACTTCCACACCTAAATCTTCCACTACCAATTTAACTCCAGAATTTGCTACAATTTGCTGTTTTAATGAAAGATTTACACCAAGCTTTTTACTGAATTGGCTCTCAATTTCTTTCAACACTGCTTCATTATAGCTTTCACTCACGATAAGCTGTGCAATATATTCTTTATTTAAAGTAGCTAAATGAGACGATAATTCTCTATAAAGTTCTTCAAATAAATCTAAACGTTTGTGTTCTGCCAATGTTTTAATGAAATTAGACAATTTTGCACTTGCAGCATTATCTAAAATGTTTTTCAAAACAAATTCAGTTTTTTGCTCTTGCTCTACATAAGGAGATTCCACAATCTCTTTAAATTTTGCAATTCTATAAGCTCCTGCAAGCTTTCCTAAAGACTCTACAATCTCTTTTAATTCAGCTTCAGAAGTGGCTTTCGCTAATGCTTTAATATATCGTTTTGCAATTAAATCTTTCATCTTATGCAGCCTTTTTCAATAAAGATTGAATTAAAACTTCCTTACTCAAAGCAATGGAATCTTTGTTTAAAAATTCGGACAAAATCTCATCTACAATGATCTTCTCCGCCTTTCTTTGCTCAAAAGCAATATGCTCATTATATTGACGCACCAAATTCTCAAGCTCATTTTTTGTGCTTTCTTCAATCTTTTGCACAATGATAGCAGATTCCTTATGTGCAGCCTCTACAATATCTTTTGCAGTTTTTTTTGCTTCCTCTAATTGATTCATTGCTTTTTGCTTTGCTTTTTTAGAATCTTGCAACTTTTCTTGAATCTTTGCTAAAGAGTTTGCAATATCATCTCTACGCGCCTTAAAAACACCCTTAATTGCATCTGCTGCAAAATAATAAATCAGAGCAAAGAAAATCACAAAATTTATTGTTCTATGAATAATGTCAGTTTCCCCTCCATTGCCTGAAGCCAAAAGAAAACCGGGCACAAACAATAAAACCAAAAGACAAATCTTATTTCTCATCATCTACTCCTTATAGCTTTTCAAGTTTTGCTTTTAAGCTTGCTTTGAAAAGTGGAATTTCAGATTCCAAAGAATCTTTTAATCTAGCCTTTTCCTCTTGCAAACCCGCTACAAATACATTGTATTTTTGGGCTAACTCATCTTTTTTTTGAGAAATTTTCATTTCGGCAGTTTGCTTTGCATTTTCTTGTGCTTTATTTTTTATCAAAGCAGCTTCGGCTCTAGCGGCTTGCAAAATCTCATTAGCTTCTTTCTGCAAAGCCTTAATATCAGCTGTATTACCCTCTATCCCTTCGCTATCTTTTTTGATAGAAGCATCACGCGTATCCATAAACCCCAGCAAAGGTTTATAAAGTATGCGATTTAGCAAATAAATCAAAACAAGAAAAACAACAAAAACCAGTGCCATTACCCAAGGAGTTGGGATAATAGTCATTTGCACTCCTTTCTTTAAATCTAAAATACTTTTTATTTTATCACGACTTTTTCTAAGTTTTTCTTAAAAACTATGATTTGGTAAAAATTTGCTAAACTTTTCCACCTCCTCATCGTTACTAAACTCTACAACTAATTTATTTTTTAACAAATTAGCCTTAATGGATTTGGATTGCAAAATTTTACAAACATTTTTAAGCTTAGCCACAGAATCATAATTAAGGATATTTGATGATTTCAAGTCTTTTTTAATGTCTAAATTTTTAGAATCTTTCGTGTCTTCTTTAAAACTTTTGACAATTTTTTCTGTTTCATGCACGCTTAATTTTTGCCCTATAATAGAGTTTGCAACCAATATCTGCTGCTCTTTTGGTAATGTTACAAGCACTTTTGCGTGTCCTTGCGAAATCTTATTTTCTAAAATCATTGCTTGCACTTCTTGGTTTAGCTCCAAAAGTCTCAAAGTATTTGTAATTTGCGCACGAGACTTTGAAAGTCTTTTTGCAACTTCTTCGTGTGTGATTCCATAATCTTCAATAAGCTCTTTATAAGACTGCGCAAGGTCAATGGGGTTCAAATCTTCTCTTTGAATATTCTCAATCAAAGCCAATTCACGAAGTTTCTCTGCTTGCACATCTACAACAATTGCTTTAATGCTTTCCTTTTTTGCTAGTTTGCTTGCACGCAATCTACGCTCGCCTGCAATCAAAAAATAATGGTCTGCGTGTTTATCATCTTCGTAAATTAAAATAGGTTGGAGTAAGCCATGTTTTTCAATAGAAGTTGCGAGTTCTTGTAAGCTCGCATTGTCAAAGACTTTGCGGGGCTGCAATGGATTAGGTTTGATTTTGTCTAAATCAATTTCTACAACAAGTCCAGAATTGTCATTTAAATCGTTTTGATATGCTTCCTCTACTTCCCCTAGTATCGCACTTAATCCACGTCCTAAACCCACATTCTTTTTTTTTGCCATTAAGCCCTCTTTTCTAAAATCGCTCGTGCTAAATTTTGATATGCAATATTCCCCTGCGAACGCACATCGTATAAGATTACAGGCTTTCCAAAACTTGGAGATTCTGCAAGTTTAATGTTTCTAGGAATCGCAATTGCCTCTTTAGAATCATCTTCTTTAATCAATTGTCCATTGAAATGTTGGAGCAAATCCGCATAAACCTGACGAGAAAGATTATTTTGCGCGCTATACATTGTTGGCAACAATCCCTTAATCTCTAAAGTAGGATTGATTTCTTTTCGCAATAGCTTAATAGTATTGAGTAGCTGCGCTAAACCCTCTAAAGCAAAAAATTCACATTGAATAGGAATAATGACAGAATGCGCGGCACTCAAGGCATTGATTGTTAATGGTCCTAGAGCGGGTGGAGAATCTATAATAATATAATCATACACATCCATCACATCTTCAATTTTTCGTTTTAAAATCAACTCGCGTCCATTACGTTTTTGACTATAAAATTCTTTTTCAATCCCAACTAAGCCAATATTTGAAGGTGCTAAGTATAAAGTAGGAATTGAGGTTTTTTGGATAATTTGCGAAATCTTTTTCGTTCCAATCAGAACATGATAAATATTAAACTCAATGCTATTGCGATGGAATCCCAAACTCGTTGTAGCATTTGCTTGTGGGTCAACATCTACTAACAACACCTTTTTCTCTTCTACCGCAAGTGAGGCAGCAAGATTTACAGCTGTTGTTGTTTTCCCTACTCCTCCCTTTTGATTTGCAATACAAATCACTTCACACATTCTTTGCTCCAGTTATCTTAAACTATAAATCTTTTCGCCCTCCACAAGAATTGCCCCGTCCTCACAAAGCAAAGCATTGCGAAGAGAAATAATCTTCCCATTATGGTGAAAAGTATGATTGAAATTATTTGTAAATTCTAGCGAATATTTACTAAAAATTTGCTTCCAGCTAGATTTTTTTTTGTTATTTTCCAATCTTTCTATAAAAGATTCTAAAATTTTTTCTTTAGGGATTTTTATATCTAATGCTCCGAAATTTTGGCTTTCAATTTCCAAATTTAACCCGATTCCACAAAGGATTATCTCTCCTAATTTGGAACATAGAATCCCACCAACTTTTTGTTTATCAATATATAAATCATTGGGCCACTTTAACCAAATTTGCGAACCATTTTCTTGTAAAACTTCTTTAAATACAAATCCCATATAAATTGAAATAGATTCTAAAGGCAAGTCTTGCGGTAGTGAGTTTATCTGAAGTGCGAAAGAAAAATATAGTCCCTCTTTGACATTCTCCCACGCATTTCCTCTGCTACCGATTCCGCCACTTTGACGCTTTGCTACTACCATTATGGGCGGTTTTAATTCGCCTTTGCGAACCTTTTGAGACAAAAAAACTTGGGTAGATTCTATACAATCAAAATCTAAAATTTGCATTTATTCTAAAATATCTCCTAATTTTAGACGTTTCCCTTGTAAATATTGATAAGCACTAACAACCTTTTTTGAGGGGGCTTGCAAAGATTCTATCCAAACACTCCCCCTTTTGCAGCCTACTTTTATCCGCTCATCTGCAATTTGCAGAATCTCCCCTGAATGATTCTCACCCACAGATTCCGCAACTTTTACCCCTCTTAACTTTAATCCACTTTCCAAATAAATTTCGGGCCACCCCTCATAAGCAAGTGCTTTTCTCGTTAAAGAATCCGCATCATCAAAGGTTACTTTTCCCCATTCTTTTTTGATTTTCTTACAATAACTCGCCTCTGCATTGATTTGTTTTAAAGGCGCAATGGAATCCCATCGCTCCAAATACTCCAATATCAAGTCCGCAGCAGTTTCTGCTAGTTGTGAAAATAACTTTGGCGCATTTTGAAGTGTATTTTGGAATACTTTAAAGCCCAAAATATCCCCGCAATCTAATCCCTCATTCATTTGCATTGCAGTAACTCCAAAATACTTTTCATTATTTAAAATGCTTTGTTGGATTGGGCTTGCACCACGAAATTGAGGCAAAATAGAGGCGTGAAGGTTGATACAAGGAGCAAGATTCAATAGACTTTTGGGGAGGATTTTACCATAAGCCGCAACGATAATTTTGTCGCAAGAAAAATTTTTTAACTCCTTTGCAAAATTCTCATCTAATTTTTGGGGTTGCAAGATTGGAATCTTAGAGTCTTTTTCTAATAATAATTTTTTGGTCGCAGGAATTTGTAAGCGCATATTCCTCCCCGCTTTTTTATCCTCTTGACACACCAATGCACAAACTTGATGATGAGCCAATAAAGATTCTAAAATCGCCGCCGCATAATCTGGCGTTCCCATAAAAATCACTCGCATTGATTTCTTCCTTTTTAAATTATGGGATAATAGCAAATTTATATTTAACTTTAATTGGATTTTTACGGATTTTCAAACAATTTAGAATCCCAAATCGATTTTTATTTTCTTGTATTTACTCTTTGCATTAGTAAATTTCTATCAAATCAAATTCTTTGATAATTGTCTTTTTGGGTTTAAAAGGTGCGGCGAACTCATTGCCCACTTGATAAATCGGCAAAAGACTAGAATCATAATCAATAGAATTTTCCCCATAGGCGTAATAGTCTTTAGATTTGGATTGAGAATCTTTTGCGGGATTGGTCTGTACGAAATCTCTTGATTCTGCTAGAGTTTTTTCCTGATAGACTTTAGGAGTATTTTGAGAGATTCTAATACTTTCTTGAATCTCTTTTGATTTGAAATAAGATTCCAATTGTTTGACACGCAATGCAACTTCTTGATAATATTTTTCAGCTTGTATGTTGGCTTGCTCATTCTTTTGCCAACTATATCCTTTGTTATAAGACTTGATGATATTTTTCCAATTTCCTTTATGCTCTCTCTGCCAATATTTCAGCTCTGTAATCGCAATTTGTTCGGCAAAAGCATCGTTTTCAACGAGCATAGCTCCTACCATATTTTGCGTAAAACCATTTTGCTTTAATTGTGGATAACGATTAATGACGCCGGGAATATAAGCGTGAAAATTCCCCGCACTTGGGTCTTGAAAATTCATTTTGTATTCTCCTGCGCAGGATTCTTGCCAAGCAATAGCCGCAAGCGTTAAACCAAATCCATCTTGTTCCCCTGCGAGATAAGAGTGTAATAAAACCCTTTTTTGAGATTCTGAAAACTGATTCAAAGGAACACAAGAATTTTTAAATTCTACTTGCGGTAATGCAAAACTGATACTCACCAAAGCACATAAAATAAAAACAATGCGTTGCATAAAACTCCTTTTTAGAGATTCAGCAATTTTTGTTCCTTTATTTATGGTTTGCGATTCTTAGTTCAAAAGTTGCAATCGTGCCGTGAGTATCCAAACGATTTTGCAATGAAATACTTCCTCCTAGCGCATTTGCGGCATTTTTGGCAAGAAACAATCCAAGCCCTGCTCCGCTTTTGTTACCTGCGCGTTTAAAAGGAGCATAAATATCTTCTAATTCCGAATCAATCCCGCAACCCTCGTCCATTACAACAATGCGGAGTGTTTCTTGGTTGATGATTTGACTCGTCAATAAAACACTTTTGCCCTCGGGAGTAAATTTAAAGGCATTTTGTAAAAAGTTTTGTACAATTTGAGTTAGAAGCGTAGGCTTGATTGTAATTAAAAGCTCATTAGCGTCAAGATTGCAAACGAAATGTTTATTTTCTTTTTTGCTAAGAATCCGAAAATTATCCGCAATATTTTGCAAAATCTTATGCACATCTACAAGGCTGGATTTTTCAAATTGCGCACTCTCTTGTCTTCCCAAATCAAGCAAGGTTTTAATGATTGCATTCATCTCATTGATACTTTGGATATTTTCCTTTAATGCATTGACATATACTTCTTTTTCTCTCTCTTTAATTAGCGTTACTTCACACTTAGTTTTAATCACTGCCAATGGAGTTTTAAGCTCGTGTGCAATCCCAATGAATAATTGCTTCTGCCCTCCAAAATAGCTTTTAATCCGCTCTAAAAGATTGTTGATAGACGCAACTAATGGGTGAAATTCTAAGGGCAAACCCGCACTATTTAAGGATTCCAAATCGTGCTCTTTAAGCTTTCCAAGCGTGGTAGAAAGATTCTGAATTGGCTTATAGAGAATATTTGAAAAGGCAAGCGCAAAAAGTTGTATCAAAATCAATGCAAAAAAAACAACTAAAAGAATGCCTTTCAAGAGAGAATCTAAAAATACAACTTCTTGCGTAATGTCTTTTGTGATTTTCAGTGTCTTATTGGTTTGATAAGGGGAGGAGAGAGAATAATAAATGCGATTTTGAGATTTTGTTTTGGCATAGAGATTTTGCTGCATTTGCGTATCCAAAACCTCAATTTTCCAAACATCTCCTCCAAAAGGATTGGGGCTTTGGACAAAAAAACTTTGTCCGACATTATAATGAATGCTGCTTTTAAAAATATGATTTAACTGGCTTTGGAGGCTGTGTTTAATACGACCATAAGTATCAAAATAAAGATAGGTGTAAAGCGTGCTAGAGAATATCGCCAAAAGGGCGATAAAAGAAATCGTAATTTGCTTAGTATAATCTCCTCTTATACTCCTTTTGGATAGCAAAATCTGTAACCTCTGCGTCTAACTGTTTCAATCGTAGCAATGTTAAGGGGCTTGTCCATTTTTTGACGAATTTGATTAATAGCTACTTCAATAACATTAGGGGTTACAAGCTCTGGCTCTTCCCAAATCGCGTCTAATAATTGCTCTTTTGAGACAATTTGGTCTCTATGACGTGCAAGATGCGTAAGCACCTCAAAAGGCTTGCCTTTGAGTTCAATTTCTTGGTTTTTATAGGTGATTTTTTCTTCATCTGGATTAATGACTAAATCTTCAATCTCAATCAAATTTGTCCCACCAAAGCGCAAACGTGCCTCAATTCTTGCGACTAATACATTGAAGTCAAAAGGTTTGGCTAAAAAATCATCTGCCCCTGCTCTAAGTGCTTCTACTTCACTTTCTGCATCATCTCGCGCAGAAATAATAACGACTGCGGTGCGAGGGGATTTATTTTTAACCTGATTAATGATTTCAAGTCCGCTACCATCTGGCAACATCCAATCTGCAAGCACTAAATCGTAATTGCGAATACTAATATAATATTCCCCATCTTTTAAATTTTCTGCCACATCGGTTTGATAATTAAACTCGTTCAAACCCTCAGTGATTGTCTTATTAAGACTGATTTCATCTTCAACGATTAAGATTCGCATTCGTTTTCCTTATTTCTAATTTAAAAATTAGCGGAATTGTAGCATAGTTTTAGCTATTTTTAAACAAATTTTATAAAAGATTAAAAAGATTTGTTTTAACCACTTTTTTATATAAATTTCGCCCGAGTTTTCCCTTGAACAACCCTTATTCCATTTCACAAAACCCATTAAGGAGGGATAAATTTTAATGCAAGAGCTATTTTAATAAAACAATATTCTTGAGAATCTTGAGTCTTTCTCGCAAAACTCTTCGCAAAACCACAAGAAAATATCCAAAATCCTTCTTTGTATTTGGAATCCCCAAACGATTCTCCATATTAATCCTATCTTCTGCCTTGCGATAGCAATTAGGAGACTTTCCGGAGCAATCAATCATTCTTATTTTATCGCAAGACAAGATAAAATTACTATCCCAAATATCCCCCATAACCATATTATGCGAGTGCAACTCTTCTACTGCTTCTTTGATTTTTTGCTTTAGTGGTGCATCTAAGGTATTGATTTGCTCCCCCTTGATATATTCTACAATCATTACGAAAATCTTAGAATAGTTTATAAATTTTTTCTCCGCCAAAAAATAAAAATCATTGACTCTAAGACAACCCTCCTCTCTTACGCGTTTCGTTTCTAAAAAGAGATTCAAATAATAATCTCCTTTAAAAAACGACTTAAGAAATCGTTCGTTTTTTTTATCCTGTGGAGTGAATACTTTTAAAATATACTCCCCCCCCCGCTACTAACTAGAAAAACTTGCGTTTCTTTAGTGTTTTTAAATGTTTTTATAATTTTGAGAGAATGATGAATATAGTCCAAAAAGATTTTTTCTAAAAATTCATAGTCTTTTCGGACATATACTTGATAGGATTCTATTCTTTTGGCAATCATCAATTTCCTAAAATATCATCCAATATTCTTTTTGCCTTGCGTTGCTATATTTTGCGATTCTTTAAAACATCTGCAATCAAAAACGAAAGTTCTACTGCTTGGCTTGCATTTAGACGCGGGTCGCATTGTGTATTATAATTGCAACCCAAATTCTCTTCTGTAATCGCCTGCATACCTCCTACACACTCTGTTACATCTTCACCTGTCATTTCCAAATGCACGCCTCCAGCATAAGTGCCTACACTTTTATGGATTTCAAAAAATGCTTTTACTTCATCTAAAATACTATCGAAAGAACGTGTTTTATACCCACTACTCGCCTTGATGGTATTTCCGTGCATAGGGTCTATGCTCCAGACAATTTCTTTTCCTTCGTCTTTGACGGATTCCAATAATTTGGGTAATTTTTCTTTGATAGTTTTCGCACCCATACGAATAATAAGATTTAAACGTCCAGCTTCATTTTGCGGATTGAGAATCTCACAAATTCCTAGAACATCCTCTCTTGTGGCATTAGGTCCGATTTTCACACCCAATGGATTTCCTACACCGCGTAAAAATTCTAAATGCGCTCCATCAAGATTCCTTGTGCGCTCGCCAATCCACAGCATATGAGCCGAACAATCATACCATTGATTCGTTAAATGGTCTTTGCGCGTTAGAGCTTCCTCGTAATTCAAAAGTAAAGCTTCGTGTGAAGTAAAAAATTCTGTTTCGTGTAAGGTCGGGGTATTCTGTGCAGTGATTCCACAAGCTTCCATAAAAGCTAGGGCTTGCGTAATCTTATCCGCCATACTCTTAAAACATTCGCTTTGCGCATTGCTTGCGAAATTAAGATTCCATTTTTGCACTTGGTTAAGGTCAGCCAAACCACCTTGAGCAAAGGCACGGATTAAATTCAATGTAGCGGCTGATTGATGATAAGCTTGTAAGATTCGTTTAGGGTCTGCTTCTCTAGCCGCTTTGTCAAATTCAATACCATTGATAATATCTCCACGATAACTTGGTAGTGTAACACCATTAAAAGTTTCTGTGTCGCTAGAACGTGGCTTAGCAAATTGTCCCGCCAAGCGTCCGACTTTAACGATTGGACAAGAACCCGCATAAGTAAGCACAACTGCCATTTGTAAAATTACTTTGAACAAATCCCGAATCCGAATTGCATTAAAGTCTGCGAAACTTTCGGCACAATCGCCACCTTGAAGCAGGAATGCCTCTCCTTTGGAAACTTTTGCCAAATGAGTTTTAAGAGTTCTTGCCTCGCCTGCAAAAATAAGGGGGGGATATTTACTAATCTCTTTTTCAACCGCTTCTAGTGCGTTTAAATCTTTATAAGTGGGTTGCTGAAGGGCAATTTTACTTCTCCAGCTTTTGGGATTCCAATTTATATCTTGCATTGATTTTCCTAATAAATCTAAAATAAATTGGAAATTTTACCCAACAAATGATAAAACAACCCTTACCCGCTTATTTGCCCAAATACACTTGTCTTGGACGCGTAATTCTAGCATGTGGATTTTTCATATGTTCCATTACTTGCGCACACCAACCCGGCATTCTACCAATCACAAAAATAGGCGTAAAGAGCTGCACAGGAATCTTTAATGCAGTTAAGATGATTCCACTATAAAAATCTACATTGGGATAAAGGTTTCTTTCTTTGAAATAATCATCATTCAAAGCAACTTCCTCTAATTTCTCCGCAATCTCACTTAGACGCGCATTCATCGTAATCCCTTTTTGATTCAATTCATCTTTCAATGCCTTGATTGCTTTCGCGCGAGGGTCATAACTTTTATAAACGCGATGTCCAAATCCCATAAGTCTAAAAGGGTCGCTCTTATCTTTTGCCTTGGCGACAAATTTATCAACATTTTTTACATCGCCAATTTGTTCTAATTGCACCAAAACCTTTTCATTCGCCCCTCCGTGTGCTGGTCCCCAAAGCGCATTAATGCCCGCTGAAATTGCTGCATAAGGATGCACACCTGTGGAAGCAACATTACGCACAGTTGTCGTAGAAGCATTTTGTCCGTGGTCTGCGTGTAGAGTAAAGATTTTGTCTAAAGCCTCTACTTCAAGGGCTGAAATTTCTTCCTCTCCTTTAAGTGTGTGTTTAAGTTTTCCATTAGGATAAGCACGCAACATATAAAGGAAATTTTCTACATAACTACGGCTTACATCGGGATAAATAAAGGGCGTGCCGATTGAATTACGATAAGAAAACGCAACAAGCGTTGTAATCTTGGCGATAATCCTACGTGCCATTGTCTGATAGTCGCCCTCATCATTCATTTCTTTGTGGTCAAAATGAAAAGTAGAAAGTGCCGCAACAGCAGAACTTAAGTTTGCCATTGGGTGTCCGCCATCGGGAAATGCGTTAAAAATATTAATCAAACTTTCGTGCAAAAAAGCTCTATGACGCAATTCTAAATCAAATTCTTTGGATTCTTGCTCATTTTTGGGAGCTTCACCTGTGATAAGCAGCTTTGCCACATCGGTAAATTTATATTTTTCTACAATTTCTTCAACAGGGATTCCTTTATAAAGCAATTGTCCATTTTTACCATCTATGTAACTAATCGTGGATTCGCAACCTGCGGTTGAACCATAGCCTGGGTCATAAGAAAAAATATTTGCACGCTCAAACAATTTACTAAAATCTACAGCCTTAGGTCCTCGTGTGCAATCAATGAGATTAAAGTCAAACTTCTCACCTGTTTCATTGTTAATTAATGTTATTGTTCCCATACTTAACTCCTTGTAAAATCAAAATTTATCTATTTTAACCAACTTTTTAAAAAAAGTGTAAAAAATTTTTAAATTTCTACTAAAATTTTTCAAGCTGCTATTTTTTTACACATTATTAATTATAAATAATGTCTATTTCGCTACTTGGCTTAAAATCAAAAATCTTGGAATCTACTGCAATATTAACTTTCACATCAGAAAATATAATTTCAATTTTATTCCCTAATGCGTCATTAAAACTGATTTGTTTAGGGATTCCATTTTCTAAAAACAAATCATATTTTTGTTCCGAAATTATTGTTTCATAGTGATTTTCTGTTATTTTTTTAGCGTTTTTCAATAAATACAACAGATTCATATTTTCTTGCAATCGTGTAAAAATTGCTTGCTTTAGCTTTGGTTCATAAACAATCATTGTGCCTTCTTCTATAAAAATTTCTTTGGGGATTGGCATAACATAATCCCAACGCAATCTTGAGGGCGCAAGTGCTACAACTTTCCCTTTATAAACAATTTGATTTTGTGTATCTTCTTCACTAGAATATAAGGTTTGTGTGAAATCTGCACTGAAAGTTTTTATATCCTTTAAAGATTGTGCGTTACTAAAATCAGTCAAAAAAAACATTACGATTCCACATTTCAATAGAATCTTTAGCCAAGATTGAAATTTTTTGCACATTAAAATGCCTTTAATGTTTAGAATCTTTATGCAAGAAATACAATCCTATTGCGAGTGCTAAGATGGAAATAGCAAAAAACAGCATATCCTGTGTGCTTTTCATTCCCATATTAAGCACTTTGGAGAAAAACGCTACAATCAGAGCCATTACAATGACTTTTGCAAGCTTATCTTTGAGTTGGTCTAATGTATGGATTTCTAATACCTTAGAATTATTTTCATCTCTAATTTGAATTTTGGCAATAAACAATTCATAAAGCCCAAAAGCAAAAATCAATAAAACAACTGCAATCAAATATAAATCAACCGCCATAATAATGGAATTGAGCAAAAGATTATGAATATCCGCATTCGCCCCCAATGAGCCGATATAATACAAATAAGTTTGTTTCGCTGCCTTTAATATATCTATACTCGCAACGATAAACAACAAAGTAGAGCCAATGAGAGACAAAACAACAGCCAAAATGATAAAAAGCCGCGCATTCCACATTAATTTTTCAAAAATACTTCTCAAAAATATCCTTTAAAATAAAATGTCAAATTATACCAAACTTAATTGAATAAGCTTTTAGAATTTAAACTCATTGATTTTATTTTCCATTTCCACTGCTCTACTCTCTAGCTCATTGGAAACAGAGGAAATCCTATTCATTTCTTCTGCGATTCCTTCTAAATTTTGGTTTAAGGTTTTGTTGTTTTCCAAAAGCATTTCTGTGTCTTTGCTCAATATCAAAGAACTATCAATCGTTTCTTTTGATAAAGTGCTAATAATTTTGATTTTTTCTACCACAGAAGTAATGGCTTCTTGAATCGTTTGAGATTCCTCTACAATATGATAGAAACTTTTTGCATTTTGCGTGATTTGAGTGCTCACTCCATTGATAGATTGCACAATTGTGTTAATAATCGCATCAATTTCGTTAAGAGATTTTTGCGTTCTTTCTGCAAGTTGTCTTACTTCATCGGCAACGACAGCGAATCCTCTCCCGTGTTCTCCAGCTCTTGCCGCTTCAATCGCGGCATTTAAGGCTAAGAGATTCGTTTGGGAAGCAATATCATCAATTGCCCCTAAGATTCCTTTGATATTTTGCGCTTCTTTATCCAATAAAGCGACATTATGGACTAAATCCTCTTGTAATTGTGCATCTTGGGCAATCGTTTGTGTGAAGTTTATAATGGTATTTGAAGCATTGTCTAATTCTTCTTTTGCCGCAAGCACATCTTGCATTGTAGCATTTGTTTTTTGGATATTGTCCTCTAACTCCCTCTCAACTTCCTTTCCTGTCATTTCTGTTTTACTAGAAAGCTCGAATCCCTCTTGCGTGCGGACTAATACTTCTTTCGCACTATCAAGCAAATTTTGTGAAGTTTGTAAATTTTGCTTACTTTGTGGAGCTAGTTGTAAGAAAATCTGCCGAATCGCCTCAAGAAAATCATTCATCGCTTGATTGATGATACCTATTTCATCGGAGCTTTTTCCAATAACCAATTCTTTTCCAATATCTTTTGTGTTTTTTAGCTCTACTAAATATTTTCGCATTAGTCGGATTCTAAAGGTAATACTATGTGCAATCAGATAACCAACTGCTAGAGTAACGATTACGACAATACCTGCAACGCTAAGCATTAACCAAAAACTAAAAAAGTTCGCTTTTTCAATCCTAGAAATTTGCCCTATCAAATCTCCTGCTAATTTGTCTTCCACTTCTTTTAATAAATTGATTTTTTGCGTAATCGTGCTAAACCAATAGGTTGCCTTAACTCCAAATCCTCCCTCCATAAAATGTTCCATTGCTATTTTTCGCATTCTTTCTACTTCGGAGAAACTCTTATCCTCTGTCATTTTGAGATAATATTGATAATTTTCTTGACTAGCATAACGTTTAAAATCCTCCAAAAAGATATTTTGCGCTATGGTAAGAGCAATGAAGCGATTATAAATGCCACTTGCAAATTTATCTGCACTAAAGGTATTAGAAAGCACGGCTCGCTCTTGTCCAGCGTTTTCTTTGGCATTTAAGAAATTCACATAAGCGACTAAATTTCTTGTGATTTGGTCGTTCGTGCTAATATTAATGATTTCAACGATAGATTGAATATTTCGGGCAATCGTGCCGGTATAATACCCCAAAACATCGCCTACTTTGACATTTAAAGAATCCACGCCCTTACGAATCTCATTGATTTTGCCAATCGCATCTAAAGAAACTTGCAAAGAATCTTGCATATTTTTAGGATAAGTATGCAAATCAAACTCTGTTAGAAAACTATGCAATTCTTTGATTTTTTCATCACTTAGATTGCGTTGGTCTTGCAAAGCCTCTTTGAAATCTCTACCTTGTGAGCCGAGAAAACCAGCGGAAGTGCCTCGTTCTTTTTGTAATTCGTGAATCACAAGGGAAATCTTGGTTGCCAAAGTAACGCCGTGCTTTAACAATACGGATTCTTGTGCGATTTGATAACGCTCACTAATTAACACAATAGAAAAAACAATCAGGGTAATTAAGGGAATCAACATCAAACAAATTAATTTTATCCCTACTTTGAGATTATTTAAAATGGACATACTCTCTCCCTTTGCAAAGTCTATTTCATAATTTATTGTCGCAGTTAGAATTATTATACATTATTTTTAAAAAATAAGTAATACTCGGAAGTCAAATTTTTATATTTTTACAATTTTAATTTTAGTAATATTTTCGTTGATAATTTATGTTTGATAAATTTCCTAAGAAGGACTGATTAATGAAAAATTTGCTATCTACTTTGTTTGCTTGTGCGCTTTGTGCATTTTTGAATGCTTGCTCATCTACCGCACTCACAAATCGCCCGCAGCTTATGCTACTAGGTGCTCAAGAAGAGATTGCTTTAGGGGAGCAAAGTGCTCAAGAAGTCTTACAGCAATCAACATTAAGCACTGATATGCAGCAAACACAAATGGTTCAACGTGTCGGACAGAGAATCGCAAATGTTGCAGAGCGTCCAGATTTCACTTGGGAATTTTATCTCTTAGAAGAAGAGCAAGTCAATGCTTTCTGTTTGCCCGGTGGCAAGGTGTTTGTTTATACAGGATTAATGCCCTTAGTGGCTAGTGATGATGAACTTGCTGTGGTATTATCTCACGAAATTGCTCACGCAATTTTGCGACACGGGGCGGAGAGAATGAGTATGCAAACAATCCAATCTATTGGCGGGGGGATATTAGGAATCATCGTCAATGCGCAAGCACCGGGATATGGTAATTTGTTTAGCCAAGCATACAATCTAGGTAGCAATGTAGGCATAATGCTGCCCTTTAGCCGCTCTCACGAACTTGAGGCTGACAAAGCGGGCATTATGCTAATGAAAAAAGCAGGCTACAACCCGCAAGCCGCAATTAGTTTTTGGGAAAAAATGGCAGCCAATAAGGAGAAAAGCTCTTCGGATTTTCTTTCCACGCACCCTAGTGATTCCAAACGCATTAAAGAAATCAAGAAAATACTCATACAATAAAAGCAATGCGTCCTTGTGGGATTCTGCAAGTTTTCATTGCGAGAATGTAGCATTTCGTGGTAATTCTACTCTCGTCATTGCAAGCGGTTTAAAACTGCTTGGGAATCCCGCTTTTTGTCATTGCGAGAGGCTTTGCCTTGTGGCAATCTATAATCTTGTATATTTGCGATTTGCTCTGTCATTGCGAGCGTGATTTATCACGCGTGGCAATCCATAATCGGAATCTCGCCCTTGAATCTGCCTTTTGTTAGATTATAGATTGCTTCGTCTTTCGCTTCGCTCACTTCTCGCAATGACGCAGTGGCTTCAACGCTTCGGTAGTCTTGCAATGACGAATCCCGATTCCCTCACAATGAAAAAATTCCAAATTTAAAGTATATTCCATTGCGCCAATAGCGTCAAAAAGGAATTTTGGAGCGCATCTACTTCGCTTAAACGCACACATTCATTGAGAGAATGAATGCTATCATTACACACTCCACATTCCACGACACTAATCCCATATTCTGCGAAATATCGCGCATCACTCGTGCCGCCACTCGTGCTAAGCTCTGGAGCAAAACCATTTTGCCATTCCAATACTTTGGCGATTTTTTGCACAATCGGACTATCTTTATCCGTCAAAAAAGACTTGGAACTTTGGTTTAACTCCAAAGAATGCGGAACTTGAGCGAGCAAACTCTCCAAATATTCGCGCAAATCCTCTAAACGCGTCTGCGTAGAATTGCGCACATTAAACATAATTTTCAACTCATTAGGCGTAACATTGACGACTTCCAATCCTCCACGAATATCAGTAATTACAAGCTTGCTTGGCTCAAACTCTGCACTTCCCTTATCCAAATCCCACCCTGCAATCTGTGAAAGATAGGGTGCGATGAGCTCCACAGGATTCACGCATTTCTTGGGATATGCTACATGTCCTTGCTTGCCAAATACTTTTAAGATTCCATTGATAGAACCGCGCCTGCCTACTTTAATCATATCCCCGAATCTCTCCGCACTCGTGGGCTCGGCGACAATCGCAAAATCAGGCAACAAATCACGCTCTTTTAGGCATTCTAAGGTATATTTCGTGCCAAAAATCGCCGCACCCTCCTCATCACTCGTCAAAAGCACAGATACGATTCCGCTAAACCTTTGGCTTTGCAAATTTTGGAAATCTTTGAAACCCTGCAAATCCACAAACTCCCGAATCGCACAGACAAAAGCAGCTATCCCCGCTTTCATATCTTGCGCGCCCCTGCCATAGAGGAATCCCTCTTTTATGGTAGGCACGAAAGGATCGCTTGCCCAACCCTCACCCGGTGGCACGACATCAATGTGCCCTGCAAAACACAAATGCGTTTTCTTAGCCCTATGAGATTCCGTCTCCATAGAATCGCCACACTCCTCTCCCTCCGTCATCGCAAGAGGCTGCGTCTCATCGTAATCTTCCGCTTGCGATTCCGCATTGCCTGTATCATCTGTGCCCAAATCTTTATAAAGAAAAAGATTCTTTACGCCCTCTTTTTCAAACTCTAATACTTCAAAATCGTGTAAAATCTCTCTAATATACGCATAGATTCCGCATTCTTGCGGGGTGATAGTTGGATAAGTAATCAGCTGTCTTAAAACTTCTATGCTATGCGTCTGTGCTTTTGTTTGTGGCTGCATTTTAATCCTTTAAATCAATATTTGTAATTTGCGATTCTATCTTTAAGCTTTTATGCAAAGATTGAATCACACGCGTAAAATGAGCATAATCTATCTCCTCTCCTCTATGGGATTTAAGATATTTATCTAAAACCTGATAACCACCGATTTTATATGCCCAAACTTGCGCACTTACTTTTAAAAAATGTAAATTTTCATTGACAAAAAGCTTTTGTTCTTTTGGGTCATAGGCGATTTTTTCAATTTTGAGATTTTTATTTTCTGGGTCTTTGTATTTGGCTTCGCCGATTTGCTCACTCATTTCTTACCCCCTCATTTATATAAAGTGGAAAAACATAGCTCCCACTACCCACCAAATGCAAATCAATAATGTTTTGTGTGATGAAAATATTATTCATCTCTTGCAACTTGCACCCTCTATCACAGACTAAGCCTATATTCATATTTAAGCCTTTTGGTAGAGATAGAGAGGAAAGATTGTTCCTGCACCTGTATTGCCACCACCCATTAGCGATAAATCTACTAGAGTATTCGTTACTATCACACATTGCCAAGAACCGCTCATCTTGTATTGTCTTGCCACATTTAGCCCAATATTGCAAGTCATTCTCATCATTTTCTGCTCTCTCTCTCTCTCTCTCTCTTGTTGCGAATCTTGCATTAAATGCGTAAGCATAAGCTCTTGTCCTAACGCACTTAAGGCTAAAAATTTTTCTTTGGATTCTACAAAAGGAATCTTTGGGAAGTCAATTTTCAAAAAATCAATGTATTTTTCTCTATAATCTTTATGGAATAGCACCGCATAGATATAGCCTAAAATCTGCTCTGGGCTAAAATGTTCGTTGTATTTAGAATCTATAAACTCTCTAAATTCAGGCGTGAAGTTTTCTACCCATTGTCCTTGCTTAGAATCTGCATTTTCTTGTGAATCTTTTTTGTTCTTTTTGGGGCTTTTATCTTTGCTAGATTCTGTATTTTTGAGATAAAGGGGCATTACTTGCTCTCCGCCTCTGCGATAGAAATTAATATCTACCATTTTATCACTTATAGCAATCGTATTAATTTCATCATCACCCACAGCCGAGCTTTGCCTTGAAACAAGCAAGGCTACATTATCATCTTGCAAAAAATGTTGGAATACATCATAAACAGGATATGCCATAAACGCACGAGATTTATTGACATAATAAGTCCAACGCATATCAAAAGGACGATAATGGCATTGCATTATAAATTCATCTAAATTGTCTTTATTCTCTTTAATGCACTCTATTGCGGATTCTAATTTCCAATCCCTAGAATCCTCTCCAATATTATAGATTCTATATAATTCCTCTTTAGGCTTTGTAATAAAGTCTTGCAAAAGCTTTTTTATATTTTCTTTGGAATTTTGAAATACAATCTTATCTCTTTTGGAGCAGATTCCTACCCCTGAAACCTTAAATATATCCTTGACGCTAAAGCCCTTATCATACTCTGCCCTTAAACTTTCATTTTGTGGGATAAAAAGATAAAAGGGGGCTTTGGGCTGTAATGTAGCCCAAGCAATAGAATCTAAGGTGTTTTCATACAAAAAGTTTGTTTTATCGCTTCTTTTGCCATATAAATCATAGTGGTGAATTTGAGCGAGTTTTTGAGGTTTTTCATTAGAATCTTCGCTGTGTTGAGAACGAGAAATTCTAGTATCTTGCGTAAGATTTGAATGTTTTGCAAGGTGAGGCGATGGGAGTTTATCAGGCATAAATGACCGAGCCGAGCCACCGCAATCATTTAAAGATTGCGTAAGAGACGAATTTCTATTTTTCACAAAGATATTAATACTTACACCTTGCATAATGTCAAAGACATTTTCATCTTTGCTTCCATCGGGTGCGGCTTCCTTTTTCCTCGCATTGCCGTGCAAATCTAAAATATAGATTGTATCAAAGGTTTTTAGCAAGTGATAGCGCATACCGCGAAAGGTGGGATTATCTAAAAAGGCATTGTTAGAAATAAAGGCAAAGATTCCGCTATTTTGAGCTTTGATTTTGGATTCTGCAAAGCAGATAAACTTTACATAATCATCAAGTAGCCATTTGGGATTTTTCTCATTTTTGAGTTTTTTCTTTTCCAAAATTCTCTTAAAGGTAGATTTTTGATTTGCATCTTTTTTGGGATTTTGCAGATAAAAGTTGATTGTTTCTTGTTCACTTTTGCTCAAATGCGCCTCGCTTGGCTCTAAACCATAAGTGATACGCACATTATCCTCAAATAAGCCCTTGTTCGCACTTGCCCCACTATAAGGCGGGTTGCCTGTGATAATCAAAATCGCATTTTCTTTGATTCTTTGCGCTTCTTTAAACTCTTGTGCTAACTCTATCATTCCTGCAAAAAGATTACTTTGCTTATTTGCTTCATCTTTTTCTTTATTGGAATAAAGTGTGTTTGTTAGGCGGATATTAAGCGATTCATTTTCTTCCAAAGGTGCGTTAAACTCTTCTTTGAAACTTTGGGAAAGCTTTAAATGTGCGATTGTATAGGGAGCAATGAGAAACTCAAAGCCAAAGAATTGCTTTAAGAGATTTTTAGGCTCATATCTTACGCTATCTTTAGGTGTGGATTCTAAGGCTTTGCGGAAAGCTTCAAGCAAAAATGTCCCTGTGCCTGTGGCAAAGTCTAAAAGCGTGATATTGTCATTCTCTAAACTCGCACCCAAGCCATTTTGTAAGGTAAAATCTTTTTTAAGTGTAGAATCTATGGCATTAATAATAAAACTTACAACACTTGCAGGAGTGTAATACACACCGCGAATCTCACGCAATCTCGGGTCGTATTGAGAAAGAAAAGTTTCATAAAAGTGCAAATAAGGGTCTTTGTGTGTAAATTGTGTGGTGTAATGCCCTAACAAGTCTTTTTCACTTGCTTTGTTTAGCTCTTCTATAATGCTTGTAATGTCAATATGATTGATAATATACAAAATCTCCTCTATAAGCCATTTAATAGAATCCAAATCCTCTAAATTGTCTAAAAAGCCGCTCATCGCGCGGATAAGTGGGAAAGACTTGGGGATAAAGGCTTTGGCATTATAGAGGTCAATCTCCTTGTTGCTTGCGTTATTGAGTCTCGCAAGAAATAGGCTATAAGTGAGCGTTTGTGCGAGACTATCGGCAAATTCTGTGAAATCTAACTCTTTGTAAAGCTGCTCTTTAAAAGTTTCATAAAGGCTTGTAATATGCGTGTTTTCTTGCGCCTCTATTAAAGAATTTTTTAGAATCTGTGTGCGTTGAGCAAGAGCGTTAGCAAATTCTTGTGCAGTGATAATAGGCTTTGGGCTATAAGTAAAAAAGAGACTAAAAAGTTCGGTTAATTCTTTTTCTTTGGATTCTAAAAGTGCTTTGTTTTTAAGGGTAGCTTTAAGTTGGCTTAACTCGCAGATTCTGCATTCTTGCACAATTTGTGCCTTGCCCCCCCCCCCATTATTATTTGCAGAATTTTTGCGCACGAGGCAAAATCGCAAATAATCTGTAAGCATTAGATTATCGCTAAGTCGCAGATATTTTTCAATCTGGGGGCTTTGCGCCACAGAATCCAAATCTGCATTGACGCGTTTGTTTTCAATATAGCCAATGCTTAAGCCTTGATTTTGAATTAAGAAATCAGGCGCACCCCTGCCCTCCTTGTCGTTGTTTGGCTCGTGTTTGATTGTAAGGCTTTGCAGAGTTTTATTCTCTATCGTTAAGGATTCTTTGAGAGATTCTAAAAAATTCTGTAAATACGTGCGGTAGGTGTATTCTTTGTCTTGTGGTGAGATTCCCTGAATCTCGTTTAAATATTTCTTTAGCATTCTTCACCCTTTCACCGCAATAAAACTCGCAAAATTCACCCAGCGGAAAAGCGTCTCCACGCACTCAAATCCCGCCTTTAGAAACATTTCGCGATTCTCCGCCTCACTATAAGGCACAAGCACATTTTCTAATGCCTCGCGTTTGCGCGCAATCTCAAAGTCGCTATATCCTTGTTTCTTTTTGTTTGCCAAATAATAATTTATCATTTTGAAATCTAACTCTTTATGCGCCACCATTACCTTTTCTGAAGCGATAAAAATGCCTTTGGGATTCAGACAATCATAGATTTTTGCGACTAATTTTTCACGTTGGAGCGGGCGGATAAATTGCAAAGTATAATTGGCAATCACCACATCACTTTTAGGAAAATCCACCTCCAAAATATCGCCACAGATGAGGTTTGCGCTCATTTCATACGCACTAAGCTTGTTTTGTGCTTTCTCTAGCATAGATTGCGCATTATCTATCCCATAAAGATGAAGCGGAAACTTCGCTTTAGAAGCGATTTCTACGAGCATTGCTCCTGTGCTTGTGCCTAAATCTAAGAGTGTGGAATCTTTTTTCAAATACATTAACGCAAAATCTGCACAAAGCCCCAAAACTTCCTTGTAATAAGGAATCGAGCGGCTTACCATATCGTCAAACACCCCCGCCACTTTTGCGTCAAACTCAAACTGCTTTTCTTGCGCCTTTGCAAACACTCTATCCATTGATTTCCCCTTGCATTCTAGCGGCATTTTGTGATTCTATGCTTGATTGGGGGTTTTCTAGCTTCAAGACTTTATAAGCCTTTTGTATGTCTTTGTGGATTTGTTCCTTTAAATCACTTAAATTTTCAAAATGCTGATTCTCTCGCAAATATTTAATCAGAAAAAATCCCGCTTCTTGCTGCGTTACCTCTAGCTTAAGCCCTAGCAAATGCCCCTCAATCGCAAAAGCCTTATCTGTGCTCACACGATTCCCGATAAAAATGACTGCGGGATATTTTAGAGATTCTTTAGATTGTGCGCCTAATTGCACAAATCCAGCATAAACGCCTTCTTTGGGCAGTAGAAACTTATCGTTTTGGAGGTTAATGGTCGCCACAAGTTCCCTTGCGCCAATCCCCTGCCCGCGCACGATTCCGCCCCGAATCTCAAAGGGGCGTCCCAAAAGTTTGTTTGCTAGCTTCAAATTCCCATTAATTAGCAGCTCCTTAATCAATCCGCTATGCACGGAGAGTTTTTTATAAAAGACTTCCTCCACGACAACGACTTCACCCTTAAAACACCTCTCCAAATCAAAGGCGTAATAATGTCTATCTTTGCCAAAGCGAAAATCATAACCCACAATCAAACGCTTAAGATTAGGTAAAGATTCCAATAGAAATTCTACAAATTCTTTATCGTTTTTATTGCGCACGCATTCCAAAGGCAAATGAAAGATAGGATAAGAAGCATAAAAATCGCGATATTTCTTAGGTAGTAATTCTCCCTCGTTGTTTTCAACGCACAAAATCGCCCCTTGTGCGTCCAAACGCTCAAAAAGTGCCTTGTGCGCAATGTGCATACCATCAAATTTTCCAAGTGCAAGACTTGTAATTTTACGCGCCAAGCTTGATTCTTTGGCAAGCGATAAAAAATTCAACATTCCCTTCCTTTCCTTTGACTTTGGATTCCTCACAAACTAGGATCTTAAACTGCTCTTCTTCAAGCAAAGCAAGTGTGCTTTCTAATGCCCTCATTATGCTTTGCGATTCCATTAGCACGCCTTTTTTGTTGCGTTTTGCTTCAATTCCTACTTCAAATTGCGGCTTAAAAAGCAGAATCACTAACCCAGCCGCCAAAGTTTTAATTGCTTCTAAAATATCTTTCAAAGAAATAAAAGAAACATCGCAAACGACAAGGGGGAAAGTTTGCGATTCTTGATTGATTTGCTTAGCATACAAGCGAATATCGGTATTTTCATAGAATCGCACACGAGGATTATTCCTTAAGCGTGCGTGTAGCTGATTACTCCCCACATCAACACACACGATAGATTGCACACCTGCTTCCAATAAGACTTCGCTAAAGCCTCCGGTGCTCGCACCAATATCCAAAGCATTTAAAATGCCAAAATCCTGTATCAAATCTGGGTGAGATTCCAAAAAATAATATAATTTTTCCCCCGCACGACTCACAAAACACAAAGAATCCAAAAGCAAGAGGGAATCGGAAGCCAAAACCTCATAAGAGGGTTTTTTGCACACTTGATGATTCACGCAAACTTTACCTTTTTTGATAAGACTTTGCGCTTTGTTACGCGACTCACACAAGCCCAATTTCACACAAGCAATATCTAGGCGCGTTGCTTGTCCCTGCTGCAAATCTTGCAATTACTTCCCTTTAAGATCTTGTTTGCTCAAACCCTTAAAACCAAATTTCAAGGAATTTTTGCCAAATTTTGGGTGGCTTAGAATGAGTGTCAAACTATCTTGTATGCGTTTGTCTTGTGGCGCAAACTCAATCAAATAATATTCTCCCCAACGCATAGCATTTTGCTGCATAAAATCTTGCAAATCCTCTCTTTGCAATCTCGTGATTTTTATCGGAGATTCTCCATTGCTTAAGGTGAGCTGGTAATGATTCTCTAAAAACCCTAATGAATTTTGCTCGTTTTGATAAACATCTACAAAAAACACTTCTCCTTTTTCGTGGGGATAATGCTCCTCATCGTAAGCATTAAGATGCACTGCAATCAACACAATACGCGTAATGTCATCAAAGACTAATTCGCTTTTACGCGTTGCTTGAATATAAGATTCTTCAGGCTTAGAGGGGATTAATCTTGACTTAAAAGACTTGACATCAACACACCCACACAAAAGGATTAAAGAAACAACGAGATTAGCAAAGAATCGCACCGCTCCTTTTCTCATATTCCCACACCAATTTCATAATAAGTAAATCCTAAGTCCTTTAATCGTTTGGCATTATATTGGTTGCGTCCATCAAAAATAATAGGGAATTTCAAACGTTCTTTGATTTCTAAAAAATCCGGGCTTCTAAACTCTTTCCACTCTGTAACAAGCACCATACAATCGCAATTATCCAACGCGTCATATTTGTTTTTAGCATACAAAAGGTTTGGAACATTTTTAAGGTAGAATTTCTGCGCCTCTTGCATTGCCTTTGGGTCATAGACTTTTACCACTGCACCACGCGCAATCAATTCATTAATCAAGATAGCAGAAGTGGCTTCTCGCATATCATCGGTTTCTGGCTTGAAACTAAGCCCCCAAAGACAAATTTGTTTTTCGCTCAAATCATTTCCGAAATGCTGCACAATCTTTTTGCCCAAAATCCGCTTTTGCTCCTCATTCACTTGCTCTACTGCGTGAATGATTTTCGGATTCACCCCATTATCTAATGCAATCCTTGAGAGGGCTTTCACATCTTTTGGAAAACAACTTCCACCATATCCACAACCGGGATAAATGAAGCTATATCCGATTCTTTTATCACTTCCGATTCCTATGCGCACATCATTAATATTTGCGCCGACTGCTTCGCAAATGTTTGCCATTTCATTAATGAAACTAATCTTTGTCGCAAGCATAGCATTGGCTGCATATTTTGTCATCTCTGCACTTTTAATATCCATTACAATCAAGCGGTCGTGATTGCGACAAAAGGGCGCGTAAAGTTCTCTTAGGGATTCCTCTACCCAATCCTCCTCTACGCCAATTACCACGCGGTCTGGCTTCAAGAAGTCATTGAGTGCATCACCCTCTTTTAAAAACTCCGGATTGCTTGCCACACCAAAGGGAATCTTTTGATTGCGTCTTACCAAAGATTTGCTAATGATAGTTTTGACTTTTTGTGCAGTGCCCACAGGAACGGTAGATTTATCTACGATAATCAATCGCGATTCCATTTGTTCGCCAATTTCTTTTGCAGCATTGAGCACATATTGCAAATCTGCACTTCCATCTTCACCCATAGGCGTTCCCACTGCGATAAACACAATCTCACAATTTTTAAGTGCTTCTTTTAAAGAAGTTGTAAAATTTAAATTACCATTTTGATAATTTTTATTTACAATTCCTTCTAAACCCGGCTCATAAATCGGAATCTCACCCGCTTTAAGTTGCGTAATTTTAGATTCTATCACATCTACACAGACGACTTTATTGCCCATTTCTGCAAAACAAGCTCCACTGACTAAACCGACATATCCTGTGCCAATCATTGCTATATTCATAATAAATCACCTATCTTTAATAAAACTTTCGCATTTTAGCATAATCTTATCTCAAATAACAAAAACTGCAAAGGAAACTTAAAGCAAAATAAAATTATAATTTTTTATTTTAAACTTTATAAAACTTTGCAAGGTTTGATTATGGCGCGACATCTCTTAGAAACCAAAGATTTTAGTAAAGACGAAGTGGAACAAATTTTGGATTTGGCTCAAAGCTTCTTAGAATCCAAACCAAGAAATAGTTTGAATGGGCATATTGTCATTACAATCTTTTTTGAAAACTCTACCCGCACGCTTTCTAGCTTTGAGGTTGCCACTAAAAGACTTGGTGGGAGTGTCGTGCGTTTAGATGTATCTCGCAGCTCTACTTCAAAGGGTGAAACACTCTTTGACACCGCAGCGAATCTCAACGCAATGAATCCAAGTGCGATTGTGGTGCGGCACGGGAACTCTGGTGTGCCCAATATCCTCTCCCAATATGTTTCTTGCTCCATTATAAATGGAGGCGATGGCGCACACGCACACCCCACACAGGCACTCTTGGATTTGCTAACTTTGCGCAAGCATTTGGGCAATTTAGAGGGGAAAAAAATCGCAATTGTCGGCGATATTCGCAATTCACGCGTAGCCAATAGCAATATTGAACTTCTAGGACGATTCGGTATGGAAGTGATTTTGGTAGGACCTCCGCATTTTATCCCCAAAACCTCTTTGCGCCATTGTTTATTCTTAAAAGAAGTCATTGATGAAGTAGATGCGGTGATGAGCTTGCGCACGCAAACCGAGCGACATAATTGCCCAATTTATTCTAGTTTGAAAGATTATGCGAGTGATTATTGTATCACGCAAGAAACTTTTGGTAATCGTGATATTATTTTGCTTCACCCGGGACCCGTGCATCGCAACATTGATATTAGCGATGCGATGCTAAAGGACCCACGTTGTAAAGTGCTAGAGCAAGTAACGCACGGGGTAGCGATTCGTATGGCGGTTTTAGAGACACTCATTACGCACGATAGCAATGCAAAAATTCCTAAAAACTTCCCTTATTTTTAATTTGTGGTTATGGAATCTTTAATTATAGAGCTTGCTACTCTCTTTGTCGTTGGGTTAGTGGGTGCTCTAACGCCCGGACCGGATATTTTATTTGTGCTTAGAAATACCATAAACTTTGGTGCAAAAGTCGGCTTTTTTAGTTTATGTGGAATCTCTTGCGGTTGGCTCATTTTTATTGGTTTATTATATTTTGGATTCGCACATCTTATTAATGGCGCATTGCCGCAAGGAATCCTAAGCCTCATCGGTGGGTTCTATTTATTTTATATTTCCTTTTTGCTTTTAAAAAAGCCAAACAATACACTTGATTTTGACAAAAATACACCACAAAAAACAAAAGCAATATTCTATGATTTTATTCTCAAAGGATTTTTGCTAAACCTTTCTAATCCTAAAGCGATTCTATTCTTTGCCGTTATCATTGCCCCTTTTATGAACCATCATTTAGAACTTAGTCTTTTTGTGCTGCTTTGTGGATTATTTTCTGCATTTATTCTTGTGATTATTTTGGGTGTATTCTTTAGAAATTTTATTAGCAATGCACTCTTTGATAAGATTGACAAAGTTTGCGGAATTGTGTTTATTCTTTTTGGGATTCTGCTTTTTATTTCAAGTTACCAAAGTCTTTATCCTTTGGTTTTGGGTGAAAATTAATTTTTCAAATCTTGACAAGTATGTATTTTTAGATTAGAATTTCTTTATTACTTCATTATGAAATCAAGGAACTGCATAAAGGACTTCGTGGATTTTGACAATCCGAACTTTCCAATATTTTAAATTCTTTAAGAAACTTTTGCAAGGAATCCTAAATAAAATTTAAGGGGACAAATGAGCGAAAACAATCCAAACAAAAAAGAGCACAAAACTCGCACTCACACGCCTGTTGAGGGTTACACTATTGAAGACTTACGCGCCAAGCCTATCAATAAGCTTGCGGACATTGCCAAATCACTAGGCATTGAAAATGCACAAGAATTTTTGCGTCAAGATTTGATTTTTGAGATTCTAAAAACACAGGTAAGCAAGGGAGGATTCATTCTCTTCACAGGAATCCTAGAGATTACTTCAGAAGGTTATGGATTCTTACGCGCTATTGATGAAAACTTCTCTGGCTCGCAAAACGATGCGTATGTTAGCAGCACTCAAATTCGCAGATTTACTCTAAGAAATGGCGATATTATTACCGGACAAGTGCGCTCACCAAAAGACCAAGAACGTTATTACGCTCTCTTAAAAGTAGAAGCAATTAATTACCAATCTCCAGAGGAGATGAAAAATCGCCCGCTTTTTGATAACCTCACTCCTCTTTTTCCGACAGAACAAATCAGATTAGAATACAATAGCTTCAAAATCACAGGTAGAATGTTAGACCTTTTTGCCCCTATTGGCAAAGGGCAACGCGCATTGATTGTCGCTCCCCCAAGAACAGGTAAAACCGAGCTAATGAAAGAACTTGCTTATGGAATCACACATAATCACCCCGAAGTCGAGCTCATTGTCTTACTTGTAGATGAGCGTCCAGAGGAAGTTACCGATATGGAGCGGAGTGTCAAAGGTGAAGTGTATAGCTCTACCTTTGATATGCCAGCAAATAACCACACGCGAGTGGCAGAGCTTGTCGTAGAAAAAGCAAAAAGAATGGTAGAAATGGGCAAAGATGTCGTTATTTTGCTGGATTCTATTACGCGTTTAGCACGTGCTTACAATACCGCAACGCCAAGCAGTGGCAAGGTTTTAAGTGGGGGTGTAGATGCCAACGCTTTGCATAAACCTAAGCGATTCTTTGGTGCAGCAAGAAACATTGAGCAAGGTGGTAGCCTAACGATTATTGCCACAGCACTGATTGAAACAGGCTCAAGAATGGACGAAGTTATCTTTGAAGAATTTAAAGGAACAGGCAATAGTGAAATCGTGCTTGCGCGTCATATCGCAGAACGTAGAATCTATCCCGCAATGGATATTTTAAAGAGCGGAACACGCAAAGAAGAATTGCTTCTAGGAAGTGATAAGCTACAAAAAGTTTGGGTACTTCGCAATGCGATTCATCAGATGAATAATGAAATTGACGCACTGACTTTTCTTTATTCCCAAATGCAAAAGAGTAAAGACAATGAAGAATTTTTAAATATGATGAATAACGATGCGAAAGACTAAAAGATGATTCCGCAGAGAATTGGGGTATTTGATAGTGGGGTTGGCGGTATTAGCGTTTTAAAAAGCCTCATTGATTCGCATAATTTTAGTGAAATCATCTATTATGGAGACACTGCACGCGTGCCTTATGGTGTGCGCAGCCCAGAAACCATCGCACAATATTCTTTAGAGGCATTGGAGTTTTTCAAAAGCTTTGAGTTAGATTTATTGGTGATCGCTTGTAATACCGTGAGTGCTTATGGGCTAAAGGCAATGCAAGAAGTCGCACCCTGCCCCATTGTAGGCGTCATTGAGCCGGGCGTTTTAGCTCTTAAAAACAAAATTACTGATAAAGATTCTAAAATTCTCATTTTAGGCACAAAAGCAACAATCCAAAGCAACCTTTATAGCGAACTTCTAGCCTATGAGGGCTATCATAATACCTTTGGACTTGCAACAAGCCTTTTTGTGCCAATCGTAGAAGAAAATATCTTTGAAGGTGCAATCTTAGAAGCTACAATGACACATTATTTTACGAACTATTCCCTTACGCCAGAGGCAATTATTTTGGGTTGCACGCATTTCCCACTCCTTAAAGATTCTATTTCTAGGTATTATCATAACCAACCTTTGCTCATACATTCCGGAGAAGCCATTATGGAATACTTGCAAAATTCTTATATCTTAAAGTCTTTTGAGAATCCCCCAAAAGTTACATTTTATGCGAGTGATTCCGTAGAAAAACTAGAAAAGATTGCTAAAGTTTGGCTAAATGAAAACAAATAAAAAACATTTAGTCTTAGAGGATTTATTCAAACATTGCCAAAAACAAAGAAATTTCAAATTTCATAATGATTTAGTGAAAGAATTCTCCAAAAAACACAGCTTCGGTAATCCATTTGATGCAACAAAGCTAGATTCTAGCGACAAACTCCCCTTGCTTTTTAAAGAACAAAATCTATGCTTACTTCATCTAGGTGGAGGCTATCATCAGTTTATTGAAGGCATAAGCAAGCTTTATCACCCTTTTGAAAAAATGCAAGATTCTATAAAATGGCAATATAAAAAGAGTTTGCTTAATGAATACAATGATAGTGAAAGCAATATTTTAAGCGTAGCAAACAATCAAAGAATTTTGCACCATTTTTTATTTGGAGAGGATTTAGAGTTTGCAGATTTAAGTATTGAAAGTCGCCCCAAGACTTACTTCCCTCATCGCACAAAAGCAAGTTTAAAATATTTTTTTAATGAGCAAGAAATCCTAGCTACAAATCAGCAGATTGAAATTGACTTAACCCTTGAATTTAATGGCGTTATTGGCATATTTGAGGCAAAAAATGGAGAACCGAAAGATTTTAACATCTACCAAATTTATCACCCTTATCTTTATTATTACAATTCGGGTTTAGATTTCAAGCAAATTATTTGTGTGTATCTTGTGCGCAATAAAGATAGTCTCAAACTTTGGGCTTATACTTTTGAAAAACCTCTGCATTTGGATTCTATAAAATTTCTTAAATCGTATGAATACCAATTCATAAGGACTTAAATGCAGTTTAACAAACTTTATAATGAGGATACTTTACAGATTCTTAAATCCTTGCCTAATGAGTGCTTGGATATGGTCTATGGCGACCCAGATTACAATGTGGGCATTAATTACGATGGCTCTAAATACACACAAAAATGGGAGGATTATGTTGCGTGGTATTGTGAGTTAGCGAAAGAATCTATGCGAGTTTTGAAACCTAGCGGAAATCTTTTTATGATGAACTACCCAAAACAAAATGCTTATTTGCGTGTGCAATGCTTAGATTCCATTGCGTATGATGTGCAAGATTATGTATGGGTGTATAATACCAATGTTGGACATAGCAAAAGACGGCTTACAACTGCACATAGAAGCATACTTCACGCAACAAAGACAAAGGATAATCACTTCTATAAAGACAATATTGCATTACCTTACCAAAATCCGACTGATAAAAGAATCTTACAAAGACTAAAAGAGGGGCATAAGGGCAGAATGCCTTATTCGTGGTTTTATTTTGATTTAGTTAAAAATGTGAGCAAGGATAAGACTTTTCATTCTTGCCAAATACCGCTTAAACTTGTAGAAATGTTAATAAAGTCTTGCACAAATGAGGGAGATTCTGTGTTTATTCTCTTTGGTGGAAGTGGTGGCGAGATTGTGCTTTGTGAGAATCTCAAGCGCAAATGGCTAAGTTGTGAGCTACATAAGCCTTATTACGAGATGATTTTAAATCGGATTGAAAATAAAGGTGAGATTCAAGAACAATTTAAATTGTCAAATTTTCAAAAATCTAGCAATACACAAAAAAGCTTATTTGGCACAATCAATACTTAATCCTTAATCTTAAACAATCGTCAGAATAGAATCATAATTTTAGAATAAATAGTAACTCATATTCTTGCTCTACGAATATTTTTTGCCCAAATTCCACAAAAAAAGCTAAAATTTATTTTTATTTTGATACTTTATAAATTTTATAATACAAAGGTTTATCAAACCAAAAAATTTTAAGGAGATTCTATGCGAACAGCATGGGTAAAGCAACGAGAGAAAGACACAATTAAAACACAATTACATTATGCAAAGCGCGGAATCATCACTCCAGAAATGGAATATGTTGCCAATATTGAACATTTAAATCCAGAAGTTGTGCGCAAAGAAATCGCCAAAGGACGGCTCATCTTGCCCGCAAATATTCATCACACGAATTTAGAACCAATGGGCATTGGTGTTGCGGTGCGCACTAAAATCAATTCCAACATTGGAAGTTCCGCACTTGCAAGCTCTATTGATGAAGAAGTGCAAAAAACGCTTATCTCTATCAAGTATGGTGCAGACACCATTATGGATTTAAGCACGGGGGGCGATTTAGATTCTATTCGTCAAGCGGTGATTCAGAGTTCTAGTGTCCCCATTGGCACAGTGCCGATTTATCAAATCTTGCACGATGTCAAAAATGACATTAATGCCTTAAGCATTGACAAAATGCTAGAAGTTATGGAACGACAAGCCAAACAAGGCGTAAGTTATTTTACAATCCATTGTGGATTCCTCTTAGAACACATGCCAATGTTATCCAAACGCAAAATGGGTATTGTCAGTCGTGGCGGGAGCTTAATGGCTTCTTGGATGTTGCATTATCACAAACAAAATCCATTCTATGAAGCATTTGATGAGATTTTGGATATTTGCCAACGTTATGATGTTTCTTTAAGCCTCGGGGATTCTTTGCGACCCGGTTGTTTAGCGGATTCTAGTGATGAAGCGCAATTAGATGAACTCAAAGTAATGGGGGAACTCACTCTACGTGCTTGGGAAAAAGATGTGCAAGTAATGATTGAGGGACCGGGGCACACCCCAATGAATGAAATCGAACGCAATGTAGAATTACAAAAAGAACTTTGCTATGAAGCTCCCTTTTATGTTTTGGGACCTCTTGTTACAGATATTGCAGCAGGTTATGACCATATTGCCTCTGCTATGGGAGCGGCAATCGCCGCTTGGAAAGGCGTTGCAATGCTGTGCTATGTTACACCCAAAGAGCACTTAGGATTGCCTAATGCTAAAGATGTGCGCGAAGGCATTATTGCTTATAAAATCGCAGCTCACGCAGCCGATATTGCGCGTGGGCGCACCAATGCAAGATTAAGAGATGACGCAATGAGTAATGCACGTTATAATTTTGATTGGAATAAACAATTTGAACTTGCTTTAGACCCCGACCGCGCACGCGAATATCACGATGAGAGCCTGCCACAAGAAGTCTTCAAAGATGCGAAATTTTGCTCTATGTGCGGACCAAAATTTTGTAGCTATAAGATTTCGCAAGAAATCATTGAACAACACCAATAAAGGAAAACTATGAATCAAGAACAACTCGTTAATTTGTTAAAGGAAGTCATTTATCCAAACTTTGAAAAGGATATTGTTACTTTTGGATTTGTCAAAGAAACTCTTATACAAGGTGATTCTGTCGCTTTGCGCGTAGAGATTCCCTCCGCTTCTCCCGAAGTGGCACAGCAACTTAAAGACTCCATTACGCAAAAGTTAAATGCACAAGGTATTACTAAAATCAACCTAGACATTAAACAACCCAAACCGCAAGAGGAATCCAAGCCACAAGGCACAAAAAACCTAGCTCCACAGATTAAAAATTTCGTTATGATAAGCAGCGGTAAAGGAGGGGTGGGCAAATCTACAACAAGCGTCAATCTTGCTATTGCTCTTGCAATGCAAGGCAAAAAAGTCGCCCTACTTGATGCAGACATTTATGGACCTAATGTGCCTAGAATGCTTGGTTTGGAAAAAGAAAAGCCAGAAGTGGATCAAAATCTTAAAAAATTGATTCCATTGCAAGCCTTTGGTATTGAGATGATTTCTATGGGTGTGCTTTATGATGAGGGGCAAAGTTTGATTTGGCGCGGACCGATGATTATTCGCGCGATTGAACAAATGCTAAGTGATGTGCTATGGGGCAATTTAGATGTAATGGTAATTGATATGCCACCGGGAACAGGTGATGCACAACTCACCCTTGCACAAAGTGTCCCCGTAACTGCTGGAATCTCTGTTTCTACTCCGCAAAAAGTCGCTCTTGATGATGGTGCAAGGGCATTAGATATGTTTGCAAAACTCAAAATTCCTGTTGCGGGAATCATTGAAAATATGAGCGGATTTATCTGCCCGGGTTGTGGCACAGAATATGATATTTTTGGTAAGGGCACAACAGAGCAAGTCGCGAAAGAATTTAACACCAAAACATTAGCGCAGATTCCGATTGAACCTATCGTGCGTGAAGGTGGCGATAATGGCAAACCTATCGTATATTTTAAACCCGAATCCAAATCTGCTAAAGAATACCTCAAGGCAGCTAAAGAACTTTGGGATTTTATTGAGGAAGTCAATGCCAAAAAACTAGCCGATAATAGCACAATCCAACCTGTGGATAATGGCAAGTCTGCTTGCAGCAACTAAGCCTGTAAGACTTCTAAAAAACAAAAGCGACATTGCATTTTACAATGTCGCAAGTTTTAAAAGACGCCAAAACTCTGCAAAAACAATCAATATCCAAGATTCTCGCATAAAAACCATAATCAAAAATGAATTTTTAAGTCTATCATTAAAGAATAAATAAAACAAAAAACTATTAAAATACTGCTTTAAATTCATTATTAAGGCGCACTTAGTGGAATGCCAAACTCATTGCTTAGAGATTGTCCTACCAAGCTATACGATTAACTTTGGAGATTTACCCAAAATTACCCATAAAGGGAAAGTCCTCATCATCACAAACCCAAAGATTGCAGGGCTTCATTTGCAAACCTTACTTGCAAATTTAGAAGCAAAAGAAATCTACTGCCATACGATTCCAGATGGCGAAAGCTATAAAAACTTTAAAACCATCAATGGAATCTTAGAAGCAGCTTTCAATCATCGCTTAGATAGGCATTCCTTAATGATTGCCTTTGGAGGCGGAGTCATTGGCGATATGGTGGGATTTGCTTCAGGAATTTTTATGCGCGGCATTGACTTTATCCAGATTCCAACGACACTTCTAGCCCAAGTGGATTCTAGTGTAGGCGGAAAAACAGGCATTAATAACCATTTTGGTAAGAATCTTATTGGCTTGTTTCACCAACCCAAAGCAGTCTATATTGACCCCCAATTCTTAGAAACTTTACCCAAACGCGAATTTAACGCGGGAATGGCGGAAGTTATCAAAATGGCAGTATGCTTTGATAAAAACTTCTTCAACTCTCTGCAAACTATCAACATAACCGATAAAAACGCGCTACTAGAAATGATTTATCAGGCAGTGGGTATTAAAGCCAAAGTTGTAGCAGAAGATGAGAAAGAGCACGGAATCCGTGCAGCATTAAACTTCGGACATACTTTTGGACACATTATTGAATTGCAAAGTGGTTATGGACATTATCTACACGGCGAAGCAGTTGGCATTGGAATCGTAATGGCAAACAAGCTTGCCTTGAAGCTTCATCTTATCACACAAGAAGAATTTAATGCTATCTTGAGCTTACTGCAACATTATCAGATTCCAACAGAATATCAAATACAAGATATAGAATCTTTCTATCAAGCATTCTTTTTGGACAAAAAGAGCCTTAATAACAAGATTAAATTTGTCTTGCCTAACGGGATTGGCAATGTATGTTTCAAAGAAGATATTTCTAAAGAAATCATTTTGGAAGTTTTAGGTGAATTTGCCAAATGAGACAAATCAAATTATTTCTTTTAATTTTTGCTTTACTCACAAATACTCTAAGCAGTGAGCCAGTACAAGAAACAAAAACAATCAAGCAGCTAGAA
>NZ_JAAVGY010000033.1 GCF_014799995.1 Helicobacter sp.
GCTATCATAGCTTATAGTGTAGGTGATATTTTCTCGCACTTCAATGCTGCTTGCAGCAACTAGGCTAAATTCTCCCTCTCTGACACCATCGCCCAATTTGTCGCCATTGAGAAAATTTAGCTTGCCAAAAAGGCTGAGGTCTGGTTCTTTTGTATCCTTGTTGGTTACCTCTCTTAATGTGTCTAGCGGGTCTTTAAAAGTTGGAGTGGGGGAGGGGGCTTGCTCCTCTTTTGGCTTCATTTCATCTGGCAACTGTCTAAGATTCTGTAAATTTGCCATATTGTTTTTTGCATTTTGTAGCCCGAAGTTTAAAAGCCCACCTAATACCTTGCTCGTTAGGCTTGCCCTAAGTGCGTCCAATGGGTTTTTTGTTGCCTCTGTTTCTTTATTTTCTGAATTGGCTCTTACCCTTTTTTCATTTGTTTCTGCTTCTTTTGCGCTAGATTCTTCATTGTTTTGTCTAATGCGTGGCTTTAGATTATTAAGTGCATTGTTGGTGAAAGGATTATTAAAGCCAAAAGGATTATTTGAAAGTGAAATTGCCATTTTCTGCTCCCCAAATTTAAATATAATATAATATCGTAAAAATTAGTAAAAACTTAATAGGTTTTTGTTAGAATTTCTAAATAAATTTTCATTGCATTAAGAGCTAGCAGTATTTAATAAAAAAGTTTGAAAATTGTAGTTTTCAATACAAAATTTAAAATCAATCCCTGTATTCTTAAGAATTATTTAATTCTTGACTTTATGGGAGAGATAGTTGCAGTTAAATAGCGATTTAAATTTAACTTCTGAAATTAATTATAAATCAAAAGAAAAATCTAAAGATATTGTAAATTTTAGTTCCTTGTTTAATCAAATTAATCTAATGGATTCCAATGGAACAAGATTTAAGAACAAAAATCGTCTTTTAGAAAATATAGAATCTTTCTGCGAGAAATTGCAAACTTCATTTATCAAAAATTATGTGATTAATGGCAAAACGACTGATTTATATCGCATTACCTTATTTAATGTCAGCTCTCATTATGAAAATGGAACATTAGAGGAATTTTCATTTATTAGCTCCAAACATTCCAAAAACCTTTATAGAATCTCAAAACAAATTGAAAGAAGTAAAAGCAAAATCTGGCTCTCAAGGATTCAACAATTCTACCTCTCCCCTGCTCTTAAAGAATTAAATGGCAAAAACTATCTAGGCAATCCTTATTTTGAAAACAAACTCATCTGTGAAACCATTAAAGAAAACGAGGTAACAACTAATAATGCTAATAACAAGGAGGAATAGCAATGAAACTTTTAGATAAAGAAAGGAATCTCTTATTAGAGATACGAGAAGTGCAAGATATGTTTTATTTTGATGATTATTTCCGCAATCATCTTTGCAAGAAAAAGCGAAAAGAGCCGCAAGAGAATCTTATTTCTTTTTGTGAGCAATATCTAAATTCTTTAAATTCTTGCACGACACAAGAAGTGATTTTAGAAGCACAATATCCTCAAGATTTTATTCTTTTGGAAGGACGCAAAGAGGAAATATACTCATACGATAATAAAAATGGATTGCAACTCAAGCAACCAAATTTATTTTAAAAAAGGAGAACAATGAATCTTACAAGAGCCTAATGCTACAATGCCTTTTGCAACAATAGATTATAATAAGGAGAGTGAAAATGGTGAAAATGCAAGAGATACAAGAACCAATTCTAAGACGAGTTAGAGGAATTATCGGAAAGAGAATTGCAAGAATCCGAGCAGAGATTAGCAGAAGCAGTGAAATTCAGACAGGAAGCTGAAGCATTGCGCAATTAAGGCTGACTAATAATTTATCTCCTACCGCTCTTGCTTTCCAACTTTCAAACATTCTTATATTGCTCTGTGAAAAAGGAATCGCATTTGTAATACCTTTTTCAATACCACTCTCTGTAATCTCAAAAAATTCTGCCCTTTTCACACTCTTTGGATTCTTGTTTTTTAACATTTGATAGAAAAAATAACCAATCGCATATCCCTCTCTGTCTAGGTCTGTTGCGATATAGACTTCTTTTCCCTCTGCTTCTTTTAAGGCTTTAAAGATATTATTCTTTTTTCTCTCATCGGTAAAGTCAAAGATTGGCTCATAATTATCAAAATCTTTTAAAAAATCTTGCGTCAAACCTTTAAAGTGTCCTGTTATTGATAAGTTTATGGTATAATTCCACTATCCATAAGGCAAAATGGATAAAAGAAATTTGCAACCTTTGGTGTGGTTGAAAGCTCAATTCTCGGTCTGGGAATTGGGCTTTTTTTTGGCTATTGAGTTGGGTGTGGGGGAGGAACACACCAAAGGAGTCCAAAATGGAGCTTTTAAGTTTAATCATTGCAGGGATTGCAGTGTTTGTAACGCTTTTTAGAGAGGAGATAAGAAACCTCCTAAAAAGGTAAATCTCTACCATTTGCAAATTTACACCGCTAAAACTTGCCACTTTAGAGGTGGTTTTATCCCCCATTACTTCCTTTAACTGAAATAAAAATAGATTCACTACTTACTTCCTGTTTATTTAAAAAAATCAGAAGTAGCACTCGTTTTTCCATTACTTATGCTACCACCACTCTTTTTAAAGCTGTCATATAATTTCGTAGCAGTTTGTCCCATAGGTAGCATTGATGTAATTCCTCTTCCTAATGCTGCTTTGATTCCCGCTCCTGCTATTAATCCTGCCCCTCCTGTCATTGCACCTGTTGTAGTTGCAGAACCTACTGCTTTTAGAGGTGCTAATCCCACTGCGTCATCGTTTTGAGTGCCTAAAATTTGATTTACCCAACTTGGAACTTTAATTAAAATCATAATCGCAATGATTGCAACTATCATTAAACCTATGGGTTTAAAAAATATGAATGTCAAGCTTGCAATCACTTGCTCTAATTGTGAAACATTATTTGGTATTAATTCTACTTTCTCTAATGCTACCATAGGAAAATTGCCTATAATCATCGCAATGGGTGCATACATAGAATAAGAGAGGTAAAGCTTTAGCCAAGAGAAAAAATATCCTCTTAGTTGATTCATCATCAAACAAGGAATTACAATAGGAGCAATAGAAAGAATGATTGTTGCCATAAACTTTGTAACAATGCAAATAGAGGTAATGGCGAGAATTAAAATCATATAGCACCTTTCGAAAAGTAGATTTCTTGAGAGCCTCTTTCTGCAAGAATAGAATCACGCAGTAAATTATTCATTCTTTGCTGGGAGGTAAGATTTACTTTCTTTTTAGGTGTACCTTGCTCTAATTCCCTTTTTTTAGTTTCTACTTTCTTTTGGGTTTCTGTGATTTTTCTTTCAAACTCTTCTTCCTTTTTTCTAAATTCCTCTTCTTTATCCATTGTAGATTCAGAATTTTTAATTTCATTATTTTTTTTAATTTGTATCACTTGATTGGGATTTGGTTTTTTTCTATAAGTATAATCATCTAGTGGAAATTTGGAATCAAAAAGATAATCCAAACTCTGTTGATGAATCGCCTTTTGCTCTTTTAAAATATTTTCACTAGGATTAGCTAAAACCAAAAAGGGAGAAAGAGTTAAGGCAATCAATGGAAGTTTTTTCATTTTACAGCCTTTTGTTCTTGTTTGTTTGGTTTTACTTTCTCTTCCTCTTTTACTTTTTCAATGCAGACATAGGATTCTCCACTCCATATTGTCCATTTATCGTTTCTACTCTCCGCAATAACCCAATCGCCAATGACTTTTGTTTCAACGGGTGTATCGTGTTTATCAATGACTGCAAAAATTGCTGGAATCTTGCCATTTTGTTTTTTTTCGTATTTAAAATATGTGAAAGTATCATCATTAAAGACTTCACTAGGAATTAGCCATTCATTGTATTTTTTGGCTTTTTTGATATAAGAGAAATCCATTTGTTCCCTCTCCACTTTTATTTCTGCAATCCCCTCTTTAATGACAAAGTATTTTCTAGCTTCCTCTTCCATTTGCTCTTGCGTTAAGATTTTGCTTTCATCATCAAGAATCTTTACAAGCAAGTTTGGCAATTCTTTGTTTTTATAGTCAGTAGAATAGAGGAAAAAATTGTGGATTTTTTTATCTTTTGTAAAAATCGTCAAATTCGTATCAATACCGATTAAAAAAGGCTTTATACTGATTGCATTGGGCATATTGGGTATTTCTTCTACTTTATATCCACTTTGGTCTCCTAAAATATAACTTTCCACTTCGCTTTCAAAAATAATCGTGGTTGCCATTGTGAAGCGTGTGCGTATTTTTTGTGTTTTATTCTCTTCGTAAGGAATTTGTATTGTGTTTTCAAATCCTGTATATTTTTTCTCTAAAAACTTTTTTTGCACTGCTTTTAAATCTTTGTTTCTTACTGCTTGCTTCATTAAAAGCAACTGCTCTTCAGTGTATGCTGGAATCTCTTGTGAATATTGTTGTTCATATTGCATTTGTGGAGTAGCATAATGATTCGTATCTGGATTAGTGTTATGAATGCTTACATTATTGGCAATGTATTTATTTTTATCTTCTATGGTAGGCTTTTGTGCAAACAAAGATTCTCCGCTTTGTTGTCTTGTTGCCATTATTCTATCAACTTCTTCTTGTCGCTCTTGCATAATGTTTTCTATTGTAGTTTGGTTTAAAGCATTTGGGTCGGCAAACAATATGCTTTGGGAAAGTAAGATAGTAAAAATTATGGTTGTGATAGATTGTATTTTCATTTTTTACCCCTTATTGCGCAATGACTTTCATTGTTCCGTCTTTTTCAATATTGACTTTGCTTAAGGCATATTCATAGACGATAAATCCTGTTGGATTTAATGGAATCGCATTTTCCTTAATCTCTTTTGGTTCAAATCCAAATTTCAAAGTAGCCTTGTAGCGTTGATAGCCTGTTTGTAATTCCCCTTGTCTTTCTTTTGCAATAAATTCTATGGTTGCGACATCTTGACTTAGAATTTGGCTATTAATGATTTCAATCTCTCGGTAGAGATTCTTTGTTTGATTCATCAAAATAACGCAAAGCTTTTAATTGACTTTCTGTGATTGTGCCATTGGTAGAGAGAATCAGTGTGTTTGGAATAGTATTTATTTTATTTAATTTTTCATTATTGAGCTTTTCAAAGAGACTTAAAGAATCAATACTAGATTCTGTAAGAATAATTCTTGCAATCTTGCCTCTCTCCTCTTTTTCTTTGCTGTTAGAAAAAATTATCGTCTCCAAACCCTTTTTGCCATAGCAAATTTGTTTTAAAGGCTTTGCGTAAGTCTCTCCCTCTTTATTTTTTAAAATAGGATTCTTTAAATGAAGCTGGTAGCCTGTTTTGGAAAAGATTTGTTGTCCTTGTGATTGTTCTTGCTCGGGCTTGTTTGTCTGTAAGGTTTTGATTGTATAGGTTGGAATCGCAATGTTTCCCCTTTCGTCCATTTTGATTTCATTTACTAAATGCTGCAAGATTGCATTGCTAATTCCCCTATCACTAGA
>NZ_JAAVGY010000034.1 GCF_014799995.1 Helicobacter sp.
CGAGATTTTGCAATTCCTAGCCAAACCCATTCCCTTTTGTCGCTTTTGCAATCTCGCAAAATGGCAAAGTATTGGAGAGTGGAAAACTTCTAAAAAAGACATTTCAGAATATTTGGAATAATTGAATATCATTGCAAACAAGATTTTTAACTTGCATAATATAAGCTAAAATAAATTTTCAATGGAATCCCTAAGATGAAATTAAAGTTATGGATTGCTTCGCCTATAACGACATTTCCTGCCACATTACAAAAAGTCGTGCAACTTTAGGCAATCCATAAGCTAAAAATTAAAGACAGATTTTAACGACAGCTAAAGACAACCTTTCCATTTGCTGTTTTTTGTGTATTTCTAGCAGTCGGTAGGCTCACATTGTCTAGCTCCTCCTCGACTACCATATCTCTTGCGGCATTTAAAGAAGCTTTCATTAAAGTAGGCATTGCTCTTTCTTGTTGCGCTAGCGCACCTAGATTGATTTCCTTAATGCTACATTTTTGTCTTGCAAGACTAGAGTATTCTTTGGCTTTCTGTAAGGCAAGTTCTAATAACTTGACATTTAATTGCTCATCAATTTTTGTAAGCAATTTTTCATCTAATGCTTTCTTGATGCTTGGAAGTGTGAAGAGTAGATATTGATTTTTTCCTACTTCGCTTTCAATTTTGCGAAGAATTTTGTCATAATCGCCTTTTTGTTCCTCATTAAATTCGCAATTTAAATCATAATGGCTTTCAAATCCATTCTGGATTTTCTTACCATTTCTATATTCATAAATTGGTTCAATCTTGAAGCTCCCACCCTCGCAAATACTCTCTTTGCCCAAAGATTCGTTAATATCATTGTAGGTTTTAATGATAGCATTTTTATTATCCAAGCTCAAATCTTTAAGTTTTCTTAAAGTCTCACTTCCTCTAATCACAATGGAACTTGTATATTTCGTAGCTTCCACTTCTACACTGACACTCAAATCTTGTTTGATTAGCATTTCTGCACTCGCATTCATACCCACGAAACTAGCCCACAACACAGAGATAAAAGCGATTTTCTTTAACATAAAAGAATCCTTTAAAATTAACATTTTATATTAATTCCAAAAAATTCAAGGATTCCAAATTAGGAATCCTTAAGGCTTAAAGTGCCTTTTTTGCACTCTCAACAATTTTTGCAAATGCGGCTGGCTCATTCATTGCAATGTCCGCTAAGATTTTTCTATCTAGTTCAATGCCTGCTTTTTTAAGCCCAAACATAAATCTTGAATAGCTGATTGCATTGATTCTGCAAGCTGCATTAATTCTCACAATCCAAAGCTTCCTGAAGTCTCTTTTCTTTTGCTTTCTATCACGAAATGCGTAACATAAGCTACGTTCTAGCTGTTCTTTAGCCTTTCTGAAATGCTTATGTCTTGCACTATAAAATCCACGCGCTAACTTTAAAACTTTTTTGTGGCGGCGTCTTCGCACAACACCTGTTTTGACTCTTGCCATTTTAATCCTTTACCATATTGTGGTGTGGTATTTCTACCAGACTTGCCCAAACACATTGGGGAATGACATACTTTTGTGTATGAAACTTCTAAACCTATCGCATACAAAGCAGTTTTTTAACTGATTCAATGTTTGCGTCATGAACATATTTTGGCGCATTCAAATTTGCAATTTTTCTTGGACGCTTTTTAGTCAAAATATGACTTTTAAAAGCCGAACCGCGTTTAATAAGATTCTTTTTGAGCTTGAATCTTTTGGCTGCGCCACGATTTGTTTTCATCTTTGGCATTGCTTTCTCCTTTCATAAGATAAATTATTTTTTGGGCGTTACAAGCATATTGACATAACGACCTTCTACCTTATAATCTCTGTCAATATTTGCAACTTCTTCAAGCATTGAAGCGACTTTATTGAGCACTTCAAAACCCGCTTGAGGCTCGCTAACTTCGCGTCCGCGCAAAAATACGCGGAATCGCACATGTTTATTTTCCTTTAAAAATTCTCTTGCGTGTTTGACTTTATAATTAATGTCATTGCTCGCAATCTTTACGGAAAGCTTAATTTCCTTGATTTCAATTTGTTTTTGTTTTTTCTTGGCTTCTTTTTGCTTTTTTTCTTGTTGATAGCGGAATTTTCCATAATCCATTATCTTGCATACCGGAGGCTTCGCATCTGGAGCAATCAACACCAAATCCAAGCCTTTACTATCAGCAATCCTCAAAGCCTCTTCCGAGCTCATAAGCCCATATTGCTCACCATCATCTCCTACACAACGAATTTCTGGAAAATCTATCTCCTCATTGAGGACTATCTCATCATTTTTACTCAAAAGCTAACCTCACGCATTTTCTCCTTGCTAAATTTAATAAAATCATCAAAATTTACATTTGATTGTTCTTTCGTGCGGCGATTACGAACCGCTATCTTTCTTTCCTCCATTTCCTTAGCACCTAATACCGCGATAATAGGAACTCTTTGCTTTTCTGCATTACGAATCCTTTTATTAAGCGTCTCGTTTTTGTCCTCAATTTCTGCATACACGCCATATTTTAAGAGTGTATTACGTAATTCTTGCGCATAAACATTCTGTGCTTCACCAATAGGGATAATAATCACTTGTGTTGGAGCGACAAAAAATGGAAATTCTCCTCCGAAATGTTCCGTCAAAATCGCAACAAAACGTTCAAAACTCCCCAAAATCGCACGATGAATCATCACAGGCTGCTGTGCAGTGTTGTTTTCATCAGTATAAGTCAAATCAAAACGTTCAGGTAGATTCATATCAATCTGCACTGTGCCACATTGCCATTTGCGCCCAATAGCATCAGTAATTTTAATATCAATCTTAGGACCATAAAACGCCCCTCCCCCTTCGTCAATCTTATAAGGGATTCCACATTGGCTTAAAGCACTCTTAAGCGCATCAGTTGCTTGCTCCCATACTTCCTCGCTACCAATGGATTTCAAAGGACGCGTGGAGATTTCCATTTCATAGCTAAACCCAAAAGCATTCATAATTTTTTGAGTAAAATCAATGATATTTTTCACTTCTGTCGCAATTTGGCTTGGACGACAAAAGATATGCGCATCGTCTTGCGTAAATTCACGCACACGCAATAGCCCGTGTAATACGCCGCTTTTCTCGTGGCGATGCACGACACCATATTCATAGAATCGCAAAGGCAATTCACGATAACTGCGTAACGCGCTTTGATAAACCTTAATATGCCCCACACAATTCATAGGCTTGATGCCATATTCCACCTCATCAATGATTGTAAAATACATATTTTCGCCATAATTTGCATAATGCCCGCTTGTTTTCCAAACAGCACTTTTAAGGATTTCAGGACCACGTACAGGTTCATATCCTCTCTCAATCAACGCTTGCGTTAAGAGATTTTCAAGATTCCTTCTCAATCTTGCCCCTTTGGGTAGCCAAATCGGAAGCCCTGCACCAATCTCCTCATCAAAGGTAAAAAGCTCCATTTCCACGCCCACTTTTCTATGGTCGCGTTTCTTGGCTTCCTCTAATTGTCTTACATATTGATTCAGAGATTCTTTATCCGCAAAAGCAATCCCATAGATTCTTGTCAGCATTTCAGCTTTTTCATCGCCCCCAAGATACGCACCTGCGATTTTTGTGAGTTTAAAAGCATTTAGCAGTTTTAAAGTTGGCAAATGCGGACCGCGACATAAATCCTCAAAGTCCCCTTGAGCATAAATACTCAAAGTCCCATCGCCTAATGGAATCTTGCTAATTACCGCTTGCTTTAAATCATCGTTTTGAAATTTTGTAATTGCTTCCTCGCGTTTAAGATGATATTTGATGATTCTTTCGCCCTTTTTAGCGATTTCTTTCATCTTGGATTCTATCGTGCTTAAATCTTCCTCGCTAATCTTTTGATTCACGCGAAAATCATAATAAAATCCCTCTTCTACCACAGGACCTACGAAAAATTGTGCCTCTGGATAAAGTGCTTTAATCGCTTCTGCCATTAAATGTGCGCAAGTATGACGCATAATAGCAAGCGAATCTTCAGAATTATCAAAATAAATTGGCTCGCCCCTCAAGCCTAATTCTTCCGCGCTTTGTGTATCATAAATGGTGTTGTTTGCTCTGATACCAATGATTTCAGACATAAAATCTTGCCCTTACTTATTAAAAAATGAGGTAGATTATAGCAAAAAAATCAGAAATTAACGCTTAAAAGACAAGAATCCTTATCTTAAGAATCTATCCCCATAAAGACAAGTGCAAATTCTTAGACTGCTTGAGAGGTTTTCTCACAAAAGATTTGGCTTCCTTTATGGAAGTTTTGGGGAAGCCAAGTCTCCTTTACGCGCAGCCAAGATAATAAGTAAAATCGTCCCACCCACAAAATAATACAAAAATACGGGAATCGATAATGGGTCTCCTGCGGCATAAGAATGCAATCCAGAGAGATAAAAATTCACACCAAAATAAGTCATTAAGATAGAATAGAATGCTATCACACTCAATGCAGCGAATACATAGGGGTTATCTCCTTTGGGGACAAACCTTGCGTGCAAGACGATAATATACACAACAATAGAAATCAAAGCCCAAGTTTCTTTTGGGTCCCACCCCCAATATCTCCCCCAAGATTCATTTGCCCATACACCCCCTAAAAAATTCCCGATTGTCAGCATTGCAAGCCCTAGAATCATCGCCATTTCATTAATAGTATGTAGCGTCAAAATCGTGCGGTCTAATTCGGGATATTTTGCACTTCTAAAAATAAACAATAGCAGAGTGAGCGCACCAAGCATAAAGCAAAGTCCCAAAAATCCATAACTTGCAGTAATAACAGAGACGTGAATATTTAGCCAATAAGACTTTAATACAGGCACTAGATTGCCAATTTGCGGGTCCATAAACCCTAAATGCGCCACAAAGAGTGCGATTCCAGCCAAAAAGCTTGCGAGACTTTGGGCTAAATAACTTTTCTTAAAGAAAACTACACCCGCAATCCCTGCTGCAAAAGCAATATAAATCATAGATTCATAGGCATTACTCCAAGGTGCGTGTCCTCCCACATACCAGCGCATACCTAAGGCAACTGCGTGGAGCAATACCAAAAATGAAATCACCCAATAAAGCGCACGACTTGCCAAAATATCTACCGCTTTGCGTCTAAAAATCTGCACAAGCACTACCGCAAAAAGTGCGATTCCACATAGTAAATAAAGTGGCATAAGATTTTTAAAGAGATTGTAATGATTCAAAAATATCTCCAAGTCAATTTGTGTTTGCGGTGGAATCAAGTTTGCGCCAAATTTTTGTTGGATTTTCTCTAATGCGTCAAGGGCTAAATCTGCATTTTCCCATTTATTTTCAACCAATCCATAATGAAAACTATTAAAATACGCGCCAAAAAGCTTTTGAAGCTGACTTGCACTCTCTTTATCAAAACTAGCAATCGCATCACTTGGGGCAAACCACTCTTCCTCTCCGCCGCTAAAGTCGGGCAGGATTCTTAAAGCCTGTGCGGTATAGATGAGATAGGCAGCATTCACGCGCTCATCTACGCTGATGACATCCTTGTCAAACTTATCTCGCATAGCAGGCTTTTTGCGGTTTGCATCTTCTAAATAATTTGCAAGTTTATAGGTTTCTCCCACAAACAAATCTTCAAAGGCAATATACTTCTCATCTTTGCTAACTCCAATAACTTCTTTGAGTTTTGGGGTAGAGAGTGCTAGCATTTTCACTTTTTTAAATTCATTAGGATAAACCATCATTCCTAAGAATAATTCCATATTACTAAGCCCTAAAAAGCCGTCCTTTTTCGTCATCTTATGCACATATTCCATTGCCAAAGTATCCACAGGTTTCATACGTCCGCCAAAGTCTTGCACTAGCAATCTTCCGAACTTTTTAGAATGCTCTGCACTTCTTTCTTTAAGATTCTTAATCAAATCCAAAATACTCTCATTCGTAATCGGTGGAATCGCGGCTTCTATTTCCTCTAATGTGTGCGGATTTGTAGTCTGTACGTTTTGCTCTTGTGCAGTATCAACACCAGCATAGAGGGGCACACTCAAGCTAAGCCCAAGAGCCAAGGCAACTGCTAGATTTTGAGATTTTAAATAAGCACTTAAACGGGTAAATCTTCCATTTTTGGCAAAAAATTCCCACAAAAGCCCGATTACTAGCATTGTATAACCAATGTAAGTTGGAATCTTGCCCGGGTCGCGATTGACAGAAAGAATCGTGCCTCCCTCGTCCAAATCATAAGAGGACTGAAAAAAGCGGAATCCCCCATAATCCAAGACATTATTCATAAAGATTTTATAAGGCATTTCCACTTGTTTCATCGGGTCAATCACTACCACTTCCGAAGCATACGAAGAAGGGCTCATAGAGCCAGCATAGCGGTCAAGTTGAAAATCTTTTAACTCAATAGAAAAGGGCAATGCTACGATTCTGCTACCCCAATCTAGTGCGAATCTTATCCCGCCTAAGGAAAAAGGAATCGTATGTTCTTTATCAATATTTTTTGTTACTTCTATTTCTTGACTTTCTCCTCTAAAACTCACCTTGACTTTGAGCCTGTCCATTTCCATTTTATCTTTTGCGGGGATATAATCCAAATACTGCACAGAGAGATGACTATCCTCAAAAGGCAAAGTTTGATTAAATTTCTTTTGCACCAAAGGCGTAATAGTCGTTGGGAAAAAGGCTCGGTAGAGTTTGTCGTCTATTTTTGCCAAAATCGTAATAAATTCCTCTTGGGATTCTATCGTGCTACTTCTTTCCCCCTCTCTAATGTGCATCACACCTTCAAATCCATAATAACGCGTAATTGCTGCACCAACAAAAATCACCACTAAAGAGCTATGAAATAAAAACGAAGCGTATTTTTTCCTCTGCCACGCACGAGATAGAATCAATACGCCAATGAGATTTAATACCAATAATAAATGCAATAAATCAAACCATTCAGTATTATAAACTAATGCTTTTGCGCTAGGAGTGCCGAAATCATTTTCTACAAATGTCGCTACGGCACAGGCACTTCCATAGATAATCAATAAAACAAATGTAACAAAAAAACTACAAAATCCTTTGACGATACCATTTACAAATCTTTGCATTTGGTTTATTCCTTTTTAAACAAGTCAAAATCAAATCGCCATTTTACCTAAAGTTTTTTAGGTTTGATTAACAAAAAGCAAATGAAATGAGAAATTAACAAAAAATGAAAGAATTTAAGAATCACAAAACCAAAAGATTTATGATTCTTAATTGCAGAGAGAAATTAGCCTAAAAATTCGCGTTTAAAGTATTCGCGTGAAGCCTTACAAAGTGGGCACGCACCGGGGGCTTTTTTGCCTCTGTGGATATGTCCGCAGATTTCACAAACCCAAACTTCTTCGCTGCCACTTTCAAAGAATCCCTCTTCTTCTAGCATTTTTTTGAGTTCTAAATATTCTCTTTCGTGTTCTACTTCTACCTTACCAATTGCAGTAAAAAGCCTTGCAATGTCTTTTTTACCCTCTTCTTCGGCAATTTTTGAGAAATTTGGATACATTGTTGTATGTTCGTAATTTTCTCCCTCCGCGGCAGTGAGTAAGTTTTTTGCAGTGATTTCTAACTCTTTGCCATCTACAATTTTATGATAAGCCTTAAACTCTGCTCTTGCGTGCCATTTTTCATTTTCTGCCGCCTCTTTGAAATGTGTGGCAACTCTATGCCAACCCTCTTCTTGTGCTATATCGGCAAACAAGTCATATTTATTGCGCGCCATAGATTCACCCGCAAAGGCTTTCATAAGATTAACTGCTGTTAAGTCAGTAGTGATACAGGTCATCTCTGCTCCACAACAACTTAATGTACCTCCACCGATATTTTGTACCTCTACTTCGTTACCGCATTTTTGGCATTTATAGGTTTCGTATTGCCTCATCAATCAATCCTTTCAAATAAATTTAGGGTGAAATGATAGCATAAAATTTTTAATTAATAAAGTTTATCCATTAATTTTTAGAGTAATTCTGCTGTGGTTTGGTTTGCGTCATTGTGAATATTTTTAAAGGTATTTTGCATTTTTTATGTCTTTGCGAGATTCCGCAAAGAATCGTAGCAATTTATAATCTAGCATAAATGAAATATGCAACTTGCGTCATTGTGAGGAATGAGTAGAGCGAATGACGAAGCAATCCATAATAACGCACTTAAAAATAAATTAAACAATGGAATCTTTAAACTATCGGTGAAATTCTAAATTATGGATTGCCACGCAAGTTTTACAAACTTGCTCGCAATGACGCAATGGTTAATTTTCTGTCATTGAGAGCCGATTTATAGGCGTGGCAATCTATAATAATGTGCTTCAGTAAATTCAAACAATGGAATCTTTAAAGTTAAAGGCAAGATTTTAGATTATAGATTGCTTCGTCCTTGCAGTCCTCGCAAGGACGCAATAGCAGAATTATAAGTATGCAAGGACATAGCAAAAAGTGCAAAGTATGCTAAGAAATCTGCATTTCCCTTAGAATCTGCTCCACTACTACTTTAGGATTCTGCGCCTTATAAATCGGACGCCCCACAACGATAAAATCACTCTGCGCCTCCTTGGCGTCCTCTAGGCTTGCTACGCGCTTCTGGTCGCCGCTACTCTCACCAAAAGGACGAATCGCGGGAGTAAGCGTCAAAAAGTCCGCTCCTAATTGCTCTTTGATTGTTTTGGATTCCGCACAAGAGCAAACAACGCCATTGATATTGCATTCTTTCGCGAGTTTTGCAAACTCCAAGACTTGCGTTTGCAATCCCGTGTGATAAATTTCAAAAAAGCTTTTTTCATCAAAACTTGTCAGTGCAGTTACCGCCATTACCAAAGGAGGATTTGGGATTTTTTTCAGACGCTCTACTACCTCTTTCATCGCTTCTGCACCACTACTTGCGTGAATCGTAATCATATCCACCCCAAGCTTCGCTATTTCATCAACGCTATCCCCCATTGTATTAGGAATATCATAAAGCTTCAAATCCAAGAAAACACGAAAAAGCGGATTAATGGCTTTGATTTGTTCCAAAAATGCCCTACCATCTCGGATAAAACTACGCAACCCCACCTTTACCCACAGATAATCCTTGTCCTTTAATGATTCTAGCAAAGCCAAATTTTCTTCTGCACTTGGCAAATCTAGAGCGATACAAAGCTTCATAGAAACTCCTTGAGATTTTTAAATAATATGATTGCAATCATAACTTTAAAAAAATAAAAAAGATTTGAACTCCAACTCTCTTTAGCCGCTTGCGATTCTAACACTTAAAATGATTTTGGAATCATTGCATTTAAAGTGTCTTGTTCGGAAAACTTAGGATTGTTTGTTTGCAAAAAGGCTATGGATTGAGCTTGTAGATTCTGCGCTCTCCACTCTTGGACATTAAATAAAACAAATCCAAAATTAAAGCCCATTGCGTGAATATGCAAACTTTCCGCCACTGCAGCGATTTTGTCTTGCAAAGAAAGTGAAAAGAGTTCTCTCAAATCACACAATATAAACATATCCAAATCCAAGCACAAAGCTTTTCCGCTTCTAGGGGCAGGCTTCGGCAAACTTTAAAATAAAATTCGCGACATTCCCTTATTTAGCCCTCTTAAAAGACTTGCGGTGTGCGACAAAATCTTTTTTGGATTCTCTTTTTTTGTCTTTAGAATCCCTTTTGGGTTTGGGTTTCATCTGATTTTTGATTTGTTTGGAATGCTTGGGGACATTGGATTTAGGAGTCTCGCTAGATTGTAAAACTTCGGAATCTTTAAGGCTTTTTCGCTCTGCTTTTTGGGCTAGTCTTTGCTGCTCCAATGCGATTCTAATCTCCTCTAAGGGTAGTTCATTATTCTTTGCGATTCCGTCTAACACACCATTGATAAACTTCGCCGATAACTCATAACTAAAGCTCTTTGCAATCTCCAAAGCCTCGTTAATCACGATTGCCTTGTCTGTCTTGCTAAACACAATCTCATAAGCCCCTAGCCGCAAAATCGCGCGTTCTATCTCTCCAATGCGCCCGAAATCCCAATCTTTAAGCTGATGCGTAATGCGCAAATCTAGGGCTTCGAGATTCTCAACTGCGCCAGAAAATAGCTTTAATGCAAAATCCTTTTGTGCATTCTTGATTTTTTGTTCCTCTAAAATTTCCTCAATAAATTTTGAGATTCCCTCATTACCGCTGCCATAGGCATACAAAAGTTGCACCACCACTTCACGTACTTGGCTTCTTGTCGCCATTTATGCCCCTATTTTGCGATAAAGATTAATCAGCTCAATCAAACCCGCCATAGATTCAAAGCCTTTGTTACCAGCCTTTGTGCCTGCGCGTTCAATGGCTTGCTCAATAGAATCTGTTGTCAGCACGCCAAAGGTTACTGCCGCACCATAACGAATCGTAACATTTGCGATTCCTTTTGTCGCCTCCGCACTCACATAATCAAAATGAGGTGTAGCCCCGCGAATGATTGCGCCCAAGCAGCATACGCCGTCATAATCTCCTTGTGAGAGGACTTTCTCCAATGCGAAAGGAATCTCAAAAGCTCCGGGCACTAAAATATGCGTGAGATTCTCCTCTCTCCCTCCGTGACGCAAAAAACAATCCTTTGCACCCTCCACTAGCCTATCGGTAATCAAATGATTAAACCGACTAGAAATAATGGCGATTTTCTCATCGCCTAAGAGTGATAAATTTCCCTCAATGATTTGCATAATTTTCCTTTGTTAAAAGAGATTGAATCTCTAAAAGTTGCTCGCAAAGCCCTAAAAGTTGCTTTGGCGTAAGCATATTTGGACCATCACTCAAAGCCTTTTGCGGATTAAGATGTGTCTCGGCGAATAATCCATCAATCCCAACTGCAGTTGCGGCACGTGCAAGTAAGGGAGCATAACGACTATCCCCCCCGCTTTTACCATTCAAACCGCCGGGCATCTGCACCGCGTGCGTTGCGTCAAAAATCACAGGCGCGAACTCTCGCATAATCGCTAGTGAGCGCATATCCACTACCAAATTCCCATAGCCAAAGCTACTTCCACGTTCTGTTAGACAAACTTTGTATTTTAAAGAATTTTCAAGATTCGCTTCCTCTACGACTTCATTTCGCGCCTTTGCGCGCACTTTTAGAGCCTTTAGGACAGAATATTTCATATCGGAGGGATTCATAAATTGCCCCTTTTTGATATTCACCACTGCGTCTGTTTGTGCTGCTGCGACAATCAAATCGGTTTGACGACACAAAAAAGCTGGAATCTGTAAAATATCCACAACCTTTGCCGCAGGGGCTGCTTGGTGCGTTTCGTGAATGTCTGTAAGTAATTTGTAACCAAATTTTGCCTTGATTTTCGCTAGAGATTCTAACCCTCTTTCAAGTCCCGGTCCGCGATAAGATTCTAAACTCGTCCGATTGGCTTTATCAAAACTCGCTTTAAAATAAAAATCAATGTTTTGATTCTCTTGAAGCGGCTTTAGCGATTCCGCAATTTCCTCCAAAATCTCATCATTTTCTATTACACACGGACCTGCGATGATTATCATTTTTTATCCTTTCAATAAATTAAATTCGTGTCTTTTGAAGTCATAATTATACACTTCCCCACTCTCTATAATATAGTGCCAACCATAGAGATTTAATGTACGTGCGAGATATTTTTCTTTTACTTTTGGATAGGTAAAAAGATTCATAATCTGCCGTTCAATATTGATTTGCTCTGTCAAAAAGCTACGCATTGCGGTTGTTTTTGGATTAAGTGATAGCACTTGCGTCTTGACAGGTTCAATGAGTTTGAGCCAATTTCTGACATTGGGCATATTGACAAAATGCGATTCCTCATAAAGTGCCGCACAGCCCCCACAATGCGAATGCCCACAAATAATGATATTTTCAACCTTTAATTCTTCTAACGCATATTCAATCGCCGAAGTTGTCGCCAAATATTCATCAGTCGCGCGATAAGGGGGCACAATATTAGCGATATTGCGCACGACAAAAAGTTCTCCGGGCAAGGTATTTGTAATCAGATTTGGCACGACACGAGAATCTGCACAACCCACGAAAAGCGTGTGGGGATTCTGTCCTTCTTTAAGATTTTCAAATAATTCTTTATAAGCTAAAAAATTTTCTTCTTTGAATTTAATCACCCCTTCAAAGAGCAAATCAATCGTGTTTTGAGGATTAGAAGCGACTTTAGAATTATGGGATAAATTTTCGGATTTTTTTGCTTCCTCTTGCGTCTGATTCTTTTGAGACATTATAATCCTTACATCGCCTTAAGGTGTAACTTTCGTTAGGCTTTCCATTGCAGCAGATAAATCCTCACCTACGCTATAAACATACAAATCCACGCGTCTATTTTTCGCACGCATTGAGGGAATCTCGTTATTAGCAATAGGAGAAAACTCTCCCTCTCCTCCCCCTAGCACGCGTGCTTTTGCCACACCTTGCGCAATAATAAGGTCTGCGACATTTACCCCACGCGCAATAGACAATTCCAAATTATCCGCAAAGATAGAATCCTCGCGCACAGGAATATTATCGGTGTGTCCTATGGCTTTAATCAGCACCGCATTAGGAAGCTTGGCAAATTCCATTGAAAGACGTTTAAGAAACGCAATCCCGCTTGGATTCTCTAAAGTCGCGCTTCCACTTTTGAAAAGCAACTCATCTGGGATTCTAATCACGATTCCTTTCTCTGCTTCCTCTAGCTCTACTGATGGTCCATTAGAAATGCGATTGACTTCATTATAGTCTGTAATCAAACTTGCAAAAATATTGACGACATTGTCCATTTCTACTTCTGTTTCCATTGGTGTGGCTTTCACGAGTGCGGGGGGATTGATTTGCGTTTGCGAACCCTTTTCAAGAACCGCCAAAGAACCCTCCAAAGAACCGATAGCTAATGCGATTCTTTGTGTATCAAAAGTCGCCATTGAGAGCAACAAAATAAAAAATGTCAGAATCAGAGTAACCATATCTCCATAAGTTCCAAGCCACAATGGAACGCCTTGAGGGCAGTCGCAAGCTGGACATTTGTTTTTCGCCACTTTTTCCCCTTAAACTCGCAAGTTTAGTTAAAATTGCGGGATTATAGCTTGATTTTAGTTATAATCTTATTTAATTTTTGAATTTGTGAGGAAAATTTGCAGGCGATTGTGGATTTATTACTAGAATCAATCCATTCCTTTGGGTATTTTGGAATCTTTTTTCTAATGTTTTTAGAAAGTAGCTTTATCCCCTTTCCAAGCGAAGTTGTGATGATACCCGCAGGAGTTTTGGCGCATCTTGGCAAGATGAATTTCTTTATCGCGATTCTCTGCGGTATTTTAGGCTCACTCGCAGGCGCACTCTTAAATTATTATTTGGCATTTTCCTTTGGACGCGAGGTTTTAATAAAATTTGGCAAATATGTGTTTTTTGATGAAAAGACGATGATAAAAATGGAAAATTTCTTTGCCAAACACGGACATATTTCTACTTTTAGCGGACGTTTGATTCCTGTCGTGAGGCAGTATATTTCACTCCCTGCGGGGCTTGGCAAAATGCCCCTTGTGCGCTTTTGCCTCTATACTTCTTTAGGTGCGGGCATTTGGACGACTATTCTAACCACACTTGGCTACTTTTTAGGACAAAATGAAACACTCCTAAAAGAATCTTTGCATTGGGTTACTTCAACCTTAATCGGGATTGTGTGCTGTCTCGTTGCTTGGTATGTTTATTTCCAACAACACAAAAAGAAAGGCAGAATTTAAAGGTTATGGATTGTCCTTGCGAGCAAGTTTGCAAACTTGCGCAGCAATCTACAATATTAGATTTTCAACAAATCAAATAATAAAATCACAAAAAGCTTAAAGGTGAGACTTTAGGTTATAGATTGCTTCGTCCTTGCAGTCCTCGCAATGACAATTCGTAAAATTCTCATAGCGACCCATTGCATTCTCACACCTCAATTCTTTCTAAGATTCTAAGGTTAAAGCCACTTAAGGCACTATATTCTAGCTCGCCTCCTTGTGAAACACTCAAAAGCTTGAAATCCACGACTTCAAGGGCTTTTAAAATCTGTGCGCCAATCCCCAAACCCTTAATGTCTTTGCTACCACAAGTTTTTAAAAACACCAAATACCCCCCCTCATTTTTAAGCCTCTCTATCGCATTCAATAGCCCCCTAAACGCACTTTCGTTTTCTAAAAGCTCCAAATCCTCTTTAATAGTATGAAATTTGACAAGTGGAACTTGAGGTTTGCCAAATGCAAAGGCGGTATGGATTCTATTCAAATGGTCTTGGAATTGGATTTTTTCTGCCTGTGCGCCTAGAAATTGAGTATTTTTGCGCCCAAGAGGCTGGATTAATTGCTCAAACTGCAAACGATATTCAATCAAATCAGAAACATAAAGAATCTTTAGACAATGTTTTTGCGCAAATTCACTCAAAAACTTATCCCCTCGCCCCGCCATTAATCCATCTTCACGCATAATTTCGCAAATCACACTAATGGGCTTTAACCCCGCAAGCTGACAAATATCAATGCTTGCCTCTGTATGCCCTGTGCGCTCTAATACACCGCCCTCTTTAGCAATCAATGGGAAAATATGCCCCGGTCGCACAAAATCCTCTGGCTTGGCATTGGGCTTGCACATTAGGCTAATCGTCATATTGCGTTCATACGCGGAGATTCCTGTTTTGGCTTCCTTAGCGTCAATAGAAACCGTGAAAGCAGTCTCGTGATTGGAGCTATTTTGACTTACCATTGGGGGCAAATCAAGCTTATTTGCAATCTCTTTAGTAATAGATACACAAACCAATCCGCGTGCTTCTTGCGCCATAAAGTTAATCTTTTCTGGTGTGCTAAAGATTCCCGCTATTACCAAATCCCCCTCATTTTCGCGGTCTTCATCGTCCATAATAATAATCATCTCTCCATTTTTGATTGCCTTGATTGCTTCTTCTACGCGCAAAAATACTTCGTTTTTCATTACTTTAAGCCTCTATTAATGTTTGATTTAAGTATATCACAAACTTAACAAAGAAATCTTTAAAACATATTGACAAATCAAACCAAAAGGGATATAATTTCGCTTTTTATTGGGGTATCGCCAAGCGGTAAGGCAGTTGGTTTTGGTCCAACCATTCCGAGGTTCGAATCCTTGTACCCCAGCCACTTATTTTACTTCATACATTAGATAATCTTGTTATAAATTTTATCGCGGGGTAGAGCAGCCCGGTAGCTCGTTGGGCTCATAACCCAAAGGTCGGTGGTTCAAATCCGCCCCCCGCTACCAATGATAATAAATTCACGACAGAAACTTAACGATTCCAAATCATTTGGGAATAATTTCCGACTTGTTAGACAATTAGTTTAATTAAAGCTAAAATTCAAGCCAGCATATAAATAGACGGCTTCATTTTCATTTATCCACTTTGGTTTTTTAAGACATTAGCATAGCTAATAGAGCTGTCAAAATAGCGATATTTGAATGAAATCTTGCCGCCTGCGCCAGAAAGAATTTCGGAATTAATGTCTTTATGGTTGCTACGGACATAACCATAATCTATAAAAGGTCCGAAGTCTATGCCTTTTAAGATTTTATTGTCGCTTTTAACAAGGGTTGCTGCATTGAAACTTATATCATTACGCCACAAATAACCGCTATCACCTTGAATGCCCTCATTTCTAAACCCACGCACAGGTGCGGTTAAATTGATATTGTTGTCGGCAAATGCAATCCCTTGAATGTTTAAATTTTTGTTTGCCTCTGTTAAAATGTCATTAGAGGCATAAGATGTGCCATTAAGCGCAATATCTTTGCTAGCAATTATAATCAAATCTTGTTCGGTATGCACTATGCCGTCTTTTTTATGTTCAACAGAACCCGACTCTGAAACCACTTTAATATTATTTTTTGCCGCAACATTCTTAAACGCAATATCGCCGTCTGCGGTAATCTCCAAATGCTCCATATCAGACACGAGATTGCCATCTATTTTAACGCCCATACCGCTTTGGGTTGCTTCAATCTTGATTTTTCCGGCATACATTCCACCCAAAGCAGAACTA
>NZ_JAAVGY010000035.1 GCF_014799995.1 Helicobacter sp.
CAATATTTTTTGTATATATTTGTTCTTTTTTAGTTTAAAATTTATTAAAAAAATATAAGATTTTATTTAATAAATTAAGCTTATTTTTTTAAGTTTATGTTAAAATATTTGCTGAAATTTAAGAAAAAATAGGATAAGAAATGTCAAGTATTGAATTTGAAAAATACAATGAAATGAGTTTAAAAAAATTAGTTAGTTTTCTTGAAAAAGAAAGTATTAAACTTAAAGAGTTGGAATCAAACTTTACAAAAAAGATTCAAGAGAAAAGCGAGTTAATTTCTCATTTGAAACAGATAATTAAGGAGAGAATTGATAGTGAAAATTAGGAGAAAATCAAACAAAGAAGAAATATATTTTAGTGATTTTTTAAATTATTTGCCTTAATAATATTTAGTTTATGATATAGGTCTTTCACAGACACACTTTTAACATTATCGCAATGTTTAGATAAGCTAGGTTCAATATTTGGAATTAGGTCTTCAAAAAGGATAATTTCTGTCTGCATTCCATTGCAACGTGCTAATTTCAAAGCAGGTGATATATCAGAATCATAGCCTATTAAGACAATCTTATCCGCAAATTTTTTGATAGAAATTTCAGCCATATCAATTCCTATAAGCATATCTACTTGCTTTTGAGATACAATTCCGTTTCGTTTAACAAGTTTTCCGAGTCTAAGTGCAACATGATTTGAATGTTCTAAGGAGCACAAAAAAAGATTAATTTTATCAAACGATGGATGTTCTGCTAATGGTTTTGCTGTATAAAAAAATATTCTATACAAATCGTGTAAATCTTTTTCTGCAAAAGCATCAAAAACACAAAGGTTGCAAAAATCAACCACTTTTTGGGGTTGTGTGTTGTAATCAAAATAATATTTATATTCTTTGTAAGCTTTTGTAAAGACGCCTTGCCTAAGATTTTCAAAATCCACGAACACTGCAGTAGAATTATGAGACATAACAAATTCCAAATTTGCGTGGCTTAGGCGGTATTATAAGAGTTGCCCTCACCACTGAATTACGATGATAATTGTAAATTTTTTTTACTTAAAATATTATAAATTTACTAGCTTAACGATATTTTACAGATTGATTAGTTTTTGACATATTTGGTTGGTTACCTCTCCCCAATCACTCTTTTTGAGTGTTGTTTTCTTTGGATATTTATCATATTTTGTTCTAAGATTTTCATTCTATTTGCTAGATTATCTTGTATTGTAAAATCTTTAATTTCTATTTGAGTTTTAGCAATTTCTTGTGTATTTGGGTTTTTGTCTTGTGAATTTTTTGCAAGATTCTCACTCTTGGATTCTAATTCTTTGCTTTTTTCTTGCAAATCTTCTTTTGTGAGTATATCTTGTGTTTCTTTTTGTAATGTCGGTTGTTCTAAGTGAGCATTTTCAGGCTCTCTTGTTTCTTTTATTAAATCTGTCTTGGATTCCTTTGGCGAGGATTCATCAGACAAAGAGGATTCATTCTCGTAATTTTTAGTGATACAATCAATTTGCAATTTTCCTTTCTCATCTAAATGCTTGGAATATTGCGGAATTAAATGGGCAATTTCTTTGCTATCCATATCTATCTTAATGCCCTCTTTTCTCTTTTCTTGTCTGATTCTAAAGATGTCATTTATATTTAACAAGTCTTGCTTTAACATAGCGATTAAAGGTTTCCTATCATAATTTTCTATTGTATTATTTGCTAGGAATCTGCTCTTAGCTCCTATAATATCCTCACATTTTCTTAATTCCTCTGTTTTCTTTTCCAATAAGCTTGAAACTCTCTCAAATGTGTTTTTGAGTTTGGTTAGTATAGAGCTTACCTTAAATGGGTCTGTTGTTAATAGGTTTCTATGCGATTCTAGGTGTAGATTTTTGGGATAAAATCTTTTATTGTCTTTTGTAATAATCACGCCTTTGAAATAAATGTCATCGCCACTAACACTTATGAGAAAGTTTAATTTTATATCGTTTGCGGATAGAAACTCTATTTCTCCAGCATTATTTTTTCTGCCATTGTCTTTAAGGATTCTTTCTTTTGATTCTAAAGTAAAAAATTCATCGAGTTGCCTTAGCATTTGTATAATTTTAGATTGTATTTTTTCGCTAATGGCATTAAATTCTTTTTCGCTTTGTATTTCTTTTTGCTTCCTTGTAGTCTTGATGCCCAAGACTTCCACCTCATAATTTTCTTTTAAAAAGTTCTTGTTATTAAACATTTCCCGCAGAGCTTCTACTTCTTCTGTTAGATCCTGCGCTTTGGATGTTTCTTGCTTGATTGTTTTTTCTGCATTAATGATGCTTATTTCATAATATCTTTTGTATTCCTCCTCATTTTTTAAAAGATTCTCTATTTTATATTTTTCTAAAATAAAGGGGTTTCCTGTGGCAATCGCTTTCATTTCTGCAATATTTGCCATTTCCTCATCTATTGCACTAAAAACCCTTGTTTGCTCTAACACTTCCGCTTTTTTCATTTGACTTAGAGGTTTAAGCTTTTGCTCGTTAATTTGAAACATTCTTGCGTCATAAGTCTGCTCTGTGGCGTATCTATAATGTGCTATTTCAAAATTTTCAGGGTCTAGCGTAAAAAATACATTGCCTTGTCTGATTCCTCTACCTGCCCTTTGCGTTAGTTCGCTTGGCTTCCACGGGCAATCTAATTCGTGCATTGCAACAATGCGTTCTTGCACATTCGTTCCTGTGCCCAGCTTTGCAGTTGAACCAATGAGTATGCGCACGATTCCAGCATTAACTTTTTGGAATAAATTATCTTTTTCTTTGTCGCTTTTAGCGTCTCCGATAAAGGCAATTTCATTTTGTGGGATTCCTTTTTTTACAAGTTTCTTTAAAATATCGCTATATACATCAAATTTACTCGTTTGATTAATCAATTCCTCAATTGTATAGACTTTCTCCACAATTTTTTCTCTATGTTTTTTGCCAAATTCATCAGTGTATTCGTTATAAAGGAATTTCCCCTCATCATCTTTTGCAAATTCTCTATAATAGCTTCTAATTTCAACTCCCTCATTATCATATTCAGTAAAGTATTCTAGCCCTTTTTCTTTTGCAATGTCTTCTAAATTTATTTCTGTGGATTCATTTTTTGATACATCTATTTTTTGAGATTTAAGCTTTGATACTCCCAAATCACAAAAGATTAATTGCGTGTTCCTTTCATATCTGTTATCATTGTAATGCTCCATTACTTTGTCTATACATTGATTTATTTTGGATTGTTGATAATCGTTTGTCAAAGGGTCAATGAGCCTAAAATCAAGTGCTGCTTTTCTAGCCTCACTTGTGCAAACTAATATATTGTTTCTTTGGGGGTCGTCTTGTATATGATTCATTCTATCTATAATACTGCCCTTATTATAGTTTCCAAACTCATCTTCAACGCCTATAAAGTTTGCTATTGCTTCACTTCTAGGTGCTATTACATTGATTGCACCTCCATTTTTTACCTTTGGAACGAGTTTTCCACTTATCTTTTCTATATCTTCTGTGCTTACTATGTCGGCATTTTGTTTGTAGATATTCATAAGTTCTGGAGCATTAATAAGGCTTGACAATCTTGTAACTAACGCATAATTAATACCACTACTATCTAGCTCTTCGCTCAACTGAATTTTGGTAAAAGCTCTTTGCCAATCATCAAATCTCTCTAGGTGCAGTTTTTCTAAAACTTTTGGCTGTAAGTATCTTTGCATTGTATAAAACTCTGCAATAGAATTTGAAATAGGCGTTCCTGTGAGAAAATATAGTTTAAAGCCTTTGTTGTTATGGATATATTGCGTAGCGCAATACATTTTCATAGCTTTTTTGCTTTCTTGTGTGGGGATTCCTCTAATATTCTCTTGTGTGGTGGTGATAAAGAGGTTCTTAAAATAATGTGCTTCATCAACAACTAGGCAATCGATTCCTAAATCCTCAAATGCTATTTCCTCATCGTATTTTTTACCAATTGCTTGTTTTTCTAACCTATTTTCTAATGTTCTAATGCGATTTTCAATGTATCTGTTTTTCCTTTTTTCTTCTTTTTTATTTCTTGCTACTTTCTCTATTTCTAATTGAGTTCTTAGATTCTCTATTTCGTTAGATAGGATTTCCCTTTGGAAAGATTCCATTACATTGAGATTTTCAAATGTAGAGTGTTTCATAATAATTGCGTCAAAGTCTCCATTTCTCGCGCGATACAAAAATTCTTTTCTGTCTTTTTTGCTGTTAATTTTGTCTCCCACTAGAATCTTTGCACTAGGATACGCCCTAATAAATTCTGCTCCCCACGCTGTGCTAAGATGATTTGGAACAAGCACTAATGCTTTTTTAATGCAATGCATTCTAATTTGTTCCATTACAAGCGCAATTCCTGCTAAGGTCTTACCCGCTCCTACCTCGTGGTCTAAAAGTAGAGAATTATTCATTATGCCTTTAAAAATTGCATTTTTCTGATGAGTTCTTAGATTAATATCTTTATTAAGCAAGGGGGTTTCTAACATATCCTCAAATTCTAAGCGATTGTTAGAAAAAATGTTGATTGTATCGTTGTATATTTTTTCTATTACTTCTCTATATGCTTGTTTTTTAAAGAGAAATTCTGCAAACAAATCTTTGATTCTACTCGCATTTCTTAAAGCCTTACTTGTCGGTGCTTGTTCTACCACTCTTATAGTTCTATCGTCTGCTGTTTTTTCAATGTGATAGACTTCAAGGCTTTTATTGTTGATGGTTGTCTCTAATATTTCACGCAAAGAAAAAAACATTTTATCATCTAATCTTTGCACTTGTAGGCTTTCCCCCAAATCATTCAAATCATTATTCCCTATTTCTAATCCATCGGTCTTTTTAAAGTTTTCAATCGTGTAATAGGAATAAACATTTGAAATTTCTACTATAATCTCATCGGGATTATTGAAAAAACTCTCACGAATAAAATCTTTGTAAATTGCCAAAGGAATAAAATTTGCCCCAAAATTGATTTCTATATCATTGTAACCAATGTCTTTTGGAAAATTTTCTCTTAAGAGGTTAAGCAATCTTTCTTTATCAAAAAGATTCCATACTTTTTTGGGTTCTGTATCAGTTTGTGATTCTATATTATTAGCAATTAAATATTCTATATACTTTGCTTTGCCTTTAATATCTCCCTCTAAGAATTTATCTTTAAGGCAAAACTCTGTTGGTTTATTAAAATTTGGAAATATCAATTCTTTTGCTATTAACTCTTTTAAAATCTCATCTATTGGAATGTTCGGCAAATAACTTTGTAATGTTTTTAAATCAATTTTTCCTGTATCATTAAATGTTTTCTGTAATGCCTCTTTGGAATCCTTAGCTTCTGTCTTTTCTAATGGAAAAAGCACTCTTTTTTGTAAAATATCTGCTTCTTGGTAGATTATTTCAAACTTGTTCTTTTTAGGAATCTTTACCACATTTTCAGTGGCAAATATCTTAAAGCTTTCTAGCTTTTCAAGCTCTATCATTCTTTTTAGAGTATGTTTTATAATGATGTTGTTTTCTTTGCGTGATTTTTGCAATCTTTGATTAAAGCCCTGTGCGTTGCTTAAGATTAAAATTTCTTTGCGTAATGCTCTTAATCTATCTTTTTGAGCCAAAATTATCGTATTAGATTCTTCGTTGTTTGGCAAGATTTTCTCTAGGTATAGGTTATAATTTAAAAGGTCTCTAAACTCAATGAGTTTTTTTAAAATTACTTCTTCCTCTTTTCTAATTGGATTTTTAAATAATAGCTTTCCCCTTTTTTCCTCCAAGATTCTATCTTTATCTATCAAATATTCATTTTCTTTATCTATTTCATCACAAAAATATGCCTCTCTACAAGAAGTGTCGCTTTCTTTGGTATAAAAAACACCATCAAAGAAAAATAAGCTACCATTTTTTAGTTTTGAAAAATAGCTAAAATCTTTTACATTAAAGGGAAAATCGCCAATAAATAAATTATCACCTTTAATTGCTGGTGTTAGATTGTAAATTCCTTTATCATTATTGCGTTGAAGTATTTTCCACTCTAGCGCATAACTTAAAAATTCTTGCAAACTATTTATATCTTCTGCTTTGTTTATTTTTATCGTAGCTTCCCCAAATTGATTTAATCCTATGCTAGTGTTTTTAGCGTTGCTAAATATATTAAGAAAAGGTTTATCATTTATATCTCCATTATACTCATCTGAATCAAAAAAGAGATTATTGATTTTTAAAGTCTTTTCCTCTCGATTAATGATGATAGGAATCTCTAAAGATTTTAAGAATTTTGATTCAGTCGATTGAATATGCTGTTTAAGGCTTTCTGAAATAGAATCGTTTTTCTTACTCAAAAAAGCCTCTTTATCCTTTGTTCTTCTAAGAAAGATTATATCGCTTAATACCTCTGTGTGCGTTTGTTTAAAACTTGAATTGGGTAGTCTTGTGGCGTGTAAAAAAATATTATCTTGAAGTAGTGCTAGTCTGTGTGTATTAGTCTTTGAATCAAGGAATCCAGAGGTAATAACAAAGCTAGAGATTCCACCATCTTTTAGGAGGTTTTGACTTTTTTGCACAAAATAATTATGTATGAGTTCTTTAGAGTTTTCTGCTTTTATATTTTCATAAGGGGGATTACCGATTACTACATCAAATTCTCTATCAAATAGCACTTCCTCAAAACTTTTATTATAGATTTTTGTCTGTGGGTGTAGAAGTTTGGCAATGGTTGCACTTATTGCATCTTTTTCTACCGCTTCAAATTCAAAATTAGCAGGAGCTCTTGTGATAAAATGTCCGATTCCACAACTTGGCTCTAATGCGATTACTTTTTCATTACTTAAAATACCTAATGTTTTAAGCCCTAAATACATAGATTCTATAATTACACTCGGTGTATAGTAAGCATTGTAGCTAGATTGCATTAATTCTTTATAGAGATTTTCTCCTATTAGTTCTCTTAATTCTTCTCTTTTATTACTAAGAGATTCATCAAAGAAAAAATCACCAAGTCCCCCAAATCCTGTATATTTTGCTAGAATTGTTTGCTCATCTTTTGTCATTGGAATATCGGCAGAAAAATAATTGTTTTCTATGATTTCCAATTGCATTGCATTCAATTTTTCTTCGGTAGAATCAGTAAATCTAATATTGTTTATTTTTTTCTTTCTTTCAAATATTTTCTTAACTAAAGTTAGTGCGTTCAAATTGGCTTCTATTCGCTCTTTCTTTGATAGGTTAAAATCAATTTCTCCTTTGTATTCCTCTCCTTTTAGTTTTTTCAAAAGATTAAAATCATTAAAAGTTTCAAAAATAGGCTCTGTTTTTTCAGGATTCTTATCATCTGTATAGATGAGTGATTCAACCAAATTGCTAGGTTGAGATTCTGTTATATTTACAAATTCGCTTTGTTCTTTTTCTTGGGGTTCTTGTATTTCTAGCTTATCACTTCCTGTTTCATCTGCTCTTGTAGAAATATCGGGATTTGTTTCAGATAAGATTCTGTGTTCATCTGTGGCAATTCCTTGTTGCTCTTGTGTTCCTTGAGTATTCTCATCAATAAGTCTATCTCCTCCTGATTCCTCGCTCCCATTTTGAGATTCCATATTATATTCTCTAACAACATCTCTGCTATGCTCTTCTTGAGAAACATATTCTTGATTGGGTGCGCTTTGTTCTCCCTGTGTCTCTGTATCGTTAGTCGCACTATCCAATCCATTATTTTCTGATTCTTTATCACTAATATCGGATAATTGCTCCGAAACGCTAGAATCTCCTTGTTTATCTCCTGTGCTTGAGGGGATAATATCACTAATTTTTGAAAATCCTGCGGGGCTAAGAGATTCTTGCTTGGGAGTAAATATTCCACTCTCAAATAATCCATTATTTGCTGCAATAGCCTCTCTGAATTCTCCATTGGGTTGTTCTTGCTTTGACTTGCTATCTCCGCTAGATTCAAGTTTTTCACTTCCTCTATCATCTCCTCCAAATTCTCCCTCTTGAGATTCTCTATTATTTCTATTCTCATCTTCTCTAATTCTGCTATCTTGCTCTTGGAATGTATTTGATTGGATTTTAAATTTAGATAATAGCTCTCTAGTGGATATTCTAACTTGTTTAGATTCCAATATAGTTCTAATTCTTTCTCTAAAGGCAATTCTTCTTTCATTAAGGTCGTTAGACTGACTTGTGGAAAGTGATAAATGTTGTTTAGATTCTTGATTGCTTTTTTTAGAAATGGAATCACTAGATTTTGTGTTAGCTGATATGCTTCCCTGTTCTCCTCCATTCCATAGTTCTCGTTCTCGTTGCTCATTTTTAACTTGTAATCTTTCAGATTCTCCTCGCTCAAATAGAGTGCGTTCAATTCTACTTGTAGATTGTGGTATTCCCATAGTTTCGCTAGAGATTCTTTGTCCATTGTTGTTTTGGATTGGATTATTTCCTTTGCTTCCTCCTCTTTCTCCAAAGAGTATAGATTCTCTAGGCTCTCTGCTAGGATTAGCGATTCCTTGTTCATTGTTGCTTTGAGCTGTTCTATCATTCTCTCTGTTTTCTGAATTTCCTTTTGATAAGAATCCTCCTCTTTCTCCATTTGCTCGTAAGCTTTCTTGATTTGTTGTATCAATGTTTGCATTGACTTTCTCCTCAAACAGACTTTGCAAAGATTCAAAAGATTTTGTTTTTAAAAAATCCTTTAAATCGTAATTCAAAAATACATTACTTTGCTTTATAGCAAACGAAATTCTTTGAATATCCTCAAAATAGGTAAAAACTGCTTTAATTTGATTTTCGTTAATTATATCATTAAAATCGGGTTTTTCTCCAAATTCAATAAAATATTCGTTGGTTGTCATTAAAGAAAACACATAAGACTTAAAGGCGATATTATTTTTGTCGTTGGTATATAAGTCAAGTGCGTGAAAAAATGTTGGATTGTCTTGAGTGATATTTTGAATGATACCGATATTGCTTGCGTTGGTAGGATTTGAAAGAATCAAAAGTGTTTTCATATTTTATCCTTTATTGTTATCTGCGATTCTTTCTTATTCCGATTTGGAATTCTTGATTCTTAGAATCTTGTAACTCTTTTTCTTGTTGTAAGTCCATAGAATCATTTCTTTGTTGTTGTAAATCTTTTGTGCTTTGCATATTTGAAAGTGCTTGTTGATTCTTTTCTAAAAGAGCTAGTTTCTCATTTGATGAGAGAGTATTAAAGTCTTTGCTTTCTGCTTTGATTTGTTCTACAATGCTTTGATTTTCATTGGTTTGTGGTATAATCTCATCAAAGTTTGCTGAATGTGCGTTTGCACCAGATGGGTTCTTTCCCATTAGCTCCCCTGCCAACTTAGAGTGGTGTGTAGAGGGTGTGGGGGTCTCTACCAGCAAGCTTTTTAATCTTTCAAACTCTTTTGCCCTTTTTTTATTCGTGTGAAATATTATATTTGTTCCCTCGTCATTTTCTATTGCCACTTCACCCATTTTATGATTATCTTCTAACATTGTAGCAACAAGAGTTGCATCTTTTCTTTTGGCTTCGGTAATAATTTCGGCTTTACTTACTACCTTTTTGATTGTTTGCGATACTTCTTGCATATCTTTAAACATTTCAGGGTGTCGTTTCCATAATGCTTTTAAATCCGCAATTGCTTCTTTGTCTCCTAAAAGTTCTGTTAATCTCTCACAAAGTTCAAAGATTTCTAATTCTTTATCACTCATCTACGATTCTTTCTTATTCCAATTTGGGATTCTCGCTCTAATTCCTCTTTCAATTCATTAAAGCATAAAAAATCATTAATAGAGCGATAATCGCTTTCCCAATCTTTGTTTTTCCTCAAAAATCCTTTCAAATCGTGTAAGCTTTCCTCTGTAAGCCTTAAAGATTTTAAATCAATAATTTCTTTTTGGCTAGGATATTCAGGATATTGGAGAGCATATTCTATTCTTAGTTCAAAAGGCAAATCATATTCTATTGTTGTTAGTTCTTCAACCAATTCTTCCATTTCTTCATAGTTTGAACTTTGCAATATAACTTCCATATCATTTTTGTAGTCTTTCAAAATGGTAGTTATCATATTTTCTGCTAAAGACGACTTTAAAGATTCCAAATTACTCAAATCAATTTCTGATTTGTCAATTAATCCCTCTGCATAAGTGGCACAAAGCTCACTATAATCAAGATAAATTCCATCTAGTGCATCACACAAGGGATAATCATTAAAAGGATTATATTCACTTTTTCCATTTGAAAATTCTTCTACTTGTTGGGCTAATTTGTAAAGTGTAGGCTCATCATATTCATTAAAAAGCTCATCTTTTAAGTGCATTAAATCATATTTTAAATATTTTAGAATTTCTAATTCTTTTCTACCGACATAATCTCTTCTAATTTCAAATTCTTTTTTAAAAGAATTGTTAAGTATCTTTTGAAATCCTCTTAATGTTGCAGTTTCCATATTATTGATTCCTTTAGATTATGCGTTTTTGTTTATAAGAGTGATGTTAATTGACTTTTGGGAGATTAATCAATAATAACATTACTCTTATAAACAAATAGGTATGCAAGGGACAAGAATCCCTGCATAAAGGCTACTGCTGTCTATGCTTTGGTCTTTGCTCTAGTGCATCACCTACATAATCCATTTGTGCTTGATTTTGTCCTTGTGTGCTATTTACTCTATGCTCTTGCTCCGCTTGTGCGTCATCAATTTTATTCATAAGATTTCCAATGTGTTCTTGGTGTCTTAGAGCATCTTCTTGTGTTCCCTCTTTAATGACATTACCCTCTTTGTCTTTCTTGTCATAATAAGAATAGTCGCCACTTTCCAAAATTTGACTTACTTTTTGAGCTTGAGAAGCATAGTAGTTTTGCCATTTTTCAAGCTGTTCTTTGGAAGCAAAAGCAATTTCTGGATTGTCTGTCATATGCTTTTTGAAAGATTTTTCTAAAATTGCTAATTTGTCTTTTAGATAATCCATTTTTGCTTGAGTAATTGCATTGCCTCTATTGGTGTCAATGATTCCTGTCTTAAAATCAATTTGCTCTTTGAAGTAATTGTCTTTGTTGATTTTGGTATCCACCATTAATGTATTTCTTTCTTTTGTAATCCAATTTTGGAATCTTGTAGAAAGAACTGCATCTTCGGGAATTACTTTTTCAAGCATTTTATTGAAAGCTTTTTCAATGGCTTCTGCATAAGGGCTTTTTCCATTTTTTAATTTATAAGAATTCCAAGCAATGACTTCTTGCTCACCAATCTCATTTGTTTTGTAATGTTGCTTTAGCGATTCTGCTTTTTGTCTAGCCTCAACGAAGTCTTTACCCATTTCTGTTTGCATAATTTCTGTTGTAGAAAGACCTAAACTCATTTTTTGCTCCTTTTGAAAAATTTATTTGCAATTTGCAAAGAGAAGTGTAGGAAAAAACAAAAATCCTTGTTTTAAAATAGGCTTAGAGTATTGCAAAATGCAATATTTTTTAAAATATTTTCAAATATGATATTGTTTAATATAATATTATATGATATAATATTATAAAATATACAAAGAAAGGTGGCAAAAATGTCAAACAATCCATTTAAAAAACTTGAAAAAACTAAAAATCAAGATAATTCTAAAATAGAAATAGATGAAAAGAGATTTATTGCCAACGCTGTGGGGGATACAGAGTCAAAAGTTAAAGAAATTAAAAAATCAAAGGTTATTTATATTCCGCAGTCTTTAGTTAATCGCTTGGATTCTTATAGCAACACAAAGGCTACTAGAAAAGAATCTCAAAATTACATTATCAACCAAGCACTTGAGGAATGGCTTGAAAAAAGAGGCTTTTAAACTTCATTTGGATTGGTGCTAAAGACTTTCATTTCTTCCTCACTAATCTCAAACTTCATATTAAAAACTCCACTACTATACCATACACACAACTCGTGTTTGTTTGTATTTAATAGCCCTATTTCTACATTTTTTGGAATCTTTAATGCTTCTTGTGCCTCTTGTATAACCTCTAGTTTTTTATCGGGTCTTAAAAGAAAGATTCTTGTATCTAAGTTTTTCAAAATCCCCAAAGGAATATGCTCTGCATTCTGCACCACAAAACATAAATGCACATTGTATTTTCTAGCTTCTAGCGCAACCTTTTCAAACATTGTAGTAAAATATGGAATCCTAAAGTGGTTCTTGGCTTCTTCTATGGCATAAAAAAGCTTTGGAGCGGGTCTGTTTTCTCTTTTGCATTTCAAGGCATATTCTCTATCTTTTAAATAAGTTTTTTGGAATATCGCTAAAAAAATGGGTGTAAAAAGAGAGCTTTCTTTGAAATTGTTTAAATCCATTGAAAGAACATCAACATCGGCAATATCAATTTTATCAAAACTAGAGAATAAGTCTAATTTTTCTATGGAGTCCAATTTCCTTGCCAAAGATTCATAATCTTTCCTTTCCTCTTCTTTCAACTGCATATTTGCGGATTCTTTCCTTGCGAATTTGACAATATCAATCAACAAGGGCTTTTTAAGATAATCAAATTCCTCCTCTTTTATCGTATCCAAAAAGGCAACCTCCTCATATCCCAAAGAAAGCAATTTGTCATAAGCTTCTTGCGTCTTTTGCTTTAAATCCCTTACTCTGTATCTTTGGTGTTCTTTAGTTTTATAAACCTTTTTTACAATTTCCTTAAAGTGCGCAACTTCTGCAATGCCTAGAGGCTCTGCATTTTGAGCTTCTAAAATAACAGAGGCTAAATCAATATTGAATTGTAAATCTGTTTCAAATAATTCCACATTTTCTAAACTCGGGAGATTCACTAAATTATAAGAGAATCCATAAAAATTGGATTCAATATGTGCTACACTATTGTTTGGATTAGATTTAATCAAATTGATAAATTTTTCATCTGAAAAACCTATATCATAGCTCCTAATTCTTACTTGTCCGATTTCTTTGCCTAAATTAAGACAAATACCATTAGAAAAATTTAATCCTATCATTTGAGCCATAATTTTTTGTTTGCTTACACTCTTACCAGAACCGGGCTTGGCTATAATTGCAATATGTGGATTGTCATTTTCAGCACTAAAAGAATAATTTATAAATGCGCCATTTTTATCTATACCAAAAATATCAGGCTTAGAGGTGTCTTTTTTGTGAATGGAAGCGATAAAATTAAACAAAAAATCCTCTTTCACTAAAAAATCAAACTCTGAATCTCTAAACTTAATAGGATTTTTTTGTAAATGATTGCTTCTTGAAAGCTCTTTTTCTATGAAACTCACCTTTAAAGCACTTCCTAGTTGCCCAATAATTTCTTCATCATATTCTTTTAAATAAGCAACAGCATTCATAAGAGCCAAATCACATTCTTTATTATGGTAACTTTGTTCTAACTCTATAAATGGCTTTTTGTCGCCAACTAATTTAGCATAATTTAACAATCTTGAAATATGATTTTTAATGTGAAAACTTGATAAATCAATATAAAACCAAATAGCACCTTTAAAATTCAAAGAAAAAAGACTTTGAATCTCACTTTGTTTGATTTCTAAATGTTTGTATGCTTGAAATAGCTTTATATTTTTATGATTATTCGCAATTGCTTGTTTAGCTAAACGCTTAAAACTTAAAAATTCAGGTTCAGCCTCTAGGGTATCTTTTTTGATTGTGAGTGCTCGTTTTAATTGTTTGTCCTCTTGGTAGAAACTATTTTGTAAGAGTAAATTATAAAGCACATTGGTCAATTCTAATCCACTTAAAAGTTTTAAATCAAAGTAATTTGCTAGAGATTGAATAATAATCTTGGAATGGGAGAATATGTATTGCTTTTGACATTTATCTTGCTTAAAAAGAACATAATAAAAAAATCCATCATCGCTCTCTTTAGAATCCCTAATTAGTTCCCTAATCTTTTCTACTTGGATATATTTTTGTATATTCTCATTTGAGGTAATTTCTATGCCGTAAAGCCTATCATAAGGAGTATTGCAAAGAATATAATCCTCTTTAATGGAATCTACCAAAAAGAGAGAATTAGAATGATATTCCACAAAAAGATTGTATAGAGGTGAGGCAAGCTTGTCCAAAAAAGCAGTTACTGATACTTACGCTTGGGTCTTTTTTCTTATATCCAAAATACGCCCCTGTGATTCCAACTCCTGCCAATGTTAAAAGTGCTAAATTCATTTTTGCTTCCTTAAATGTGATTTATGGGATTCTATATCTGTTTTAGAATCTTGTAATATGTCTATAAACTCTTTTATAAATAAAATTCCTTGAATTTTTTTAAAGCAATTTCTAAAGCTTCTTTCTCACTCATTTCATTCCTCCAAAATCCTTTAAAAAACTCTTTTAAACTTTGTATAATAATCAAAATTGGATACTTTTCTAAAGCCTTTGTTGTAACATTCTATGGAATCTTTCATCAGTGCTTTTTTTGCAATACACTCCTTTAAAACAAGTGTGGCTTTTTGTGTGTTGTAGCTAGGATTAAAAATATAAGGAATCTCGGATTTATTGAAATTGACATTATTGATTTGCATTAATCCCACATCTATTTTTAATGTTTTATCTTGCAAAAGAATTTTTAAAGCTTTTTGCAATTCTTTTTCACTTCCTTTAAAATTAATCAAATATCTATCTTTGTATTTTTTGACGCTTTTTTGGAGATTCTTAAAGTGAAAATTTGTGTGTTTTGCGGTAAAGCTGATAATTAATGGATTAAAATTACTTTCAATTTTTGCTAAAGTGTAAAGAATCCTTTTATCAATATCATTTTGCATTGAGGCTAATTTAAGCGCATTGGCTATTTCAAAATCATCATAAGAAAAACAAGGCAATAGAGAAAAAATAAAGAGAAAGATTCCAAAAATAAATTTTCTAAAGCAATAGGCAGTTTGTGATATAATTGTGCTAGGGTATTCACCGCAGGTTGATGCCCTGTGGTGAAAATTTATGCCCCAAAAGGAGCTAAGATGGACACCATAAAATTCATCTTGGTTGCAATTATAATGCTTTGCTTTATAATTGTCAAGGCTTATTAGCTTTTGCGCCTTTATGGCGCAACCTTGATGAATTTTACCTGCTATTTTTTTCATCTCAACAACATTCCAAAGAGATTAAATTTAACGCAAATAATTATCAAAAGAATAAAGCTAGAAAGAGAAAGAAAAGGGCTTATACCTTTTAAAAAAGAAAAAAATATATTTTCTCCGCCTCCGCCTTTTTTTGCACTTGATTTTGCATTCAAAATTTCTCTTTTGCCCTCCTCAAGCATTTCTTTTTGTAAGGCATTAAAATCCTCTTTAAGAAGTGATTTTAAAAATTCTGTATAATTGTTTCCACTATTTTTACTTAACTCTTTCTCCAATCCTATTACAAACTCGCTTGTAGAGCTAACGATATTGCCAACATTAGAATTTAGATTATTTAGATTATCTGAATGCGCATTCTTGATGATTTGAATGTGCGAAGCATTCACAAGTGTATCCTCTTTAAGCTCTGCGACTTCTTTCTGTAAATTAAAAGTAAGGCTTGTAATTCTTTCTAAAAGCGTCAAAAGTTCTGCTTGGGATTTTTTTCTTTTGTATCATCAGTTTGTAAATTTTTTTCTAGTTCTTCTTTGGAATCTAAAAGCTTCATTTTTCTAAAATCTTTTACTTCTCTACCTCCTCTAATCTCTATCTTGGGAGTTTGATGAATGTGCTTTTGATTTTTATTTTTCATATTTTTACCTAGTTTTATCCAACTTCGCTATTGCAAAGGAATTATAGAAATTCCTCTGCCTTGCTCTCTTTTTATCTAACTGCTTCTTTCCAAAAATCATTAATTACTTGGAAAATATAATTCGCATCACCAAAGAGAGCTCTTGAAACAATCGTTGCGACAATCGCATAAACAAAGAATCCCACGATTGCACTAATAGCAGTAACAACATAGATTTTTGTTGTGTTTTGTTCCTGCTCTGATTTTTTCTTTTGGAAAGAATATCCCAATATCGCACCAGCAATAATGCAAACAAAAGGCAAAACAACACCAAAGCCCCAAATAATACCTGTACCTAAAGCTTTTTCCCTGCTTTATCACCACTGCTCAAAATATCATTGACTGCGTCAAATTCATCTGCCTTAAATATGAGCTAAACAGCATTAATAAACCAAAAATCAAAGCAACCTGCAAAAAAGCTTTGAGCAACGACTCTCTATGTAAATTTTTTAACATCACAAATCCTTTTAACTAAAATTTGAAAAGGATTGTAAGAAAAAAGAAAATTTAAAAAATTAAAATTGACTTAGAGTATTGCAAATTGCAATATTGCTCTAAAATATTATAATGGTATAATATCATAATATATAATATAGAATAAATAGATATTGTAGGTAATTAAATAATTTACCTCCTACCTATCCTCTTTCTAATTCTTGTAAGATTGCGATTCTTGCTTTGTAGATTGAATTTATATTGTGTTATATTTTCTTTAAATGATTCTATTTTTTGTGTAATATTTTTTACGCTTGTTGTAAATTTATTAAGTGAGGTTGCTGTTTCTTTAAAAGAATTTTCAAACTCCATTAAAAGCTCTTCTATTTCTTCATCGGCTTCAAATTCTCTTTTTTCTTTTTGCTTTTGATTATAATCAATCATTGTGTTTAAATCTTGCACTCTTGCTTTGGGATTAACAAGGAATACTTTCAAAAAATGTTTTTTACTTAAAGCACTCTCTACGCTTGTTTCATATTTTAATTCTACTAGAGTATGAGCAATAATAGATTCTGCTTCTTCACATTTAATACCTACAAATTGTACATGGGGAGAGTTTATCTCCCTATCTTGCAAATGAATCTCTAATACTCCCTCAATATCCCTTTCTAAAAGCCTCTGTTGCAAAAGACTTAGAAGCTCGTCTATTGCTTCTTGCGTTACAATAATATTCCTAGCCCAGATATTCGCAGTTCTCACATAACCTTTTTGCTTTAAATAGGCTAGAAATTCAGCTTTTAAATTTCTCTCTCCTGTAAAAAGCGTATTTGGGTCATTTCTTTTTACGAAAACTTCTTGCATTTGTGTTAGAAAATATTGTTTTGCTTTTTCATCTTTTATTAACACCAAAGCATCTTCAATCTCTCTTAAGAAGCTTTTAGATTCTGCACTTCTAGCGTTTTGAATCATTAAAACCCTTGTGAATCGTTTTGACTTGAGTAAAAGATTCTATTTCTACTTGTATCTATCAATTGATTTTTAGCCCTTGTGATTGCCACATAAAAAAGATTTCTTTCTTGCTCTAAATTCAAATATAGCTCTTGTTTCTTTTGTTTATTTTTTTCTTTGATGAAATCTTCTTGTAAATCCTTTAGGGGAGAAAAATCATTATACAACTCTACACTATCCCATTCAAGCCCTTTAGCCTGATGAGCATTAAGAATGAAATTCTTTGCGCTTTTATTATAAAAAAGCCTTTTTGCTTTTTTTGAAATTTCATAGATATTTAACCCTTTGTTTAAAAGATTTAAGGCACTAAGCAACTCTTTGTCTTGACATTTGTTAATATATTCATATAATTCCTTTGTGGTAGAAAAGTTTTTAAAGTAAGCATATTCTTGTGGAATCAAATCAAACTTAGCACTTTTAAAATGAATAATGGCATAAAGCGGAGCAAAAATCTTATCGGGCTCTTTTAGCAAAGCATATTCCGCTTCGTTTTCTATCTGATTAATAAATTCAATAATGCCTGCGTTTGTTCTTGTAATAATCGCTTTATTGTTGGGTGAGATGTTTTCATTACAATAAGATTGCAGTTTTGTAAATCTTTGGTCAGTAAAATTTTGTAAGAAAAAATTTGCATAATCAATAATTTTTTGATTACATCTGAAGCTTTTGCTTAAAGTGGTTGTATAGGTTGGATTAATAATTTTAAAAGCATTTAACGAATGATTAAAGCCATAGATATTTTGAAAAGAATCCCCGACTAAAACTTTCGCACAACGATTTTGCAAAAAAATTTCAAGCATTGTTGCATTAGTGTCTTGTGCCTCATCAAGCAAAATGCAATCGTATTTTTTCTCTAAATTTTTATCTTTTGCTAAAGCATAATATTTTAAGTAAAAGTTATGAAACATTGGCAATTCTTTATTCAGCACTGCTTGGTAAATTTCTTTTATAAACTTGGGTTGAGATTCTAAGGATTCATTACTTTTTAAAAAATCATTAAAACTTTTTAAGGCTAAGATTAGCTTATTATTTTCTGCAATAAAGATTTTTTGCAAATCAAAAATATTAATGTTGGGGATTAACTTAAAGCCTCCCAATGTCTTTTTAGCATAAGATAAAGCTAAAGAATGTAAAGTTTTTACTTCCACATTTTTGGGGAATTTACCTTTTGATTCAACAACAATTGCTTTGTTAAATGCAAGATACAAAAATCGCTTATTAGAATTTTCAAGTGCAATTTGTTTTAAAGTATATGTTTTTCCGCTTCCCGCACAAGCTTGAATGCTTAGAATCTCATTTGGCTTAAGATTCTTTGACAATTCTATAATGTGGAGTTGTTCTTGTGTGAGATTCATTGTTTATCTTTTTTTCTTTGTTTTGTTAGTATTGCTTTGCTCTATGGAATTATCAAGGAGATTTTTATTCTCGTGAATATTGCCGATGACTTTAAGTCGGTAATCCTCCTCTTCTACAAGGTAAATTAGAGAACCTCTATAATCTCCGCCTCTTGTAGATAGAAACCAAGTGCCCTCTTTGTGTTTCTTTACAATTAACACATTATCACTATAATTGCTTACTGCTCTAACAATGTCGTTTTCATAAATTTTTATTTCATCTACATCTTTTAATCCTGTCCAAAATTCAACCTCTAAAGATTCTTCCTTTAATTGTTGAAGTTCGCCTGTGATAGTATGAATTCTATAAATACTTCCATTAGTGCTTAAAAGAACCTCTCTATCTCCATTGTATTCTTCAGCTTCATTATCCCACACTCTAACATTCAAATCTTTTAATTTCATTTTTCCTCCTTTATTTGTAATTTATTTTGCTCACTTTTTTGTGCTTCTGCTTTTTTATGAGTTCAATTGCTTATCAAAATAAAAATATTTAGCCATATTTAATCCCCCAAAATATCTCTACTTCTTAACTTTTTTGACTTTTCCTCATTTGTATTTTTTGCTAATTCTTTACGCAGTGCTTGAGTGAAAATATTTTCAATCTTATTTTCTAAAGAAAGAATTTTTTGTTTAGATTCTGTTATTGCTTCTTGTAAGTATTTATTCTCGGTTATCACTTTTTCTAATTCAAGCTCTTTTTTAAACTTGTCTTTCACCTCTTTTTTAAGCTCATTTAACTGCTCCATAAATCCTTGTTCTCTTGTTTTTAAATATTCATTTTGAGATTCTAACTTGATTTTTTCATTATTTAACTCTTTGTTTTTGTTGCTTAATTCTTGATTTTCATTATCCAATTCACTGATGGTTGCCTCTTGCTCGTTAGAATATTTTTCTAACTCTTTTAATTTTATCTCTGTTTCTACCACCTCTTTCATTTTTTCTTCAAATTCAAATCTTAAAGCAGTCATTTCATTAATCTTATTTTGCATTGTGCCTTTTAATTTAGAGATTGTTTCCTCTCTTTTTGTAATTTCATCGTTAAGTTTCTCTTGTAAGTTATAAGAGCTTTTTAGCTCCGAAGTCAAACTTTCAATCTCTTCTTCTTTTGATTTAACATTTAAAATCTCTTTGCTGAAAAGCAGAGTAGCAAAATTTATCGTATCCTCATTTCTATATTTCTGCTGAATGTTTTTGATTGCTTCTAATATGCTTAAACCATCTCTTAAATTCGCTTTTAAGTCCTCATAAGCATTAAAGCTATCTTTCTTTGCTTTTTCAAGCCTTATATTTGTTTTTTCAATCTCTTTTTGAATATACAACTCAAAACTATCACTAATGATTTGCTGAATTTCCTTTTCTGAATTTTTTATTTTGCTTTCTGATTGCTCAATATTTTGAGAATCTTGATTCTCCAATCTAATGCTTTTTAAGTTATTAAGTCGCGGAAGAGTTTTTTCTTCTAATGCTTCGTTCTTGGATTCTTTTTTCAAGGAAGCTCTTAAAGAATCTCTTTCTTCTTTTATTTCGCCTTTTGCCAATTCTACTGCTTTATTGTTTAGCTCTTGCTCTTTTTTTAAAGATTCTTTTTTAGTTTCTTTTTCCTCTTTTGTTAAGCTTCCCCAATAAAGAATTTCGTCAATATCTTTAATAACTTCTTTTGTGCTTCCGCTTACCTCATAAGTATAACAAAAGCTCTCTTTGATTCCAGATTCTTTTAGTTTGCGTGAAAAATCAACAAGGAATCTAGTAAGAATAAAATTATTATCTTTGGGTTCTTTGAAGTTTTCTAATAATTGCACTTTTTCTGCTCTTGCATTATGCAACAAAAGCTCATCATCATAAAACATTGCTCCCTTTTTATGATAAATAAGACTAACTCTCTCTTCCTCAATATCTTTAAATTCCACCAAAGAAACACCATTAGTTAGAATAAAAGTATCTTTTATAACACTTAAGGCGGAATTATCATTTAAGTGTCTTAAATCAAGATTCAATTTGTAATATTCACTATCATTAATTTCTTTGAGATTGCGTTTGAACAGATTTACAGCTCTAAAATCAAATTTATCTAAATTTTGCTTTGTTGCTATATCATTTAAAATTCTAATCTCTTTGTTAATCGCATTGTTTAGTTCAAAAATATTATTAAACTCTTCATAATAATTGATTCCGATACTTTCTAAAAAATTCATATATTCATATTCGTTATCTTGATAAAATATCTTTAAGCTATCAAGCAAAGCTCTTTTAGCAAGATTCTTAATATTCAATTCATCAAAATTGGCTCTAAAAACACTAATCGGTATCATTGTCGTATCCTTTTTTATTATGATTCTAACTAAATTAATCTGAATTGTTGCAATAAGATAAAAGCTCATTATAAAGCATATCAATTTCTTTTTTTGCCTTATTGCTTTCCTCTAACTCAACAACACTCTTTCCCTCAAACACAACATTTTTATAAATTTCCCTTTCATAAATAATTGTGTTGGCTATTTTAATGTTTTGCGGAATCTGTTTTTCGTTCAAATACTCTTTTAAATCGTTGATTTTCTTTTCTAAAAATGGATTTGGGGAAGCCCTATTGATTAAGATTAAAGCCTTTAGTCTTGTATTAATCAACGAGCATTCTTCAACGAGAGTTAGCATTTTATTTAAAACCGCTTGGTCGTATCCACTTGCTAAAGTTGGAATAATGACTAAATCACTGATTATTAATGCTTGTCTCATCTCTTTAGAATCTCTACCCCCAGTGTCAATGATGATACTATCATATTTATTTTCTAAGCTTTTGGCTTCTTTTGCAAGACTATCGCCTATTTTAGACATAGAATTAAAAGGCAACTCTAAATCATTATTGATTCTAAAATCAATCAATGTTTCTATGCTTCTTTGGGGGTCAGCGTCAATGAGCATTAAATCAATTCCCTCTTGTGCAAATTTGAAAGCTAGATTTGTCGCTATTGTTGTTTTACCGCTTCCACCTTTTTCATTGACAACAGAAATTATCATTTAATATCCTTTTATGGAATAAATTTTTAATATTATATCATATAATTTTATATTAGTCAATATGATATATTTTAATATGATATGATATGATATTTAATACTTTTAAAAGAAATTTTATGTATAATGCGAAAATTCAATCGTAGCTTTAGCCACGAAAGATTATTAAATTATTGTGGATTGAAATATGGCAATTTTTATTGTTTTAGCGTTCTTTTTTGGAGCTGGATTTTTCCTCTTTGGATTCTTTTCTTTTAGATGCTTTATGAATGCTTCTACAATCTGAAAGAAAAGATTAAAACTAAGATTCTGCGTTATATTTATATGGCTCTTGCAGGATTGCTTAGTTGTTTAGTAATATTTTTTTGTATTTTTAATGATTTCAGATATATCAAGATTTGTTGAGATAGAAGTAGCAATGGTATTTAGAATAATTATTTCTCCAATATTTCTCTTGATGTTTGTCTTTATGTTTATAGACAAGATTCTATGTAAAGTTAGAAGACAATAAGTAATGGAGAAAATCAATAATTCAATTTGAGTTTTAGCCACTCATTAAAATCTTTTATGGTAAAATCAAGATGGCTAAAATAAGGAGTTTTTCGGTTCTCCGCAGGGTTAAAATCCCTTAAAAACTGAGAAATCAAGTTGAATTTCTTAAGATTTAGGCTTTTTCAATCATTTTAATAATCATAATAGAAGCTCCAAAAAAAGCCACTAATGCAAATATGGCACAAAGTATTCCTATCATTATAACTCCTCAATATGATTTAAAATATTATATATTCTTTTGCCTAGAATATATAATATAACAAAACTTAAAATAACCCCCAATGCAATGAGTATTCCTTGTATTAAATTAATATGACTATAATTGAGAACTGAATATCCAAATATACCAAAGATTGCAGTCAGAAAAGCTAATATTAATGCCTTTAAAATATCAACCTCTAGCTTAATTCTATCTTTTTTACTCATATTGGAATTATAACACAAAATTTATTTAAGCATAGAAAAACCTGTTTCACAACCCCTTAAAAACCGAGAATCAAGCCATAAAAATTCTTTTTGATAATTTTATTTGGTTGCTATTTTAGCCACGAGCAAAACAGAACCCGTAAAAATCACAATAGCTAAAACAAATATTATAGCGAATGCCATTTATTCCTCTTTTTCTAATTTATCAAGTTCTATACTAAATTGCTTGGCAAGGAGTATTAAGCCTAGCAATAATACAAAAATACCGATTGCAACCGCTACACTGATTATTTTAGTGAAATTTTGATAATTCAATACAGAATAACCAAGAATACCAAAAAGGGCGGTTAATAGAGTAACAATGAGCGTTTTAAATAAATCTAATTTTGCTTTTATTTTCTCTTTTCTACGTCATAAGAGAATTATAACACAAAATTTAAATAAGTATAAAAAACCTGTTTCACAATCCCTTAAAAACAGAAATCAAGCCACAAAGGCTCTTTTTGCCAAATTTGCTTCAATGCCTTGCGCTATGACATCATCTTGTTTGCCATCAATCCCTACTAAGCTCATTGCCCAACTTGGTCCTGAAATAATGAGTTTCCACATAATGTAAGAGGAAGCTAACTTACCAAAAATCACTAGAAGTCCTGTAATCGCACCTATAACAAAATTGGTATGGAAGTTATACCAACTTGTCTCAATCCCGCTAAACTGCTCTACACTCATAAAAATGAAAATTTCATCTATTAAAGTATGAACAAACAACGCAAGGTAGATAAAAAGCACGATTAAAATAGGTTTAAAAAATATCGCGATTCCACTTACTAAGAAATCTACAATTTTATTCATTCTTTTTGTTGCAAGAGCAAAGGCGACTACAAAGGGCGAAATGTAGAAATATTTGCAGAGGGATACAAGATAGGACACAAAAACAATAATGGAAGCGGTGGTGCAAACAAGTAATGGCACTTTTTCAAATGTCCATTCCAACAGTAAAATGCTAATAGCATATGCGGATATTGTTGTTACTGCTCCAACAACCCAGCCTATTATACCTCCCATTACAGAACCAACGACAGGAATAGCAGAGCCAATTCCAGCTCTAATTGTCGCAGTAAGTTTTGTTTGATTATCTTTCACAAAATCTTTAATAGCACTTGCACCGGGCAACATCATCCAGACAAGCTTTCCTGCTAAAGAACCTAATAAGCTATCATTAATTTTGCCTTTAGATTCTCCTTGTGTATATCCTTTTTCAGAAAACTCTTCAACATTCTTTTGATTTTTTTCTGTGGCTTCTTTTACATCATAATTAACGACTTGATCATCTGCAAAAACAAAAGTTTGCGCTAGGATTGCGGAGCTTGGAGTGATGAGAGAGTTAATCCAACCGAGCTGATTTTCTCTTGTATTAAAATAGGAATCTAGTCTGTTAATTTTGTTTTTAATGTTTTCGCTAGAATTGAATTTTTTGATTCCATTAAGTTGAGTTTGAACTCTGTCTAAATCATTTTTAGCTTTTAGAATCTCTACTTCTAAAAAGATACAAGCTTCTAATGATATGTCCTGTTCTTTTCCTGCAATTTGATTAAAATCTTGCCGATACACTTCTTTGAATTTTTCTTTTTCTTCTTCTGTGAGAGTTGTAAAATAGGATTCATTTTGTGCAGAGTAGGGCTTGGTATATCTTTTTGCACAGGTGTTATTGTAGATGTTTTCGCCCTGCGTTGCGATATATTGTTTTTCATACTTTTGGTTCAAAAGCGAAACAACTCCAGCATAGTTGATACCCCCTATGCTCTTGTAAATTTTATCCATATAGGTTTTTCCACCAATCGCACTTGCCATATCGGCTATTTTTGTGGATTCTGTTGTGAAATATCTAATGGTGTTTTGAACCATAGTGGAATGCGCTGTCCCATTTGCTTCAGGAATAGGCATAAAGAATGTTCCAACCATTAAAAGTGGAATATAGAATTTGTGCAAATAAGGCTGATTGCTCGCACTCTCTCCACGATTCTCTAAATAGACTTGTAGTTTGTTTGCCCCTATGCTTGAGATATAGAATCCTCCGACTACCACAAAAAGCAAGATTTGTAAATGCTGATAGACTTTTTCCATATTCATAAACAAATCAGAAAAATAAGCCATATTGTTTTTATTAAAACCATCAATCGCAGAAGTTTTCTGATATTCTTTGCCTGCGATGGATGTTGGTAGTTGAGAATCTTGCCACCAATTGTTTGCATTCTTAATTAGTCCATCAATAATGTTTCCTTCATTACTGATTTGGTCGTGAATAAGAGAATTTGTCCCCCTCCCACTTATTTTTTCCAAGCTTACAAAATCTAAACCATTTTTTAGGGTTAAATGTCCTAAATTCTTTGTTTGTTCTCTGTCTATGATATTAGGATTTAATGTTGCGAGGGAGGATAAAAAATGCGACATTGTCAAAGAATCACTCTTTTCTGTGTATGCGATTTTGGATTCTAGGAAGTCTTTGTTTTGATTCAAAAGACTTTTAAAAGATGTTGCTTCTGTCTCAAGCCCTTTTCTAACTTCTTTTCTGCAAGTCGCATTGGTTTGATTTGCGCTAAATTTCAAATCTAAATTCAAATCTGAAATTTCATAAACTTTACAAAAGGTTGTTCCATTGGCAAAATCAAAGCCTATAATTTGCGTTGCATAGCCATTATTGACTTTTCTACACTTCCATTCGCATTTAGAATTTTCGACAACAGAATCGTTTAAAGGAAAGACTTTTTTCATCTCCTCTGTATCGGCGGTGGCATTGTTTGCATAAAGAATATTTAAAGACAATAAGAGACAAACTATAATTTCTTTCATTTCCTTCTCCTTTTAATTTGGTATTGTGTTTTTAAATAAGAATCTTGGGATTCTTGATTGTCTTGAGATTTATCAATCTCTAGTGTATCTTTTAAAGAAATAGTATTTGTGGGATTGGTTAAATTCTGATGAATATTGTTTAGTTTGTTTTTAAAGTTTGAAAAAAGTTTGCTTTGGTTACTTTGATTGCTTGAGTTTTCTTGATGATTGGAATTGTTTGAGGAATCCTCTTTGTTTAAAGAGGAAGTTACTAGATTCTTTGGAGTAAGCGTTACTCCATTTTGTTGGTAAGCTTTAAGGGCTTGTTGCTTGTAGTATTCAGATTGTCGTATAAGATGATTTGTCTTTTTTAGGTTTTGCTCTCTTACTTGTAATTCTTGGAGCGATACTCTGGCGTCAAAATCTCTTCTCCATATTTCATCACCATTGACTCCACAAATGCTTTCGCGTCCCTCGCAAATGCTTCTGCTTCCTGTCTGAATTTCACTGCTTCTTGCAATTCTCTTTCCGATAATTCCTCTAATTCGTCCAATGACATTGCGGGTATATCTTTCCACGCTTGTGGAATCTGATTGCTTGATAGGATTTGCATTTTCTATCTCCTTTAATTCTTTTTGAATATTAATTTTATCAAAATATTCCTTGCTATTGGGTTCAAAAAGATAAATTTCTGCATTATCTTTATCAATGACAAAATGAAAATTTGTCTCTTTTTCTAACTCTTTAAGCTTTAAGAGTAATTCAAAGTCTGGATTCATTTTCTGCTTCTCACCATTTTATAAACACTACTCCATTTTTGAAAAAGAAAAAATCACTTTGTTATTTTGTGTGTCATTTTTGAAATAGCTCTTTCTCCAATAGTCTTTGCTATGCCAATAGGAGTAGGGTTTTTGGCTACATCAATCCCTGCTTTTACAACATCTTTTGTTGTTATATCTAGGGTTGTATTTTCTCCTTGTTCTTGACTGCCTAATTTATTTTTACAATTCCAAAGGTTAAATCTTGCACATATTTGTTTTGCATATTTTTGCCAATCTGTTCTCTTGCCTCTTTACTAAGTGTTTGATTCTGTTCTAGCTCGTTTGTCATTAATGTAAAAAGTTTTTCTTTGCTTAGAGATTCATTGATTTTGAGCTCTTTTAATAATTCTTCGTTTTTATCAGATTTTTTCTTGAAAAGGTCGTTTAGCAAGTCTTGCAAAAATGCGAAAAAGGTTTTATCGCATAAGGAATCATCACTATTAATTGAAATTTCAGTATTTTTCAAATTCTTATCAATCTTACCAAGATTGTTTTTAAATTTGCTAAAAATTGAATCTTTAGGATATTCTAACTCTTTGTGCATTGCTTCTGTTGCCATTTCTGTCATTTTTAGCTCCATTATTTAAGTATAAAAATTTCGCGATTATAGGAAAAAGAGAGAAGCTAAATATAAAAATTAGCTTAGAGTATTGCAAATTGCAATATTATTTTAACAAGATTATAATAATATCATATTAAATAATATAATGTTATACAATATAACATAATATGATATTATATCATATTATATAAAATGTGAAATTTTAATTTTATAAGTGGGAGTATAGCTAAAATTTTGTTGTTTTTTCACCAAATCAACTCGCCTCCATTTTTTCTAATATCGTTTTAGCCTTGTTAAAAAACTCCCTCTTGCTCACATATTGTGTTAAAGGGATTTTCTCATCACTCATACCTTGATAAGTTGTTTTCTTTCCCATTGAAAGCAGTGAGGATTCTGCTTGAGCAATGGCTCTATGTAATTTACCATTAGCAAAGATTATCATCTCCCCATTATTCATATTAACCACTTCATTATGTTCTATGGCATCTCTTTCTTCTACTTTATAAGTGTCCTCTACTGCTCCTTGTCCCTTAACAAACTCTCTCCGCTTTACAAAGTCCCTACTCATCACTTTGATTTTTTCTACCATTTTGGCATAAAATTCTGTGGTTTCGGGGTGCATATTTTTCATTAAAATATGCACACCTGTTACATCTATAATCTCTTTTCTTTCATAATCATTTTTTGCTACGACATCAATTTGAGCAGGACTTTGAAAAAATGGAAAAATAGAAATACCAAGACTTCTGCTCTTGGATTCTAATCTCCCAAATCCCTCTATTACATAACTGCCTAATTCATCCAAGAAACACGCAAAGGGAATCTTTGGTTCTTTTGCGAATTTTGCCTTTTGCGCCGCAACGCCCTTAATGAGCCCTAAAAGCAATCGTCCTAATTCTTTAGGCGTAGTGTCAGAATCCATTGTAGGCAGTGTAACAAAGATAATTTTATTTCTTTGCGTGGCTTCCCATAGACTAATATCTGGATTAGGAGCATTAAAGATTCTACCATAATCAGAGCTTAGATTTGTTAGCACATTTCTCCAAGCTCCGACACAGACAGAGACATCATAGATTCCTTGTCCCTCTCCGCTTGTTTTTTTATACATTTCCTCAACCCATTTTTTATCTTCCTTATTGCCATTTAAAAACTCTTGAATATCTACTTCAATCGTAGAGCTCACATACTTTACAAAATCCATAATGCCCACATTCTCTCTTGCTAAATGTTTGTAATTAATAGCTTCTTTGACGAGTGTAGTTAGACTCATCATATTCGTTAGTGCAGAAAAGTCAAAGATAAAATCTTTTTCATTGTCTCTCTTATATACCATAAGCTTTAAGACGCATTTCATAAACTCTTTTTGTTTTTCTTTCCATTCATTCTCTTCACCAATAAGCAGTGCAATTAAAATCTCATAAATACTCAAAGCTCCACCACTAAGCAAGGGATTAATTGTGTGGGTATTATCCATATCTAAGAAGTTTAGATATACAAAGTCATCTTCTCTACCTAAAGAAGCGACAAGCCCATAAATCTCTTTAGCAAATTCATCTGTTCCTTTCCCATCTACTATCATCATTCCGCCACCAAGCAATGTGTATTGCTCTATTAATCCTTTCATTAAAACCGATTTACCTGCCCCAATGGTTGCCATACAAAGAAAATGTCTTTTCATCGTTTCAGCATTAATAAGCAATGGACGAATTTTATTATTGGGTGCTTTTCCACTTTTAACTGCATCACCATAGAATTTTTTAACTTCAGTTCCTAAACATAAAAGATAGTCTTTATTGCTCTCATTTGGAATTACAGCCTCTTTGGTGTCTTTGGGTTCATCATAAAGATAGAGTGCGATTCCACAAGAAAAGGCTAGAATCGCAGAAACATAAAGATAGAGTGATATGTTAAAATTATTCATAACAAAAGAAGCAAGAAGCGAAAGTGCGATTCCAATATACATTAGCATTAAAAGGAATTTCTTTGGAATCTCCTCTCTACTTAGATATTCTACTAAAGTGTATTGTTTGGGCTTAAAGTGTTTGACATTAGTGTGTATTACTTCCATTTGTTTCTCCTTGTTTAAATTAATTTTCTAAAATTTATTGTATTGTCCTTAGATTCTTTTTAGATATATCCTCTTTGGTTGTGTTATCGGATTCTTGATTTTGAGTGGGGGTTTTCTTTAAAGATTTTTCTATTCTTGTACTTTGTTCTGCTTGAGCTTCATCTATTTTTTCAATCAATGCATTAAGGTTGGGTTGGGCTTGTGCGGAGTGTTGTCTTTTTTCCTCTATAAATCTCAAAGCCATTTTGGCTCTTTGTTGTATATGAGATTCTATGGGTTGTAACCATTCCTCGCTTAAATTAAATTCTTTGTGTCTTTTAAAGGTGAAGTGAGAGAGTTTTTCTAAGTTTGGGATATGTCTTTCTTCAGCAAAAAGATTTAATTGTTTATCAAATTTAAAATCAAAATAACTTATATCATTTATTAAATATTTTGAAATATTGCCAAATTGACTTTTATTCAAAGTTGCCATAAAAGATAATCCATTATCAAAGATTGGTGCAGGGCGCAGAATCTCGCCTGTATTGTTATCTACAATCATCCCAAAGTTACCTAAATGTCTATCTTTATTGCAAATTAACGCATCAAAAAGCATTAAATTTTCAAAAGATTCCTTGCCATAGATATTAGAAATTTCTATCATCAATCTTAGTTTATTGTATTGTTTTGGCGATTCTTTTAACAAATAGTGTATCGGCATATACCCCTCATTTTCATTGGTGAAAATAGGACAAGCACTCACAATTTGATTATGAAATAATTTCAAATCATAAGGCACATAATCAAACTCCATTACTTCCGCAATTTGTGCCATATAATATTCGCTATATGCTTCTCCTATGCTATCATCATTTTTGGTTGAACCTTTATAGAGGTAAATTTGTCCATTGTCTCTATGCCAACATTTCTTTAACATTCCATTGGTGGTATATTCAGGGGAACTAGTAAATCCTTTAACTTTTGTTAGATTTAATCCAAAGGCACTTAAAGCAAGAGCCTCACTAAATTCATTCTCATAAAGATTAAAATCTTTCCATTTGTAATTTTTATCGCTTGGGATAATCCAATAAGAATCGTTAAGAGATAATCCAAAAGAGATGTCAATATATGCTATTGGGTTATAATCTTTATCTTCAGGTATTGAAGCTAAAATATTTTCAGCAAATTGTCTATTTTGTGGCACTTTTCTATGTCTTATCCAAGATTCCAAAGAACTTAGCAAATCGCTTTGTAAGATTTGTTTAGGCAATGCGTTTTTATCTATAATTGAAGCGTCTTTAAGAGAAACATAACTAATGGTTTGTCCCTTAAAAGTTTCAATATCTTTTTCTACTTCAAACTCTAAAACCACTTTGTCTTTGTTTTTAAGTAGGTATTTCATTATCTTTTCCTTTTTGCGCTCTATCTATTCTTTCACAGATTTGATTGTATTTACTATACTTTGAATTTCATTCTGTTGCTTGAAATAAAAGTTTTGACTTTTTTCATTGATATTTTTATTTTTCTCTAGGTTTAATAAAATTTCATTTTCTCTTAATGCGCTTTCTTGCGCTTTGATAATCTCATTATCTAAAAGCGCATTTAGCTCCTCTATGCTTGTAAAAATTTCTTGTTCTTGACTATTATAAGATTTTTTTCCTTGTTCTGCCTTTTGACTTCCTAAATAAGAATCTCTACAACCACCACAAGCAAAGCTAAGGTGAGGAATACTTAAAACTAAAAGAATCGTGAGTGATAAATGGCTAAATGCTTTCATTTACATTTCCTTATTTTAGATTCTACGCTATTTTCTGCAATATTAGAATCTTTCGTAAGATTTTTTGTATTCTCTTGCATTAAGTCTTTTGAATTTTGCATTTTTTGAATACTTTGTTGATTGGATTCTAAGATTTGCATTCTATATTCAATAGAGTCGTTAGGATTAAAGTTTTGAATATTCATTTGTTTATTGGGAATTATAGTATGGGTTTTGACAATTTTATTTTTAGAATTATCAAATATAAATACTTTATCACAAAAAGGAATCACTTTTTCTAAATTTTCAAGTGATTCTTTGAATCTTCTTTCAATAAGATTTTCATCAATGTTATGCCCACCTTTTTTAACTCTCTGTGCTACTCTATTTTTGGCAATCTCCACAGAATCTACTTTGACATAGTAAAGATAAATGGCATAATCACACTTTTTTAGTTTTTGAAAAAGAGCAAGAATACTAGAGCCACAGAGCGTAGTTTCAAGATTAAAATCATAGGAGTTTCTTATATAAGAATTTCTCAAATTGATTGCAATTTTAGAAGCACGGATTTGGTCTTTTTGGTTTTTCCAATCCCCAAATGCGCTGACGATTTCATCAATATTAATGCGTCTTCCAAAATCATTTTTCTGCTCAAGCTCATTGTAATAGAGAGTTGTTTTACCTGCTCCATTCACTCCAGCAAAGATATAAGCATTTTTCATTGTATTGATTCCTCTTATATTGGGAGAAAATGCAAAAGAATTTTGTTGTATTTGTTCTATCAATCCCAAACTTCTCCCTTGACAATACTCTAAAAATGACACAAATTGCTTTAAATTATTATCGTTTTGATAAGCATTGAGACATTCTAAATATTTGCTTCTATTTTCATTTTCAATGAGTGGCGGAATGAGGTTGTTTTGAATACATTGAAAGCTCATTAAAAGTCTGCCTGTTCTGCCATTGCCATCAGCAAAGGGATGGATTCTCTCATAAAGTGCGTGAAACTCGGCAATTTGTTCTAAAGTTAGTTGATTACTTGGAAATCTATAAAGTAAATTTTCTATTTCTTGCGAAATTTTGTGTGGCAATGTAAGTTCTATCTCTGCGCCCACGATTCTTGCTTCATCTGTTCTGTATGCTCCAATAGGTTTTCTGATTAGTTGCGGGCTTATCCTTTGTGCATTAGAGAAAATCAAATAATGCAAATCTTTTATAAAAGAGCTATCTAATGTTTTACTTTTATCATTTGCCTCACGAATGATTACATCATAAGCCTCTGCAAATCCTAAAATAATAAGTTGCTCATCAATAGGCTTATTATGAGCAGTTCTCCCTGTTTCAAGCAATGTTTTTGTCTCTCCATAGTTTAAAGAGATTCCCTCTATGGCATTGCTATGGTGCGTAATACTAATACGCAGAGTTTTAAACAATTCCTCCCTTTGTAATAGAGTTAAATCACTCAACTTCATTGTTTCATTTCCTCTTTGTAACTTTTAGTGGATTATAGCAAGTTGCAACTAAATTTGTCAGTTTCATTTTGTGCTTTTATCTCTTATATTTCGTCCTATCACTATCATTTTCTAAGGCATATTTTTCATCAAAAAATTCTTCTTGAGGATTAATGTTTTGTGATTCCTCTTTTGCAAAGTCTTTTATTCTACCTTTGAATTGAATAAACTTATAATAAAGCACTGCACCTTTGAGCTTAACACAATTGAGATTTAACAAATCCAATGCTCCAAGCAACTCTCTTTCATTTGGATTGGTTGCTAAAATATCTAAATTTGCTAAAGAGATATTAAATTTATAAGTGTATTTTTCCCATAAATCCATTAAGAAAAACTCTGCATAATTGCCATTTTCTACCAATGTTTTTTCATAATCCACTCTTGCCTCTAAATCTGAAATAAATCCTTGAATCTTTTTAAAGACGACACTAAAGACTTTGGAGTTTTCAATCTCTTGAATATTTTGTATCTTAGTGGGTTCTATTTCTTGAAAATTTAAATTGTTAGATTTGCAATTTTAAAATCACTATTTGGTCTTACCAAAAGTGCATTGTTTTCATATTTCAATACTGCCATAGGAGAACTTGAATCAATATGAGAAATTATACTTCCAGCAGGAAGCAATAAAGAAAAAGTAAAATAAGGGTGCAAAGAAATAGAATCCATACTAGCAATAGGACGAATCACGGGCTTATAATTGATTTCTTTTTGAGAGAATCTATCAAAAGCCTCTTTGACTTCTGCTTCTTTTTTCTGCACTGCATTAATATCTTTTGGATTGAGATTTAATAAAAACTCATTTGCCCTTAAATCACTTAAATCTTGGTTGTTGTTTTGATTTAATTCTCTTTGGGTAGGAGCTATGAAGTTTTTAGGTTCTAAGGGATTAGCAAAAGAACAGCTAAATGCCAAAAATAATGTAAAGAATATGAATCTGAAATTTTTAAAAGAATTGGCTATAACGCCGTTTGGAGTTTGCCACAGGCTGAACTCCTGTGGCTTAATCTTAACTCCTGAAAGGAGCAATAAAAAGTGTAAGTTACAATGTTTATTGTCAAGGCTATTATACTGCTTTGCATTTTTTGTGTCAAGGCATTTTAACCAAAATTCCGCTTCGGCGGAGTTTGTAATAAGCTTCCCTGTGGTATTTAATGTTTTTTCATATTCATCCTTCCTCCTTTGTTTTGGATTTAAAAAACTCTTTTTTTAGCTCTCATCTCTTTTTATTGTCTTTTTCAATCTCTGGACAACTTTCTTTGTCCAAACAAAAACCACTTACAACCCCGCTTCCCTTTAATAAACAAAATGGTTTTAATCTTAAATCAAGATAGAAAATAATGCGAACACTTAAAAGCAAGAAATACTTAAAGACATAAGCTAACAAAAAATAATCTTTTAATAAGAAGCTTAAAGCTAGAGTAATTATTATCAAGATTCCAACACCCACTTTTCTAGCAAGATTTTCTAAGAAATTTACAGCATAAACTAAAAATAAAGCTAAGATATAAGCACTTAGGGTAAATTTATTAAAAGCAAAATCCCAAATGCTAAAGGTAAAATAAAAGATGATTAAAGCTAGAAATCACGCGAGCATAAGAGGTAGTTACTAAAAACACTAGAAATGCAAAGGTTATTTTAAATTTATCTGCCCATCTTTCATTTCTGCTGCATTGCGCTAGAAAAATATCCTCAAGTCCCTTACATTTAGCCGGCTTTCCTAAATTGTCCTATTAATGAGGCTTTGTTTTCTCCGACTTGCCATTTTTGCAGTTGAACCTATTAGAATTCTTACCTTTCTAGCTTGGTTTTTTGATACATTTGATATTTTGCAAATTACTCATATAATTTTATACACATAAGATGAAAATCTTTTTTAGGCTTTCCTAATAATTTCCCCCAACCTAGCTTTGCTACACTTTGATCGCCAAGTATGAAAAGTAATTTATCGCTATAATTGATTTTTATATATAAATCCACACAAAATTCGTTATTAGTGAGAAACATAACACTATTTTTTAAATCCACGTGTTTTTCTTTTTTGGGAAGATATTCTATCGCTTCTTGGTGTTCAATGTCTTGAATCAAAATTGCTATTTTGTTTTGGTGGGATAAGAATTTATTGCCAAGAATAAAGTTTTTTCCTAATATGTGATTTTTAATGCCTAATTTATTCCGTTGCGATTTTGCAATTAAGATTCTATGGGGGATATTTTCTATAATTGATAGTTTGCCTTGAAGATTAAAATTGCTTTGCAAGACTCTTTTTATATAATGTTTAGGGCGTCTTAAGCTTAACAAAAGGGGGGAGAAAGGCAGATATTTTTTAGCAGTATTCTTGTCTGTAATGCCAAGCATTGAAAATAAAATGTTTGAAATAAAATCGCTAAAATCTTTTTGAAAGGCTCTTGGATAATTTTTAAAATTTATTGTTTCAAAAAATATCCACAGGATATAATGATTGAAAAAATCAAAAAATAGTGTCCAACCCTCATCATTATCCTCATTGCGCGATAGTTTATCAAGCATATAAGAGGGCAAGTGAGAATTGATTCCATGTAAGCCCATAAAATTTACAATCACTTGAATTAAAAATTTATTATCTAATTGATTAAACTTGATTTCTTCAATCTCCCTATTTGGGTGTTTGAGTTGTTTATTGGTTCTTAAAAAAATTTCTTGTTTATTATAATTTTGCAAAAGATTCTTTAAGAGCCTGTGAAAGGAATAAGAGGGATTCATAAAATTGGCTTTTTTCCAAATGAAGCTGGATAATAAAACGTTTCTTTAGAATCTAGGCAACGGATTTTCAATTCACAAAAAGAATTAATACTTGCAAATGAGGAGAGAAATTTAGAAATTACAAGTCCTAGCTTATAGACTTCTCCTAAAGAATAAAATTTGGAATCTTGAATATAAAAAATAGTTAATATTCCCTTTTTTGTGATACATTCATCTACCAAATAGGTACTATTGCCCTGTATATCAACAATGGATTCCTTTAATAATTTGTAAATTTCTGCATTTTCTTTATCTTCTAAAAAGCTATAAGCTTCAAGAACGTTAAAAAATGAAGTCTTATTTAACATCGTTTGGTAGTTAAAAGATAATATAGAAACAAGCTTCCATAGTAGATTATCCATATTATATTTTCTCATGGGACTTGGTATTTTGATATTTTTAGTGTGTGTATCTTTAATGGTGGAGGTCTGAATATCGCCAATATTTAAGAGTGTGGGAAGATTCTTGTTGCAACATAAAGTTTCAATGGTAATAGTTTCTGTTTGGTTGCTTGTTGAAAAGAAAGAGATTTCTTTATATGAATCTCCTTTTGAATTTACTTTATCGGAGATAGAATAAAACTCATTTTTGTTTTCTTTGAGAAATTCAAATCGTTCAAAACTATTATAACTCTTTAGCATTCTTCTACCTGTATCACTATTGTGCGCTTTTACTTGCAAGATATTGATAATTTCATAAGAATCTAGTTGATTTCTATCAATAAAGATTCTATACCCATCTCTATTGTGGTGGTTAATAATAGGCTCTGCACTTTTTTGAAAGATATTAACGATGGGGGTTACCCCAAGAAAAAATAATCCTTTCCTTAAAATACAATTTTTTGGCAAATGTTTATCAAATTTAAATTCTATACTAAAACTCTTTCCCAAGCATTCTCTTAATACTTCTAGACCCGTGATTGCGATGAAGTTGAATTTTTCATTAAGAAAGAAATATTCCCTTAACAAAGAGAACGATTCAAAGCCTAGCTCATTGTAAGATAATGTGCTCTCGCTAGGAGAGAGTCCCATTGTTTTAACATTATAGATGCTTAATTTAAATTCTTGATTGGTATCTAGTGATATAATTTTTAATTCTTTTAGATACAAATGAATATATAAAAGTAGGCTACTTGAAGTATAGACATCATCTCCTAAGTAAATATTTAACCTTGTAAGATTAAGATCACGAATAATAAAATCTTTATTTTCATTGATTTTAAAATTTAAATTCAAGGTTTGATATTGTCTATCACTACTAAGAAATGTATCTTCAATACTTAAAGGATACAAAAAAACATCATAAATAGTTTTAAAAATACATTCACATTTATTAATGGGAATAGATTTTACATAAGTTCCTTTAGGTATGAAAATATGCTTTTCTTTGCTATTTTCGTCCATTTGAAATTCTTGCATAGATAAAGAGGGTAAGGCACTTGTATAGTTTGGGGCGATAATGTTTATTAGCGATTCAGCTATGTAGGGGATATTGCGGTCCATTTCTTGATGAATTTTTGAAGTCAAAACTGCTAAATTTTCGATAATTCTTTCAACATCTGGATCTTTGCTATCGTGCGCTAAGAATGGGGCTAATTTTGGATATTTTTGAGTAAATAGCTTTCTTGCTTCATAGAGATAAGCAAGTTCTTTTTGGAAATAAAATAGATTATCTTGATTCATTTTAGACAACTTCGCAGTATCTGTTGTTGTTAAAAATGATTTCCAAACTAAATTCTTGGAATCTGTCTTCGCAAAGAAAACATTGCAGCATAAAAGTTAAACGCCATGGGCTTAGAGAATTATCAAAGCTTATGGAGATAATTTTAACACGTTGTTCATATTTTTCAATGATAGAAATAATTTCTTTTGCCATTGTGGAACATAAATCACTAGAATTTAGATTAAGTTCAGCCAAACTAGAAACATTTACATCTTTCAAGGTCAGGCAATCATCTAATCTGGTATTCAATAAAAGACAAATATTGTCTTTTATGTCTTTATACATATCGTTACAAAAAGAAACATTTTGATATTGATCATCTAATGTAAAGATTACCTTATCTAGTAGAGACATTATTCTTTATCAAGCTTACCAACGAGCGAGAGTTCAAAATTTCCACCCATATATTTAAAATGGGGACGAACACTAAGTCCAATTTTATACCAACCAGCTTCACCCGGGATATTCTCTACCTGCACTCTTGCTCCTCTAAAAGGTCTCCGACTTCTTACTTCAGCAGGAGGATTCTCTTGATCAGAAATATATTGTCTTACCCATTCATTAAGTCCATTTTCAACATCACTTCTCTCTTTCCAGCTACCAATTTCCTCTCTTTGCAATACCTTAAGATAATGAGCTAATCTTGAGATAAGAAATAGATAAGGCAATTGTGTGCCTAAGCGATAATTTGTTTCTGCTTCCTTGCCTTCAGGTGTGTTTGGGAATGTTTTTGGCTTTAGAGCGGAATTGGCGGAAAAGAAAGCAGCATTATTAGTATCTCTACGTAATGTTAGAGTGATAAAACCTTCCTCTGCAAGCTCATACTCTCTCCTATCCGTAATTAAAACTTCCGTTGGAATCTTAGATTGCATTGTCCCAAAACTCTCATAAAGGTAGGTTGGTAAATCTTTTACACTACCACCACTTTTGGGTCCTATGATACTTCCACACCATCTATATTTTGCAAAACTTTCTGTAAGTCTTGTAGCAAAAGCAAAGGCGGAATTTCCCCATAACAAATGATTGTGCGAAGCATGAACATCTTCTTTGTAATTAAAACTCTTAATAGGGTTTTCATTAGGATCGTAAGGACTTCTTGTTAAGAATCTTGTTACCATAAGCCCAGCATATTTAGCATCTTCGTTCTCTCTAAAGGTTCTCCATCTAGTGTATTGAGGACCTTCTAGCATACTCTTTAAATCTTGAATATTTGCAAGTTCTGAATAATTTTCTAAACTAAAGAATTTAGGGCTACACGAGGTTAAAAAAGGAGCATGACTCATTGCAGCAATGCTAGACATTTTATTTAAAAAAGTCATATCAGGACTTGCAGCAGTGATTTGATAATCTCCGATAACAGCCCCAACGGGTTCTCCACCAAATTGACCGTATTCGGCAGAGTAGATATTTTTATAAATAACACTTTGTGTAATATCGGGATTATTTTCAAAATCTTCTAAAATTTCCTCTTTTGTAACATTAAAAAGATTGATTTTAATATTCTCATTGAAATCTGTCCTACTTACTAGGAAATGTAACCCTCTCCAAGTTGATTCTAATTGCTGTAAATTTTCATTATGCAATATTTCATCCATTTGCTTGGAAATTAAATCATCTATGTGTGCAATCATTTCATCAAGAGCAAATTTATTAATCTTATCTTCTACATTATCACTTTTGACAATCTGAGAGATAAATTCAGCAACTCCGCGTTTAGCAATGCTATAACTTTCTTCATTGGTAGCATATTTACTTTTTTCCATAATGCTTTCTATAATAGGCGTGCTGGGTGTACTGGTTTTTTTATCTGCCATACTCATTCTCCTTTATTCTCCATCCTCTTGTTTGATTTCTAGAAGCAATTTTTCTCTAGTATCTTTATTTTTTAATGCCTCTAATACAGCTTTCCTAAAGTTTGGAATATTGCCCATCGGACCTTTTAATGCCATTAAAGCTTCTCTTAATTGTAGAAGTTTCTTTAACTCTGGAATCTGCTGTGCAATGTTATCAGGCGAAAAATCTTTAATACTAATAATATTAAGATTAACTTCTAATTCCTCTGCTTCATTATTTAAAGTATTCTTTACACTAAAACTTGTGTTAATATTTAACTTTTTCATAACTTGATTAAAATTAAGTTTATTAATCTGCAACACTTCTCTTTCTTCAATGGGTTGCTCACTATCACCGCCTGTAAGATTCGATAATACCATTAGTTTTAAAGGTAACTCAACCTCACCATTTTGTCCATTTGTTTTTGCCTTATATGTTATATTAATGCGCTCTTTAGGAGAACTTGAACCATCTGACATCTTTTAGCCTCTCTTGATTTTATGAATTATTTATGAATTCAAAAACTTTTAAGAGTATAAACTAAATTTTATTAATTCTACCTTGAATGAATAAATAATATTCCTCCAAATAATCTTTTAAAAGCGTATTTTCTAACTTTTCTTTTAAGTGTAGGTAAATAATCTTTGCGTTTTGCTCCATTCCTTTCTCATCAAATAGTTTTGCCATTTCAATCAACGCATTGATATTTGAAAACAAAGAATCACTGGAATTTTCTTTATCAATATTTAAAAATGCCTCTTCAAGATTTTTTGCTTTAGAGTGAATTTTGGGTTTTGAAAATTCTTGCAAACTATCAATATCTTCATTTTTTGAGAAATAGTTAAATACGGAGACATCGCACAAAAATTCTCCATTTTCAAATTTCAATTTTGTTATTTCTTGAAATTTGTTTAAGAAATTATTGACGAAAATTGTAAATATTTTGCAAACACTATCCCTTTTTTGTGATATTAATAATTTGTGAAAAAGTTGTAGCCCTTCAAACCAAAAAGGATTCAGCACTAAATTTTTAATAAAGTTTTGAATCCGTATAAGTTCGCTAGTATTTTCTTTCGGATTTTGCAACAAACCAATCAAGCTACTATCTGGGGATCTTATCTGCGTGATACTCTCCGTGTGAAGTGGCACTTTTTTTATTTTTCCCCACATAGCTTCAAAGAAGAAAGTATATGCGTTAATGTCATTTAAGTCATTATTTAATAAATTCAAACTAAGATTCAGGTAAAACTCTCTATATTCTCTATCATTGACAACATTTAAATCTGTAAGCTTGCTGGGCATTGTGCTACTGCTTGTATGAGTGTTAAGCAGAGATTCTTTGTTTGTGTTGGACGCAGAAATATCTTGTGCTATTTCAAGAGGGTTAAATTTATGATTAATGATACTACCAATACCCATTATGTTTTCATTGATCTCGGTTAATATCTGCTTTGGAATCAATAATCCCGAGCGATTAGCTTCCACAACAAAAAGTGTGATGGCATCTTTAATCTTTCTTTTTTGAGTGTTTAATATTTTTTTATCTAAAGATTGTGGGCTATCTTTTAAAAAACCTTTTAAAAATCCTAGTAAATAAGAAAGCTCAACAAAACAATCCTCTTTATTGAGATTAATACAAGATAAAATGAAATAGTTACATATTTTCGCTTCTGTTGAAGTGTTTTTTAAAATATCAAGTGAGTATTTATAGACCATATCCCAGTTAATATTTTCGTGGTTGAGAGTTTTATACTTTGACATTTCATCTTCTAAAATATTAAAACTTTCTAAATGGGATAAGTCTTTTGATAAAGAATTAGAATAAGTCATTTATCAAATCTCCATAAAAATCTATAAACTCTAGCGTTTATTATTAACTTTAGTAAAAATTTATGATATACTATTCTATAGAATAGAGCTTTAAAAAATTATTAATAAGGGAATTGGTATGTTTTATAGACATATATTGTTTTTGCTAGTGATATTAGTTTTTTTTGCGTGTTCAAGCAGTAAGGTTGATATTAAGATTAATAATCACGAAAAATCAAATCTTAATAACAGACAAGATGATGTGCCTTTAACTATTATTGTATATCAGCTAAAGGATATAAAAAAATTTGAACAAGCAAGTGATATTGACTTATTTGCAAGGGGAGATGGTGTTTTAGGCAAAGACAAAATAGATTCAATAAAAATGCAAATTGCGCCCAAAGACAATATTATAGCAGTTAATGTTGAAGATGAAGAAGTCCCTTATATCTGCATTTTGGCATTTTTTGCAAATAATGACAAAAAAACAACTAAAGCGTGTGCCAAAACAAGCGAAGCAAGTGGATTTTGGTTTAGAGACAAGCAACTAGAATTTACAATTGCACAAGATGGTATTCGTTATATTCAATAAGTTTTACAGGGCAAATATATTATGGCGGATAAATTAAAAGTTGCTTGGTATGATGGCTTAAATGTAAGTTCAGTTCATTTTGAACAACAAGAAAGATTTTTACAAAGGGCGATTGATTCTAAAACAATAGAGGTGTTTAGCAATTTGTATGGAATCACAACGCTTGAATTTTCTAAAGAAATGCTAATTCAAGGCAAAATTGCCATCACTAGAGTTGAAGGAATTGCGCAAGACGGAAGTATTTTTAGCGCACCCGAACAAGACCTTTTGCCAGAACCCTTAGAAATACACTATGATTCATTGGCTAATTCGGTAATTACCTTAAAGATTCCTTTGGGCATTGCAACGATTGCGGATATTGCGTTGAGAAATAATCTTCCTAATACCAAATATATTGCATTAAGAAGTGCCATAAATTCGAGAAACTATGATGATGAAAGCAATGAAATCTTGAGGCAAATTGGCGATGAATACGAAAGTGATAATATTGCCTTTACGCAAGAAAAAACTAGTATAGCACTTGCAAGTTTAAGATTAAGACTTGGAATCCTAAACAATGCTGCGCCAGATGAGCTAGAAATACCGATTGCAAAAATCAAGAGCATTGATGTAAATAAAAAAATTGATTTAGAAGAAGAATTTATCCCCACTTGTTTAAATATTTCCAAAATACCCATTATCAAGTCGTTTTTAGAGGAGAATATCCATTCTATTAAACAACATAAAAATACTTTAACTAATATCTTTAAAGGAATTGACCAAACAAAAAATACACTTGATTTTAGCACTTATGTGTCATTGAATCTTTTAAAGAAATGGTATTTGATTTTTTCTTATTTAATCAATAAAGACAAACTGCATCCCGAGTTTTTATATGAAAAGTTAATAGAATTTCAAGGAGATCTTAGTGCATTCAATGAGGACGATACATTTTTAGAATTTATTAAATATAATCATGACAATCTTAATGAAACTTTCTTGCCTTTAATGAATAACATTAGAATACTATTCTCAAGAATCACTAGCCCAAGATATACTATGGCAAGGTTAATCAGTAGCAAAAATGGTTTTTATGATTTCTTGTTTGATAACCCAAGTATTTTACAAGAAGCTGAAATATATCTTGCCGTCAATGCAGATGTGAATCACGAATATCTTTTGCAAAATTTCAAAACACAAAGCAAAATCCACACACAAAGCAAGATAAAAGACATAGTAGCTACACAACTTAGGGGGTTGAATTTGGAACAAATTTCAAATATTCCCAATGCGATTCCTTATTTAAGTGGTTATATTTATTATAGATTTAACAAGAGAGATGAAGTGTTTGCAGACTTTAAAGGGGAAAATATCGTAAGTATTTATATTACAAACAATATTAAAAGTCCCGATATTAAAATATGGGCGGTGTTTTAAAATATGGAGGAGAGTAATTTAAATAAAATAGAGCCTAGCTTATTTTTAAATCGTGGATTTTGCGGGCTTTTGAGCAATAAAGTTTTAGACCACAACTTAGAGTTGCTTTTATTATCGTCTAGGCTTTCTAAAATAGATACTTTGGAGACAAGCAAAATAGAAGCAATTAAAGAAAAAATGGTCAATGACATACTAGCAATCAGCTCCAAACTAAGCACTTATAAGGAATATGAAGAAAAGGATATAGTAAAGCTAAGATATTGTTTATGTGTTTTTATGGATGAAATTATTATGAAAAATGAGCTTTTTATGAATAGTTCTTGGGCTCATAGCACATTAACCGTAAGGCTTTTTGACGAAACATTGGGTGGGGATAATTTTTACGATATAGCATTATCTTGGTTAAATAACCCTGCAAAAAACAAGGATTTTTTAGAGTTTGTCTATGCTTGTCTTGTGTTAGGGTATAAAGGCAAATATTCAAGCAGTAAGGATGTCAATGAAAGAATCTCTTTATTGTGCGAAAATATTGCATCTGCAATTACACCTCTTTTAAATACAGACGAAAATATTGCCTTTAGTAAAACTTATGATATTGATTCTAAAGAAACACTAGGAAGTAAATTCCAAAGGCTGTATTTCAAAAAAATGCTTATCATATTGCCTTTATTAATCGTTGTCTTAATCTTTTCATATTTACTTCTTGATTTGGAAACAAATAATATAAGAGTTGAAAATAAAATAGAAAAAATGATTGAGGGTTTTACCAACAAGCAGGAAAATTAAGCGAATTGCAAGAGTCAATCAATCTTGCGTAAAGATTCTTTTGTCAATGGCAAAAAGGGAATAGATACTATTTTCTAAGTCTTGTAAGATTGTGATTCTGCTTTGTAGATTTAATCTATATCGTGTTTATTGATTCTATTCTTTGTGTTAGACTTTTTACTTCCGTCTTAAATTTATCAAGTGAAATTGTTGTTTTTTAAAAGAATTTTCAAGCTCCATTAAAAGCTATTCTATTTATATAAAACGCTATTTTAAATCAAAGTTTTTTCATTTTATTTCAAAGCACTTTGATTTAAAATAGCGTTTTATATTTACTATCAAAAGGAGTGATATAATACTCCCCCCTCAGGTATTGGTCCTTTGTCTTTTAACATTTGTCTTTCCTTTTCATAAGTAAAATAATATTTATTATTTATCTTTTCTGCTCTGCCACTTACCGCTTGAAAGGAGATTCTTTGCACTTCTTTGTCATCTTTATTGATAATAATTGTTAAAAGTTTGCCATTGAAATGCAAGGAGATAATACCCTCACTCCTCTTTGCTTCCTTTTTATCCTTTTTACTTTCTTCCTCTTTCTTTATTCCCTCCCATTGTATTCTTTCATATTCTATCTTATCAAGAGGATTGGCTTTTAGTTTCATAGGAGAGAATTGAATTGTATTCTTTTTAGGA
>NZ_JAAVGY010000036.1 GCF_014799995.1 Helicobacter sp.
AAATACTTGAGTTACAAGTTTGGGTTTTGTATGTTTTGTTTTAATAAAGTAGTGGGGGGGGCGGCAGAATAAGCAAAATGTAAGCTTAAAGCTATTTTATTTTCCTGCACTCCCTTTCCAACTCTTTAAAACAATCCAACTTCACAAGAAACAAAAACGCAAATATGCTGAAATCATAGAAATTTTTCCTTCCCTTAAATATCCTCCCTTAGAATCTTGCAAAGATTACAAGGAATCCTTATCCTACAAATACCATTTAGCCTATCTTTTAGGAGAAGCACTCTTGCAAACTCATAAAACTTGGTATAAGGGAAGTTATTTTGGCTTCAACCAAGAGATAAAAAAGACAAAGGAGAAATACAAAGAAATTGCATATATCAAAAAAGAATTAAAAGCTTTTAATGTAAAAGGGATAGATTATTGTTTTCTAGCAAATTTCAGCTCCAAAATCTATTCTCTTTTGCAAGAGAATAATAAACCACTTCTCCAAACATTATTTTTTAATTTTTCCTTTTTTATGCAATATCCTAATGAAATCTTAGAATGGCTAAATTCTCAAGAATTTAAAGAACAATATTCAAACAAAAACCACTCTTATCCTCCTTTGCTAAATCCCAATCAACTCACCAAAGATTCCAAAAATCCTTACCCTAATCTAAGCTATGAGAGCATATCACCTGAACTTGCTTGGGATTTGAATCTGCCATTGCCTCCGTATTATGGGTTTATCTATTGGGGAAGCCACGGGAGTGGAAACACGGGTTTAGCAACATTCTTAAGATATTGTGGAATCTTTGAGTGTTATTATGAGCCAAATATAGAAGTTAAGAAAATCTATAAAGAGTATTTTTATAGAATTACAAATTTCCACAAAAAGAAAAATCTTACTTATCTTGCAATTAGGAATCTTATTCCAAACCAAGAGAGAAATAAATTTTATTCCCTCATTTCTTGCGATTTTTCATTAAATCTTGTAAGAGACCCGATAAGCAGCCTTAAGCATTATATGACAATGAAAAGATTAGGAAAAGCCAAAAGAGAAATTACATTGCATTCTAATATGAATGAAGTATGTCAGAATCTTGTAAGATATGATGGCAAGCTTGGAGTTACTCCTGATATTGAGAGGATAAATTTTTGGATAAACTTTAGATATATGTGCTTCCACGATACACAGCTTAAAAATGCGCTCCTTAACGCTAAGGATTCTATCATCGTAGATATGTCTGAAATTGTGGGAGAGAAAACATTTCATACGATATTAAAGTTATCCAAAGAACTAGGATTCCCTGCACCAAATGAAAAATACAGAGAGAAGTTTAAAGAAAATATCGCAAAATATGGAGCATTGCTTCCATTAACACTTGTCGTGCGAGCACAAAGTATAAATTTCAAACTTTATCTCCTAGATAGTGTGCATAAGATAGAAAACAATATTTATTTGACAAATATAGCCGCTGCGATAACGCATAAAATAGAGCATTGCTTGGATATTACTCAAGATTTATTTCATCAACCCTATTTTTACAATGGCATTATTATATGTATTGCTTCAAAGGATTGGGAGATTTTAAAACAAGATTCCAAAACTTTACAGGAAGTTAGAAGTTATCTTTTGAAATTTATTCCAAAATTGCAACAACAAAAAGAAATAGAGGATAAAAAGAAAATCACAGAATCTCAAATACTAGACTATTTAAGAGAGCATAAAGATTTAAGAATGCAATTCAAACAGGTTTTAGATGAGCATTTAGTTTATATTAAATCTGTGCATCCCGATATTGTAGAATCTTGGAAATATTATCAAGAATTTGAGAAAATGTGTTCGGAAATAGATTAAATTGCTTCGCCACACTCGCAAGGACGAATCTAAACTACTTCACATTTCCACTTTTTAGCTTTTTCTCCCCCTTATAAATGCCAAAAACCTTATAACCGCCCCCTTGCGTCATCAACACCACAGGATATTCCTCATAATCATCGCCTTGTTCCATTCCCGGACTTCCTAGTGGCATTCCTGGTGTAGAGACGCCAATAATCTCCTTTGGCTGATTTTCTAGCAGCCATTCCACCGCATCAGCAGGCACATGTCCTTCAATCGCATATTGCACTCCATTTTTTTCTATTATGCCCGTATGGCAACTTTGATATTTAGGGACGATTTTAAAATCCTCTTTGACTTTCATAAACAACTCATCGTCTTTATGCGATTTGACTTGATAGCCCTTAGTTCTCATATATTTTGCCCATTCTTCACAACAACCGCAAGTAGGGCTAGAATACATCTGAATCTCTTTTGTGGAATCTCCTAGAAGCACCACGCTTGCAAATACCAATAAACCAATGATTTTTCGCATATTCTTTCCTTAAAGATAATAATTTCAGCGGATTATACAGAAGTTTAGCTTGCTTTACAAATCTTTATTTAAGATTTACCCAAAATGCTCCCCAAGCTCTCTTTCCATTTTGTTGGACGTTTTAAAATCTCCAAAGCACAGGTTTGATTAGCAGTGCGCAAAGCCAATGAAATTAAGGATTCCAAATGCTCTAATACTTGATGACAAACCAAATCGCAAGTGAGCAAATAAGCTTTAGGCACGCTCAAAATGCAATTCCCAAAACTGATGAGATTTGCGTTCTGATTTTCTGCTACTTCAAGGGCAATTGCTGGGATTCCACAAGCCAAAATCTCCCCCAAACTCTGCCCACATGCGCAAATACAAATATCCATTTGCCTAATCAAATCTGCCATTTCTTGCGCACTCAAGCCATAATGCCCATTCTGCCCTATTAAGTCAGAATCTTTTGTAATACAATGCACTTCCCAAAAGGGATAAGCTCTTTGAAGTGCCATCATAAGAGGCTTATTTAATCCCAAAATATCACTTCCCCCAAGTGCAATGAGCACTTTTTGCACTTCCTGCTTCAAGGGAATCGCTGGACTTTGTAATGCTCTAGCAAAAGGGGCTTGCAATAGGCGATAATCACTTCCTAAAAAGAGTGTATGCTTGGGATATTTTGCCCTATATTGCACGCAATCCACGCCACTTGCAGAATTAAGCAAAATACCTTGAGGATAAGGCAGGCGCAAAGTATCATCAAAAAATAAGCAAACCTTGGCACTCTCTGTCGCTTGCTCATAAGACTCCAAAGGCAGCACATACGAATCTATTGCAATCATATCCCACAAAGAATCGCCAAGATTGGCTTGCAAATCTTGCGTATCTAGCAGTTGTACTTGGCAGCCTAGCGATTCTAATTCCGTTTTTAAAGCCCTACAACGACTAATATGCCCTAATCCCACACCGAGTTTGCCATCGGCGAAAATTAACGCATTTCTAGCCACTAAAGCACCTTTAGAAATAAATTTTTTGTAGATTCTCTAACTTGCTTGTCGCATTCAATAACAGCATATCGGCGAGAATCAATGCAAGACTAGACTCACAAACCACACTCCCGCGCACCGCAATACAAGGGTCGTGTCTTCCCTTAATCTCACATTGGACGACATTTCCTTGCGTATCTTGCGTGCTTTGTGGTAAAAAAATACTAGGCGTAGGCTTGAAATGCACTTTCAAAACTATCTCTTCCCCATTACTAATTCCACCCAAGATTCCGCCGCAATGATTGCTCATAAACCCCTCTTGATTCATTGCGTCATTATTTTGTGAGCCTCTTACTTTTGCAGATTCTATGCCATCGCCAATTTCTACCGCTTTGACACCATTTAAGCCCAACATCAAAGCACCGATTGCAGAATCCAGCTTATAATACAGCGGCTCGCCAAGCCCACAAGGCACACCACTCGCCTTAATGAGTGCGACACCCCCTAGACTATCGTGCGCCTCCCTCGCCTTTAAAATTGCCTCTTTTTGTGCGGATTCCGCTTGTTTATCTAGTGCAAAGATTTCACTCTTTTCTGCATTTTGAAAGTCAATTGCTTTGCCGCAAATTGCGCCAATATTCAAGATTCCGCTTTGTAAAGTAATGCCAAAAGATTTTAAAAGTAATTTAGCAATCGCACCCGCTGCTACGCGCGCACTTGTTTCCCTCGCACTGCTGCGCCCTCCTCCGCGATAATCTCGGATTCCATATTTACAAAAGTAAGTCCAATCCGCGTGCCCGGGACGAAAAAGGCTTTTAATAGAATCATAATCACTGCTTTTGCTAGCAGAATTTTGAATAAAGAATCCCAAAGGCGTGCCGGTGGTTTTGCCCTCAAAAACACCACTTAGAATCTTTACCTCATCGGCTTCCTTGCGTTGTGTAGAATAAAGATTCTGTCCTCCTGCGCGCCTTAACATTTCCGAAGCGATAAAACCCTCATCAATCTCTAATCCTGCGGGCAGTCCATCTACCACTGCGCCAATCCCCACACCATGACTTTCGCCAAAAGTCGTAACCCTAAGAGCCTGTCCAAAGGTATTCATCAACTCTCCTTGTCCATTTTTTCATTTTGCTTGAGAATCTCTAATGCAATTTTCGCGCACATTTGCTGCGCTTCTTTTTTGCTTTTGCCATTTGCCCTTGCATATTCTTTGTTTCTAATTTGCACGCTCACCAAAAACTCCTTATTGTGGTCAGGTCCAAACGAATCTAAGACAATATATTCTGGAGTGATTCCAAAAAGTGCCTGCGTCCGCTCTTGTAAAGCAGTTTTATGGTCGTAAAACAAGCTTTTTAAATCAATCTTTGGGTAAATTTTGTCCAACAATGCAAGAATCAGTTTGCGCACGACTTCTAACCCACTCTCCAAATAAATTGCGCCCATAATCGCCTCAAAAGCATTCGAGAGAATAGAATCTTTCTCCCTTCCCTTGTTTTGCTCTTCAGAAACAGAGACATAGAGATATTCCCCGATATTCAAATGTCGCGCAATTTTGGCAAAGGACTTTTCATTCACCATTGAAGCACGCATTTTAGAGAGCTCTCCCTCTGGAGAATGTGGAAACTTTTTGTATAAAAACTCCCCTATAATTAAATCTAACACCGCATCACCCAAAAACTCCAAACGTTCATTGTGTGCTCCCTTTTTGGCACTTTTATGCGTGAGGGCTTCTTTGAGCAAATTTTGCGCCTTAAAGTGATAGCCTAAATTCTGTTCAAAAAGTTTTAAATCCACATAAATCCTTAAATATTTTTAAATTTCAATGCTTCTTCTTTGGCGATTCTATCACAGATTTCATTTTCAAGATGTCCGCTGTGCCCTTTAACCCACTCTGTTTTAATTTTATGCGGTTTAGAAACCTCCAAATAAAGCTGCCAAAGCTCCGGATTCTTTACATTTTTGAAATCCTTATGAATCCAATTTGGCAACCACTTGCTTAAGCCCTCTAGCACATATTTAGAATCGCAAACTACCAAGACTTCACAAGGCTCTTTCAAAGCCTCTAAGCCACGAATGAGTGCTGTGAGTTCCATTTGATTGTTTGTTGCCCTCTTCGCTCCACCCCTTAAGATTTTTTCGTGCTCTTTATAGCGCAAGATTCCACACCAACCGCCACTTCCGGGATTTCCCAAAGACGAACCATCACAGAAGAGAGTAACGCGTTTCATCTTGCTTTTCCTTTAAGAATATCAACGTTTTAAGCGTCAAAAGCCCCTCACAATAAGGACAATGCTCAAAAGGTAGTGGGGTGGTTGCCTTGCAAGATTTACACTGATAATGGAATCCCAAATCCCCTTGAAAAGTTTTATGTGTTCGCAAAAGACAAATGGTTTCTAGCTCAAAGGTTATCTTTTGCGAGAAACTAAGCGGCAAGATTCCTTTTGCTTCAAAAATATCCTTTAGGATTCTGCCTTGCGGAGTAGTTGGCATACTTTGCAATTCTTTGATGACATTTTGAGGAATCACTTCACCCTTAAGATTCCACAATACATCTTGCAATTCTAAAAGGCTATCTTGTGGAATGATATTGAGGCATTCCCAAAAAAGCGTAGGATAAAAATCCTTAAAAAATCCCAAAATCAAACGCGCCAAAAGTGCCTCTTCTCTTAAGATAGCCAATAACTTTTGAGCACTCTCCTCGCTTTTTCGCTGACTTGAAATCAAAATCTTTGTCTTGAGGTAACGCCGATATAATCCTGTGCCGCTCTCTATTTCTTCTAAACAATCCAAAGCACTTAAGGCATCTTGAAACAGGTTTAATTTCTCATAAGTTTTGATGAGAGTTTTTAACACCAAAATGTTTCTTGGATAATAATGCAGAATCTCTAAATAAATTTCTTTGGCACGCAATGGAAACCCAGCCTTTTCATACACCAACCCAAGAGATTCTAAAATCGGCACTTTATCCACAGGATTCTGAATGGAATCTAATAATGCGACATAAAGGCGAATCGCTTTTTCATAATTAGCACTTTTTTGATACATTTTTGCCATAAAAAGCAAAGAGGGCGTGGGATTAGGACTTAGGGCTAAAAACTCTTGGGCTTCTTTGTCAAAACCAATATAATCAAAGCTTTCTACAAATTTACTCAAAGAGTTTTGCTGCCTTTTGCTAATGAGATAATTCCAATAATAAGCAAAAAGGCTCACAAGCCCAATACAAAAGATAAATATCATAATCCCAAAAAGCGGGTCGCGATACTCAATGCTTTCCAAAAAATCCAAGTTTTCCCTTTTCGTGAAAAATCACGCAAATTATAACAAAACTTATAGATAAATTTTTGTAAAATACGCGCATTTTTAAGTTTTGGAGCAAAATTGATTACCCAAGAGAGCATTGAAGCACTCAAAAATCAACTAGACATTGTAGAAGTCATAAGCCATTATATTGAAGTCAAAAAAATGGGTGCGAGTTATAAGGCTTGCTGCCCTTTTCATCAAGAAAAAACGCCAAGTTTTGTGCTTAATGCTAACAAAGGATATTTCCATTGCTTTGGCTGCGGAGTAAGTGGTGATGCGATTAAATTTGTAATGGATTACGAAAAACTTAATTATGTTGAAGCATTAGAAAAACTAGCACAATTTTATAATGTGCATTTAGAATACACCAATAAAGTAAAGAAAAATGATGATTTTAAGATTCTAAACTTTATGAATGAATATTACCAATCTATGTTAAATAATGAAATAGAATCTTATATCAAAGAGCGCGGAATCACGCTAGAGACAAGGGCACTTTTTGAACTAGGCTATGCCCCAAATAATTTTGAAATTATGGCGCATTTACAACGCAATTTTATCAATCTACAAGACGCGCTCAATGTCGGGATACTCGGAGCAGACATAGAGAATGACACCAAACGATATTATGCAAGACTTACCCAACGTCTGATTTTCCCGATTCGTTCTGCACAAAACAAAATCATCGGCTTTGGCGGGCGCACACTTAGCAACCACCCGGCAAAATATATCAATTCTCCCCAAACCAAACTCTTTAACAAATCCCAAATCCTCTATGGCTATCCCCAAGCCAAAGAAAGCATTTATCGCCTCAATGAAATCATTATCACAGAGGGTTATTTAGATGTGATTCTACTGCATCAAGCCGGCTTTACTAATGCAGTCGCTACACTAGGCACAGCCTTGACACACGAGCATTTGCCTCTGCTTGCTAAAAATAATCCCAAAATCATTCTTGCCTTTGATGGCGATAATGCGGGAATGAATGCGGCTTTTAAGGCTGCAAATCTCTTGAGCTTAGCCAATAAAGACGGCGGGGTGGTTCTCTTTGATAATGGATTAGACCCAGCAGATATGGTTAAAAATGGGGAAATTGAAACCTTAAAGAATCTTTTTAACGCTCCGATTCCATTGATTGATTATGTGCTTCATACGATTTTAAGCCAATTTGACTTGAAAAATCCTGTGCAAAAAGATTCCTGCCTCAAAGAATCCCTAGCCTATCTACACCAACTCTCACCCGTAATTCAAGAGGAGTATAAAACTTGGCTTGCACAAAGGCTCAACCTGCCTGTACATTTAATCAAAACCCAAAAAAACTACACCAAAGAAAAACCAATCAATCAAAGCTTTCAAAGCAGCCAAAATAACTTTTATGGTTTGGCAGAAAAAATTATCATCAAAAGCATTTTAGAGGATAAAAGCCTCTTAGATTTCGTGCTAAATTACCTAGAGCCGCAAATGTTTCATTCCGAAAGCCTTGCCTATCAAAAACTTCTTCAAGGAGAGCTAGAATCCTCCCCCCTCATCGGAATCCTCCTAGATTCCAAAATCAAACCCCAAAACAAAGAGAATCTAAAGCAGCAAATCATTATGATTCTGTATAGACATTATGACGCACAACGCAAATTACTTTCGCAAAACAATTCCCTTTCTTTGAGGGAAAAATCGTTTTTGCTAAGAAAATATCAAAAATATTTGGAAGATTTAAAGAAAGGAGATTTGGCACTCTATGAGAGCATTAGCACTTTTTAGTGGAGGGCTAGACAGCTTGCTTGCTATCAAAGTGATTCAAGATTTAGGAATAGAAGTCCTCGCCCTGCACTTTGACATTGGATTTGGCGCAAAGAGGGATAAAAGCGAGATTTTACGCCAAAGATTGAATCAAGTGGGCGCGGAATTAAAAATCATAGACATTCGCCGACAATTTTTTGATGAGATTCTTTTCAAACCCAAGTTTGGCTATGGAAAATATTTCAATCCTTGCATTGATTGTCACGGAAATATGTTTGCCCACGCACTCAAACTCTTAGAATCGCAAAAGGCAAGCTTCGTCATCAGTGGGGAGGTGCTAGGACAACGTCCCAAAAGCCAACGCGCAGAAGCCTTAGGACAAGTGGAAAGGCTTTGCGGAGGCAATGGGCTTATCGTGCGTCCCTTATGTGCTAAACTGCTCCCTATTACTATTCCAGAAGAAAAAGGTTGGATTCCTAGAGAAAAACTCCTTGACATTAGTGGGCGGGGGAGGAATCGTCAGCTAGAATTAGTCAAACACTATGGCATAGAGTATTACGAGCGTCCTGGGGGTGGTTGCCTGCTTACCGAAACTTCTATCGCCAATAAACTCAAAGACATTCAAGCACATCGCCCAATCGTTTTTGAGGATATGGAATTAGTCAAATTCGGACGCTATATGATTCTACCCAACGGGGGACGTTGCGTGATTGCAAGGAATGAAGAAGAGAATCAAAAACTAAACTTCTACCACCCTAAAATGACGCCGATTGAATTACTAGATTGTATTGGACCTTTAGGGCTTGTGGAAAAGGAGGCGAACCTAGAGGATAAAAACCTCGCAATTGCCCTTACATTGCTTTATGGCAAAACACAATCCAATAAGCCTTATAAAGTGCGCTTTGAGGGAAAGGAAATCCAATCCTTTGCCTTTGAGAGCAAAGAGAAAGCACAAGAATTTCTCATCAAAGATTAAGGAGTGATAATGGAATCCACAAAACAATCTTTTCAGAAAATTATTTTAGAACGTTATTCTTGCCGTTCTTTCAAAGACAGCACGATTCCAAAAGAGTCTTTGGAATATATCTTAGAATGCGGCAGACTCTCTCCTAGCTCACTTGGATTAGAGCCGTGGCGTTTTTATGTTATCCAAGACAAAAACAAAAAACTAGAAATTTCCAAAATCGCCAACAATCAAGACCATGTGGCACAATGTGGGGCGATTATTGTCCTCACTGCGCGCCTTGATTTTGGAGAATATTTTATCCCCAAACTAAAATCACGCAATCTGCCTCAAGCGGAAATAGACAAAAGAATCCAACTTTATAAACCTTGGATTGATAGTATGAATAAAGAACAAAAACTACATTATGCAAGAGAGCAAGTTTTCTTAGCACTAGGTAACCTTGCCAATGCCGCAAGTGCTTTAGGGCTTGGTTCGTGTATCATTGGGGGATTTGATGCGGAAAAACTCAATGAATATTTGAAGCTAGACACCCATAAAGAACAAAGCACAATTATGCTCATCATTGGAGAAAAAACACAAAGTGAAATTCCTCAAAAGTTACGCAATTCAAGAGAAGAAATTATCAAATTTTTATAGTTTCTCCATTTTGATAATAAAATTTTTTAGATATAATTACAATTTAACTAAAGCACAATAAAGGGGACACAATGTTTAGCAATCACAAAAGAGAGCAAGAGCTCATTGCGGAGAACAAAGCATTGCATACAAAAATTGAACAACTTGAAAATGCGTTGCGTAAATGTAGCGAAAAACAAGAGGAACACGAGACATCTCTTGCACAATCTAATGCAGACGAAAAACGTATCAAAATGTTTAATGAGATTCTAAACTCCATCACGGTTTCATCTTCTAAACACTTAAAAATTCTACAAGAAAACTTTGCCTCTTCTGTTGAAATGCTCCAAGAAGCAAAAAAATCTTCTTCTGAAAATGTCCAACAAACCAAAACACTAGAAGAAGCTATCACAAACAGTATTTCAGGTATGACAGAACGTTTGAATAGTTTTCAAACAATGATTTCACAAGTCTATCAAGATTTGGATTCCATTGCCAATGTCATTAACCTCATCACAGATGTAAGCGACCAAACTAACTTACTTGCGCTCAATGCTGCAATTGAAGCTGCAAGAGCTGGAGAGCACGGGAGAGGATTCGCAGTCGTTGCCGATGAAGTCAGAAAACTAGCCGAAAGAGCGCAAAAAGCGACAAAAGAAATTGAAATGAATATTCAAGTTCTTCGTCAAAATTTCTCTGAAGTGCAAACCTCCACAGAGGAAATTGTAGATGAAATGGAATTAGTCAATGGAGAAGTTGCAAAAATTATTCAAGTGGGAGAATCCTCTAAAGATGTGCGTCAAAATTCCGCAAATGTCCTTGATACAACCTTTATTGGACTTGTGAAATTAGACCATTTGCTCTTCAAAATGAACAGCTATGGAGCAATTGTCAATGACAATAAAGACTTGCAACTTGCAAATCATCACGATTGCAGGCTTGGAAAATGGTATGAATCAGGAAATGGCAAAGAATCATTCAACAGACTACCAAGTTATGATAGCCTAGAATCTCCACACGCAGAAGTGCATGATTCCTTTAGAAACGCTTTAGATACATTTAAGGCAAAAGGCTTAGAAGCAAATGAGGAAATTTTGTCTTTGCTTAACACAGGGGAACTTGCTTCAGATAGAGTCGTTGAAGTCTTGGATAAACTCCTAGCAGAAAAAATCTCTGCTAGAAACAATAGCGCAAGCTAAAACCACTTGATTTAGGCATATCGCTTTTGCGATTCTGTCAAATCTAACCAAACAACCCCTTAAGTGTGCTTGGGTCAAAGTTTTCAAAGTCAAACTCTTGCGCACTTGGTGCTCCAATAGGTAGGCTTGCCTTTTCAATCAAACCACTAATTTGCCCCATTTTTTCCATAATTTCATTATGTTTATTCGCTAGATTTTCGTTAATAGAACCCTCCATTTGACTTGGCAAGGGAAGAGCAAGGGAAACATTTTCTCCTGCAAGGGATAATGTCAATTCTCTACCAAAAAGCGATTCGCCTTTGAATTGAGCCGCTTTAGCAGTGTTGTCTAATTGCGTCAAATCTCCGCCACTGCTTTTAATTTGATTTCCTAAACCACTCAATGTAATATCTGCAATTTGCATTGCTCCAATCATTTCATTTGCGCCCTTTACGCCATCACTAAACTTACGAATCTCTAAAGCCATTGGGGACAAATTTGGCAATTCTTGCACTTCCTGCGCACTTTGGGATTCCGCATTTCTTACTTCTTGCGGTTTGATTTCTTGAGCCGGCTTTACAGCATTAACTTGCGGATTTGGATAAACTTTTCCTATTCCATAGGGATTGACTGATGACAGCATTTAAACTCCTTTTAAATTTTAAAAGACTTAGAAGCATTTCCCATTCCACTTTTTATTTCTATTCAATGTTTTCTTGAGATTTAATAAATTGCTGCTCAAGTCTATAGAAGGAGATTTTATAATGGCAAGATTTTTAGATTTTAACAAAATTTACTTCTTGTCAAGTGCAAGCCCATACGATATTGTAAGATGGTTTTATGTAGTGGTTAATGCCTCAAGCTTTTGTATTCATAATCCTTATGACTTCTAGCCTATCAGCATTTATTTCTTCCTGCTCCATATTTGGCTTCCATTGCTTCTTTGAAAAATTCCCTTTGAGACTTTGGAATCTTATCGGGGTGATTTTGCTTCATATGCTCAACATATTTATCATAACTTGGCATACCCACAAGCAAATGAAAAAACCTATCAGACCTTTTATAAAGCATTTTAAGGTATAAAATGATTTCTTTCATTGACTATCCTTGTGATAAAGTATTTTAAATGATTTATGATTAAAAATTGATGATATGAGAGAAATTGTTAAAAGAGTGATTCAAACCTAAATGCAATCTTTGCGTTAAACCCAATGGGATTTAACTTATTTAAAGGCTTTATCCAAAGCTTTATTTAGAGCCTTATCTGTCATTTTACCCACCTCTTTTTTAGATTGCATCTTTAGTTTGATTTTTGGCTGATTTAGAAATTTGTTTAGAGTCTTTTCTAGAATACGCTTCATCTACTGCGTTTTTCTTGATACTAGATGCTTCTTACCTAATCGTGCTTTAATTCTGATGCAAAGATAAAACCTACAAAACTTACGATAAAACCCATCACTCCTAACAAATATTTCATTCCTAATTCCTCTATATGGAATTGATTTATCCTAACCTTTGTAATCCAAAAAGAGAAAAATCTCAAATTTGGATTCAAAACATTAACCGTGTGCAGCAACTTTTCCTTCATACTTGCTAGCCTCTTCATAAGGAGATTCCGCAAGCGGAATCTCAACTTCACCTTTTGTCGCTTTAAGACAAATGCGAATTGTTTGAATCAAGATTAAGCAAGTAACAAACATAAAGAATGCGCAAAGTCCTGCATTAATGAGATTATTCGTTGCAATTGTTGCAAATCTCTCTGCCAAAGCAGGGTCTGTCGCAGCTGCTGCTTTAGCACCATTGATTTGCCAAAGCGCAATATGACTTACTGCGTCATGCACTCTCTCACCATTTGCTGGAAGAAGTTTCAAGATTCCTGCATAAAGTGTCGTAATCAACACCCAAGCCGCAGGCAAAATAACCACCCACGCTTGTTTTGCTTTGCCCATTTTGAAAAGCACAGAAATCACGAGCAATAATGCCATACCTGCAAGCATTTGGTTGGAAACTCCAAAGAGTGTCCAAAGTGATTTGACACCCCCTTGTGGGTCGGTAATTCCTTGATAAAGAATATAACCCCAACCCGCAACACAAATCAATGTCGCAACAACACCCCAAAACATAGATTGGATATTGCCAATAGGCGCATAGACATTTCCCAAAACATCTTGTACCATAAAGCGTCCTGCTCTTGTTCCCGCATCCACAGCGGTTAAAATAAAGAGTGCTTCAAACAAAATGGCAAAGTGATACCAAAATGCTGTTGAGCCCTGATTAAAGAGAGGCACTTCAGAAATGATTGTTGCCAAACCAATTGCAAAAGTTGGAGCACCACCGGTTCTGCTTAAAATGCTATTTTCGCCGATATTATTTGCCATATTCAAAATTTCTTCTGGCGTAATCACAAAGCCGAAGCTACTAATCGTTTGTGCTGCCACAGCTGCTGCTTGTGCCACATCGGTGATTCCTGTTGTGCCAAGTCCTGCTGGAGCAACATTGATAGAAAAATACAATCCCGGTGTTAAAATACACGCAGCAATGAGAGCCATTACCGCAACGGCAGATTCCATAACCATTGAACCATAACCTACCATTCTTGCGTGGGATTCTTTTTCTAGCATTTTTGGAGTCGTTCCACTTGAGATTAACGCGTGGAATCCACTAATAGCCCCACAAGCAATCGTAATAAAAAGAAATGGGAATAACTGCCCGCTAAAGACAGGTCCCGTTCCATCTACAAACTTCGTAACACTTGGGAATTGGACATCAGGTGCTACAATCAAAATCCCTGCTGCCATTAAAACAATTACACCGATTTTTAAGAATGTGCTCAAATAATCACGTGGTGCTAAAAGAAACCAAACAGGCAGAATCGCAGCGACAAAACCATAACCAATCATAATATAAGTCAAGGTAATAGGACTTAGCGTAAAGAAACTTGACAAGGTTGGATTTGCTGCTACTTCTTGTCCATAAAACAATGCCAAAATCAACAAGACAAATCCGATAATGCTTGCCTCACCGATTTTTCCCGGACGCAAAAAGCGCATATGGATTCCCATATAAATTGCGATAGGAATCGTCATCGCAATCGTAAATAATCCCCAAGGAGATTCCGCAAGTGCATTCACAACAACAAGTGCTAAGATTGCGATAATCAGCATCATAATACCGAGGATACCAACCATCGCAATGCTTCCCACTCCCTTACCTAGCTCAAGCTTGATGATTTCTCCTAATGATTTACCATTTCTGCGCATAGAAACGAACAAAACCGTGAAATCATGCACAGCCCCTGCGAGCACAACGCCTACAACAACCCAAATCATACTTGGCAAATAACCCATTTGAGCTGCCAAAATAGGACCGACAAGAGGACCAGCTCCAGCAATCGCTGCAAAGTGGTGTCCAAAAAGAACGATTTTGTTTGTTGGACAAAAATCCCTTCCGTCATTCATCGTCAAAGCAGGGGTTGCACGATTATCATCTAATCCTAAAACTTTTTCTGCAATGTATTTAGAATAGAATCTGTAACCAATCATATAAATACATACGGCGGCTACAACAATCCATACCGCAGAAATTGTTTCGCCTTGATGTAAAGCCAATACACCAAAGCCCCAAGCACCAATCAGAGCTACAACAGCCCAAATTGCCATACCAACTACTCTATTCATAATTCTCCTTAATCTACTAGGGTAAGCTTAATTATATATTTTCATTCTTAATAAAATCAATCAAAAAGAAAAATTCTGTGTTACTTTTGAAAAATTTAGCCAAAAGTGTTTAAAATTTACTCAAAATTGTAGAAATCTAAGAATCAAACCATTGATTCTACCGATAATTATGAATAAATTCTACAAGCTTTATCGCATTTTCTCTAGGCAAATCCGGAAGCATACCATGCCCCAAATTAAAAATGTGTGGAGAATTTTTCATCAATTCCAAAATTTCACGCGCTCCCTCTAGCATAGAATCCTCATCATAGATTCTACACGGCTCAAGATTTCCTTGCAAAGTATATTTACGCCCTAATTTTTCTTTTGCGATTCCAAGCGGTGTGCTCCAATCCACACCAAAAACATCAAATGTCCCGTCAATCTTATCTAAATATCCCGAAATGCCTTTGGGAAATAAAATCACAGGAATCTGTGGATATTTGTTTTTGATGAAGCTTGCAATCTGTTTGCAATATTCCCAGCCAAATTCCAAATATGCACTCTCCTCTAATGCGCTTGCCCAAGAATCAAACACCATTACCGCATTCGCTCCCGCTTTAATTTGCGATTCCAAATAATGCTTTAAGTTATGGGTGATTTTATCAAGCATTGCGTGCAAAAATTTCGGATTAGAATACAAAAGTTTTTTAGACTTTGCATAAGTTTTGCTCCCCTCTCCCTCAATCATATAAGTTGCAAGCGTCCAAGGTGCGCCACAAAAGCCAATCAATGCCTTTTCCTTAGCGAGATTTTCACGCGTCAATGCAATCGTATCATAGACATAATTTAACTTAATATATGCCGAATCGCTTAATTTGTCCAAATCCCTTTGAGATTCTATTGGGTTGGCAAATTTGGGACCCTCTCCTGCAAAAAATCCTAAATCTATTCCCATTTCAAGAGGCACAACCAAAATATCACTAAACAAAATCGCCGCATCTACATTGAGAATCTCTACGGGCTGCAAGGTTACTTCACTTGCTAATTTGGGATTCTTACAAAGACTCAAAAAATCTCCTGCGACTTTGCGCACGGCTCTATATTCTTCTAAATATCTCCCCGCTTGACGCATAAACCACACAGGCGTATAAGGAGTTTGCTTTTTCAAACACGCATCAACAAAAATCATTCTTTTCCTTTTTGTATTAAAATATTTCGTTGTATTTTATCTAAGCAACATAGCATTTATGCTAAAATTCCGAATTTTTAAATGGTTTTGTTGTTATTTTACTTAACATTTGCCAAAATGAAAGGTTTAGATTATGATATTAGCCCTTGCAAAAAAAATTTTTCGTAGCAAAAACGACCGACTTATTGGACATTATCTCAAAGAGATTCGCAAAATCAACGCTTTAGAAGAAACTTACCAAAATTTAAGTGATACAGAATTACGAGCTGCCTTTAACGCATTAAAAGAACGCGTGAAAAACGCAAAAGATGCTGATGCAGAACTCAATCAAGTGCTTTATGATTCCTTTGCCATCACACGAGAGGCGAGCAAAAGAATCCTTAATATGCGCCACTTTGATGTCCAATTAATTGGCGGAATGGTGCTACACGAGGGTAAAATTGCAGAGATGAAAACAGGCGAAGGAAAGACCCTCGTCGCCACACTTCCTGTTTGCTTGAATGCTATGCTTGGCAAAAGTGTGCATATCGTAACGGTTAATGACTATCTCGCCCAAAGAGACGCGGAACTTATGCGCCCACTCTATGAGTTTTTAGGATATTCTGTCGGAATCATCATCAGCGGAAACTATGATGATAATGATAGGCTACAACAATATTCTAGCGATATTGTTTATGGCACAAACAACGAATTTGGATTTGATTACTTGCGTGATAATATGAAATACGACTTTCATCAAAAAGTGCAAAAATTCCACCATTTTGCCATTGTAGATGAAGTGGATTCTATCCTTATTGATGAAGCACGCACGCCTTTAATCATTTCAGGACCGGCAAACCGCACTTTAGATAATTACAAAGCCGCCAATGTAGTAGCCCTGAAACTAAAAGAAGAAAAGCATTACACTTTAGACGAAAAAAACCGCACGATTCTCTTAACTGAAGAAGGCGTGAATGAAGCAGAAAAACTCTTTGGTGTGGATAATTTATATAGCATTGAAAACGCAATTTTAGCACACCACTTAGACCAAGCCCTCAAAGCCAATAAGTTATTCAAAAAAGACAAAGACTATGTCGTGCGTGAGGGTGAAGTCGTGATTGTAGATGAATTTACAGGACGTTTGAGTGAGGGGAGACGTTTTAGCGAGGGCTTACACCAAGCATTAGAAGCCAAAGAGGGAGTGCAAATCAAAGAAGAATCCCAAACCCTTGCAGACATTACTTACCAAAATTACTTTAGGCTTTATGAAAAATTAGCCGGAATGACAGGAACAGCACAAACAGAAGCAAGTGAGTTTTTGCAAATTTATAACTTAGAAGTTGTTTCTATTCCGACAAATGTGCCAATTCTCCGTCAAGATTTGAATGATTTAATTTACAAAACCGAAACAGAAAAATTCAAAGCTCTCGTAGCAAAAATCATAGAATTACACCAAAAGGGGCAGCCGATTCTTGTAGGGACAGCCTCCATAGAAAAAAGTGAGAAAATCCATGAATTATTACAAAAAGAAAGGATTCCTCACTCTGTGCTTAATGCAAAACACCACGCAAAAGAAGCAGAAATCATTAAAGATGCTGGGAGAAAAGGAGCAGTAACGATTGCCACCAATATGGCTGGACGCGGTGTGGATATTAAAATTAACGATGAGGTGCGGGCACTAGGTGGGCTTTATATCATCGGGACAGAACGACACGAATCGCGCAGGATTGATAATCAGCTAAGGGGACGAAGTGGGCGACAAGGCGACCCGGGCACAAGTCAATTCTATCTAAGCCTTGAAGACCCTTTATTGCGAATTTTTGGAAGCGACAAGATTAAAAACATTATGGATAAATTAGGCTTAGAGGAGGGAGAACATATTGAATCTCATCTCGTAACGCGTTCGGTTGAAAATGCGCAGAAAAAAGTTGAAAGTATGCACTTTGAAGCAAGGAAACACTTGCTAGAATACGATGATGTCGCAAACGAACAAAGAAAGGCAATCTATCGTGTACGTGATGAAATGCTAGACCCTAATCACAATATTACCCATAAAATCATTGAAAACCGCCAAGAGGCTATCACAATGCTTTTACAAAAATGTGAAGTTTTCAATGAAGAAGATGATTTGGGATTACTTTGCGCACAAGCACAGGAGGATTTCAACACGCTTTTAAATCAAGATTCTTTGAAAGAATATTACAAGGCAAATAATAACTTTGAAGGGTATATTGAGGAAGTTTTACTCCACGACTATGAAGAAAAAATGCGAGTATTGGACGAAAAAACGCGTAATGAGATTGAAAAACTTGTGTATTTGCAAACATTAGACAATTTATGGCGCGAACATCTTTATGTAATGGATAATCTAAAAACCGGAATTGGGTTGCGCGGATATAACCAAAAAGACCCGCTTGTGGAATACAAAAAGGAAAGTTATAATTTGTTTTTAGAGCTTGCTTCACAAATCAAATACACCGCTATTAAAATGCTTCAAAAAGTGCAATTAAAACCTGCTATCAAAGAAAATGAAAAAGAAGCGGAATTAGCACGCCAAAAGCTATATGATTCCACGCAAGGCGCAACAATGAATAATGCAAAAACAAAGCCTGTGCGCAATGAACCTTGCCCTTGCGGAAGCGGCAAAAAATACAAAGATTGCTGCGGCAAAAGCGGACCCAAAAGTGGCATACTCGCTGCAAAACGTAAGGAATCTTAGATGCAGCAATCCCAACCTTTAAAATACAATCAAAACACCAAACTCATTTCTTTCTTGGTGCGCCGTTATTTGCGATTCAACAAATCGCAGCCTTTCATCTCTATCACTGCGATTCTAGCATTTTTAGGCGTCTGTATTGGTGTAATGGTATTGATTGTTGCAATGGCACTGATGAATGGATTTGACAAAGAGTTTGAGCGCAAATTATTCATTATGAACTATCCCATTACCGCAATCAGTGATGGGTTTGAAACCATAGATTCTGATTTGCTAGAAGATATGGAATCCCGCTTCAAACACCTAAAGTTTAGCCCTTTTGTGCAAATGCAGGCAATCTCTAAAAGAGGACCAAGAATGGAGGGTACGATGATATTTGGCGTGGATTTCAAACGCGAAAGCGAAATCAATCCTATCTTTAAAACAGCCCTTGAAAACACACAAAAATCCTATCAAGAAAACTTTGATTCCACCTATCAAGAAAATGTCTTTGACATTATCGTGGGCAAGACTTTACAGCAACAATATGGCTTGCGATTAAACTCTAATCTACTCTTAGTCTTTACACACCTAACACCAACAGCGATGAGTTTAATGCCCACAATGAAACACTTTAATGTCGTGGGCGTTTTTGATTCTGGACTCATTGCTTATGACAAAGGCTACATTTATACCACTTTAGAATCCCTACAAACAATTAAAGAACTACCAAATCACACTTACGATGGCATTCATATTTATTCTGATGACGCCCACAAAGATATTCTTGCCCTGCAAAAACTCTATCCGCAGATTCGTTTTGTTGGCTGGTGGGAACAAAATGGAAACTTCTTTGCCGCTCTTGCATTAGAAAAACGCGCTTTGTTTATCGTGCTAATGCTCATTATCCTAGTCGCTTCACTCAATATTATTAGCTCACTTTTAATGACTGTGATGAATCGGCGCAAAGAAATTGCCCTACTCCTAACTATGGGCGCAAGCGCAACAGAAATCAAAAAAACCTTTCTTTATCTAGGAAACTTCATTGGCATTAGCGGAATCATTGCAGGGGGAATCTTAGCAGCCATTATTCTTGCGCTGCTCTCTCACTTCCCTATCATCTCACTGCCTGCCGATGTTTATGGAAGCGATAAACTGCCCCTAGAATTGTCTTTGGTAGATTTGGCTTTTATTCTTGTTGGCTCACTTTTCATTGTCTTTTCCTCCTCTTATTATCCTGCCAAAAAAGCAACGCAGATTGACCCGCTGCAAGTGTTGCGCAATGAATAAAAGAATCTCAAGATTCTATAAACAATATGGGGTTTGAAAAAGTCTTTGTTGAAATCACAAATTTTTGTGGATTAAACTGCACCTTTTGCACCCCATTAAAAGAATCCAAAAGAGTAATGCCTCTAAGTCTTTTTAGCAAAATTGCCCAAGAGATTAGCCCCCATACCAAACTTTGTGCTTTGCATATTTTAGGAGACCCTTTAAGTGTAGAATCCTTAAAAGATTATTTGGATATTGCGGAGAATTTTCAACTGAAGATTGATTTGACAACTAGCGGATTTTATTGCAGTGAAGAAAATTCCAATCTTTTGCTACATCACCCTAGCATTCACCAAATCAATCTTTCCCTCGCAAGTGTGCTTTATCAAAATAAACCCATTCCGCTTGATTCTTATCTCACTCCTATTTTCAATCTTTGCTCCAAACACCAACAGCTAAAAAGTGAAAAATTCATTAATCTAAGGCTTTGGAATCTCAATCAAGACTTGAGCGCACCAAGCAAAAACGCCGCTCTTTACCAACGTTTAGAAAAATTTTTCAATCTTGATTCTATCATTCCCACTAAGACGCGTCTTGCCTATAAAATTCATCTAATAGGTGCTCCATTTTTCCAATGGATTCGCCCTGAAACACAAACCAAATCACAAAACAACTATGGATTCTGCTATGGTGGAAGCAAGCAATTAGGAATCCTATGCAATGGTGTTGTCGTGCCTTGTTGCTTTGATGTAGAGGGCAAAATTAACTTAGGCAATTTATCCACACAAAATTTACAAGAAATCCTCTCCTCTCCACGCGCTAAAGCACTCATTGAGGGGTTTAAAAAATGCCAATGCGTAGAAACGCTCTGTCAAATTTGCACCTATAAGACCTATCTTAAGCGACAAAACTCCATTAGAGATTCCAAATCTTTCGCAAATCCCAATATAGTTCATAATGAGTAAAATTTAAACAATTTTTAATTTCAAATATCTAAAAAGGGCACAAATCCCCATAAATTTCTATCTTTTTGATTAAGTTGCTTCAAGCGAAAGGATTGATAAATAAAAAATTGTAAAATACTTCCACAATAAAAGTTATTGATTCGCTCAATTAATTAAAGGAGTAAAAATGTTATTGAATTTCAAAGGCAAAAGCCCAAAAATAGCCCCTAATGTCTTTATTGCAGAGGGTGCTCAAATTATTGGAGAAGTAGAAATCGGAGAAGATTCTAGCGTGTGGTTTAATTGCGTGCTTAGAGGAGATGAAAACTCTATCAAAATAGGCAAACGCACAAATATCCAAGATTTAACGACTTTGCACATTTGGCATAGACTCTTTAATGACAAAGGAGAAATGATAGATTCGGGTTATCCTGTCATCATTGGAGATGATGTTACAATTGGACACAATTGCATTATCCACGCGTGCCAAATCCATTCGCGTTGTCTTATCGGTATGCACGCTTGCGTAATGGACGATGTAGAGATTGGCGAGGATAGCATTGTCGGGGCTGGGAGTGTCGTAACAAAAGGCAAAAAATTCCCTCCTCACTCTTTGATTCTAGGAAATCCGGCAAAATTTGTCAGAGAGCTAAAAGACGAAGAAGTTGCTTTTATCTTACAATCTGCACAAAATTATGTTCGCTTTAAGAATGACTTTTTGAAGTATCTTTCTTGAGGTTTAGGATTCCTTAAGGAATCCTAAGATTAATATAAAATAATATGCACTTTTTGTGAGCCATGCACACCAAAAACCGTGATAAGCTCAATATCTGCCGTGCGTGAGGGACCTGCAATAAACAAAATATTGCTAGGTAGGACATCATTTTCAGCTTTCACCAAATTTAATGCTTCTGCCAAACTTCCTACGATATTCTCTCTCTTTAAGAGCATAATACAAAGTGTAGGGGCTAGAGAGAGCATTCTAGGCTGCGCTTTAGAAGAATGCACCAATGCGACACCGTGCGAACTCACCCCAACCCTTGCATGCACAATAGAAAAATCACTATGAAAAACCTCTGCTCTTAGATTCTCTATTTCTTGATTGAAGCATACTTTCTGCGTTGCTTCAATTTTGTCCAAATCCAAACCCAAGCTTTCAGAATAAATCATTTTTTGGTAGCCATAACCTCTGACAATCTCATTGATTTTATTTTCCAACTCACCATTCTCACACTCTTCTACAATATACTTATTATCCGTCATTTTGCGTTTCATTTCCTCTAGCATTTCCCCGCTTCTTTGGATATGCACAACAGGGTCAATACTAGGCTTACGCTCAAACTCCGGTATTTTATAAGCCCTTTTTAATCGCTCCAAAATCTGTTTTTTGCTTCGTTGTGAAATGTTTTCAATCCTGCTACTCATATTGCACTCCTTGCAACTTCTGAACCTCTTGATATAAATTGCCCTTGATTTGTGGTAACTCTTTGAATGCGCTCCATTTTTTTATCACAGGTAAGGAATCCTTAAAGCGATGTAAAGCACTATTAAAGTAATGTGCGTTCCCGAGTGAGAATCTCCATACTGCACCATTGGTAGCGACTTTAGCAAAACCTTTCATACTCCACGCCTCACACTGATTAGGTTCTAACATACTCGCACCCAATGGAGGATTTTTTCCCTCCCCTATTTTGTTTGAACGCAATTTTCTAATCAAATCTGCAAGGGGAATCTTCACAGGGCAAACTTCACTGCATCTTCCACAAAGCGAACAAAAACTCAAAATATCCCCCGTTAAATCAATCCCAAAAAGATTGGGACTAATGACTTCTCCAATGGGTCCGGGATAAATTGTCTGATAAGTATGTCCTCCAATTTTGTCATAAACAGGGCAGAAATTCATACACGCTCCGCAGCGAATGCAACGCAATGCCTCATAATAATCAAAATGCGCTAACATATCGCTTCTATGGTGGTCAAACAAAACAATATGCACTTCTTTAGGTCCGTCTAAATCACCATTTTTTCGTGGGGAAGTGATGATATTATTATAAGTTGGGATAAATTGTCCCGTGGCAGAAGGTGTGAGCAAATGCACCATTGTCGCGGCATCTTCAAAAGTTTCCATTACCTTTTCAATCCCGCAAATTGCGACATGAATCTCTGGAGCTGTGGTGCACATTCTCCCATTTCCCTCATTTTCAATGAGCCAAAACGCGCCCTCTTTGGACATTGCGAAATTCACACCGCTTAAACCCATTTGCAAGCCCTCAAACTCATCTCTTAAATGCTTTCTTGCAATCGCATTGAGTTTTTCAGGTTCAGATTCCAAACTTGCACCTAATTTTTCCTCAAAAATCTTGCCTACCTCATAGCGGTTACGATGAATCGCAGGCACTACAATATGCACAGGAGTTTCACCATTGAGTTGCAAAATCAATTCGCCCAAATCTGTTTCAATGGCACTAATACCCTTTTTTTCTAGGAAATGGTTTAGCCCAATTTCCTCGCTCGCCATAGATTTACCCTTGAGAATCTTGCGGATATTTTTCTCTTTCATCAACTCATAAATAATCTCGCAAGCGTCCTCACCACTTGAAGCCCAATGCACTTGTATGCCATTTTTTGTAGCGTTTTTCTCAAACTCCAGCAATCGCTCTTCTAAGCTCATTAAAGCATTATTTTTAGCCTGCATTGCTTTGAGCCGCAATCCTTGCCAATCCTCAAATTTGTCATCAATAATCTTTAGGCGATTCCTCTGAAGCGTGTGCATTGCAACACTTAAATTCTCTCTCATTTGAGAATCGTTTAATTTTGTATGCACCATTTCTTCGTGTGGGATTCTATGTTCTACACTCATAAGCTAACCCCCTCTAATCGTTTCAATAAAAATTCATACAGATGAACACCTTTTGTATCCATTCCTAACTTGCTCATCGTGCCTTGTATATTCAAAAGACAGCCTCCATCACCACTCACAACATACTTTGCACCTGTGTTTTGAATGTCTTTGATTTTTTGCGTTACCATTGCATTAGAAATTTCGGGCTCTTTGACAGAAAATGTCCCACCAAACCCACAACATTCCTCTTCAAACTCTAAGGGCACTAATTCCACATTTTTTAGACGTCTTAATAGATTCTTGCTTGCTTCTATACTTTGCTGAATCCTTAAAGCGTGGCAATTTGAATGCCAAGTAACCTTGACATTTTCACCTTTATCTTCATAATCTACATTTAAAACTTCGTCCAAATATTGGCTCAACTCTATGACGCGCTCACTAAACCTTTTGACTAAATCAAAATTAGAATCCCCTTTGAATAACTCTAAATAATCGTGACTCATCATTCCCGCACAAGAACCACTGGGCACAACGACGGGATAATCCTCTCTAAATTGTTGAATATTATAGAGTGCCACCTCTTTACTTTCCTTAAAATATCCGGAATTAAAAGCAGGTTGCGCACAACAGGTTTGATTTTTTCTAAATATCACCTCAACCCCTTCACGCTGAAGGAGTTTAATTGCGCTTAGCACAACTTCTTGCATTGCAGCTGCGCCTAAGCAAGTAGCAAAAAAATATACTCTTCTCATTGTCTCACCTTATTTTAGCACTATTTCTGGAATGATACCATTTAAGAAAAATGCGATAATAAATGTCCAAATTCCAATTAATAAGATAAAGCCAATAGAATATTTCAAAGTAAATCTAAAAAGTTCGGATTCTTTTCCAACCAAACCAACTGCCGCACACGCAATCGCAATGGATTGTGGAGAAATCATTTTACCCACAACTCCCCCTACGGAATTGGCTGCTAAGAATAAAGCCTGCCCTACACCCAACTCTCCAGCAGTTACTTGTTGCAATGGACCAAACAGAAGATTCGCGCTTGTATCACTTCCAGTTAAGAAAACTCCAATCCAACCAATCACAGGGCTAAAGAATGCAAAGGCATCACCTGTTTGTGCAAATGCCAATCCAAGCGTTGCGCTCATTGCAGAGTTTTTAGCAATAAAGGCAAAAGCAACAACAAGCCCAATCGTGATACAAGGAATCGCCATTTCTTTTAAAGTGTCCCAAAAACACTCTCCGGCATCACTTGCCTTAATTTTAAGCGTCCAAATCGTCAAGAATGCCGCTAATAAAATCGCTGTTCCTGCCTGAAGTGCAACAAAGTTAATAGGCAAACTTAAAGAGATTGCTTTGCCATTTTCATCTAAGATTCCACCTTGAATATTGTTAAATGCAATGGTTACTTGTGTGTAATCAAAGATTGCACCTTTAGCAAATAGTGCTTTAAACCAAGGTTGTGTCCAAATCACAATACAGATAATCAAAAGAATAAATGGCATCCAAGCCCTAATAACCGCACCCATTTCTAATTGTGTAGATTGTGCAAAATTCGTCTCATTATCTAATCTAAAAATATTGCTAGGTTTCCAAACTTTTAAAAATAGAGTGGTGCAAGCCAAAGAAACAATGGCAGAAACAATATCGGGCAATTCCGCGCCCAAAAAGTTTGAGCTTAAAAATTGTGTGCCTGTGAATGAAACCGCTGCAACAAGAATTGCGGGAAATGTTTCTCTTACTCCCTTGAATCCGTCCATCAAGAAAACAATAAAAAACGGCACCGTCAAGCTAAGCGGAACTAGCATTCTCCCAACCATTGCAGAAACAGCGTGCTGCTCCACACCAACTAAATTACACATTGCGATAATTGGAATCCCTACCGCACCAAATGCAACAGGAGCTGTATTTGCAATCAAACAAAGCCCAGCAGCATAAAGAGGCTTAAGCCCTAAACCAACCAAAAGAGCGGCAGTAATCGCAACAGGTCCTCCAAACCCAATCGCACCCTCCAAGAAAGAACCAAAACAAAAACCAATCAAAATAACTTGGATTCTATGGTCTGGCGTGATAGACATTACACTTTGTTTAATCACTTCAAAAGAGCCTGATTTCACGGAAAGCTTATACAAGAAAATAGCAGCGATAATAATCCAAGCAATCGGCCACATACCTTGTGCAAACCCTTGTACAAAAGACGCACCAATCAGAGAGAAAGGCATTCCATAGACAAAAAAGGCTACGGCACTTGCAACAATCACGGTAATAAATCCTGCTTGATACCCTTTAAGCTTAAAAGCTAGCAAGCACAATAAAAAACATAAAATAGGCAAAAAAGCCACTGCAGCACTTAAAATAATATTCCCAAGTGGGTCAGTAATCTGTTGCCACATAATTCCTCCAAGAAAGTTAAAATTTTCGTCTTAAATGTAATAAAATCTTATTTAAAGACAATTAAAAATGATTTTCTTTAGAAAAATTTTAATAAACTTTGAGCAAAAAAGTAACATTTAATGAATAACTTTTAACATTTGTTAATAATTTAGAATGAAATTCTGTCTGCAAGGTTATAGTAATTCAAGATTATAAAAGATTTAACTATTATGAGGATTAAAGAATGAATAATACGATATTAAGAGATTAAAACTAACTTAACTCCTGTTTATTCCCGCAAAGAGCGGGACTTAATGAAGCTTATAGCACGGCATATTTAATAGAAATACAAGCGTCTAAACTCGCAAGCTCATTTAAGACTTCTTGAGAAACTGCATCATCTACGACAATCAATGCCAACGCTTCTTTACCATAACGTCCCAAGCGGAAATCGGCAATATTGATATTATGTTTTGCTAAAGTCGTGCCGACAAACCCAATCACACCGGGCGTGTCATCATTTCTAAAGAGAATCATTTTGCCTTTTGGCTCAATGTCTAATGCAAAATTATTAATATTGACAATTTTTGGTGTAGAATCATTAAATACTGCTCCACTCACACTAAATTCACCATTTTGAGTAAGCAAAGTTAGCTTAATTTGATTTTTATAAATACTTTGAGATTCTTTGCCCTCTAACTTCACTTCAATGCCTCTTTCTTTGGCTACATAAGGTGCATTAACATAATTAACTTTATCACCAATCGTTGCATTGAGGATTCCCACTAATGCAAAAGTAGAAAGCGAAGCAAGATATTCTCTAATCTCGCCCTCTGCTTCCAATGTAATAGAACGCACTTCATCTTTATTAATTTGAATCGCAAAAAACGCCATTTTTTGCACGAGCTCCAAATAAGCTTTTACAAAATTTGGTAATTCATTTTCTTTAATCGGCAAATTCAAGGCGTTGGGGAAGCTTGAACCACGCGCAGCCTCCAAAGCCGCTTGTGCTGCTTGAATAGCAATCTTTTCTTGAGATTCCAAAGTATTCGCGCCAATGTGTGGGGTTACATAAATGTTTTTTAAATCTAACAATTTATTTGTATTTCCCGGCTCTTTAGCAAATACATCAATGCCTGCAAAACGAATCTTACCCGAACTTAATGCCTCATAAAGTGCCTCTTCATTATATAAACCACCACGTGCGCAGTTAATCAAAATCACGCCATCTTTCATTTTGGCAATCTGTTCTTTGCCAATAATATTAATTGTTTCTTTATTTTTTGGTGTGTGAATCGTGATAATATCGCAACTTAAAATATCGTCAAAATTTCTTGTATATGCGATTCCAACATCTGTGGCTTTTGCAGGATTGATATAAGGGTCATAGGCAACAACTTCCATTTCAAAGGCTTTCATACGTTTTCCTACCCTACTTCCGATATTACCAAAGCCTATAATTCCAAGTTTTTTATCTTTTAATTCTGTTCCATACCAATCTTCTCGTTTCCACTTGCGCTCTACTTTGAGTTGAGCGTTTGCTTCAGGGAATCTACGAATCGCACTCAAAATATGGGCGCAAGTTAGCTCTACTGCGGCAATTGTATTGGCAGTGGGGACATTCATTACCACTACACCTTTTTTACTAGAACCCTCAATATCTACATTATCTACACCTACACCCGCCCGCACAACTGCGCGTAATTTTGTCGCGGATTCCAAAAATCTCGTATCTACATCTGTGGAACTCCTAGTAATTGCCACATCTGCCTTATGCAATTCTTTCTTAAGCTCATCTTTGGGTAAGCTTGCGAGATTCAACATTTCCACTTCTGTATCTTTTGATAACAAATCCAAACCACTTTGATGAATATGATCACACACGATAATTGTATATTTTGACATTAAAACTCTCCATTTTTAAGATTTAGACAAAGTATAATTAATTTCATAATGTCTTAACTTCTCTAAAACACTACGAAGATAATTCTCATCTTCTGTTGCAACCACAAGAGAAATATTCTCACCAATTTTGTAATAAGAATATTCTATATTGTATGCACCTAAAACTTGGTTGATACAAAAAAATTGATAATCGTTAATTACTCCCACTGAAACCCTAAAGATTTCTTTAGAGGTTTGTTTGATTTCATCTGCAAAAAGCAACTTGACTTGCAATTCTGAAGCGGGATAAATAAACTCTCGTTCATCTTGTCCCGACAATCTATCAAGCCAATCAGGCATTTCAAGAGGTTTCGTTCTATTGCCATCAAATTGTGCAAGCTCATAGGGATCAACTTTTGGTAAAGAATAAAGATTCATTGCTTCAATATAATTGCGAATCAAAACAAACAATAATATGCAAGTTAAAAAAGAGAAGATTCCAATTAATACTCTTATTTGCATATTATTTCACTTTAGACTATTGGATTTGGTCTTTGATAATGTCCCCTAATGTCATTTTATCATTTGTGCTACTATTGAAATTTTTAAGATTTGCTTTTTCTTTTTGTCTTTCTAATCTACGCACAGAAACACGAATCCTATTATTCTCCGCATCAATAAGAGAAATCACTCCATTGATTTTATCGCCTACTTTGATTTCTTCTTTTTTAAGCGGAGGCAAATCTTCATTGCGAATTAGAGCGTCCATTTCATCATCAATTTTAATAAACACACCAAAATCTTTTATGTCTCTCACTGAACCAACTACCGCATCGTCCATAGAATATTTTTTAGCAAACTCTTCCACAGGCGAAGTAATCAAGCCTTTACGCGTTAGAGAAATGCGTTCCTTTTCGCGGTCAATTTTTGCAATTTTTACCTCAATCGTTTCACCAACTTTCATCAAATCTTTGCACTTCTCATTTTTATTCCAATAAGCATCTTCATTGTGCAACAAACCATCAATGTTATCTAGTTTGACAAATGCGCCAAAATCCGTCAAAGTTGCCACAACGCCTTTTAGAATCTCTCCCTCTTTGTGTTTTTTGGCAAATTGTTCAAAGGGTTTATCTAGTAGCTTTTTCAAAGAAACCCTTAGGCGACGATCTTTTGTATCAATCTCAATCACTTCCACATCAATTTCTTGTCCAGCTTTTAAAAATTCTTCAGGATTTTGGATATTTTTATTCCAAGAAATTTCAGAAATATGCAAGAATCCCTCAATGTCATTACCTAAATCTACAAATACTCCATAAGGTTCAATGTTGCTCACCGTTACTTTGATTGCATCACCTACTTCTAATTCATTTTCAATTTCTCTCCAAGGGTCGTCAGTGGTTGCTTTGATAGATAATGCCAAACGTCGCTTTTCTTTATCATAATTAAGAACTTTGACAGGAACAATATCTTCTTCTTTATAGATTTTAGAAGGATTCACAGGTCCTTTATAACTAATCTCTGTGTAATGCACCAATCCCTCTACACCCTCTACATCAACAAACATTCCAAAGCTTGTGATTTTTTTAACCTTGCCTTGTAAGATTCCCTCTTGCTTTAAGAGGTTTTCAATCGCATCTTTTTTGACTGTGTTTTCAAGCTCAAACAAACGTTTGCGTGAAATCACAATGCTATCTTCTTCAGGTTTTACATTGATAATGCAAGCCTTAATCTTCTTGCCCTCAACCTTACTTCCCTCTTTAAAGGCGGCTGCGAATTTTGGCATAAAAAACTCAATGCCATTATTTTCTACAACATACCCTCCTTTGTTTCGTTTTGTTACAACACCCTCTACAACCTTATCTTTATAATTTTCACCCAAATCTTTGATATATTGGCGCATTTTTTCTCTACGAATTGCCTTTTTATGAGAAACGATAGGCTGCTCATTGCGCTTACCTGTAATCACAATGGGTAACGAATCCCCCTCTTTAAACAACAGCTTACCCTGCGTATCTTTGATTTCATCAATAGAAATAATCCCCTCTTTTTTCTCACCAGAAACAGCAATAATGACTTGGTCATTTTTAATTGCTACAATCTCACCTTGTGAAACACTCTCACTTTCTCTTTTCTCAAATTGTTCAAACATTGAAGCGAAGTCTTCATTTTCGTCAATCACTATCTTTTCTAACTCGTGTGTGTTAATTCCAACAGCCATCTGTGCCCTTTTTAAAAATAAAATCTTTCAATTTTATTAAAATTTGCCTTTTAAAAGTATAAAATCAATATTTTTCAATGGTTTTTACGACTTTATCAATAATCCAATTCGGCGTTGAAGCTCCCGCACTCACTCCGCAAAGGGTTTTATTCTCAAACCATTGTGCATTAAGCTCCAAAAAATCCTCAATCAAATAACAATCTTTGCAATGTTCTTTAGAAATATTATAAAGTTGTTTAGTGTTGGAGGAATTTTTCCCGCCCACAATCACCATTACATCTACTTCTTTTGCGAGATTCCGTGCAGAATCTTGATTATCAAAGGTTGCATTGCAAATGGTATTAAACACTCTACATTCCGAACAATTACGCACTAAATAACTTGCAATTTCTAAAAATAATTCAATATTTTTGGTTGTTTGTGAAACCAATGCTACTTTTTCTGCGAGCTTGACTGCTTTTAATGCCTCTAAATTTTCTACTACCAGAGGATTGTTGTCGCAATAACTCATTACGCCTTTCACTTCGGGGTGTTTTATATCGCCAAAAATAACAATCTGATAACCCTGCGCGCTCATTTTTTCACAAATTGCTTGAGGTTTGGTTACAAAAGGACAAGTTGCATCGGTAATTTTGGAAGTTTTTTCTTTGAGCCTCTGCAAGTCTTGCTTAGGGATTCCGTGTGTGCGGATAATCACTTCGGCATTTTGCGGAATCTCTTCTATATTTTCATTCACAACGACATTAAAATCCTCTTTTAAACGATTGATTTCTTTTGCATTATGAATCAATGGACCAAGCGTAATGCCATTTGGCTTGCTTTCTGCTAGTTTGATTGCACGCCGCACGCCAAAACAAAATCCATAATTTTTAGCCAATTTTACGCGCATTTAACTTCTTTGGATTTTTGTGATAGATTCTAAAATTTCTAAGAAATTAGGGAAAGAGATATTAATATATTCCGCATTTTCAATCTCCATTCCACAGACAAGCCCCGCAATCGCGAAGCTCATTGCGATTCTATGGTCTCCATAGCTTGGCACACACGCCCTTTGCAATTCTCCCCCGATAATCTCAAACCCATCTTCTAGCTCGCGCGCCTCAATGCCACAAAGTTTCAGATTTTCCACAACTGCGCTAATGCGGTCTGTCTCTTTTACTCTTAATTCCTTTGCCTCTGTTACACGACTGATTCCCTTAGCGCACGCCATTGCAATCGCAATGGCTGGAATCTCATCAATCAACCAAGCAATATTTTGATTCACATTGACAGCTTTTAGAGTATTTGGAGCGGTGATTTCAATGTCGCCAATGCTCTCATAAGTTTCAGAAGTAAGAGTATATTGAATGCTGACTCCCATTTGTTCTAAAACCTTAAAGGCTTCAATCCTTGTTTTATTCAACAGCACATTACGCAAGATTCCGTGCGCATTGGGAATAATCGCAATAGCAAGTGCGAAGAAAAACGCGCTAGAGGGGTCTGCTGGAATCTCTATGTCAAGCGGATTTAATTTATTTTGCAAAGATTGAATCTTAACTTCAATCACACCATTTTCTAAAATCTTAGATTCTATTGGAGCACCCATACCTTTTAGGATTCTCTCGCTATGGTCGCGACTTAGTTCTGGCTCATAATAAACAGAATCGCCTTGCGCAAAAAGTGCGCTCAAAATCATCGCGGATTTGACTTGCGCACTCGGAATCTTACTTGTATAATCAAAATTTTTTAACTCCTCATTGCCTATGACAACCAAAGGAGCAAAGTTTCCATTGTCTCTACCGATAATCTGCGCTCCTATGCTACGCAAAGGCTCTGTTACGCGCTTCATTGGACGCTTATTCAAATACGCATCACCGCTTAAGACAAAGATTCCCCTTTGCGCACTCAAAAGCCCCAAATAAAGACGAATCGCAGTTCCCGCATTCCCACAATACAAAATCGTCTCCGGCTCGCAAATCTTTGATGGTGGAATGAGGCGCAATCCCTCTTGCTCCTTTTGCACTTTTAAGCCCAACATTTGGGCAATCTTCAATGTGTCTAAAGTATCTTCGCCCTCTAAATAATTGCGCACAAAGCTCGGCTTATCACTTAGAAGTGAGAAAATGGCGCAACGATGAGAAATAGATTTATCTCCTGCAATTTGATTAGTGTCTAATGCGAATGAGTTAGTTTTAAAGACTTCTAGTTTCATCGTAACTCCACATTAAACTCCGTCTTAAGCAGACTCAAGACTTGGTTCATTGCTTCGCTAATGTCTTTTTCCTCTAGTGTTTTTGCGTCTGATTGCAATTCAAAACGAAGCGTCAAACTTAACTTATCGCCCAATTTCTCATCTTGATACACATCAAGGGGATAAAATTTAGCAATATAAGGAATCTCAAGACGATGAATCGCCGCTTTGACTTTGTAATAAGGAATCTCATTCTTTAACACTACGCTTAAATCCCTCTGGGTTTTTTGAAACTTGGAAACCATTTTTACTTGCGGTAAAGCACTCTTTAGGGATTCTAGGGAAATCTCACACAAATAAGTGCAATCTAGCCCTAATTCTAACGCCACTTGTGGGTGCAAAGCCGCCAAAACCCCAATTTCCTTACCATTTTGCAAAACCTTTGCGCATTGTCCGGGGTGAAACAAGCTAATTTCGCTCTTCAATGTCTCTAGGTTAAATTCACCAATCACGCGTGCGATTCTATCGCAAAACTCAAAGTAATTGCCCTTTACACCTTTGGCATTAGGATAACGTTCCTCACTCAAGAATCCACTTTGCAAAAATGCCATTTTCTCACTTTGGTTACGCCACCTATCATACACTGCGCCTATCTCGCTAAAACTCATTGCGCAAAATCCATTGTTGCGATTCTGTTCTGCCGCACGCAAAAGTCCTAACAACAAAGTGCTACGCAAGGTATTCAAATCCTGTGTAATGGGATTGACTAACTCTAATTGACTCTCTAACACAGGGAAGCCATAGGCTTGTAACTTTTCTTTATTTTCAAACAAGAAATGCACCACTTCATTAAACCCCACTCCTACGGCTTTTTGCGCGAGATTGCGTCTGAAGCGATAAAGTCTCAAAGCCTCATTTGTTTGGTCTTTTTGGATAAAACTTAATGGCACACTTGGAACATTATCAATTCCATAGAAGCGGATAACTTCTTCTGCAATATCTTGGAATCCTACGACATCGTGGCGGAAAGCTGGTGGAGTAGCGACAATGAGATTCTCATCACCTGAAATTTCTACTTTAAACTCTAACGCTCTTAAAATATTAATCACACGCAATTTATCTAACTCTACACCTATCACGCGTGAAAGCAAAGGAATCTCTATCGTAATGGGTTCTTTTGCCTGCATTTCTAAGAGTTCTTGTGCGTCATTATAAAGCACAGCATCGCCATTTAAAAGCAAATTTGAAAGCACGGCTAAACCAATATTTAAATTCGTATTGCTTCCGCGTGAGGAATAAGCATAAATCCTTTCGTCTATAACTTTTGGCTTGGATTCCATTACCTTTTGAGCAATAATTTCAGGCGGAATATAACTCGCTTCTAAAATCATTAACTCTCTTGTCTCATTCTCTTGATTTGCCTCCGCATTAGGATTCTCTGTATATCCACTAATACCGATTGTAGAGAGTTTTTTATCTCCTTGATAGATACATTCAAAGCCTTGCGAATCTTTTTTGAGATTCAACAAAACTTTACCATTTTTATCTTCTAATTGGCAAAAGTTTTGCGGATACACATTTAAAAGCACTCCGCTCAATAGCATACTAAAACGTAGCGCATTATTTAGCCAATCTTTCGTCAAGGAATCATTGTAAGCTAAAAATAAAACTGCATTCAAGGGCAGCAAAAAGGGCTTGGCTTCAATTACTTTAAAGAGCAAAGAAGATTTGTGTTTTTCACTTGCCACGACTTGCAATACTCGTCCGATTCCGGGAGCATTTTCAGAGATTTTGGGCGTAGAGCATAGTGCCTTGCGTTCTAACTTCAATGCCACGCTTAAGTCCCTAGCGATTCCAAATAAATTCATACAATCGCCACGATTTGGCGTGATAGAAACCTCATACACTTCTTCATTAAAGCAGGAATATTCTCTTAATTCCTTGCCGATAACTAACTCGCCAATACTTGTATCAAGTTCTACGATTCCATTATTGATTTGCGGAAACCCAAGCTCGCTTGTAGAGCATAGCATACCGCAACTTTCAACGCCTCTAAGGGTTGCTTTTTTGATAGTTATTTGAGGTAACTCTGCCCCCTCTAGCGCAACTGCTACATAAATCCCCGCTCTTGCATTGGGCGCACCACAAACAATTTGCCGCATTTGAGGCGCACTCTCTTCTCCATCAATTGCAACTTGGCAAACATTAAGCTTGGTCGCATTGGGGTGCTTGTGGCATTCAAGAATCTTACCCACTACAACCTTTTTGGGTGCAATGTTGGCTTGAAATGATTCCACTTCTAGCCCTATTTTGTTTAAGACTTTGCAAATCTCCTCGCCTGAAATATTCTCTATTGGTAAAATCTGGTTTAAAATACTACGTGTAAAAATCATTTAAATTGCTCCAAAATCCTTAAATCACTTTCAAAAAATGCGCGCAAATCTGGCACACTAAACATCAGCATTGCGAATCTCTCCACCCCCATACCAAACGCATATCCACTGACATTTTCATAACCTACTGCCTTAAAGACATTATCATCTACTACTCCACACCCTAAAACTTCTAACCAACCTGTATGCGAGCATATACGACACCCAGAGCCTTTGCAAAAAATACAACTCATATCTACTTCTGCGCTTGGTTCTGTGAAAGGAAAAAAGCTTGAGCGGAATCTCACCCGCACATCGCCAAACATATATCTTAAAAAGTCTTCCAAAATAAATTTGAGATTCGCAAAACTCACGGAATCCTTGCCCTCTTCTACAACTAATCCCTCCACTTGATGAAACATCGGTGTATGCGTCAAATCATAATCACAACGAAACACGCTTCCGGGACAAATCATACGAATAGGCGGCTTTTGGGATTCCATTGTCCGCACTTGCACGGGAGAAGTATGCGTGCGTAGCAACTTGCCATCTTTGAAATAAAAAGTATCCTGCATATTGCGTGCGGGGTGATATTTAGGCAAATTCAATGCTTCAAAATTATGAAAGTCATCTTCTACTAAAGGTCCGGTATTGAGTGAGAAATTCATTCCGACAAAGTATTCCACGATTCTATCTAGCATTAGCATTACAGGGTGATTCGCTCCCTTTTGAGAGCTTGGAGAAAATAACGAAACATCAATTTTTTCTGCATTGAGCTTAGCTTCAAGTTCTTTTAAGGAAAGCTGTTCTTTCTTATCTGCTAGAGCCTTTTCAAACTCTGCTTTAAGGGTATTTAACTCTTTGGCTAATGTTTTCTTTTCGGATTCTTTACAAGATTTAAGCTCGGCAAATCGTGCCGTTAAGATTCCCTTTTTGCCCATAATTAAGACGCGGATTTCCTCTAGCTCTGCGGTGGTTTGTGCGTGATTAATCTTAGAAAATATTTCTGTCATCTGATTCCTAACTTTTGTAAAATATTTTTGAGATTGTATTATAAATTTTTATTTACTTTTCTTAAAACATTAATGCAAATCCATTGATAAAATAAGGTAAAATTCCAAAAATTTATTTTAAAAGGTTGAAAAATGAGCATATTTGAAAAAATCATAAAAGGCGAAGTGCCTTGCAACAAAGTGTTAGAGAATGATGATTTTTTGGCTTTTTACGATATTGCGCCTAAAGCCCCTGTGCATGTGCTTGCGATTCCTAAGAAATTCGCTAAAGATTTTCAAGAACTCAATCCAGAGGAAATGGTTGGCTTCACAAAATTTATCCAAGAAGTTGCACGCACTTTGAATTTAGATAAAAGTGGCTATCGCATTATCAGTAACATTGGTATCAATGGAGGGCAAGAAGTGCCTTATTTGCATTTTCATATTTTAGGCGGAGCAAAATTGCGTTGGGATAATCTAGCGCAAAACATCTCTGACGCACAGCGACTAGAGGAAGCCAAAAAGAATATGTAGATTTGCGTCATTGCGAGTTGCGGGAATTTATAACCTTGAACCAATAACCTTTACAATGGAATCTTTAAGGTGGGATTCTATGCTTATAAATGACAACTCTAATATCTGCAAGGACAAGAAAAACAAGCCACAAAATATGCTAAAATATCCTTGCAAAACTTACACAAACTTAAGGAAAGAAAATGAAAAATTTATTTGCGATTCTCATCACTTACACCAAGCCAATGAACGAAATTGAAAAAATCCTCCCCTCGCATCGTGCGTTTTTAAAAAACGGCTATGACAGCGGAAATCTCTTAGCAAGCGGACCGCAAAATCCAAAAGTTGGTGGAATCGCAATCGGTGCTTTTGACTCCAAAGAAGCCGCATTGGAATTTTTCAAAAACGACCCTTATGCACTTAATTCCGTGGCAACGCACCAAGTTTTAGAATTTACCCCTGTGTTACACCAAGAATTTTTAAAGGATTTTTTAAGTGAATAATTTGCCAAGTAGCTCAAATAATGGGGGGGGGGGGGGCAACTCTCTCTTTTAAGCATTGTTGTTCCTTGTTATAATGAATCCCTAAATCTCTCAAGCTTCTATCTCAATGTTTGTCATCAAATTCACACAATCCAAGCACAAATCAATCTAGCAATCCAATATGAATTTATTTTTATCAACGACGGCAGCACTGATAATACTTGGGAGATTCTAACCCAACTTAACAACCAAGATAACAAAATTCATTGTATCAATTTTTCTCGTAATTTTGGTAAAGAAGCTGCGATTCTAGCTGGATTAAAGCAAGCCAAAGGTGATGCTATTGTGCTCATAGATGCGGATTTGCAAGACCCTGTGGAGCTGATTTTCCAAATGGTTAAGCTTTACCATACGCAATCTATAGATATTATTTACGCTAAAAGAATTAATCGCAAAGGCGAAAGCGCAATTCGAGCAACTTTTAGTGAAGCTTTTTACAAAATCAGTCAAGTCATTAGTGAAGTCAAAATCCAAAGCGGTGTTAGAGACTTTCGCTTAATGAGCAAGGAAGTTGCAGACGCGATTCTGGAGTTAAACGAATATCATCGCTTCTCTAAAGCAATTTTTGAATGGGTTGGCTTTAACAAAATGTGTTTGGAGTATGAATATATCCCAAGAGAAGCAGGAATAAGCGGTTGGAGTTTCTATAAACTCTTTAAATACGCTATTGAGGGATTGATAAGCTTTTCTACTTTACCCCTGCGATTAACTTTTATTTTTGGAATGTTCTTTAGCATTATTTCTTTTGTGTATGGGGGATGGATTATTTTTGATACCCTATTGTTTGGCAATAGCGTCAAAGGCTATCCCTCATTAATGTGTGTCATTATTTTTCTTGGTGGAATCCAACTTATTGCTTTGGGAATCATCGGAGAATATATTGCAAGAATTTACGAGCAGGTAAAAAATCGCCCCCATTTTATTACTAGGAGAGAAAATGACCCTAAGAAATAATTGTATTATTTTCGCGCTAATTTATAGCATTTTATTTTCATTCAATTTCGCCTTTCCCCCGCAAGCAGATGATTTAAGTATGTATTTTACTGCTAAGGAAGGAAATTTTGGCGCAACTTATTTTAGCTGGAATGCAAGGATAGGGGAAATCCTTTACACAGGATATTTTGCAAAATTCATAGAAAGTGTCATTTTTGATTTGCTAAATGCCCTAATGGGAACAATTTTTATTTTGAGTAGCTTTGTGCTTTATCGTGGAAAACTACCTAACAAAAAGCAGGATTATTATATGCTCGCATTATTGTGTGCATTGATATTGCTTTTGTGTTGTTTTGGCTCTACTTTCCTTTGGGGTGCAGGAAGTTTTAATTACCTCTGGGGTGTTGGATTTATCGTTTTATTTTTACTGCCTTTTAGAATTTTTTGGGAAAACCCTCAAGGAGTATTAAAAGCCTCTTATAAGTTAAATCCCCTAATCATAGGATTGCTCTTTGGCATCTTCGCAGTTGTAGCAGGAATGGCGAGTGAAATGAATATTGCGTTATGTATTGTGCTTTTACTTAGTCTTTGTTTTGCCTTTTATCAAAAAATCAAACTTCCCTTTTGGTATTTTTTCGGTTGTATTGGGTTTTGGATTGGTTGGCTTCTACTTTATTTATCCCCCGCCACTAAGATAAGGAGTGCAATGAAAATAGAAAAGGATTCAATGCTTAGTCTATCAGAACTTTTGGACTTGTCTTTTTGGGATAAGCTTTTGACTCTTGATGCGACTTTTTCAAATTACATTACCACTCCTTTTAGAGTTTTCTTGATTGTTTTTTTCTTTTTCTATCTTTTCAAAACAACAAAAACATTAAAAATTCACCACTGGATCATTGGTGCTCTCTTAATCATTCCTTACTTCGTTCTCTTAAAGCACGCGAATGTTTTTTTGAGTTTAGGCACAATCACAATTATTCTAGTATTAAGTATAAAACTAGCCATTCAAGACAAAAAGTATTATTGGCTTGCTTTGCCCTTTGGAATTTGGTGTTTGATTGGGACAACTTTAATTCAGCTCACAGGCTCACTTCCTGCAAGGGCTAGACTTTTGGATACCTTGATTTTGATAATAATAATTCTAAAAATGTTTGATGAGTTTTATTGTGCTAACCCCCAAAGAATTACTAAAGTCATTGGTATTTTATTAATATTTGGAATCGCATTTGTTGGATTCAACTCTTATCAGACGGCTTACAAATGGAATCATCTCAAGCAATTTATCGCACAAGAAAAATCATTGGGCAAGCAAGAAATCATTATTGCTCAAAAAGATAAAAAACAATTTTTCGCTCCACAAAAATATTTTAAGGATTTTGGAAGCCCAGCAGATGATATAGAACATTGGCACAACCGCGCTTATACAATGTATTTTGATTTAAAGAGTTTCAAGATAGAATGAAACAACTTCTACTTTATGGAATCATCGGCATTTTGAATACCTTTGTGGGTATGGGGGTTATTTTGCTTGCAACTTATCTAGGATTAATGCCCGAATGGGCAAATTTTCTAGGATATTTCCTTGGTATTTTTTGCTCTTATTATCTTAATAGTCGCTATACTTTTAAGTCCCACTCTACCTCTTGGGGCTTAGTGAAGTTTTATATAGCAATGGGAAGTGCCTATATTGTAAATCTCATTGTATTAATATTGTGCTTTAGAATCTTATTATGGAATGTATATGTTTCACAATTTCTAGCGTGTGGAAGTTATACCTTATGCGGATTTCTCTTGAGTAAAGGTTTTGTCTTTAAAAACTAGAAATTGGATAAGATTTAGTTTGTAGAATTGCAATATTTTATAGTTTTACACTAAGTTAGAAATCTAAAAGACCTTTACGAACAGAGAATTTAAACAATCCTTTTAAGTGCAAAACCGATTAAAAGTCTTTTTATGCCACTTTTGCTACAATCCCTACAAGGTGTAGTAAGTGGCTGCTCCAAATATGGAGAGGAAAGTCCGAGCTGCATTGGGATAGGATTCCATTTAAAGAATGGCTAGAGCAATCTAAGGGAAAGCGCAACAGAAAACAAACCGCCTACAAAGGCAAGGGTGAAAAGGCGAGGTAAGAGCTCACCGAGAGCAACGCAAGTTGTTTTGCACTGCAAGCCCAATCCGCAGCAAGAAAGGTATGGTTAATATCCCAAGATTTGAACCTTTCGCTAGAGTTTTGCTGCAAGGCAAAATCCAGATAAATAGCCGCATAAACAGAACTCGGCTTACCGCTACACCCCAATCATCATCAAAGGAATTTTATGCGACATTTACAAAATTCAGATTCCATTTTATTAAGCCATGGCAGTGGTGGAGTAGAATCACAAAACCTTATTACAGAGCTTTTTTATCCCTATTTAGAAGGTTGTGTAATCGGTGGAGGAGAGGACGCAGGGATTGGAAGTTTAAGCCAAAATACAGAAAAATTCGCCATTAGCACGGACGGCTATGTCGTATCTCCTTTGTTTTTTGCGGGAGGAGACATTGGCAAACTCTGTGTATGCGGAAGCTGTAATGATGTCGCAATGATGGGTGCAAAGGCACGATATTTGAGCGCAAGCTTTATGATTGAAGAGGGATTCTTGATTGCAGATTTAAAACGCATTGTAGAATCTTTTGCCAATACGCTTAAACAAAGCGAAGCGAAGCTCATCTCCGCAGATACTAAGGTGCTTCCCAAAGGTGCTTTGGACAAAATTTTCATCACCACTACCGCAATAGGTGAATTTCTATATCCCCATTTAAATTTAAGCGCATTTGGGATTCCACAAGATTGCGCAATCCTTGTAAGTGGCAATATCGGCACTCACGGCGCGGTGATTTATTCTAGTCGTGAGGGAATCGGGCTGCAGAGTGATTTGCAGAGTGATTGTGCCCTACTCTATCCTATTTTAGAGCCATTATTCCAAGCTAAACTCAAGCTCTATGCCTTACGCGATGCCACAAGAGGCGGAATCGCAAGCGTGCTTAATGAATGGGCAAATGCCTCAAAAATTGGCATAGAGATTGAAGAAGCAAGTTTGCCTATTTTGCCCCAAGTGCGCGGGGTATGTGAGCTGCTAGGATTTGAAGCTTACAATCTCGCAAATGAGGGAATGTGTGTGCTATGTGTCGCCAAAGAGGACGAGAAGCAGGCTTTAGAGATTCTACGTCAAAAGGGCGCACCCAACGCCGCATTGATTGGCTACACTACTTCAGAAAATGCGACAAAGGTCGTGCTGAAAACCTCCTTTGGAGCAAGGAGATTTTTAGACTATCCTAGCGGGGAGTTATTGCCTAGAATTTGTTAAAGCTTCACAAAAGAGATTCGCATTATTATAAGGTATTCTAGCTAAAATAGGCATTTTACGCATACCATTTGTTTTCGCTAAGCGCAATCTTTATAAATTTATCTCGTATAAGTTGGGCTATTTTCACTTGTTTGTAATATTAAAGTAAGCATTGATTTCATCTTCTGGCATTACAATATCTTGAATCACATAGGGCTTCTTGCCTTTTTCATACATATAATATACCATAATACTATCTTTCTCCCTATCTTTAATCTCTATGACAGCATTTGGGAAAATTACCCTCGTATAATCCTCCTCTAGGCGAGAAATATGTTTATATTCTATACCATTTGCCTTGATATACTCCCGCAATTTGTAAGAATAATAATTTGCATCATCTGCAACGATATAAAAATTATCTTCCCCCATTCGTTTCTTAATGAGTTCAATCTCTACCTCCGTCCAACCAATCCCAATAATGCATTGATTACAATTCACTACAAAATCTTTTGCTTCCAAATTAAAACATAATATCATAGTTATAAAAATATTTTTCACATTACACATATTATTTTCCTCTTAATCTCGTTGTTGTATCACAATGTGATAGCAATTGTTTTCATCTAAGACATTTGTTTTGCCGAGTAATTTAATAGCCTCGTCTTTAAATTTCTCTTTATTTCTGCCAAGGATTTTCCCTACTACCTCAATCTCACTTAATCTTCGTTTTTTGTTGATTATCTCTATACATTTCTTCAATCTTAAAGAAAGGCTGATTTATCTCTACAAGTTCTTTATGTTCAAAATTATCTGCATAGAGAAATAAACATATTGTGAGTGTCATATATAGGATTTTCATAGTTTTTTCCTATACACCGCCATCTTGCTCTGCTCGTATGGGACATCTTTTATCCTCACAAGGATATATTGCTCTAGGTTTCATATCATCTTGCAACCAAGCAAGACCCAAAGAATCAATGGTGAATTTAACTTTCCCACCATTAAGCCTCATAGAACCTTCAATGTAACAATTCTCCACCATATATGTACCTCGATAGAATGCTGGGGCTTTCGTCGCAAGAGTAAAAAAATCTTTTATTTGTTGTGGGCTTAATGAAATGTCTTTACATTGTTGCGTAATGATAATATCTTTAATTTCTGTGTTTTTAAAATAATGTGGTATTGGATTGAAATACACATCATCTGCATAAATGCCCGCACACAATAACCAAAAGATATATAATAATTTTTGCATAATCAACTCCTAAGGATATAAATTTGCGCCTTCGCCCTCTGTTTTCCTTGATATTTTATCGTGTTCATAAATATCATTATTTGTAAGACTATATTCTTGTTTTAAAATTTCTATCAAAGTATTGATAGAATCCTTTTGTGCTTGTGTAACCACCTCCCATTGATTATTTTTGTGTTTTCCCACTACTTCAATACCTATGCTATCAGAGTTTATAGGGTATCTATTTGGGTATTGTTTTGTTTTTTCATAATTATGTAATGCCTGAACATCATTACCTAAACTTTTTATGTATTGTCGCTCTTTCTCGTTCCACGTGCTTGTTTCTTTAGCCTTAGAGCGAATCTTGCCCACGTGTTGCGTCCATTTATGCAAACTTGCACATTGATAGATTGTGCCATCTGTATCAATGAGAAAGTGAGTGCCTACTCCCCTTAAAAATCCATTAATAGCTTGAAGTGGAGTATTAGTATCCGTTCTGTGCAAAACAATAGCTTGCGTTTGTTGTTTTGTTAGACTACCCTTTTCAAGTGCTGTTGCTAGTTGTTTTGTTTGGTCGACGTGTTTTACTTTTTGCTATATTTCCTTTACTCTTTTTATCTTATCCTCCTCATCTACTTCCCAATGCAAATATCCCTCCTTGTCTATATAGTATTTTTTCTCTTTGTTTTCCTTATTCTCTTCCCTCAACTCCTCCACCCCCGCATTCTTATCTTGACTTGCAAGATGAGTATAAGAGGAATCATAAGGATAAAAGGAGTTAGAATCTTGAATGTCTTGTTTGGTTTTGTTAGTAGAATCTTGTTCTATTTCTAGGATTCCTTTAGCCTTAGGTTCTCCTTGTAAGAGGATAGGAGAACCTTTATCAGTTAAGACTTGAGAGATACATTCTGCTAAGACTGCTTTTTCATTCTCTACTATCAGGAGATTTGTAGTAATAAAATCTGGAATGCTTACAAGTTTAGAGCAAGGTCCTCCTTTAATGATAGGATTGGTGCAACCTATAATGCTTGCTTTACTTAAATCATTTATAGTTAAGATTCCTGCTTCTTTTACAAGTAAAAAGTTTTGATGACTAGAGGAAAAGATTACTTTTCCTTTATGACTACATTCACAAATATCTGATTCTAATAAAGGGTGAGGCATAGAAAGAATCCTTGAATGTTCTTTAAGAATTATATTAAGATACTTTATACAAACAAAAATTAAATAAAAATTAAATAAAAATTAAATATTTAGGATTCTACACAATTACTTTCATTAGCTTAAAATACTTTTAAAATGCTTTTATTAAATGTTAGTTAGAAAAAATGAAATCTATACAATTTTACACAATTGCTTTGATTTTATACAATCACTTAAAAAGATTAAAAAATATTTATCTAAATTTACATTAGTTTAATAGAAAATTTGTATCATTAGGTGAAATATTATCAAAAGGGGATAAAATGAGTTTTTTTGAAGAATACGATAAACTAGTCAATGAACGCGCAAAACAAAATGTTCCACCGCTTCCATTAAGCAAAGAACAAACTTTAGAAATCATTGAACTACTCAAAAAAGGCGAACGCACAAAGGAGTTAATTGATTTGCTCTCTAATCGCGTCAGCCCGGGAGTAGATGAAGCTGCAAAAGTCAAAGCAGAGTTTTTAGATTCTATTGCAGAGGGAAAAGTCAGTGTAGAGGGAATCTCTAAAACACACGCAATCCAATTGCTTGGCACAATGCTTGGTGGATACAATATCCAACCTCTCATTAAAGCCTTAAAGTCTAGCGACAAAGATTCTGCAAAAGCAGCAGCAGAGGCATTAAAACATACTCTACTCGTCTATGATTCCTTTAACGAAATTGTAGAAATCTCTCAAAACAATTCTTTCGCTAAAGAGGTTTTAGAATCTTGGGCAAATGCAGAATGGTTTTTGAATAAATCCGCATTAGAGGAGAAAATCACTGCAACAGTATTTAAGATTGATGGTGAAACAAACACTGATGATTTAAGCCCAGCAGGAGATGCTTTCACAAGAAGTGATATTCCACTCCACGCACAAGCAATGTTGAAAAGCCGCACACAAAATGCCTTTGGTAGAATCGCAGAGCTTAAGAAAAAAGGACACCCAATAGTCTATGTAGGCGATGTCGTAGGCACAGGCAGCTCACGAAAGTCCGCTTGCAATTCGCTTGTATGGCATATGGGGCGCGAGATTCCTTATATTCCCAACAAAAAAGCGGGTGGATTAGTTATCGGTGGCGTGATTGCTCCGATATTCTTTAACACTTGCGAAGATAGTGGCTGTTTGCCAATTATCGCTCCTGTAACAGAATTAAACGAGGGTGATGTAATTGAAATTTATCCATTCAAAGGGGAAATTTGCAAAAATGGTGCAGTGGTATCCAAATTTGATTTAAAGCCTACTACATTAGCCGATGAAATGCGTGCAGGAGGCAGAATCAATCTCATTATTGGGCGCGGATTGACTGCCAAAGCAAGAGAAGTCTTAGGAATGCCAAAAGAAGAAATCTTCGCCAAACCCCAATCTCCAAAATCTAGCGCAAAAGGCTTTACGCTCGCACAAAAAATGGTGGGACGCGCGTGCGGCGTAGAGGGAATCTTGCCCGGAACTTATTGCGAACCACTCGTTACCACTGTGGGAAGCCAAGATACCACAGGTGCAATGACACGTGATGAAGTCAAAGAACTTGCTTCCTTAGGATTTAGTGCGGATTTTGTATTGCAGAGCTTTTGCCACACTGCCGCATATCCCAAACCCGCAGATGTGAAACTCCACGCAAGTTTGCCACAATTTATGAGCAGTCGTGGAGGTGTTGCACTGCGCCCGGGCGATGGCGTGATTCACTCTTGGCTTAATCGTATGGTTTTACCAGATACGGTAGGAACAGGGGGAGATTCTCACACGAGATTCCCTATTGGCATTAGTTTCCCTGCGGGAAGTGGATTAGTCGCCTTTGCTGCCGTTACAGGTTCTATGCCGCTAGATATGCCCGAATCTGTACTTGTGCGCTTCAGCGGCAAACTACAACCTGGCATTACTTTGCGGGATTTAGTCAATGCGATTCCTTATTATGCAATCAAAAAAGGCTTGCTCACGGTTGAGAAAAAAGGCAAAAAGAATATCTTTAGTGGAAAAATCCTAGAAATTGAAGGTTTGCCAGATTTAAAAGTAGAACAAGCATTTGAACTAAGTGATGCGAGTGCGGAACGTAGTGCAGCAGCCTGTGCTATTGCCCTTAATAAAGAACCTATTATAGAATACCTTAAATCCAATATTGCATTAATTCAAGCAATGATTCAAGCGGGTTATCAAGATGCAAAGACACTGCAACGAAGAGCAAAAAGAATGCAAGATTGGATTGATAACCCAACCTTATTAAAAGCAGATTCTAATGCGGAATACGCCGCAGTGATTGAAATCAACCTCAACGAAATCACCGAGCCTATCTTGGCTTGCCCCAACGACCCTGACGATGTCGCCACATTAAGTGAAATTCTAGCAAATTCTAATCGTCCTCACAAAATAGATGAAGTGTTTGTCGGAAGCTGTATGACAAATATTGGACACTATCGTGCGCTTGGTGAAGTCCTAAAAGACGAGGGAATGGTGCCTACAACACTTTGGGTTACTCCACCTACCAAAATGGACGCAAAACAACTAGTAGATGAGGGATATTATTCGCTCTTTGGCGCAGCAGGAGCAAGAATTGAGATTCCGGGGTGTAGCTTATGTATGGGAAATCAAGCACGTGTCCGAGATGGAGCGGTCGTGTTTTCAACTTCCACTAGAAACTTTGACAATCGTATGGGAAAAGGGGCTCAAGTCTATCTTGGAAGTGCAGAATTAGCAGCAATCTGTGCATTACTTGGCAAGATTCCAACCAAGCAAGAATACTTGGACTTAATCCCCCAAAAACTAGAGGGCAAAGAATCGCAAATCTATCGCTACTTGAATTTTAATTTGATTGAGAATTACACATTAAACTAATCTCATTAGGAATTTAGGAATCCCCTAAATTCCTTTTGCACTCTTTTATTTAAACCTACCAATAACCCTAATATCCGCCTCTCACTATGCTTTTCATCAAACTACCATCACAGAATTTATAACAAAAAATAATAGCTTCTTTATGAATCTAATTATTATTATAATTTG
>NZ_JAAVGY010000037.1 GCF_014799995.1 Helicobacter sp.
AGAAATTCGCCCGTAGGCATCCTCTTTGACACTCATCGCAAAAAAACTATCACTCCTTTTGCGCCAAAAGACTGTCGTGCAGATGACAGAATTTTGACACAGGCATCCTAAACACCTGCTGTGGAATAAACGACATGCGGAACAAAATTGCAACCCCGCAGGGGAGGGGGTCGAGGGGGAACTGGACGCGTAGCGCCTAGTTCCCCTCGCAAGCAAGAGTTGAACACTGTAGGTGCTCAACTCTCTGCTTGCATTCATCTACAAAATATGATAAAATAAGAATTGAACTTATTAATATAAACGTCATTTTGTATGGAAGAATGCGTAGGTGTGGAGACATATATCTGGCATGGGGCTCTATATGTGTGGGGACATAGTTTGGGTATAAGAAAAAAGCGTGTATGTGCAGGGGCATATATCCGGCATGGGCTCTATATGTGTGGGGACATAGTTTGGGTATAAGAAAAAAGCGTGTATGTGCGGGGACATATACATTATATGTTTTCACAAATATATTTAGGGCTGGCCGCTTTCCCCTATTGCCCGATGCCGGGAGGCGGCGGGCAATATAAATAAGGAGGTTTAATATGAGCTATAAGCGTAGCAAGAAGCCAGCATTGAAGCCCATGACAATACGGTTTTCAATCGAATCATGGGGTGCGATTGAGGACATGGCAAAGAAATATGGCATCAACAAAACAGAACTTGTACGAATGGCCGTTACTGGAAATCTGGCCCGTTACCTTGGGAGTATCCGTATCATCGACGAGGGGCAAGCGTCGGAGATAAAGGAACTGATAAAGTCTCTGCTTGACGAAATATCGGTGGTAAAAATGGAGTTGCATCGTATCGGCATAAATTATAATCAAGAGATCAGGTTAGAACAGATAAAGCGCAAATATGCGAGTCAGGGAATGGATTTTTATGACATTGAACAGAAGCGCAAGGAAATACAATCTGTGAAATCGGAATGCAAGGATTTTTCCAAAGAGGACCTTGACATCCTCATATCCCGTTATGAAAATGCCACGAAACAGGTAGGTGAAATCTTATGCCGTATTCTCACATAACCCGGACAGCGTTCGGAGCCGACGCAATAGCATACGCGAGGGGAAACGGCAAAGGCCATAACGGTGCGGAAGTACGGAACGAGTATATAGCAGGTGTCAATATGCTGCCCGATAACGTGGTCTCGTTCGAGCGGCAAATGCAGCCGTTCTGGGATCGGGCGCACCTCCGGCATACTACACAGGTCGACCGCTATATCGTTTCCTTTGCCCGTTCCGAGCTGAACCCGGATGAAGCGGAGGACTGCATGAAAGGGCTTGCCATTGGGTGCGAGATTGCGCGGAAGAACGCCCCAGATAACCAGTCCGCTGTGTTCCTACAGAAAGACGGCAAGGGGGGCTTGGTACACTTGCACATAATCACTAATGATGTAAATATGTCGGACTACCGGGGCATAAACCCGTCGGCATATGCCCACTTCCACTTCCGGAAAATTGTTGACGAGGTATGCCAGCAGTATTTCGATCTTGCCAAACCGGAAATGCAGCCGGAAAAGGTCAACCAATCCGTTCGGGGTGCCCGCGCCAAGAACGAGCAAATCAGGGCCGCTAACGAACTGGAACGGAAACAGGCAACAGAAGAAGGGCGCAAAGTGAACCCAGACAAGATCAGGGCCGAGCGTTACATCTGGCAGGACGATTTACGGGAACGTATCAAAAAGGCAGCAGCGGAAGCCAGGGATGAAGCAGATTTTGCAAGGCAGCTCCGCCTTTCCGGCGTCGAGCTTGTACCGCATGAGCACAAGGACGAAACGGTCACATATCTGCATCCAGCCACAAAGAAGCAGCCACCGCATTACACCTATGAGCTGGTGGACACATCCGGTTTCCCGGACAAGATACCGCCTAACTTGAAATCCAAATCCTACAAGCTGGGGGCCAACTACCAGCCGGAAGGAGTAAAAAAGCTGTTCGGTACGGAAGCACCATCCTTTCAGGCCGAGCAGCAGGATGAAGCCCCGCCCGTCGTGCTGGAAATGCCGATGCCGTCCTTCTCCACGCCAAGGAAACCGGCGCAGAAGCCCGCGACGGCCACGGAAAAGCCGTCAGAGGACAAGGAAATGGAGGAAGCGAAGCAGCAAGCGGCGTTCGATGCCCTTGCTGTCATGCAGCAGATATACGGTTGGCAAGCTCAGCCACGGACAATAGGGGCAGACGGCAAAGAACATTACGATTTCAAAGAATGGGACAGACAGCTCCAGGAGAAAGACACCGTTTTCGAACAGTTCACCCGCTGGCGTGTCGCCCGCCGGAAGGAGTTAGCAAAAGACGGCCTAAAACTGCCGCCAATTTACGCCAAGGACAAAGTGACAGGCCATGTCTCCGTGGTCCGTTCCGAGCTGGAAACGCAATTCCGGGACTTCTTGGAGCGGCGGGATCACCCAGAGAAGTATGCCGTCCAAGAGCAGCCGGAACAGGCCGCACCGATGCCAATGGAACAACACCATGAAAAACCGGAGCAGCCTGCGCTGGTGAAGCCAACACGGGCAAAGCAGCAGGCCAAACCGGAAAAACCATCCCAAGCGGAACTGGAGCGGCAGGAAGTCGCGGCCCAACGCAGCGTCTTATTCGAGGAAATGCAGCGTTTACTTGCTGCAAAAGAACGCCGATGGAAAGAGCAGGAGGACGAGGAAGAAGATACCGTAGTCAAAAATTGAAACATCTGAAAACATTTTAAGTCATCAACTACCAGTTGAGCTGGTGGCTGATGACTTTTAAATTATAACTTATTATTGTAATACATATGTATTACATTGTAATGTATTGTAATATTATTTATATATCTTGACTTTCTTGAACATATATGATACTATGTAATACATATTAAATACATCGTAGTGTATTGTATTATAAGGAGGATAGGTCATGGCAGATGGAAGGGAATTAAAGCCAAAATCATTTCGGATTGACGATGAAACCGCCGAAAAATTTAAGGAGATATCGGGCATTATTGGCGGCAACCAGCAGGAAACACTTGCAAAACTCATAGAGGCATTTGAGTTCCAGTCCGGCAAGGCAGTGCTGACTGACAAAAAAACAGATATAGAGCAATTTGAGAAGTATGTGTCCGCCCTTACCAGGATGTTCATGGGAAGCCTGGAAGACAACCAGAACATAACCGAAACAGTACGGATGGAATTTGACGCACTCTTAAAATCCAAGGATACAACCATTCAGAACCTGCAGGAGGAATTGAAAAAGTCAAAGGATCAGCGTGAGCTGGCCATTGCCGATGAAAAGCAACAGGCTGATGAATGTTCCCGGCTAAAAAGTGAATTGATGGGCTATGCGGAGAAGGTGAAGGACTTGCAGACAGCATTAGCAGATAAGGATAGCCTTAACAAAGCCTTAACTGATTCCTGCAATGATCTAAAAGCAAAGATAGGGAGCATGGAGGGAGGAGCAGCCCAGGCTATAAAACTCCAAGAAGAGGTAGAGAGGCTACAAGCGGAGAATGCAAGCCTTAAGCAGGCTATGTTAGCACAGACGGAACAGGCTCAAATTGAAATGGAGAAAGCATTGCTTAAGCAGGAAAAAGACTTCCAGAGGCGGTTAAGCGAAGAAACGGACAGATACAGCCAAAGACTGTTTGAATTGCTTGGAAAAATTCCTGTCGGAAAGCTTGCAGAAGAATCTCAACCAGAGAAGGAAGCGGCTGGAAAAAAAGTTGAAGGAAACTGAAAGAGCCATCCCCCTTCACCGAGTAAAACATAAAAATTTAAAGAGAAAAAAGATTAAATGTACCATTCAAAAAATGTAAAAACTCTGCAAGCATTGATTTTACTGGATTTTTGATTAAAACATTTGTTCACCTAGTGTCTGTGTGATACTTTAATAATACTATTAACAATACTACTGACTATATGATTATCAATCATTCTTTCTGATGGAACGAGAGAAAGAAAAAACACATGGTACAATATTCTGATTGACACAGTTGCATACTTTAAATATAATAAAGATACAATAAAAAATACGAAAAAACGTATGTTTTTAGAAAAGAGGGCATAAAACTATGTTAGCGGTAAAATCTATAAACATCAGGGATAACTTCAAAGAATGGTGCGACAAAATCAGTATGGGTGAAACAGTTGTTATCTCAAGGCCACGAAACCAAAACATATACATGATTAACGAAGCTGAATACAATGCCTTGCAGAAAGCAAAGCGAAACGCTGAATACCTTGCAATGATCGAAGAAAGCGAAGAGCAGTTTAGAAAAGGCGATACCATTTCTTTCACACTGGAAGAACTGAAAGAAATGGAAGCTGAGGATTGGAAGCCAAGCGACCGAATACTTGAATTTGAAAGAAAGCACGGGATACAAAGGCAAGGTTAAAAAATGGCTGATTTTTCATTTACGGAGAAAGGATGGGAGCATTACCTGTACTGGCAGACACAGGATCGTAAAACGCTAAAGAAAGTAAATAGCTTAATAGCGGATATCAAACGGAATGGAGCGTTGCAGGGCATAGGGAAACCAGAACTGCTAAAGCATGGTAAATCAGGGCTATACAGCAGGCGGATAGACGAAGCGAACCGCCTTGTATATGGCATTGATGAGGCACAGAATATCAGAATCGTATCATGTAAGGGACACTATGAAGATTAAGGAAAAAGGGGAGTTGCAAATAGGCAATTCCCCTTTTTACGTGCCGCAAAGCCTTATTTTATGCCTGAATGGTCAATTTGCACGTTCAGGAACGGTCAATTTGTGCTGACTAAATAAAGCCATTTAAATAAAACCATTCTATTATATTCAGTCTATCTTTCAGGATTAATAGAAAGAAATAACGCCTAAATGTACCATTCAAAAAAATGTAAAAACTCTGCAAGCATTGATTTTACTGGATTTTTGATTCGAATATATGTTTACCCTATAGCACCATATGCCATAGCCCTATGCACAGTATGCCATAACTCTATAGCACAGTATGCCATAGCCCCATGCACAGTATGCCATACTATAACTATATTTATTGAACTAGAACTATATGAATTATATTCAATCAACTTATCAAAACAGAGCGATTGATTGATAATCTCGACAAAAAATACAGAAAAATATATTGCTTTATTTCTTTATATATGATATAGTCTTTATATGG
>NZ_JAAVGY010000038.1 GCF_014799995.1 Helicobacter sp.
ATATTTTTGCAAGACAAAACCGAAGCTTTTACCCTAAGCAATGGCGGGGGTTGTTTTTTTACCACGCTTAAAGGCGCGATTACAGGATTTCACGCACACACTATTTTGGTAGATGACCCGATAAAAGTAAGCGAGATGACAAGCAAGAGTGCTAGGGATTGTGTCAATCGCAACTTCACTGGAAGCGTTTTAAGTAGGCTTTTAGGAGATGAAGCAAGTATTATTATTCTAATGCAAAGATTAGGCGATGAGGACTTATGCGGATACCTCACAAATCCGCGCAACTTTGAGAATGAAATCTGCGAGGATTGGAATATCGTGAAGCTTCAAGCCATTAACAAAGAGGCTAAAGATTTTGCGATAGGAAAATTTGCCTACCATAGAGCTGCAAATACTCCATTATTTCCTGCAAGGCATAGTTTAGAATCCCTACAACACTTAAGACTTGCAATGGGGGAAGATGAGTTTGCCACGCAATACCAACAAGAGCCACAAGCAACAGAAGCGGGATTCTTTGATAAGCAATATTACAGGGAGATTCCGCTTTATGAACTTGGAGAGCATAATCTCTATATCTTCGTGGATAATGCTACAAGTATGAACACAAGGGCAGATAATAGAGCCATAGGCACGATTGCAGTAGATAAAAAGGACGGATTAGAACGTTATACACTGCTTGATTTGAGCTTTGGGATTTGGAGTGAAGAAGAAACTTGTGCGCAGATTATAGAAATGTGCCTAAGCTATCCAAAGGCGAGCGTGTATATTGAAAGAGAGGGAGGCGGAGAGACACTCAATAGAATCTTGCAAAAAGAGATTATCCGCGCAAATTCAAATTTAAAAACAAAAGCACAAGAAATCATCACGAATCAAATTAATGTGTATAGCGCAAGCCGCAAAATCTCTAAGGTTGAAAAAATCAAAGCCCTAAGAAGCTACTACAATACAGGTTATTTGTGCGTGAAAATCGGAGCAAGAGGCAAAGAGCAGTTTCTAAAAGAGCTTTTGAGTTTCAATCCAACCAAGCCATTCTTAAAAGATGATTGTATAGACATTGTAGCAAGTGCAGTTGCACACACAGAAGTCAAAGCCCCTTATATAAAAGAGCAAAGAGTGGCAAATTCAAATAGATTTAAAGCTTTAAGAGCTAGAAGCTGGAACATTTAAAAGGAATTATAATGAAAAAGAAACGCCTAAAGGCAGAAATCAAAGAATTAGAAGCGCATTTGGAGATTTTAGAGAAAAAATTCGCGGTTCTGGAAATTGTTGTGAAATGGCAAAGCCAAAAGTTAGATTCCGCTAGAGAGATAAGAATCAAGAAAGAGGGATTAAAAAGGTTGTAGTCAAATTTTCTAATAATATTTTTTGTAAAATGTTATTATGAATAAAATTTTTCTCTCCCTAGCCTTTTTTGCTTCTTTTATCTTTGCAGATTCTTTTGCAGAATCCAAAAGGATTCTCACAAAATTTTATGCAGAAAATCCGCAATTTATGCAAGATTTTTACTGCAATGCACCTTTTAGAATCGTAAAAAATAAACTAGAGATTATCCCTAGTGAAGCTTATAGCCCACGCAATCCAAAGACTAAAAAGGGGCAAATCAATCAAAGAGCTAGGTTCATTGAATGGGAACACATTATGCCCGCACATAATTTTGGAAAACATTTGCTTTGTTGGAGACAAGGGGGGCGCAAGGCTTGCCAAAAAGACAAAATATTTCAAAAAATGGAAGCAGACTTGCAAAACCTTGCCCCAGCAATTGGAGAGATTAACGAGGATAGAAATAATTACAGATATGCGCAATCCCCAAAATATACGCGATTTGGGCAATATGGAAAATGCAAAGTTTTCACAGATTTTAAAGGAAAGAGATTCTACCCTGCTGATTATTCTAAAGGTTGGATTGCGCGAAGCTACTTATATATGAGCAAAACTTATAATATTAGGTTATCTAGTCAAGAAAAAAAGCTAATGGAATCTTGGAGCAAAAAATATCCTATGAACGAAAGAGAAAAAGCTTTCAGGGAATTTGCTACCAACCAAAACTCGCATATTGAAAACTCTAGCGATAAACAATAATAATCCCTTAAACATTTCACGCCTTTAATTTACAAGCAGAATTGCCTAAAATATGCAAAAAGGGTAAATTATGCAGATTTTAGGAATTTTAGGAAAATTGGATTTAAAGGTTATTCTCTCTTTGCTTGTCGCGCTTTTAAGTTTGGGACTTGTGTTTTTTGCCTATCAAAATGCAGAGTTAAAAGAAAATTTAGGAAAAGCACAACTAGAATTAGCAATTAAAACAGACAATCAAAGCAAGCTATTAGAAAGCCTAGAATCCCAAAACAAAGCCTTGTCAGCCTTAAGAGTGCAAAAAAGCGAAATCTCCACACAAGCAATAGAAAAAATCACAATCAAAGATTCTAATTGCAAAGAGGAGCTTAAAGCCTACAAAGAGTTATTTAAGGAGCTTGGCAAATAATGGAACATACGCAACTAAAAAACTTTTTGAACTAGATTTGAGCGCGAATATTAACTCACTTAGAGAGCACGAAGAGAGTGTGCAATACTACCACGCAGAGCAACTTCCGCCAGATGTCAAAGCAGTGATTGAAGCGCGAGGGGGAGTTAAGATTGTGGAGAATATCTACAAAATGCTTGTCAATAAGATTTTAGGCTACAAAATCGCAAGCATTCAAGAAGTCAAGGTGAGCGGACGACAAGAGCAAGACAAGGCATTAGCGGATTTACTCAATGACCTAACCAAAGTATTCTCCCAAAGCCCACAATACGATAAAAGTATCATCAAAAAAGACTTTGAACTTATCAATGGTATGGCAGTTTTAGAGTTAGGATTAAAGAGTGATACACAAAACGATATAGAAATCACGCTTAAAAGCGTGCCTGTAAAATGTTTCTTGATTGACAAATACTCCACTGACGCTAGCGCAAATGATTCTAGGAGATTCCACAAATGCTTGAATATTCCTTTAAATCAAGCACGGAGATTTTTTGGAGAGCAAGACTTTGAAATCGTGGATAATGAGGAATACGATGAGCGCGTGAATCTAAAGGAAAGCTGGATTAAAGAGGATACACCACAAGGCGCGGTGTGGAATCGCTACTTTTGGGATAATTTCAAAATCCTAAAAAGAGAAATTAAACCATTTAAAAACAATATTCACCCCTTTGTGATAGGAAAATTTAAGATAGACCATAATAACCAATGGTATGGGCTATTTCGTGAAATTAAAAGCTTGCAAGATTATATCAACTTCGCCGAAAATAGAATGGCAAATATGCTAGGGAGTATTAAGGGATTCTATGAGCAAGATGCAGTCAAAGACGGAGATGAGTTTGCACAGAATGCAAGCATAGATAATGCCATTGTCGCAGTCAATCCCGGTGCCATTAGTGGAAATAAGATTCAGTTTGTCAATCAAAACTCTAATGTTGTAGCAATCTCTCAAAAAGTCAATGAAAAAAGACAGATTGCCAAAATCCTAAGCGGACTAAATGACGAAGCCTTAGGTGTCGCACAAAATCGCCAAAGCGGTGTGGCAATCGCACAAAGACGAGACGCAGGGCTTATGGGGCTGCAAGATTACATTAAAGCTTCAGACGAAATGGAAAAGGAACTCTTTATGAAAGTGCTTGACTTAATGCAGCACTATTTTACCAAAAAGCAAACTTTTAAAATTGTGGATAAGAAAGTAGGCGAACGTTATTTTGAAATTAATAGCAATGCAGAGAATCGCATTAAAATAGGCAAGTTTGATTTAGTCTATCAAAGCAGCCTCAAAATGCAAGGTAGAGAGGAGAGATTCGCACATTGGAGTGAAATGCTAAAAACCATTTCAAGCATTAAGCCCGAACTTGTAGGGGATTTGCTACCGCTAATGCTAAAAGACACCGATTCACCTATTGTCGCAGAGGTAGAGGAACTCATCGCAAACCACAAGGCATTAGCAGAACAAAGTGCGCAACAAACTCAACCATTACAACAGGCACAATTTGAGTTAGAGTTGCAAACACTTCAAGCAAAAGTTGCACAAATGATGGCACAAGCAAGGAAATACGAAGCGCAGGGCGCATTAGCCGAGCAAGTGGCACAAAAACAAGCACAAGAAAACGCACAGCCACAACAGCCACAAAGCCACGAGGGAGAGAATCCCACAGCAAACAAAGTATTGCAGACCAACAAAGGTTTAGACTTAAGATAAGGAGAGGAAATGGAGCAAACACAAAAACTAAAAAAATACGACTTTGAAAAGGCATTCAAAAGCGGGTATTCCAAAAGCCAAATCGTGAATAGCTTAAGGAATAATTATGATACAAACTTAGATTGGGAAAGAATAAATGAGGATTTAAAAGAGCTTAAACCCAAAGAACGCGATGAAGTTCTCTTTGATTCTCTCTATAATCATCAAGATAGCTGGGGAATCTTGGGGCTTAAAACCAAAGAGCAACCTAAAGGGTTACAAAACAGAATCCTAAGCGACAATCAAATCCAAGACATTAATCAAGAAGTGCAAAAGTTGCCACAATGGGCGATAGAATCCGCGCTAAAACCACAAATAATAGGAGAAGCACTTGGAATCAATGGTTTTTGGAAATTGTTCCAGAACAAAGAGGAAATCGCACGCAGCAACGCGCTTAAAAATGCGTTGGATAAAGGGATTGCGCAAAAGCTAGAAAAAGGCGAAGAATTAAGCATTGGCGAGATGATGAGATATTATCAAGCAAATGAGGGAATGAAGGGATTTTTCTCTCCTAAAGCACACTATCAAAAACAAAAAGAGCTTGAAAAAATCGCACAAACTGACTTTCAAAACCTAGATGAATCCCAAAAGAAAGAACTTAAGAGGCAATATCGCATTACAAGGCTATGGAATGATGAGAGAGAACTCCACGAGAAATTAAAAGACGCACAGACTAAAAAGGAAGCAGACGCACACACGCAAGCAGTATCCGAGCGATTAGAACGCGATATTATTAACCTACAACGCACTTATGAAAATATTTTCAAGAGTGGCGTGGATTATTTGAATGATTCCACAGAGCAAAGCGACAGATACAAGGAGATGATACAAGAAAGCGCACTTAGTTTAGGATTTGATGGAATCGGATTTAAGGGCGATAGAATCTATGCTTTTAAAGGAGATAAAGCAATCTTCATTGACGATGGCTTTTTTCATAATCTAGGGCAGATTCTTGGCACAAATGCCTTTGATATAGGCGGAAGTATTACAGGGGCAATTGCAGGGGCAAAAAGAGGCAAGGGAAAGATTGGCACGCTTGCAGGAGGTATAGCAGGAGGTGCAATAGGCGCGGGATTAGGAGGAATCGCGGATAGTATCATTGCGCAATTTAATGCAAGAGGAGAATTTAATCTCGCAGACGCACTTTTAACAGGTGCAGAATCCGCAACCTTTGACATTGCAGGAGGACTTATCGTAAGTGGTGGGGCAAAGGCAGTCAAAGGCGCAGCAAAAGGTGTGCAAAGACTCTTAGACCTTGCCATTCCGGTTTCCGTTCTTAAAAACTCTATTGGAAGTGAAAACATACAAGCCGCTAAGGAACTCATAGAGCAGACACTTACACCAGAGCAAAAAGACGATATTTTGGAGTTTTCTAAAAGCTTTGGAGGGAATCTTGAATTAGAGGGTAAAGACACGCTCTTGACTAAGGGCGCGGAATATCTTACTGCTAAATATGGTGCGGATTCCACAATAGCCAAAGTCGCAAACAGCTTAGAGAATTATTCTAGGGCACACAACAAGGCGCAAGCACGAGAGGAAATACTCACGCTTATCCGAGCCGATGAAAGCGGGCGAACTCTAGGAATCTTGCTAGAAGTAGCAAAAAACTCTACCCTTGCGAATAAAAACTTACGCGAGATTCTAAATGCGACAAGCTATAAGCTTAAAAAAGAGATTGAGGGATTAGGGCTTAAACCAAATGCGCTAAAGGAAATTTTTGCAGACTTAAAAAAGGGCACACAAGAGGATTATGACGAGGTGTTTAATAAGATTTTAGGCGATTTGTATGGAGATGAAAAAGTCGTGCTAAATGGAGAGGCTTATGCGAAGTTTCGGCAGGATCTAGGCGATTTAATAGAGCTTGACCCTCAGGGAATGCAGTTTTTACGCTTCGTGGAGAAAAGAATCTATGACCCAAATGGCGTGAATTTCGTTCAACTAAACAACGCACGAAAGATTCTAAATGAATTTTGTGATGATATGGCAAATCCTAGCACAAAAAAGTTTATTGAAAATGAAGTAAAAGCCACGCTTAGAGAAGATATAGAAAGCGGGATTCAAAAGATACTCCTAACCCGCCCTGATAATTATGAAATCGCAAAAAGAATGTATGATACAGCCTTAGGCGATTATTCTGTAATGAAAGACGCATTCAAAACGCTTAAAGACTTAGAATTTAATGATTTATCCAAGAAAAACACAGAGATAATGGATAATCTCTTAAATTTTATTCAAGGCGATGGAGGAGAAAAAGAGATAAACAACTACTCCTTGCTTACAAAAGGACTTAAAAAAGAGCAAATAGAGAGCTTAGAACTCAATGCCTTAAATAGAATCTATGAAAAAAACTTGCTTAAAGACAGCAGGGATTCTACCTTTGAAGTCTTTAATAGTGCGAAATTTTTAGAGGATACCGCAAAGCTAAGAGAGATATTCCAAAGCGACAATGCTAAGAAGTTTGTAGAGATAATGCAAGGATTCAATAGGCTTTTTGGCAATGACGCAAGGATTGCATTAGAGCTAGGATTTGCCAATCCACCCAAAGAGGGAAGCGCGATTGCGCAGAGTGTCAAAGGAGCAATAGAGCAAAAAATCGTGAAAGGAATCTTTGGAATCTTAATGCGCAATTTGCCAACAAATAATAAAGTTATAGACAAATTAGGCTTTAAAGAAAAAGTGCAGAAAATGGCACTCGCACACCACATAGAGCAAGCATTAAAGAGCGCGTATTCTATCAATGATTTTAATTTCACACTTAAAAAAATAGGAAATGACCCAAACACGCCAACGCCCACAAGAATGGCAATAGAATCTTTTAACAAAGAGCTAACCAAACTCCTAGAGGAAGCCCGAGAAAACGCGGATATTTCCAAAAATGCAAAAGAGCTGGAGGAAGCTTTAGGCAAGGCAAACCTACAAGATACACAAGCAGACTTTGGCACAAACTACCCGCAGTTTTACCACAAAGGCAGTGAAGCGATTGCACACTTACTAGAGACAAAAAGCGGACAAGTGCAAGGGGCGTTTTATAGGGAGGATTTGCAAAGTTTAAGCGGTAATGGTGAGATTGATTTGGTTTGGGGAGAAATCACTGATAAGACAAATCACAAAGGCTATGGCTTAGCGCATATTATAGACAAACACCCCGAGCTTGATTTAAACAAAATCCCCGAGATAGTAGAAAATGGTAAATTAGTAAATCAAAATGGCACAAATACAATATGGCACAAACAAGGCGACAAATATTACAAAGTAGGAATCTCTAAAGGTTTTAAAGGAAGTGGAGAAAATCAATGGGTAATTACCGCTTATGAAGTAAATAGAGAAAAAGACAAGACTTTCGGCGATGTCCTTTTTACAGATAAGCAACCCTTACCAAACTCTACCGACATTATACCACAGCCCCAACCAAAAAACACACAAGAAAAGCCAACATTGCAAGAAAAAATCCAAGCCCTAAAAGCCCAAAGGAAGAAAGAGCTTGAAATCGCACTCCAAGCAAAAATGGCAAAAGAGGCACAAGCTTCTCAAGCCTTAAGAGAAGCACAGCAAGAGAGGCAAAGAATCAAAGACGCCCAAGTCGGAAAGGCAATCAATGAGATAGATTTGAATCTGCAAGGGGCAATCCGAGCAAGAGCCTTAAAGCCTACAAGAATAAACCTAGAAAACAAAAGCTATCCTGCGAAGTTTGTCATCATCAAGAAAGAGGATTTAAAGCCAAACTTTGAAACTAAAGGCACACAAGGCAGAACCCAAAAGCAAGAAAATGTCATCAAAGACATACAAGAAAATCTAAATCCCAATAAGCTATTCTTTAGCGAGGGGGGATTTGAGGGATTGCCAATCATTCTAAGAGATGGACAAGTGAGCGTGGGCAATCACAGAGCAGAGGCTCTAAAGAATCTAAGTCAAGAATCAAAAGTTGCTTATAAGAAAAGTGCGAAAGAAATCTTTGGCATAGATTTAAAAGATGATGAACTCATTGTCCGAATGCTTGATGAGAGGATTCCAAATGATGAGATTTTAAATCTTTCCTTTGCAAGCAATGTGGGAAGAGAACAAAACTTGAGCGAAAAGGCATTAAGCACTTTGGGTAAATATCAAGAGAATTTAGACAAACTCCCCACACAAATCTATGCACAAAATGTAGAGGAAATGCAGCAAATCGTGGCTAAGAGTTTGGATAAAGCCAACAATGGACTAAACACTTTTGATACTAACCTTGCGCTTTTTGCCTCTTTGGCTAAGAGTAAGGACAAAAACATATTAGACGCAATCAACGCCATAAGTGGAGACGCAGAACAAAAAGCAAAAGTGATTAAAATGTTTGTAGAAAATGCAGGAAACTTCCACAATCTAGCAAAACAAACACAACTGCCCAACCTAGATTTGCGCGACTATCTCACACAAGCACTCTATTTCACCGCAAAAGCGGATTCAAGTCGTGTAGAAAACTTCAAGGAAATTGCACAAGAGATAAAGAGTATCTTGCAAACAACAGACAAGAATGGCAAAAATGCACTCATTGACGATAAGAGCTATTATGATGAATTAGTGGGCAAGATTATGGGGTATAGCTTTGCGCGATTTAGAGAACTTGAAAATCCAAGTGGTAGCCTTTTTGACTTCCTAGCCAATATCAAGCAAGGATTGAAAGAGGAATTAGAACCCACTCTCTTTAGCGCAGGCAGAGAGCTACAAAGCGCAAATATTTATGATTTCTTAAGTCTTGCAATCAAAAGCGGAATCCCAAGTAATGAAACAAGCGAAGTGTTAGAATTGCTCCCCCAACTAAAAGCCAAACACGAAGCAATAAAAGAGGCGAACGCAAAAACACTTAGCAAGAACATTAGCGCACAAGCGGATTCTTTACAAAAGGAAAGCACACAAAATGCCTTAAAGATACTAGAAAATACACAAGGCGCACAAATTCCTAAAGAATTAAATATTGATACTTTTATGAAAAGCTTAGAAAATGTAGAAAACAAAGAAAATTTCATTAAACATTTGCAGAGCAAAACAGACGCACAAAGCAGATTAGCTTATCTTAATCTAGTAGAACCAACGCTCAAAGAATTTGATTTAAAACTCACAAAAGGAGAAAGAGAAAGCTATATTAAGATATTTAATGATGGCAATAATTTTTATAGTCTTTTAATCACCCAAGAACAAGATAAACAGCTTATTACATTTTTGCCAAAAGCTAGAATGGATTATATTAAAAGGAGAATTGAAAGTGCCGACCTTATCCAAACTTTCACCGACCGAGCAAGTAATAATGCGATTGGACTTGCAAACGACATTATACCACAATCCACAAAGGAAGCAATAGACCAAGCTAATAGGTTTGCAGAACCTTTTTCTAATGAGCAATTTAGCGCATTGCCTAAAGCAAAACAAGCGCAATATCAAAGCCTACAAAAACAAGCAGGGGTGCTTTACAATAAATATCATCAAGCCAAAGGCGTAGAGGCAAAAAGAGTTTATGAGAAGCAATACAATGCTATGCTAGATAAAATATATAATTTTGAACAAAAGTATCCTGTGCGAGTGTCAAGCACACAAGTGCAAGTGCGCACAAACACTACACCAAGCTTTACACCCGATGAAATCATAGATGTAGAAATTATAGAAGCCGAGCCAAGCATACAAAAGCAAATCACTTATAAAAGACACAATCTAAGAGCAAAAGCGATTCAAAGCCTACAAATCAAACTAGAAGCACTTAAGCCTTATCCGCAAAAGCAAATAGAATACAAAAGGTTAGAATCCCAAATCAATGTGCTAGTAGAGAAGCAACACAAAGAATTGCAACAACCAAGCCTCTTCAGCGAGGAGGATTTAGCTAAAGCTAAAGAAAATAGTATAATCCAAAATAAAATCACAAAAGGAGAGAAGTATGGCACGACAGATTCCAACAAATCAGGAGAAATTAACACAGGAGATAACCAACTTACTAGAATCGGGGACAATGACCTCAAGCAGAATCAAGGAGAGATTCAGTTGGAGGAGCGAAATAGAGAGCAAGGCAAGACAAATAGACAGCATACACAAACAATACCACAGAAAAGCACGAAGCAAGATTCAAGCAGAGGGGGAATGGGAGGAGAGCCTAGCATATCAAGCCATAGAAGCGGTAGCCTGCAAGAAAATCCTAGAAGCGATAGGTTGGGACAGAATCGGAATCCAAGAAGTAGAGAATGTCTTTTTGTTGCCAATGGAAAGCGAGGAGTGGGAAGCACAAAAAGCACAAGTCGCGGATTTGGTAATGCCACAAAGAATCTACGCGTTTCAGATAGATTAGCCGATAATATCCAAAGCACAGACAATCCGCAAGGATTGTTAAGCCCCGCACAACAAGCAGAAGTCAATCAAAGATATAAACCAGCAGAAATTATAGAAACAGGCAACGCAAAGCAAATTGTAAAACACAATTTAAAAGCGATTCAAACCTTAGCAGAACTACTAGAGAATAATGCCCTAGCAACCAACGAACAAAAAGACTTACTCCATAACTTCAGAGGTTTTGGAAAGGCAAGTAATGAAATGCTAGAGATTATGCGCAATCCACAAAATAAAACAGCGCAAGAATTTACGACTGCATTACAAAAGATTAATGAGATTGTAGGCACAAAGCTAGACTTGATACAAATTATCCGCACCTTTGCAGATTCTTACTACACGCCACAGCCTATTGTTAGGCAAATGATAGGATTGCTAAAGGATAGAATCGCAAACCAACCTAGCTTTAATGTGCTAGAACCAAGCGTAGGCGTTGGTAGATTTTTAGGAGAATTACCAAACAACGCTAATATTTACGCAGTAGAAAGAGACGAACTAAGCGCATTACTCGCAAAAAATATCTACCCACACGCTAAAGTAGAAACGAGTGATTTTCAAAAATCTAATATCGCAAATATAGAAAATGCTTTTGATTTAGTCATCGGAAATCCTCCTTATTCTAGCACAATTCTAAGAGACCAAAAAGGAATTAGTGGCACAGCGCATAATTACTTCCTGCAAAAAAACATTAAATCCTTACGCCCAAATGGAATCTCTATTCAAATTGTTACGCACAATTTCTTAGATTCTAACAGCTCAAAATATAGAGAGATTATCTCAAAAGAGGCTAAATTCTTAGGTGCAGTGAGACTTCCTAGCGGGACATTCAAAGATACTGAAGTCGTTACCGATATTGTAGCCTTTAGGAAACTAAACGAGGGTGAGAGTGTAGAGGATTTATGGGTAAAAAGTAGCAAGATTGATGAAAATGTCTTTATTAATGATTATTTTAAGCACAATCCTCATCATATTTTAGGAGAAACAAAAGTCATAAAAAATCAATTTGGTAAGGAAGTTTTACAAGTTATCAATCCTAGCTTTGATATTCATTCCTTTGACTTAGGAAAATACATTCAATTAGACGAGCAGAGTTTAAAAGGATATACATTAGGCAATGAAATCACTAAACCCACCGAAAATGTTTCCACACAAAGAGCGGTTGGAGAGGTTACAATCCAAAATGGTAAATTTTACAAATATCTAAACAATAAGGTAGGTTCGCAAATAGAATTTAATCCTCATCAAGCACTAAGCGAAATAACGACTTGGTCAGAATCCACAATCAAAAAGGCGGTAGAAAACTATCAAAACGACTTTCCTAAAATCCAAACACTAAAGCGTGAGCTAGAAAACTTAAGAATCTTAGAAAATAGTATGGCAGAGGACACAGAAATAGAGAGTGCAAGAGCTAGACTAAATAAGGCTTATGATGATTTGCTAAAAGGTTATTCGTTTAAAAATGAAAGTGGAGGATTTAGAGAAAGATTTCGCGCTTTTGTAATGCTAGATGATACTGCTTTTGAACTTTTAGCACTAGAGAAAGGTATTTTAACAAAAGAAGTCAATGGCAAAACAAAGATTATAGGCTCACAAAAAGCCGATATTTTTACCCAAAGGCAAATCTATCCATACAAACCACCCCTTAGCGCACAAAATTTAAATGACGCAGTAACCATAGCAAAGAATGAAACAGGAAAAATAGATATAGAGAGAATCAATAGTCTTTTAAATAGAAATGCAAATGAAATACAAAAGACAAAAGAGGAATTACTAAATGAAAAATTCTTGTTTTTGGATTCTAAAGGTGAGATTACAGAAAAAGCAGATTTTTTAAGCGGTAATGTGAAACAAAAGCTACAAAGATTCAAAGATAAGAGCGGAGAGGTAAGGTTTAGTGAGGATGATAAAAAAGCTAAGTTTCAAAAAATCACTTATGAATCTCTAAAAGAAGTGCAACCAATAGACATTGATATTGCCGATGTAACCATTCCATTAGGCGCGAATTGGATTCCAAAGGAAATCCACGAGCAATTCTTGCAAGAATTAGGAATGCGTGAAATTAGCCTACAATATGAGCCACAAATTGGCTGGTTAGCTAAAGGCACAGGACACAACAACAACGAATATATTATCAACACAAGCAAAGAGTTTAGAGACGCCACAGGCGTTAAGGAAATTAATGCGTTAAACTATATAGAAAAAATGTTTAATAACAATGAATTGCTCGTGCAAAGAGCAGTAACAGAGGGCGAAACCACGCACACTTACAAAGACCCAATTGCGACAAGAGCCTTGCAAAATGCTAAGGTTAAACTACAAAAAGAGTTTAAAAGATTCATTGTAGATAGAGAGGATTTATTGCAGGATACACAAAAGCGATTCAATGATTTGTTTAATGCGGAAGTTCCTAAAACCTACGATGGAAGTCATCTAAGCTTTATTGGAATGAATCGTAATATCCACCTAAGACCACACCAAAAAAATGCAGTGTATCGCATTCTTACAAGTAGTAATACACTTTTAGCCCACGCAGTAGGCACAGGTAAAACTTATACCCTAGCCTCCTCTGTAATGGAGGCTAACAGGTTAGGACAGGCTAGAAAGAGTATGATTGTCTTGCCAAATTATTTGACAACACAATTTGCCACAGAGGCAAGGCAACTCTATCCAAATGCAAAAATCGCAGTCGTGAATGGAATTAATAAAAAGCTAAAAAATAGACAACTAGAGCAGTTAAAAAACAATCAATACGATTTAATCGTAACCACCTATACCGCCTTTAAGGAAATGGATATTTCTAGGGATTATTTCCAAAAGATTATTAACGAGGAAGTTTATGATGCAGAGAGGTTGCTAACAAAGCTACAAAAGGAAAATGCCCCAAAAAGACAAATTAAAAGCTTGATTGACAGAATAGACAAATTAAGACAAAAGGCAATCTTGCGAGAGGAGAAACTCAAAAAAGAGGGAGTTAATGTTTTCTTTGATGATTTGGGATTAGATGGGATTTATTTTGATGAAGCGCATTATCTTAAGTCTCTGCCCATTACTACAAGGCAACCCAATGTAAGAGGCATTAACACACGAGAGAGCGAAAGAGCAATGGACGCTTTGATGAAAATCCGACAAATGCAAGATTTTAACAAAAAGGTTGTATTTTCCACAGGGACACCCGTTACAAACTATGTCAGTGATATTTATATTATGCAAAAATATCTAAGCCCAAATAAGCTAAAAGAACGAGGTGTGGAAAAGTTTGACGATTGGTGTTCTATGTTCGCAGAAGCTTCCACAGAGTTTGAACTAAAACCAACAGGAGATTATGCGGAGACAACAAGGCTAAGGAGAATCACAAACTTAATAGAGTTAAACAAAATGTATTTTGATTTTACAGATTTGATTACCAAAGAGGAAATGAAAGAAGCAATGGAAAATATGGGAATCAAAAATGTAGAACCAAAAGTTACAAGAAAGCAAAGCGTAAATGAACTTTCCAAAGGACAGGTTGAATATTTAGAGGAAATCTATCATCGCGCAGAGGAATTAAAAAGAAATCCAGAAAGCGCATTTATGAAAGGTGGAGATAATCACTTAAAAATCATCAATGACGCACGCAAAGCCTCACTAGATTTGCGACTTGTCAATCCAAATGCGCCACGAGACGAAAATAGCAAAGTTGTGAAATGCGCGAACAATGTTAAAGAGATATACGATAGATACAATGAGGATTTAGGAACGCAATTAGTGTTTTTAGACCTCTCTACACCTAAGCGCACACTAAGCCCAGCAAAACGCGCAAAAATAGCAAAAGAATACGAACAGATAATGGAAAGTTTAGAGTTAGGAAAGGCAACAAGTATAGAGGAAGCAGAAAAGCTACAAGCCAAAGCACAGAGCTTAGGCGAACTCTTAGAAATGAGTGGCAATTCATTTTCGCTTTATGATGAATTAAAAACCTTGCTAAAAGAAAAAGGAATCAAAGAGGACGAAATAGCATTCATTCACGACTATGACGCCAAAAAGGGAGCGTTTAGCAAAGAGGCGTTAAGCGATAAAATCAATAGCGGTAAAATCCGCATTTTAATCGGTAGCACAGGTAAAATGGGCGCGGGTTGTAATTTTCAAGAACGATTAGTGGCGTTGCACCATTTAGACCTTGATTGGACACCAGCGAATATGGAACAAAGAGAAGGTAGAATCATTAGGCAAGGCAACAAACTTTTAGGAAAATATGGCGAAAACTTTGAGGTAGAGATTCATAACTATATCACGAAAAACAGCTCGGATTCCATTATGCTCCAAACGCTTGAAAATAAACAGCGAATCATCAAACAAATGCAAGACAAGACATTACGCGTTAGGGAGGTTGTAGATGATAGTGAAGATGATATTTACGGAATGCTCCAAGCTTTAGGAAGCGAGAATGGCGAGGAAATACTAGAAATGCTAAAACTTGGTAAAAATATCAATCTCATTACCAACGAACTAGAAAGCTTTGATACAAAGTTAAAAAGCACCACCGCGCAATTATCCTTTGCAAAAGCCAACATTAAAAACCTAGAAACACAAAAAAGTCTTTTACAGACCTTAGAAAAAATGCCTTTGGAATCTCTCAATATACAAGGCAAAGAATATTTACTAAGTGGGGAAAAAACGCGTGAGAAATTCAATCAAGCCTTGAGTGCGCAAGTAGATAAGTTTAGCAACTCCATAGACAATGTTGGAGAAATCGCAACCATTGGAGAATATAAAATCTTAGCCAAAAAGGACAGCAAATATATTATTTTTAGAATCGGTAAAGATTTAAAAGAAAATGTAGGATTGTTTCATTTTGAAGTAAATAATCGTGCGACAACAGATTATTATCGCAGATTCGCAAAAGAGTTCAAAGAGATTGCAAAAGGCGAAGCGCAAAAAGAGATTGACATCAAAATACAATCTGCACACGCAACGCGACAAAGGCACGAGAAAACGCTAAAAAATCTAAATAACGAAGATAGACAAAACTTAGAAACAGAGCTCAATGCCTATAATGCAAGATACAAAGAGTTAGAGGAGCTCCTCAAGGCAAAAGCGGCAAAGGAGAACAAAGACTCCGATACTTTACAAACCAACCCGCATTTAGGTAGCGGAATCGTAGGTGGTAGCATTGCGGGGTTTGAGCAAGACAAACAAGGCAACCTACACTTCAATCCTGCTAACTTCCTGCTAGGACTTGCAGGAGGAGTGATAGGAAGCAAGGCAGTAGCACAAGGATTCAAGGCAATAAGCAAGAATCCCGAGTTTAAAGCAAAAGTTACAAAAGAGTTAGCCGACACTCTAAGCAAAGGTTGGGATTCCGCAACCAAAGCTTATCCCATTTTATCCACACTAGAGCCACGACACATTATCGCAAAAAGCGAGAAAGGTAGAGACTTACAAGCAAGGCATATCTTAAAGGAGGTGGAGAAAGAGGCGGGAAAGCTAGAAAAGGTATTTTTGCTTGAAAATAGGATAAATACAGAAGCACTAGAGCTACCAAAACCCACAGAAAAGTTAGATTTTATAAAACAATCTCAAAAAGACAAAAAGGTTATTTTATTAAAACGCCCATAGGCAGAGTGGATTTTAAAAATATCATAAAAACATACAGGCATCTTTATGAAAATATTTATTTCGGAAAGCAACGGAAAGATTTCTGTATAAGGGATTCCCTGTTTTTGAAATACCACACACCAATACAACCACCTAGAGCAACACCATACACAAAGATTAAAATATAATTGTCAAATCTGACCAATGAAAGAAAATTAGTTAAAATTTCAAAAACCAAGACAATCCTTTAAATGCTTATTTGTAAAATTATATTGCAAATCAACTAGAAGAGATTAACAAAAAAGCAAAAGCAAATTTTTATGTAAATTTGAATAAAATTACTGAAAATGAAGGCGCAAACCAAATGAACAATTCAACAAATTCAATCATTAAATGTATATGTGATTTATCATTAAAATTTAAAGGTGATATTGAAAATTTATTGCCAATAATAATTTCTTCTGAATATGCTTTTAGCGATATTGAAAGACTGCCAGCAAACCAAATTCCTCTAAATATTAGAAGCATAGAACCAAGCTTAAAAATGCAACCTATTTATAAAATTCATTCAAAAGAGCACAATGTTGAAATTATGCTCGGGGATTTTACAATAGGTTTTACTACAACTTCTTATAAAAATTGGGAAGATTTTAATAAAATACAGACGGCGATAATTAAGACAATAATTGAAAAAGATGTTATTGAAAAAATAAACAGAATTGGATTGCGGTATATTAATTTCTTTAATGGAAACATTAAAGAAAAAGGAAAGGACACTTTTAGTTTTAAAATAAACAATGAAGAAAAGCTAGAAAATCTTTTAAATGTTTGTTTTAGGGAGGAAGTAAAAGGCAATGTTGTAAATACTATAATTGCCAACAAACAAACACAAATGCTAGAAAAAGTAGCACAAGAAGGTTATATAACTGACATTATTGTCGCTTTTGAAAATAATACAAAGATGGATTATAATGAGATTGCGAATAAAATAGAGGAATTACATACTATACAAGAAGAGCAATTTGAGTCAATAAGAGGGAAAAATGTTTGATTCTCTCCCTCAAGATTTATTTTATCAAATGTCAGACCATCTGTGTTTAGAATCTCCAAAGCAAGAATATTTTATACCCATAAATACGCTTTATTCACCATATAACTTAAACACTCAAGGAATAATAGAGATTAAGATTGAGGGCAAAAATAGTATTTTAAATACGAATTTTTCAGATAGAGCCGACAATGATAACACATCGTATGAAATGGAAAATTATGACTTAAATAATGAAGAAAATGAAATCAAGAAAATCCGCAATATGATTGAAAAAAGATTTGATTGCAAGGTTCAGTCATTAAGTAAGTTTAAAGATGAAACAGGCAAAACTGATATTATCTTTAATACTGATTTACCAGAGATGACAACCGATGAAATATACAATATCAATCAAAAATTTTATAATCTACTTGCCAACAATCAATATATTGGTTCGGTATTGATTCTCTAAAATGCAAGACCATCAACAATTATCTCAAGCAATGCAAAAGTTTGCGGAACGATATAAAGACAAAGAAGACTCCATAAGCATTAGAACGATGTATAATAGACTTTATTATGCACTTTATCACAAAATACTACACGACAATCCAAATAATCGCACTTTGCAAGGAAAAACTGCAGGAATACACTCTTATATCAAATGCAATAATAATCTACAAGGTTTCAAGCAACAGCTGTATAATGACCTATATACACTTAGAATGTGGGCTGATTACGATATTGAGGAAAAAGAGATAAAAACCAAAAATTCTTTTAACCTTTTTTCAGTCTTATTTAGTGGAAAAATAATTGTGAAATGAGCAACATTAAGATTTGTTTCACACCCTCCAAGTTGGTTTAGCGTGAAACCTTGCGTTTAAAGTGGGTTTGCAAGGACGCAGATAATGGATTTTTGTTTTTAAAACACTTAAGAGATAGTGGTTATTTTGTAAATGTAAGTTTTGATAATGGAGAATGTTTAGTCAGCATTTCAAATGGGATTAAAAAACGCAATAATTTAACAAATAAGTTAAACACAGGGGGGGTGAAATTCTATATCAATCTCCAAACGCTTACAGGCATTCGCAATACTCCGACAACAAGATTATACCACAAACGAGATTGTTTAATTTATAATTTTTAGAATTCTTGTAAAAACCCCATAATCATAAATCCAAAAGCAATCTTAAATTTTCACCCCTTTAATTCAAAATTTGAAATGACTAAAATATCGCAAAATTTCAAAAGGAGTAGAATGGCACAAGAAACAAATCCCTACGATACAGGGCAAGAGGAATACGAACTAAGCTTACTTAAGCAAGAGTTAGCACAAAATGAAGCAAGCATAGAAGCAGATTTTGCTAAATATGTAGCGGAAAATCTAAATGAAAATCAAGAAATGCTAATGCTTGACAATAAGGAGGCATTCATCCGTGAAGTAGTTTTGCCTATGCAAAATAAGTTTTACAATGAAAGAATCTCTAGCAAAAAAGCAAGAGAGAAAGAGCTAGAAGCTAGTATTAACCAAAAGCGTAGCAAGAAAAGCTTTGATGATTCGGTTAATGCCTTTATGGGTGAATCCAAGCTTGATAATAACTCCTTTAATGCGATGATGGATTTCTATCAAAACGACTTGCCACCACGCACACAAAAGGAATTAGAGCAACTTCCACCAAATGAATTTTTTAAAAAGGTTTATGAGCTTTATGGCAGCACACAGAGCCAAGAACCACAAGAGCCATTACCGCAACAACTAGAGGGTGTAGCAAACAAAGCTACTGATGAGACAACAGGATTTGATGAGAATCCTATGGAAAGATACTAAGGAGAGAGTATGCCACTAGATTTAAACAAAATTGCGTTAGATAATTGGAGAAATGACCCTAATGTAGCAGTTGAGATTGCTAAGAGGATTCAAAACACGAGTTGGGCAGAATCACCCTTTGAAGCCTTACTAGGAAAAGGCTATGATAGAGGACTAAAAGTGCATATCATTGAGGGATTAAGCCCTTTTAGACCGCGCTTAAGACCAAAATTAACAGGCGATGGCGTAGAGGGAAATGCGGACTTTGAGACAAATTTAGATAACTTTGAGATTCTAAGTCAAACAATGTATCCTAAACTTTTAGGCAATAGCGTGAAGTCCGAAGTCAAACAATACCAAAGCATTAAAGAGATTGATTTCTTGCGTGAATCCACAGAAGCCTTAAAGACTTGGGCGAGAGAATCTAGGGATAATCATATCGCTACCGCACTCTTTAACGACTGCACGAATATCGTTGTGTGCGATGTGGCAAATGGATACAAAAACACAACCACAAAGGCAAGTGTGCAAGATTGCACAAGAGAAATCACAAAGGGAGATGTGTGCAATGTCAAGGCAATCAAGCGAGCAATTTTTATGGCGCGCACAGGAGAGAAATTCAATGGGCAAAAAGCTTTTCCGATTAAGCCATTAAGAGCAGAAAGAAAGAACAATAATGGGCTACAAACACGCGTGTATAATTATGCTATCTTGCTAGATTCTTATGCGGCGGCACAACTTAGAGAGGATTTTGAGTGGAAAGAATTGCAAAAAATGGACAAAAGAGGAGAGTTAAACAACCTCTTCACAGGATTTTTGGGTGTGATTGATGGTTGTCCTGTCATTGAGATTGGCACTTGGAGCTTGACACAAAGCGGACTTGTAAGCAGTGAGGTTAGCGATGAGAGCTATAAAAAGAATATTTGCTTGGAAAATCACAAGAAAATCACACCGCCTAGCTACTACAATGATACCACACCTTATGGAATGGGATTCTTAGTTGGTGCGTGTGGATTAATCATCGGTGGAAGCAAGACTCCTAAATTCTATATTGATGACAATCAAGACATTGGCAGAAAGACAATCTGCGGAATTGATAATATCTTAAGTATCGCTAAGGGACACTTTGAGGCACAGGGCACAGCAAATATTTACGCAGATACTGACTTTGCAGTCATTGGCATTGCGCATTCCAAAGAATAAGGAGAGGATATGAAACAAAATGTGCATAATGTAAGCTATCTAGCAGTTACTACATTAAACCTCAAGACGATTCAAGAGCAATCCTATCCCGCAGTGGCATTGCCCAGCGGTGCGGAAGTGTTAAATGTGAGTGTAGAGGTGCAAGAGGAAGCGGACGCAGGAACAAAGCTAAAGGTAGGATTAGCAAGCGATGAGGAGTTTTTCGCAAACGACCTTGACCTTGCGACTAAAAGCAACTACACAAGTGCCAAAACACACAAAATGCAAAGCACAGGAACAATTAATGTCAAGGCAAGCAAAACTAGCGAAAAAGGCGCAATTATCGTGCGTGCATTCTATTTTTTGCCTAGCCAAATTATGACAGAATTTTAAAAGGGAATCTCCGATGAAACTTTATGAGGCGATACAAGATTTAAAGACAATGCAAAGCGAAGCGAAAGAAGCTTTAAAAGAAGCCAAAGCTGCAACGAATCAAAGCACATTGCAAAGAGCTTTCAAAGAATCTTTTGACAAAGAGTTGCAAGGCTTGCAGAATCACTTAAATAAAGTTTCAGAGGAGATTTTAGGCACAAAAGCAAACGAATTAAGTACACAAAATAAAGTGGAAGTTTTGAAACTCTTTAATGAGCAAAGAAATGCAATCATTCAAGAAGCAGTATCAAAACTTCCTCTCCAAACACTCTCTGAAGCAATAGCTAAAGAGTTTTCAGAGCAAAATAAAGAAAACTTATCAGTAGCCATAAATGAGGTTATCGGTAAAAAAGATTCCGAACTAAATTGCGCCCTCGCAGAATGTAGAGAGAGCCTCCACTCTACAATCATAGATTTTAAAAAAGCAATCAACGATAAAAAAGAAGACATTTTAACCTCCGCCGATAACCTCATTTATGGTTATGTTCAAGATTATTTGAGTAAAAATCCAAATGCAATTTTTGAGAATATGGACGAGGAGAGCATTAAGGGTGGAATCGTAGCCTACCTTAATACAAAACCGCAGATTTTAGAAAATATAGACAAAAAGGCATTAGAAATCGCTAAAGAGCGCGTGAGCTTTTTAGTTATTCAAGAGGAGATTCAAAGAATCCTTGAAGCAGAAGCGATTAATGTGTTTGAAAAGGCTTTGGGCTATCAAGATTTGATAGAAAAACGCTTTTTAGCAGGATTGCAATTAGGCGCATTGTGTCTCTTAGGGGAGTTAGGAAGTCTGTCAAAAATCCTAAGCGCACTTAGTGATATTCAAACAGAGGAAAATCGCCTACAAGCACTAAGAGACTTTGAGAGCGGAAAACCCTACCAAAAAATCTTTATGGAAATTTAATTAAAGCTAAAGGGATAATATGGGGAATCCCTTTAATAAATGGAAAAAGAAGCGCGATAGATACTACAAAGAGAAAAAACGACAATACCAAGCCATTAGCGAAAGTTATGGATTAGGAATCAAATATGAGGAATACGACCCGATTGCTTGGGAATATGCAGATAAAAAGGCACGAAGTGAGCGAGACTGGTTGTCCTCAATCTTTAGCGGTAGGAACATTTTTAAGACATTGCTTAGCATAGCCTTAGCGGTTATCTCGGTAGTGTTTCCTCCACTTAGCGTAGCAAGCAGCAGTGTATTAATGACCCTTGTAGCCACAGGCGCAATTGTGGGCTTAAGTGCTACACTTTATGCAATGCACGCTTATGATAAGATGATAGGATTAAGCCTAGAAGCACAAAGAATTGCAAGTGCCACGAGTGCGCTTAAAAGCCATTTGAATGCCAAAACTCAAAGAGACAGCCTCACACATATGCTAATCTTTAATGCTTATGAAATCTTTGCTAATGGAGAGATTTATAACGCACAAAATGCAGGCTCGCAAAGCTATTCACCCACTCTTGAATATGACCCAAGCAAAGGAATCTTAGGAAGCTATAAAAAGCTTGATATAGATGAGAGAATTACCACACGAGCACACACGATAGAAGCGGGAAATATGGAGTATTTTAGCCACACATTGCAGCACGAAGTCCCACTAAAGAGTGCTGGAATCTCACTAGAGGCAGTCTTAGATGGCTTGGAAAACAAGAGACGCATCAACAACCAACGCATTACGCAAGGATTTTTAGAGTTAAACAAACTCTATTTTAATATCTTAGGAACAGCACAAGCAATCTATGAGCGCGTCATAAGCGAACAAATAGAACCCATAGAAGATTATATGATTCAAAGCGACTTTTTAGAGAGGCTAAAAAATTACAACAAAGGCTTAAGAGCCGATACGCAATGGCTTACCAAAAAAGACTTCAAGCGCAAAAAGACAGAGAAAACAGAGGAGGAGGAAATAGAAATGCTAGAAAGAATCTCTCAAGTATGGAACGAGTTTCAAACAAACGAAAACTACACACTAGAGGAGAGAGCAATGCACTATCACGATAGCGTGCTATGGATTTATGAATGTTTGTGCGCAATGGAAACAAAGGTGAAAATATATCGCATAGAGACTTACAGCACGCAAGCCTTGCAAGAGGCAATCCAAAATGCAAAATGGAATCAAAAGGCGCAACTCCAAGAAACCCTAGAAGCAGTTGAAACCCTGCGAGCAGAACAAAAAGAGCTTTGGAGTGCGTATTATGAGGCACAAAGTGTGGCAGAAGCACAGGAGAAAATGCAAGATTATCAAAACAAGCAAAGAGTAATAGAATCTAAACAAGGAAATTTCATCAATAAGATTGTGCCAAATATCAAAGTAGAGCATTTACGCCTAATTTTGCGTGTAGAGAGGACGACAACAAGCTACAATGTCTTAACGCAAACGACAACCACAATCACTAAAACGCCTCTAAAAGAGCTAGAAATTACAGAAGCCATTAAAGATATAGGAGAGATGAGCATAAAAAAGGCAGTGGAGTATTATGATAGGCATTTAAAGGCTAGAAGTATGCGCTTGGATAGCAAAAATGTTCTTGTGCTTGATTTTGAGGAGGAATGTATCGGGATTTTGGAATTGAGCGCAAAAGATTTCGCACCTTTAGGGTATGATTTGCCAAAGCACAAAGATTTAGAAAGCTTTGAGTGGGAAAGGTTAGATGGGGAGGAAGAGAGTGAGGAGATTTGATTGCAATTAGGATTATAACATTTTTAAATCTTTAAGCCCAGTCCATATTTCAATTTCACAAATTGCGTCTCTTTCTGCTTTGTTTTGATAAAAATAATAAATTGAGGAATCAAGATAACCTACATTGGGATTCCATATTCTAAAGTCAAAATCTTTAAATTTCATTTTCACTCCTTTATTTTAAAACCTCAATCAAGCCTACCACTTTGGTAGGCTCTATTCAAGCTTTAATCAAACCAAACTCTTAGAGTTCCATCATTCTCAAGACTTAATTCATCAGGAATTTTCCCTCCCATAAACCACACAAACTTATCATTTGAGCCAAATTTCAATTCTTTAATGCCGATTAAATCAATGTAAAAGGTATCACAATGACTTCTTGGATTTTTCACAAACTCATCGTCTAATAGTAGATTCTCATAGCCAATAACTTCGCAAGTCTCTATCAAGTCCTTAAGGCTTAATTCAGAGTTTCCCTCTATAAGTAAGTCAGGAGAAAATTCCTCTTCCTCATTCTCTGCAAATTGTTTAAAAATCTGCTCCAAATGCTCTTTGTTTTTGATTCTTGTTTTTTCCATTTTTACTCCTTATTATTAGGCGAATCTCAAGCCTTTGTATTTGTAATTAAAACAAAAATTGCACAGAATAAAAAGGCGATAAATTTAGAGTAATAGCACATCGCAGATTGCTTACACGCTAGCCAATATCATACGACACACTAGCTTGCTACTGCGCCTCACTTCGCACTTCCAATTCTATCTCTTAGCAAAAACAATAACTTCGCTAATCCCCGCACGCCTCACTTCACCCACACGCCCACAGCAATCAACGCTCCTCCACTTCACCTTCAAATCTTGCCACTCTCGCCCCACACAAGCGCGCGAAAATTTTAAGCTTAAAGTAATTTAAGATTTACAAGAGGCAGATAAAATAAATTATTTTTCTCAAATTTTTGCAAAATGTGCGCGCAAATTGTAATTTCTAGGACAAATTGCAAAATGCAAAAACGATAAAGCACTAAGCAAAGAACCAAAAAATGATAAAATTACCATAAATACGAGGTTTAATACTTCCATTTTGGAATTTTTTGTGGTGGAGTGTTTGGCTAGAATCGTGTGTATTTTTTGACTTTGTGCTATGGAGAATGTCTATAATAAGGAGAGTTTGAAAATTTGCATTTTTTAGATTTTTTGCATTCGTGCTTGACAAAATGTAAAAAATAAAATTATAATTCCGCTGTTTTTAGTTTGGAGTTGCCAAAAAGCTCTCCAAAAGTTCTTTAATTTTTGTGGCAATTTTATGTTTTTGTGGCAAAAACGCTAATTTTTAGCCATTTTTACCCCTCCAAATCCCCAAGAAAACCACTAAATGAATCTACTTAATTCTTTTTGTTTTTATAGAATTTTGTTTGAGTTTGCAGGTTTGTTTAAGGTTGGCTTTTGTTGTTGTGAGATTCCATTTGATGATAATCAGTCTGCATTCTTTTTATTTCTTCAACTTCCCTTTTAACTCACGCACTTTTTTGAAAAAGGCAAGGTAAGCAAATAATTTGCCCCCCCCCCCGCACAGAATTAGCAGTGATGAAAGTTTTGCC
>NZ_JAAVGY010000039.1 GCF_014799995.1 Helicobacter sp.
AAATCCTCTGTGTTGGTTAAGACAATATGTGTTAAATTGTTGTTTTTATTTGTGATGGTCTCACGCAGAAAATAGAGAATGGATTCATAGAATGCTTTGCATTCAAGATTTGGATTTTGTGCATTAGGCTTCACAAATTCTTGCACATTGTCGCTTTTTTTGACTTCAAAAAGCACTTTTGGCACAGAATCATCATAGATTGCCAAATCGATTCTATCTTTCGTGTTGCAATCATAACCAAAGGCTTGGTTCAAGAAATCGCGCAAAAGATTTTTTTGGTGTTCTTCTGATTCGCCCTTAGAATCTGCAATGCCCGCTAGATATGATTCCAAGCTTTGCCCAAACTCCCCAAGCGCGTCTTTTGCGGGAGAAAAAGGGCTATGGCTTTGCACAAAATCTTGCAATGTTCTAGGGCAATAGCGCATGTCTCCTCCCGCTCGTTTTTGCCCATTCTAGCGTGCATACGCTTTAAAGCCCCTTAAAAACCACACCATGCCCTACCGCGCCGCGCTAGCGCCTATCAAACGCGCTGCCGCCCGCGTCTGCAAAGTCTGCTGCTGCGCCTGCGTCAGCCTCTGTCGCTTTGATGTCCTCTTGCACCCACGCGATTTTATTTTGCGCGCTCTTGAATGCCGCATCGCCCATAAATAGGCTAAATGGCGGCTTTGGATTGCGCGAAACCTCATAGAGAATCTGCGCAAACTTTTGCGGATTGCCCGCCTGCTTGCCGCTATATGCCGCGCTGCGTTCCTCAAACGACTTGCGCCTCGCGTCATAGGCTGTCGTTTTGAGCTCGCCCTTGACCATGCTCGCGCCCAAAAACTCGGTGCGGAATCCGGCGGGCATCACATTGATGGTGTGGATTCCATACTCGCCCACATCGAGCAGCAGCCCCTCGCTTAGCGCGCTTATCGCGAATTTGCTCATACAATAGGGCGTGGAATTGTTGCTCACGCGGAAGCCGCCAATCGAGCTAAGGTTGAAGATGCGCGCCCTGATGTTTGCTGCGCTGCCGCCCTCGCTTAGCGCTTGGGGGCGCAAGATTTTCAGCGCATGTTGTGCGACAAGGAATGGCGCGAATACGTTGACCTCGAATTGCTCGCGAAGCTGCCTTTCGCTGACTTCTTCGACAAAGCCCAAAAGCCCGTAACCTGCGTTATTCACGACATTATCGAGCCTGCCAAATTTTTGTTGCACAGCCGCGAGATTCTGTGCAATCTGTGCGTTGAGCCCTTTGTCAAAGCGCAATTGCAGCGGCAAAAAATTCTCGCTCTCTTTGCCGAGCTTATCCTCGAGGTTCGCGAGCTTGCGCGATGTCGCCGCGACTTTGTCGCCTTTTTCTAGCAAATATTTTGCGAGTTCCAAGCCCAAGCCCCCGCTCGCGCCCGTGATATACCAAACTTGATTTTTCATTATTGCTCCTTTATTTTTTGTGGTGTTTTGCGCAAATATGGGCATTGCGCCCGCGCCTATGACCGCGCCCGTGAGGGCAAGGGTTTTGAGGAATTTTCTCCGATTGTGCATCGTGCTCCTTTGTGAAAAGATTTTGGCATTATAAGGCATGACACCTAGTGTTTGTCAAGGGGACGATGGGGAATTTGGGGAGATTTTGAGTGGGGTGTGTGGGGCGATTGGTTACAATTTAGTGTTGATTCCATGATACAAATCAGTTATTGAGTTGCAAAATATTTGAATGTGATTTGACAAGCCTGCAAGATAGAGCTTAAAGAGGTAAAAGTAATTTTCTATGCAGTATTCCAAACATCATCTTGCCTAATCACCCTGCCACCTTTTCAAGGTCGGGAATAATTTCGTGCAATATTGCCTCATTTGCTCATTGCTCATTCCCGCTTGTGCGCCATATAAAGAGCACATTTGTATATATTCTTGCATCGATACTTTGTCTATAAAATCACCATTTTCATAACAATATTTGCAATAATCAAGATTTATGCTTCCGTCTTGATTACGCCCCAATTGTTCCTCGGAATCTATGGGCATACCGCAACTTTGACATATTTTATTCTCCATAAGAATCTCCCATCATATACCCTGCCAAAAACCCAAAAAAGCTTTCTGAAACCTCAAAATGCCCAAAGCGTAATTTTGGCGCATATTCTTTCCATTCGCAATGCATCTTTGCGATGCCAAGCGGGCATTCTCGCGCAATTGTATCCCACGCAACATTGCGCCGAAAAGGAAAGAAACCCCGAAACATCTCAACTTGATACACATTTTCATCGGCAATCGTTCCCAAAGCCGTAAATTTTTGGTAAGGTTCTTTAGAATCCATGCAAAGTTTTGGGCTATAATAGACGATTCTATCCCCCTGCCGCATGCGCCTAAGGGGCGCAGCCTTGCCATGGCAGAGCTGCGCAAACCCCCCAGCACAACCAACCTTGATATGATTCTTTGACGCCACGCCGATAAAATACCGCATTCTAGCTCCTTAAGCAGAAATCAGAGCCGCATTATACCATATTATCGGCACATTTTGCGCGCCTCGCAAAGCGCGCCTAATGCGATTGCGCTATTTCCCGACAAGTTTTGCCGCCTCGCCGCTATACCTGTCGCCAACAATCGTAATTTTGCCAAGCGCGGCATTGATGGCGCGCAAATCCTCGCCACTCAAGGCAATCGCGCTCGATTGGAGATTCTCCTCGAGCCTGCTCGCGTTAGTTGTGCCAAAAATCGGCGCGATAAAGGGCTTTTGCGCACACACCCAAGCAAGCGCAATCTGCGCCGCTGTAGCGTTCTTTTGGCGCGCAATGTCGCGAATTTGTTCAGGCAGAGCCATATTTATAGAATAATAATAGATTTGTTGTATAATTGCAAATCCCAAAAAAGGAGAGCTGCTTGAGGCTTGCAAATCGCCGCTACACAGGGGCAAAGACGAAGCTGTTGGAGCAAATTGATAGGGTGATTGTGGAAAGCTCTGATTACACAAACGCACGCAATCTTAGCTTTTTTGATGTCTTTGCAGGCACAGGAGTGGTGAGCGAATTTTTTATGCAAAAGCCACAATTTGGGCAGTTCGTGATGAATGATTTTTTGCACTCTAATTTCGCTATTTATCAAGGATTCTTTGCGCAAGGAAAATTTAATATTGATAAGCTACAAAAGATTCAAGCGCATTTCCAAAATTTAGATTCTACGAGTTTGCCAAAAAATTATTATTCAGAACATTTTGGGGGCAAGTTTTTTAGTCACAATGACACACGAATCATAGGAGAAATTAGAGAAAATTTAGATGAAATGTTGCAAAATCAGCAAATCAACACAAAAGAGTTTTATATTCTTTTGAGCAGCCTCATTTATAGCAGCGATAGAATCGCAAATACGGTGGGGCATTATGATGCGTATCGTAAAAATATTGCTTTACAGGATAGGTTTGTGTATGAGCTGATAGAACCTATTACAAGCAATGCAAAGATAGAAATATATCGACAAGATTCTAATCTTTTGGTTAAAAATTTATGTAAGCAAAAAAGACAAATAGATATAGCTTTTATTGATCCTCCTTATAATTCAAGGCAATATTCACGATTCTATCATTTATTAGAAACTTTAGCCAAAAATGATAAGCCAAAGCTTTATGGCGTTGCCCTCAAGCCGCAGCCACAAAATATCAGCAAATACTGCAAGGTTGGAGCAAAAGAGGTTTTTAGGGATTTGATAAAATCCTTAGCAAAGATATGTAAGGTATTGGTGGTGAGTTATAATAATACTTATGCTTCCAAATCTAGCTCAAGCAAGAATAAGATACAATTACAAGAAATTAAAATGATTTTGGAATCTGCAGGGAAAACGCAAATATTTGACTTTGACTACAAAGCTTTTAGTAGTGGAAAAACAGATTTTATCAATCATAAAGAGTTTATATTTGTGTGTAGGTGTTTTTAATGACTTCTAGGACTATACAAGAAAACTCTATCCGCTCCCCATTTTTCTATGTAGGAGATAAATATAAGCTAATGCCACAGCTCAAAAGGCTTTTCCCTAATAAAATAAAAACCTATATTGAACCTTTTGTGGGCGGTGGGAGTTCATTTCTCAACATTAAAGCAAAACAATATTTGCTCAATGATATAAATCCCTATCTTATCAATTTACATTTATTTTTGCAAACTCAATCGCAACAAAAGATTTTAGATTCTTTGTTTCAGGTGATAGAGGATTATAATCTCTCTTGTTCTATTAAAAATATCATTCCACCGCTAGATTTAAGAGCGACTTTTAAAAAGACATATTTTGCCAAATACAATAAAGAATCTTATTTACGCTTAAGGAATGATTTTAATCAAAATAAAAATGATATGGTGAGGCTTTATTTGCTACTCATTTATGGTTTTAATCGAATGCTTAGATTTAATAGTAAAGGAGATTTTAATCTGCCTGTGGGGAATGTAGATTTTAATGCAAATGTAATACAAGCATTAAAGGATTATTGCCACTTTGTCCAAGATATTCCCATCTCATTTTTTAATCTTCATTATGCAGAGTTTTTAGAATCGGTGCAAATGGACGATGGAGACTTTATTTACCTTGACCCACCCTATCTCATCAGTGATAGCGAATACAACAAACTATGGAGTGAATCTTCAGAGATGGAACTTTATAGAATCTTAAATAGCCTCAATGATAAGGGGATACAATGGGGTATTAGTAATCTTTTATGTCATAAGAGAAAATACAATAGGATTTTAGAAAAATTTGCTAATAGATACGAAACACATATTATACAAAGTAATTATATCAGTTTTAATGATAATAGCATTAAAAAAGATTCTGTGGAGGTTTATGTAACCAATGTCAAAAAGAAACGCACAATACAAAATTCTCTCTTTTAGCACCACAATGAGAAATCCTCAAAGGATAGCTGCTTTCCTCAAAGCTTTATTGCCCTATGAGGAGAGAATCTTAACACATGAAATTATTATGGAAATAATCGCTAATTGGATTCAAAATAAGTTCTATACTCCAAATTATGCAAAACTAAATTTCAAAGATATTTTAGAATCTGATGAATATTTCACCGATTCCCAAGTACAAGAAATCATAGACAATTCACCACAAAATCATAAAGAAGCTGGGTTTAGTAGAGGTTGGGATTCACGCTTTGATACTTTTTATAAACTCCCTATGGAGTTTGGATTTTGTTTTTATGCAATGAATGAACCTTTAAAAATCTCTAAGACAGGACATTTACTTATAGATGCTGTAAATGAAAACAATGAAGCAAAGATTGCAAATATATTTTTAAATTGCATGATGAAATATCAATGCAATAATCCCTTTAGAAGTGTTTTAAATGCGAATGTTCCATTACTTTTACTCCTTAATACAATGAGACTTTTAAAAGAGAAAATCGGAGATTCAAAAATCCATATCTTAGAGATTCCTTTTTTCTTATGTTGGAAAAATGACGACTATAGCGCACTTTGCGCGTATATTTTGGAGTTTAGAAAATTAATTCCAAGTTTCTCCTATCCGCGAGAAATAGTTTATGATAGATGTTTAGAGATTTTAAATTCTAACAACACAATACGATTTAAGATTTCCCAAATCTGTAATGAAGCTGTCGATGAATATATAAGAAAAATGCGTATTACAGGTATTATTTCGCTTCGTGGGAACGGGAGATTTTTAGACTTCAATACCTTTGAGCTACCAAAAATTGAGTATGTAATAGCAAATTATTCTAATTTTAAAAATTTTATTGATAAAAAATTATATTTTTCGTATATGGGGGAGATTGATTCCACGATTTTAGAGATTGAGGAAGTTAGTAAGCCAAGTAGCCAGAACGCGCTCAAAATTCAAACGCTAGAAAAATTTGCTAATCAATATACAAAAGACCAAATTTACCATGAATTACACATTTTAACTTGCAGGTTGTGTAGTAAAGATGAAGTATTAAAATTTATCCCAGAGTCTACGAGATTTGAATTTTTAACCGCTATTGCTTTGAAGCAACACTTTAGCACACTAGAGATTATGCCAAATTATAGCATTGATGATGAGGGATTGCCAAAGTGCCATGCTAGTGGTAATCAACCTGATATTGTCTGTAAAGACTTTCAAAGTCAATCTATTGTAGAAGTTAGTCTTATTTGTGGCAGAGGACAAGTTCATAGTGAGCTTTTGCCAATTACGAGGCATTTAAAAAGCCTCATAGAATCTAATAAGGGCGAGACTTTGACACATTTTGCTATATTCATTGCTCCAAAAATTTTTGAAGATTCTAAAGTTTATGTAGAGTTTATTAAGTTTAAAGATGGTTTAGACATTAGAAATTTTGATATTTTAGAGTTTATTCATCAGCTTAAAACTATTGCTCAAAATCAACAAGCTTTCCAATTTTTATAGAACATTGCCAATCAAAACTTTAAATATCTAAACCTGCATATTTCCCATTACACTTACAAATCAAATGTAAGTCTGTTGTCTCGGATTCTTACGGCTTATTAATCCCCAAACTCTGACGGATTCCAAAATCGGGCTCTAGCGCCAAGCGCACGACAAGATGCGCGATACTCTTGCGCGAAATCAGCCCGCTTGGATTCCTAAACGCTTCGCCTTTTTGCGTGAGCTCGTAATCAATCTCATCAACATTGCTAAACCAGCATGGGCGGATAATCGTATATTTCAGATTCGAGCCCTCGACAATCAGCGCACTTTCGCGATAGGGCGCAAGCGCGGGGTTGATGCTGCCAAAAGCCTGATTTGGAATCTCCTGATATTCGTTTTGGTAGATTCCATACGAACTAATCCAAATCAAACGTTCAACCTTGCTTTCATTCATCGCCTCGACAATCGTTGTCGCCATTTTTGCAAGATTGCCTGCCAAATTGGCATAGACAACATTCACGTCTTGCATCGCCTTTTTCAATGCGTCTTTGTCTGTCGCGTCTCCCTCGATGACTTGCACGCGCGGCGATTGTAGCGATTCGATTCGCTCGAGCCGCTTGGCATTGCGCAAGAACAGCACGAGATTCACATCGGTGTTTTTAAGGAATGCCTCAATCACCCATCGCGCCACGCTCCCATTTGCACCAATGATTAGAATTTTCATATTTTCTCCTTTGTTGTGTAGATTTGCAAAATCTTGTGCATTCCATTCCGCGCTCCACGCGTTGCCCGCAACGAGGCTCGAAAGCGCGAGCAGAAAGCAAAGTTTTGCACCCGATTGGATTCTTTGCACGATTTTTTGGCAGATTCTAGGCAATTTTCCTCTCCTCAAAGACTTTCTTGGCGGCAAAAACCGCGTTGAGCACGCGCGGGAATCCAGTGTATGGAATGCACTGCATAAAGGTCTCAATCACCTTTTGGGGCGTGATTCCGACATTGAGTGCCGCGTTGATATGCACCTCAAGCTGCGGCTCGCAACCGCCCGCCGTGAGCAGGCTCGAAAGCGTGATGAGCTCGCGCTCTTGCAGGTTTAGCTCGCCGCGCGTGTAGATGTCGCCAAACGCGAACTCGATGATAAAATTGCCCAAATCGGGCGCGATATTCGCGAGGCTGTCGATGACCTTTTGCCCCGCCTCGCCGTCAATCGCTTGAAGCTGCGCAAGCCCTCTGTCAAATCGTGTCATTGTCTCTCCTTTATTTTTTGTTTGTCTTTGCTCGTGCGCGTCCAGCGTGCCAAACGCGCCAGAGCCCAAAGCGAGCGTGAGCGCATCGCGCAACACCTCGCGTCTCTTGTTGTCGCAAGTCTCATTTTGCATTCTTTTCTCCTTTTTTGCCTCTTTTTTTGGTTTGGCATTGCTGTTGCAGAATCTTCTTGCATTCGCCAAAGCTGCGCGGTTTGTAGTGTGCACTCCCGTTTGTGATAAGCTCAATATAAAGATTTTCTTTATATTCAAGCATCGCAATCGCTTCTTGCAGCTTCGCAATCTCGGCGAGATTCTTCGCCTTTTGGCTTTGGATAATCGCGAGCCGTTCTTGCAGCGTTGAATCGCCCTTGTCGGCGAGGTTTCTGTAATGCGCAATGTCTTTGATGCTCATTCCAAGCCCGCGATAGAGCTCAATCCAGCAGAGCCAATCGACATCTTGCGCGCTGAAAAGCCGCACGCCGTTTTTGTCTTTGTAAATGCGCGGAAACAGCCCCTTGTCGAGCCAAAAGCGTATTTTGCGCGAGGGAATGCCGCTTTTGCGTTCCACCTCGATAATCGTATATGTCATCGTTGTCACCTCGTTTGTGTCGTGTCTGCGCGGCTTTGTCGCCGCCCTTGTGCGTTTTTGGGCGCGCCAACAAACCACAGCGCATATTATAATCCCTAACACTTGGTATTTGTCAAGGAGGAGGGAGATGGTGGGTTGTCATTGCGTAATATAATGTAGTGTGAAATGAATGGTTTGCTTTAATTCTATGTATTCTTACGATTCCCCCCCCTTATAATAACATTTTCAATAATCCAATCATTTAATTCCTGATGAACTTCTCCATTATTTTTATTTATCTTAATTTATTTCAACTCCCCTTAAGCTAACTTAGATATA
>NZ_JAAVGY010000040.1 GCF_014799995.1 Helicobacter sp.
AGCACTCATTGCTGCTAATTCTGTGCGGGGGGGGGGCGAATATTTGCCTATTTGCAATTTTTTCAAAAAGTGCGTGAGCTAAGAAAAGAGTTTAAGGAGAAAAAGAAATGAGATTTCACTTGTCATTGCGAGGAGCGAATGAAATGAGTAACGAAGCAATCCATAATAAAGAATCTCACTTATTTATTTTGGATTCATTATTTGACTTACTTCAAGTGCATTATTATAGATTGCCACGCAAGTTTTGCAAACTTGCTCGCAATGACAAAATAGCATACGCTCTGATTCCTAGTCATTGCGAGGCTTTAGCCGAAGTAATCCATAATCCAACTTGTTTTTCAAAATTCTAATCATTTGCTTGCAATGGGAAATTTCAACATTTTTATTGGTTTGTTATGATTTAAAGCTTATAATCTCTCTTGCAAAAGTATTAGAAAGGCGCAAGGTTGCTAAGTCTTATTATCCCTGTATTTTATAAAAACGAGCATTCTTTTATTTATAAAAGAGCGGTAGAGCTGATAGAAAAGTTTAAAAACAAAGAGGGATTTGAAGCGATTTTTGCTGATTCTAGCAAAGCTCCTTTGCTCCAAAGCCCTTATACAAATATTAAAATTATTCATACTTTTATAAGCGAACAAATCTTTTCTCCTGCACACGCTAGAAACGAAGCCGCCAAACTCGCAACGCAAAAATATTTATTTTTTTATGATGTAGATATGGATTATGCCGCAGGTTTTGAAGCCTTGTTGTTACGACAAATAGAATCGCAATTAGAAAAAGGACATACGAAATTTCTCTCTCTTCCTTTTTTGTATCTTACCCAAGAGGGAACGAAGTTTTTTGAGAAAACAAGAGATTTGCAAGGTTTAAAGACTAGCTTTTTAAGAGGCGAAAATCATTGGGTGGAGAGTCTTTCTGCAAATAGTTCCGCTATCATTATAGAAAAGCGATATTTTGAATCTTTGGGAGGATTTAGAGAAGATTTTTTTGGACATGGGGGAGAAGATTTTGAGTTTTTGCATAGACTTGCTGCGCTCAATCCACATAGTATTAAGCCAGAGGATTATTACCTTGATGTGCGTCATCAGTTTTTGGGAAATGCTAAGGGCTTTAGGAAATACCTTGCTTATTATTCCTTACCCCTCTTTTTTAAAGACTTGATGTTGCTTCATAGATGGCATCCACGTCCGCTGACGAATGCCTTTTATTTCAGGCGCAAACCAAATGAATCCCTTTTAAAAGAAAAAATGCAAGCTTTTGACCAAGTAAATAAATCTGAAGTTTGGCTCTCTACTACCCCATTACAAGAATTTAAAAAATGGATTACTTCATTGATGCATCAATATGGCTATACACCTTTAGAATACACAGGATTTTTTAGTTTGGGTAAAGGTGTCAAACCCATTAAAAAACCAATAGGTAATAAGATAAGAAAATTTCTCACAAGACCCAAAGAATTTTTTAATGATATGCCATATTTGCGACGATTAAAAAATTGGCAGATTCTTAATACTTATATTTATCTTTGGGCTTTTTATCGTTTTTGGCAACCACAAAAATCTCGCTCCAATCAATTTTTAAAGGATTCTTTGCCAATTTTTCCAAGAAAATCAAAAATCACAAAAGATTCTGTGTTTTATGGTTGGGGGCGCAAAAAATCAGGATTTAATGCCATAGCATTAGCGAAGAAACACCATTGCAAATATTTATTGCTTGAAGATGGCTTTATTCGCTCAATCGGGCTTGGGGTGGAAAATTCTCCCACTTTTAGCATTGTGGAAGATGAGCTTGGAATCTATTATGACGCGACAAGTCCTAGCACATTAGAAAACCTCCTTACAACTTACGACTTTGATTCCAATCCCGCGTTGCTCGCAACTGCTAGGGAAGCAATGCAATTCATCGTGAGGCATAATATTTCTAAGTATAATTGCGCTAAGAATGTTCCTCAAGACTATTTTGCAAAGGATTCTAACAAGAAAAGAATCTTGATTATCGCCCAAACCAATCACGATTCTAGCCTATTGTATGGCTATGGGGAGGAATTTAGCACAAGCGAAATGATAGAATCCGCAAGGCTAGAGAATCCTAATGCTGCAATTTATCTTAAAATCCACCCCGATGTTTTAAGCGGCAAACGACAATCCGACATTGCCCTTGATGAGATTCCAGACTTTTGCGAAGTGATTCAAGAGGACTTTAATCCGATTTCTTTGCTGAAATTTTTTACCAAAGTCTATACTAAAACTTCTCAAATGGGCTTTGAGGCTTTGCTCTTGGGCTTGGAATGTGTGTGCTTTGGAATGCCCTTTTATGCAGGGTGGGGGCTGACACAAGACAAACAAACTTGCCCAAGACGAAATCGCAAATTAAGCTTGGAAGAGGTTTTTGCCGCAAGTTATATTCTCTATCCGCGGTATTTCAACCCTATTTATCAGAGGGAGAGTGATATTTTAGATACTTTGCACACGATAGAGCAATATAAGCATTTTTATGAGAAAACTGCGTGCAAAGCTTATTTGTTTGGTTTTTCAGCTTGGAAACATCATTTTATCAAGCCTTTTTTGCCAAATTATGCCCCAAGCAATCTTATTTTCATTAATGCAATTGGGAGAAGCCCGCTAGAGGCTGCACTCCAAAAGGGTTTGGATTCTAAGAGTGAGATTTTCATTTGGGGACGCAAAAGTTTCCCAGAAATAGAATCCTATGCTAGGGCAAACCAGTTAAAAATTACACGCGTAGAAGATGGCTTTATCCGCTCACTCTCTTTGGGTTCGGACTTAACGCGACCTTTTTCTCTCGTCTTTGATGACATTGGAATCTACTTTGATTCTACCGCACCAAGTCGCCTAGAGACAATCTTGCAGCAGACGCAATTCTCCCCCTCTCTTTTGCGGGAGGCAGAGGCTCTAAAAGAGCAAATTTTAAAGAACAAAATCAGCAAATATAATACCAGCTCCCACGCGCAACTCCAGCTTCCAAAGGATAAGCGAAAGATTCTAGTCAGCGGGCAAGTAGAAGACGATGCTTCCATAGCTTATGGTGCGCCCGGTCAAACCAATCTTTCCTTATTGCGACAAGTAAGAGAGGAGAATCCGCGAGCCTATATCCTCTATAAGCCGCACCCAGATGTCTTAAGCGGCAATCGTGTAGGGCATATCAAGCCACAAATTGCTTTAGGGTATTGCGATGTAATTCTTGAAAATGTGAGTTTGCCCTCTGCAATAGAAGCCGTAGATGAGGTACATACACTCACTTCGTTGAGCGGATTTGAGGCTTTGCTATATGGCAAAAGGGTTGTAACTTATGGAATGCCCTTTTATGCAGGGTGGGGGCTGACACAAGACAAACAAACTTGCCCAAGACGAAATCGCAAATTAAGCTTAGAAGAACTGCTTTGTGGGGCTTACATTCTCTATCCGCGTTATATTCGCCCGCAAACTTTAGATTTTTGCGCCCCAAATGTATTAGTAGAAGCCTTGGAGAATGAGCGGCAAAGAATCGCAAAGAATCCCTTGTATGCCTTGAGGATTCGGCTTTATTCGCTTGTTTCAAGAAAAATCCAAAGGCTTTTGAGAGCTTTTAAGCGGTAGTAAATACTTTTGTCATCACAAGCGAAAATTACGACTTTGCGTCATTGTGAGACTTTAGCCGAAGCAATCTATAATTCTGTAAAAAGCAAATGTTATAATAGAATCTTTAGGCGAGACTTTAGATTATGGATTGCCACAGCCCCTAACGCGGCTTCGCAATGACAAAAGAGCCGAATTTGCTTGCAAGGACGCAGTGGCAGAATTTGCCGATGATTGCCACAATTCCAAGAATAGAATCTCACAATAGTAGAACGGTAGAATCTTAGATTGCCACAACTTTTTATGCGCTTGTAAAGACAAAAGCAGAATTTGACTGCCAAATACCTAAAAATCTTTGCAAAGAATACTACTTCAAGATTCTAGGCAGAGTAATCCCTGTTTGGTTTTGGTATTTCCCACTTTTGTCTTTATAGCTTACTTCACAGGGTGCGTCTCCTTCTAAAAACAACACTTGCGCGATTCCTTCATTTGCATAGATTTTAGCAGGGAGTGGTGTAGTATTGCTAATTTCAATCGTGATATGCCCCTCAAATTCTGGCTCAAAAGGCGTAACATTGACGATAATTCCGCAACGCGCATAAGTGCTTTTGCCTAGACAAATTGCCAAAATATTGCGCGGGATTCTGAAATATTCAATCGTCCGCGCAAGTGCGAAAGAATTAGGAGGTACAATGCACACATCACCCACGAAATCCACAACATTTGCCGCGTCAAAATTTTTTGGGTCTACCACCATTGCATTGATATTGGTAAAAATCTTAAACTCATTGCTTACGCGAATATCATAGCCATAGCTTGATAATCCAAAGCTCACAACCCCTCGTCCCACTTGATTTTCACAAAATGGTTCAATCATTGCGTGTTTCTGCGCCATTTCACGAATCCATCGGTCTTCTTTTAATCCCATTTGATTCCTTATTTATTTTTTTAATTAGTTATGGTATTATAACAGATTAAACAAGCAAAACTCTTTGGAAAATCCAAAGGAATGTTTGAGAATCTACTTTTAAAAGGCTTTAAAATGAATTTTAAAGAGATAAAAGAGCTCATAGAAATCTTTGACGCAAGTAATCTGAATCGTTTAAGTATTTCGCAAGAAAATTCAAAGATTAAACTTGAAAAAGGGCAAAGTTGCGCCACAGCAGTAGTTGTAGAATCACAAAATACACCCCTTAACGCACCTATTCAAACCTCACAAAGCCTTCCACAAATTGCTCCTGTTGCGTCTGCACCTGCTGCGCCACTTCCAACGGGAGAGACAATTAATTCTCCAATGGTTGGGACATTTTATCGTTGTCCTTCCCCTGATACTCCTGCGTATGTGAATGTAGGCGATAAAGTTAAAAAGGGGCAAACATTGGGAATTATTGAAGCAATGAAAATTATGAATGAAATTGAAGCAGAATTTGATTGTATTATTAAGGAAATTATCCCTAGTGATGCGCAACCTGTGGAATATAATTCTCCTTTATTTGTGGTGGAGAAAATCTAATGCAAGACACACCAAAAGAGATTCAAACCATTTTGATTGCCAATCGGGGTGAAATTGCTTTAAGGGCTATTCGCACGATTAAAGAAATGGGAAAAAAAGCCATCGCAGTGTATTCCACAGCGGATAAAGACGCACATTATTTGGATTTGGCAGATGCAAAAGTATGTATCGGTGGAGATAAATCTAGTGAAAGTTATCTCAACATTCCTGCAATTATTTCTGCGGCAGAACTTTTTAACGCAGATGCGATTTTTCCGGGATATGGATTTTTAAGCGAGAATCAAAACTTCGTTGAGATTTGCAAGCACCATAAAATTGAGTTTATAGGACCAAACCCTGATGTAATGGCTCTAATGAGTGATAAGAGCAAGGCAAAAGAAGTGATGAAAAATGCAGGAGTGCCTGTGATTCCCGGAAGTGATGGCGCAGTTGCTTCCAAAGAAGAAGCCCTAAAACTAGCCAAAAAAATCGGGTATCCCGTGATTTTAAAAGCCGCAGCAGGAGGTGGCGGGCGCGGTATGCGTATCGTAGAAAAAGAAGAAAATATGTTTAATGCTTATTTGGCAGCAGAGAGTGAAGCTATTAGTGCGTTTGGTGATGGCACAATCTATATGGAAAAATTCATTGACAAGCCAAAGCATATTGAAGTGCAGATTCTAGCAGACAAGCACGGGAATGTTTTACATGTAGGGGAACGTGATTGTTCTTTGCAGCGGCGACATCAGAAATTAATTGAGGAATCTCCAGCTCCGACATTAGAGCCAAAAACGCGTGAAAAGTTATTGCAGACAGCCATTACCGCGACAAAGGCAATCAAATATGTGGGTGCAGGCACTTACGAATTTTTGTTAGATTCTAATCAAAATTTTTATTTTATGGAAATGAATACGCGTTTGCAAGTGGAACACCCTGTGAGTGAATTAGTTAGCGGATTGGACATTATTGAGTTGATGATTCAAATTGCAGAGGGACAGAGTTTGCCAAAGCAAGAGGAAATCAAATTCAGTGGTTGTGCAATGGAATGCAGAATCACAGCAGAAGACCCTGTGAAATTTTACCCTTCAGCGGGTAAGATTACCAAATGGATAGCACCCGGTGGAAACAATGTGCGCTTTGATAGCCACGCGTATGCGGGTTATGTTGTACCAATGTTTTATGATTCTATGATTGGCAAATTAATCGTTTGGGGGCGGAATCGTAAAGAGGCAGTCGCAAGAATGTCGCGAGCTTTAGACGAGTTTTGCGTAGAGGGGATTAAAACTACGATTGCTTTTCATCAAGAGATGATGAAAAACGATGATTTCAAGAGAGGAGTGATTCATACGAAATATTTAGAGCAAAAAATGGCAAATGATTCTGGGAAAAAATAAAAGTGGAACACAAAGTGCTTGTAATTTTTAAAAATTGCAAGGATGCAAATTCATTATTTAAGGAGATAAAATGAAAATTGGAAATGCACAAATCGCAAATGAAAGTTTGATTAGCTTAAACAAAGCAAAAAATGATGAAAAAGACGCACTCAAAAAAATCTCTTCTGCTCGTCCGATAGAGGCAACAGATGGTGCAAGTTTGGCTTTGGCAAATGTGCTTTTATCACAGGCAAATTCAATGTCTCAAGGAATCCGTAACGCAAATGATGCGTTAGGCGTGATGCAAATTGCCGATGCAACACTTTCTAATATCACAGATTCTGCAATGCGTATGAATGAACTTTCTGTTGCATTGGGGAATCCTGCATTAAATAATGAACAAAGGGCAATGATTGAGGGAGAAGCCAATGCGCTCACACAAGCAATGAGTGATGCGGCGAATCAAGCAATCTTTAATGGTAAAAATGTTTTTAGCGGGCAAATGAGTTTCGTAACCGGCAATGGAACAGAAAGCATTAATATGCAAGCCCCTAATGTTGCGGGATTGAGTGTGAATAACCAGCAAAGCATTTTGGATTTTATTAACAATGTTAATATGAGTCGTGCTAATATTGGTTCTGCGATGAATGGAATCCAATCAGGAGTTAATGCGAGTATGAACACAGTAGTCAATCTAAAAGCCGCAGAGGGTGGATTAATGAAAGATGATGTGGCAGAAAACTACAACCAACTAAATGCAGCAAAACTAAAAGAAAATGCCTCTCTTTATGTCGCGTCTTTTAATGCACAATATCTACAAAGTCGTTTAGACGCATTACTCGGCTAGTCTTTATTTAAGAAGGGGGATTCTCCTTTCCCCCCAATTCCACTAGAAGAAGTGGATTAATCTCAACATTGCCCCCACGCTTAAACAAATCAGCGAAACACCCCAAACCCAAAAGAAGCTTTTGCTAATGTGCTCTTTGATACTGACTCCACTGATTCCGCAGCCTAAAAGCGTTGCCGGGACAACAGGAGAAATAAAGGTTGCACAATTTCTAGCGACAACCATAATGATTGCGATACTCATCGGGTCAATTCCTAGTGCAGAGGTGATTCCAACGACAATAGGCATAATGCCAAAAAAGTAGGAATCTGTACAGAAAATTAAAGCCATAGGAACGGCACTAATTCCTACGATAAGAGGAATGAGGATTAAAGCCCAATCGGGTAAAATTTCTAAAATCACATTTGCCATTACTTTCATAATTCCGGTTTTATCAAAGACGCCAATAAGAATCCCAGCTCCAAAAAGTGTTGTTGCCATTAAAATCGCACTCTTGGAGTATTTGTCAATCAGTTTTTGCGCTACCTCTAACTTAGGGTAATTAATAAATAAAGCGAAGCAAAATCCAAGCATAAACAAAAAATAACTCGGAAAGATGTTTGCAATGAGAAGCACTAAAATGCTTAAGAGCAAGAGAATATTCAAAAAGAATCTATTGCTTGTGTGGTGCTCGCCAAGTTCTAGTTGGTGAAAATTCTCGTTGCTTGCGATATTTCCCGCTCCTCTTTGGATTTCTTGTCTTGCGAGGAGAATCGCAACACCCAGAGCCAAGAAAAGTCCCGTGATTTGAATCGGGATTAGTTGATGCCAAATTTCATTTGCTTCTGTATTAATGATAGTTGCCGCTCGCAATGTAGGACCACCCCAAGGGAGAAGATTCATCACTCCAAGTGAAATTGCCATAATCGTCATTAAGGTTGTTTTGCGCATTCCTAGTTTTTCATAAATGGGCAACATAGCGGGAATCACGATTAAGAAGCTAGAAGCTCCAGAGCCGTCCAAATGCACGACAACAGAAATAACCACCGTTAAAATGCAAATACTATACACATTGTTTTTGCTAAATTTTAGCAAATAATTAATCATCGTATTAAATACGCCTGCTTCATTCAAAAGCCCAAAAAACAGAATCGCAAAAATAAATAAAACCGCTGTGGAGCTTACACTACTGATTCCTTGCCGAATGAAATATTTGAGTGCATTAAAATCAAAAATGGGATTCTCCATCTTCGCAAAATATGCGATGTCAAACTTTTCTTTTAAAAGACTTCCGATTCCTAGATGAAAGTTTATTTCTAGCAAAACAAGCAGAATCGCACTTATGCCAGAAACGACAATAAATGCGACAGATGGGGTTGTTTTGTCTGTTAAAAGGAGATAGACGATTAAAATCAGTGAAGCAAAACCCACAAAAGCGAGAAAAAATTCCATAAATATCCTTTTGGAGAAAATCTAGCTATAATAATAGCAAACAAATAGATAGAATCGCAAACTAAATATTTTAAGGAAAGAAACCTTATGTATTGCCAAAAGCAATGTAGAGATTAAATTTCAAGGAGATGTTATGTTTTTTAGCAAATATTCCGCAAGTGGCAATGACTTTATCATCACGCATATTTTTGGTGCGCAAAAGCACGCATTTGATAAACTTGCACAGAGAATTTGCAATCGTCATCAAGGGGTGGGGGCAGATGGTTTGATTATCTTAAAGCCACACTTGGAATATGATTTTGAATGGGAATTTTATAATTGTGATGGCAGTGTGGCGCAAATGTGTGGTAACGGAAGTCGTGCAGCGGCAATGTATGCGTATCATTTAGGAATCGCAGGCGTCAAACAGAGATTCCTAACACTTGCGGGCGTGATTGACGCGACCATAGAAAACGAGGAAGTAGAGAGTGCGTTAAGCGGAGTAAAGATATTGCAAGAAAACATTTGCGAGTTTGGGAATACTTGGGTGTTAATTGATACCGGAGTGCCGCATTTGGTTTGTGAGAAAAAGGGCGAATTGGGCAAGGAGGACTTGCGTTTTTTGCGTCATAAATACAATGCGAATGTCAATATCGCTAGTATAGAGCAAGATAGAGTGATTGCGCGTACCTTTGAACGTGGGGTAGAGGACGAAACACTTGCGTGTGGCACGGGAATGGCAGCAATGTTTTATTATTTGTTTTATGCTGGCAAGATTCCAAATCCTTGCCTTTTTAATCCTGCAAGCAAAGAGGATTTGTATCTAAGAGAATACCAACAGAGGCTTTATCTCAAAGGCAAAGTGCATAAAATCTGCGATTTTGTGTTTAGCTGATTTGGCAGTGCGAGATTATGGATTGACCGCAAGTTAAAATTTGCTCGCAAAGACGAATCTTAATAGATTGCTACACCAATTAATCAGCTTGCAAGGGCGCAGTGGTAATTTGTCTAAACTTTTGGTATGATTTTGAAATTTTATTATTTTAAGGAAGTATTGTGAATTTTTGTATTTTATTTGGCGGAAAGTCCTATGAGCACGAAATCAGTATCGTAAGTGCGATTGCGATTAAAAAGCTGTTTCCGCAGTTGAAGCATTTTGTCTTTTTGGATTCCTCGCATAATTTTTACCTGATTCCAGCGCAAAATATGCAATCCAAATTTTTTAGCTCCAAAGATTATACAAAAGCACAGAGAATTTACCCCCAAAAAGACGGGTTTTATTTGCGCACATTCTTTGGAGAGAAGCCACTGCACCTACCGATTTTGATTAATTTGATTCACGGGGGAGATGGAGAAGACGGAAGCATAGCAAGCTTATTAGATTTCTATGGGATTCCTTACATTGGTCCGCGCAATCCTGCTTGTGTATTGAGTTTTGACAAGGAATTGACGAAGCTATTAGCCCAAAGTCGTGGAGTAAAAAGCCTTGAATATCGTGTGCTTTATCGTGAAGAGCCTATGCCGGAGGGTTTGACTTTTCCACTGATTATTAAGCCTGCAAGACTTGGAAGCTCTATTGGAATCAGCATTGTAGAATCACAAGAAAAACTGCAATATGCGTTAGAATCTGCCTTTGAGTTTGATGAGAAAGTCCTCATTGAGCCTTTTATTGAGGGGATTAAAGAGTATAATTTGGCAGGTTTTAAATCTAAAGAGGGAATGCAGTTTTCTTTTATTGAAGAGCCAGAAAAGAAGAGATTTTTAGACTTTGAGAAAAAATATTTAGACTTTTCACGCACAGGAAATGCAAAAGAAGCAGAGATTAGCGAGGATTTGAAATCCTCTTTGCAGGAGAATTTTAGCAGACTTTATCAGAATTTATTTGAGGGTGCTTTGATTCGTTGTGATTTTTTTGTCAAAGACAATCAATGCTATCTCAATGAGATTAATCCAATACCGGGAAGTCTCGCAAATTATTTATTCAAAGACTTTCAAGGTGCTTTACAAGAACTCTCTAAAGCACTTCCAAAGCCAAATGAAATACGCGTTGCCTATGAATTTTTACACCAGATTCAATTTGCAAAAGGCAAATAGTGGCGCAAAAGAGATTGGAGTATCAAGGACAAACTTTTACACTCTCTTATGAGATAAAAGAATCCAATGAAGAAAGTGCGCCCATTCTCGTTATTTTACACGGTTGGGGAGCTAGTAAAGCTTTGATGAAACAGGCTTTTGGAATGCTATTTCAAGGATTTAAACATTACTATATTGATATGCCGGGATTTGGTAATTCCCCCACTCCTCCTTTTGCGCTTAATACCTATGATTATGCCGAAATTTTAAGGATTTTTTGCAAACAACTTTCGCTCAATCCTCATCATTGCACGATTATGGGGCATAGCTTTGGAGGCAAAGTCGCGACTTTATTAGAGCCAAAGGAGTTGATTTTATTGAGCAGTGCAGGGATTTTAGTGCCAAAAAGTCTCAAAGTGCGCCTTAAAATTACGATTGCTAAATCTCTAAATCAATGCGCACCCAAGTTTAGCAGAATCTTCAAACATTTTTTGCGTTCTAAAGATGTAGAAAATATGGACGAGGTGATGTATCAGACTTTTAAAAATGTTGTAGATGAGGATTTTTCAAGTGTTTTTGCAGAATTTAAGAATCCAAGCTATGTTTTTTGGGGTGAAAGCGACCTTGCAACCCCTCTAAAATCAGGAAAAACAATCCACACATTGATAAAAAATTCTGAATTTTTTGTGCTAGAGGGCGACCATTTTTTCTTTTTAAAAGGCGCACAAGAGATTGAAAAATTGTATTTAAACACCAAAAATAAATAAAATTTATCTAAAATTCGCTAGAATTGCGTAATTTTTCTTTAAGGACTTCTTTTGCAAAGCATTGATATTTTTATTATGGCGACCCGCTGGATTTTTCTTATCGCATTAGGTTATTATGTAATGATAAATCTTCAGTGGTATCATTACAAAATCACGCGCGTATTATTTAGACATCACAAACAAAAATGGCATTTGTTCTATTTCGTGCTACCTGTGATTTATTTTATTTTGATTCCAAATAATCTTTATTTTCATCTTGGTTTATATCTTTACCTGATTTTATTGGGTATATGGGCTTTTCATCTTAATAAGCGGCTCGTTTTTACAAGTAGAGTTTTACGATTTTTTAGCCTCTATATTGCCTTTATTTTGTTTAATGCGTTGTTGATTTATAGGATTGAGGAATATTCGTTTTGGCTTCAAATCGTGCGTTTATTCCCGCTTTTTATCTCTATCGCGCTTTCGTCTTTGATAGAAAGAATCTTGTTGAGTCGCTATAAAAAACTTGCTTTGGATAAGCTAGAGAGTATGCCAAATCTCGTAATTATTGCAGTTACAGGAAGTTATGGCAAAACAAGTCTTAAAAACTTTTTATTCCAAATGTTGCAAGAGAGTTTCAAGGTTTATGCCACACCAAGAAGCGTGAATACGCTCACAGGAATCATCGCAGATGTGAATCAGCATCTTTCCCCCTTAACAGATATTTATATCGTGGAAGCTGGAGCTAGAGGGGCAGGGGATATTAAAGAGATTGTAGATTTGCTTTCGCCGCAAATTGCAGTAGTTGGAAAAATTGGTGAGGCACACATTGAGTATTTTAAGAGTATAGAAAATATTTATAGCGCAAAATACGAGATTTTAGAAAGCAAGGCATTGAGCCGTGCTTATATTTATGAGGGTAATGTTCAGCCCGCTAATAGTTTCGTTAAAATCATCAATTTCCCTCGTGATGCAAGTGAGATTGTCGCGACTTTAGAGGGAACGAGTTTTACCCTAAAAGTTAAGGGTAAAAAGTTAGAATTTAAAACCCGCATTCTAGGTGCGTTTAATGTGATTAATATTAGTGCTGCAATCGCAGTAGCAAAAGACTTGGGTGTCAGTGATGAGCAGTTAGTCAAGCGGGTGCAGAAGTTAGAGCCTATCAATCATCGCCTAAGCAAGATTATCGTGAATGAAAAAGTCATCTTAGATGATAGTTACAATGGGAATCTTGATGGAATGTTGGAGGCGATTCGTCTATCTTCTTTGCATAAAGGCAAAAAAGTCATTGTAACACCCGGTCTTGTTGAGAGCTCCAAAGAGGCTAATATTGCACTTGCTGAAGCGATTGATAAGGTGTTTGATTTAGCGATTATTACAGGAGAACTCAATTCAAAATTATTGCGTAAGCATATCTCTAAGCCTCAAAAAATTGTCCTTAAAGACAAGGCACATATTGAACATATTTTAAAAACTACCACAAACGATGGCAATCTGATTCTTTTTGCTAATGACGCACCAAGTTATATTTAAAAATAAGGATATGGGATAAATGGAATATTTGTATGCGCCTTGGAGAAGTGGTTATTTCACACAAAAGAATGTAGAATGTGTTTTTTGTGCGGTTTCTAAGGGGGTGCAATCTTCCCTTGATGTAGAATCTCTAAACTCTAATGCAGCAGGGGATTCTGCTTCTTTACCCAATCTACAACAAGCAGACCTTGCCAATCGTGTTTTTTATCGCGATGATAAAGTCTTTTGTGTGATGAATAAGTTTCCCTATACGCCCGGACATTTTCTCATTATTCCTCATACGCATACAAATTCTCCAGAACTCTTAGAGATGGAGATTTGGTTACATTTACAAAAGATTGCACATAAGAGCGTAGCACTTTTGAAAGAATTTGGAGCGCAAGGGATTAATCTAGGAATGAATATTGAGCGCGCAGGGGGTGCTGGGATTCCAGAACATTTGCATTTGCATTTGATTCCACGTTTCATTGGGGATACAAATTTCTTCACCACAATTGGAGATAGTCGCGCCTATGGGGTGGATTTTGATGTAATCTTTCAACGCATTTGCAAATTGGCACAGGTTTATTTGAAAGAAAATTAGTTAATTTGGTAAATATTTGGAATCTGTGTTTGGGATTCCAAGAAGGAGTAACGAATGGATAGAATCTCTAGTCTAGCTTTGGGTGTTTGTTTGATTGTGTGTAGCGTGGTGTTTGGCATAGGTGCGAAGTCTGTTGTCCAAGAATTGCGTGCAGGCGAACGTAGCGTGGTTGTCAAAGGGTTAAGCGAGCAAGAAGTTTTTGCCGATGTGATGATATTGCCCTTTAGGTTTAATGTCGCAAGCAATGATTTGCAGGCAATTTATACTCAAGTAGAATACAATTCTAAAAAAATCGTAGAGTTTTTAGAGAAAATGGGATTTGACAAGAAAGATATTACAATCGGTTCTCCCAATGTTTCGGATAGACTTAGCAATAATTATGGGGACGATAGAAAGGTAACTTATCGTTATTCTGCGCGTGGGGAAGTGATTTTATATACCCAGCAAGTAGAGCTTGGAAGACAAATATTTGGACGCATTCCCGAGCTTGGGCAAGAGGGAATCGCAATTAATATTAATGCTTATGATGTGGTGTATAGCTATACGCAACTCAATGCGATTAAGCCGCAAATGATTGAGGAATCTACTTTGAACGCAAGAGAGGCGGCGCAGAAGTTTGCCAAAGATTCTAATAGCAAGCTTGGTCAAATTAAAAAAGCGACACAAGGGCAATTTAGCATTACGAATCGTGATGAAAATACACCACATATTAAGAAAGTGCGTGTGGTCTCTACGATAGAGTATTATTTGGAAGATTGAAATTAATTTTTTAGCTTAAATTTGCGATAATTTCCAAACTAATTTTAAAAGGGCGCGTGATGATAATCAAAGGTGCGATGGTCTGTGATGCCAATGGAGAGCAAAGGGGTGATGTCCGCATTGAGAAAGGCAAAATTATTGCAGTAGAGCGGAGCATTATGCCAAAAAGTGGAGAAGAAGTCTTAGAGGCGAATAATTTAGTCTTGCTTCCGGGTGCAATTGATTTAAATACGCGCGTGAGTAATTCTATTTTAAGCAAAGAAAATCTCCTCAATCTTTCTTACAAGGCTGCGCTCGGTGGAATCTCGCAAGCGGTTTTGATTCCAGATTGTAAGCCAACCTCAAGCAGTGAATTGGGATTGGAGTTACTTAACGCATTAAAGGGAGACTTTAAAACACAGATTTTAGGCATTTCAGACGCCATAAATGCAGAGAATCCGAAAGCTTTAAATGAACTTGCGATTCTGCATAAAAAAGGCGCGAAAGGTATCTTTGCAAAATCCAATATTGACGGCAATTTATTGAGACGCGCGTGTGAATTTTCGCTGATGTTTGATGTGCCAATGTTTTTTTCTTGTGAGGACGAATCCTTAAGCGCAAATGGTGTGATGAATGACGGAGAACTTTCCTCACGACTTGGCTTGCCCTCTATTCCTACTTTAAGCGAGACAAAAGAAGTCGCTCAAATGAGTGAAGTAGCGAGATTTATGGGAATCAAGGCGATATTTTTGGCACTTGCCACAGAACGTAGTGTAGAAATCATTTGTGAGGCGAAAAATACGGATTTCAAATCCAAACCATTTAAAAGCAAGATTTCAAACCTCTTTTTGCAAACCTCTATTCACCACTTAATGCTTACAGAGGATTTGTGCAATCATTATAACACCGCAGCCAAAATCAAGCCTCCATTGAAATCCGAATCCACGCGCGCCAAGTTGCTAAAACGTGTCAAAAGAGGAGAGATTGAGCTGATTACTTCTCTGCAGTCTGCAAAATCTCAAGTGCAAAAGGATTTGGCATTTGAGGAAGCGGCTTTTGGCATAGATATGATTGAATGCTTTGTCCCTATGTGTTATACATTGTTTGTCAAAAATGAACGTATGACATTGAGTGAGTTAAGTAAGATTTTGAGTCTAAATCCAGCCAATGCGTTGGGCTTTGAGCAAAAAGGATTGATTCAAGAGGGATATGATGCTGACTTGATTTTGATAGACCCCAAAGAAACTTGCATAATGGACAATCCGGATTCTCCTTATAATGATTGGATTTTTTATGGGGCGGTAAAAGAAATGTTTGTTGATGGCAAGCAGTGTTTGGGATTTCACCCAAATCATTCTTAAGGAATAAGGAGTCAATCAATGGAAGCGAAGTTGTTATTAATCTATGAAAGATTTGAAAATTGGTTTTTTAGTTTTCTGCCAAACTTTATTAGCGCGTTGTTTATCTTAATCATTGGATATTATTTTTCTAAGATTCTATCAAGATATGTTTCAAGAATCGTAATCAAAGCAACTAAAGACGAAACTTTAGGAGAATTTCTAAAAAATGTCGTCTTTGTCGCAGTTTTGATTCTCACGGTGATTACAGCACTTGCGAATTTAGGCGTCAAAACAACCTCTATCATTGCCGTTTTAGGAACAGCAGGTTTGGCGATTGCACTTTCTTTGAAAGATTCTTTGTCCAATTTGGCAAGTGGAATCTTGCTCGTGGTTTTACGTCATTTTAACAAAGGAGACACGATTCTAGTCGGCTCTATTACGGGCAAAGTAGATTCTATTAGCCTATTTCAAACCAAGCTCACAACTCCAGATAATCAAATCGTAGTCTTGCCAAATTCTAGTATTGTGAGTGCGCCAATTACTAATGTTAATGCCAATGCAACGCGCCGTATGGATTTGATTTTTGGCATTGGTTACACAAGTGATTTAAAGAAAGCCAAACAAGTTTTAGAGGAAATTTTAGAAGAAGAGGAACTTATTTTAAAAGAGCCTGCACCTGTTGTGGGTGTTAATGCTTTAAATGCTAGCAGTGTGGATTTGATTGCGCGTTTTTGGGTGAAGAGCGAAAATTATTTCAAGGCAAATATCACAATGCAACAAAAGGTTAAAATGCGCTTTGATGCAGAGGGAATTGAGATTCCATATAACAAATTAGATATTAATTTAAACCAACCTCTAGAGGATAAGTCGTAATGCAAATCATTGGCGCGGATTTTGTAGTGCTTTGTGATGCAGAATTTCGCGTCATCAAAAAAGGCGGGATTTGTTTTGAGGCAGGGGAAATCTTGAGAGTGGATTCTTACCGTGTATTATGCGAGCAGTATCCTAATGCACGAAATTATTATTACGAATCTTGCGCACTCACGCCCGCATTGGCAAATCTGCATTTGCATTTGGAATTTAGTCAAAACAAAGGCACACTTCGGCTAGGAGACTTCGGGAATTGGCTTGATAGTGTCATTGAAAATCGCGAAACTTTAATGAATGCAGAGACATTAGAAATCGCAATGCAACAAGGCATTCAAGAATCTCTCCGAAGTGGGGTAGGCTTTGTAGGCGCAATTTCAAGTTATGGGTATGATTTAGAAGTCTTGGCTAATTCTCCTTTGCGCGTGCTTTATTTCAATGAGGTTATGGGCACAAAGGTAGAGGCTTTAGACATTTTATTTCAAAATTTCCTCGCACGCTTGCGGGATTCCAAATCTCTACAAAGTGAGCGTTTTTCTCCAGCAATCGCAATCCATTCTCCTTATTCTGTGCATTCGAAATTGCTTGAAAAAGTGCTCGAAATTGCTAGGGTGGAGAATCTACCCTTAAGTGTGCATTTTTTAGAATCTCAAGCGGAGAGGGAATGGTTGGAGTCTAGCACAGGGTATTTTAAGGATTTTTATCAAAAGTTTTTTGGAAGTAATACGCAATCTTTTTACAACATACAAAGCTTTTTAGAATTTTTTAAAGGCATTGAAAATACTTATTTTGTTCATTGCTTAGAAGCGGATTCTAAGGTATTAGAGAGCATTGCTGCTTTGTGTGGTAAAGTCATCACCTGCCCTAAATCTAATCGTTTGTTAAATTCTAAATTTTTGAATCTTAACGCATTAAAAGGGCATAAGATTCCTTTTTGTCTAGGCACAGATGGCAAAAGCTCTAATGACTCCCTCTCCTTGCTTGATGAATTAAAAATCGCTCTCTTTGCGTATCCTAGCGAGTCATTAGAGGAGTTTGCGAGAGAATTATTACTTAGCGTAACGCGCAACGCATTTTTGAATACGACTTTTAGACTTGGCACTTTGAGTGTTGGCAATCTAGCAGACTTTGCAGTGTTTAAAATACCAAAAACACCAGAGTTTTTGGCGCAAAATTTGATTTTATATGCCAAAGAGGCAAGCGCGCTTTATATTGACGGAAGAGAAGTTTTGGGAAATTTGGAGGAAAGGGAAGAATGCAAAAATTAGCGATTTTTAGAGAATATGATATTCGTGGGATTTATGGAGAGGATTTAACGCAAGAAAATGTCGTGCGCATTGGTTATCTTTTGGGATTAGAGTTGCAAAAAAGAGGGGGCAAAAATTTAGGTGTGGGATACGATGCGCGGGTGCATTCAGAAATTATCTTTGATTGGTTTTGTCAAGGAGTTTTTGCAAGTGGGGCAGTCGCGTATCATTTGGGTATGATTCCAACGCCTGTGGGTTATTTCGCTCTTTATAGTGAGTTTAAGACAGAATCACAGACTTTGCGACTTGATGGAAGTGTAATGATTACAGGCTCACACAATCCCCCAAAATACAATGGCTTTAAAATCACGCTTTGCAAAGAACCCTTTTTTGGGGAGGAAATTTACGCACTAGAAAGGGATTTTTACGCACTTTCTTATCAAGAAGTTGCTTGTAAGATTCCAGCAAATATAACGCCACAGAAACTCAATGCGTTAGATTTGTATGTGGATTATCTCACAAAAGCGTTTGAACACTTAAGGGGCTTGGATTTGCCTATTTCTATTGATTGTGGGAATGGAATCGCAGGAATTGGAATCACGCGGATTTTGGAACGTTTGGGCATTGCGTTTAAGGGTTTATTTTTAAATCCCGATGGTAATTTTCCAAACCACCATCCAGACCCTAGCGAAGAAAAAAACTTGCAAGAACTTAAAGAAGAAGTTGCAAGAAAAGGAGGCATTGGGTTTGCATTTGATGGCGATGGCGATAGATTAGCAGTTATCAAAAAAACACAAGAGGGCGAAAAAGTCTATAAAGGCGATGAGCTTGCGATTATTTTTGCACATACGATTCCAAATCCTATTGTGATTGGTGAGGTGAAATGCTCGTTAAATATGTATGAAAGCATTGATAAAATCGGGCAAAGCATTATGTATAAAACAGGACATAGCAATCTCAAAGTGAAGCTAAAAGAAAGTGGCGCACATATGGCGTTTGAAGTCAGTGGGCATATTTTTTTCAATGACAGATATTTCGGTTTTGATGATGCAACTTACGCGGCATTGCGCGTGCTAGAATTGCTTAAAACAAAGGGTTTAACCTTTGATAAGGTGTTAGAGTCTCTACCCAAACTATATTCCACAGATGAGATAAAAATCAAAACAAATGAGGAAGTAAAATTTGCTTTAGTAGAAAAGCTCAAGGCTCGTTTGGAATCTCCCTCCAAGCTCCCCCCAAATTTCCCTCCAATCGTTAAAATTATTTCTATTGATGGCGTGCGCGTGATTTTTGAAGAGGGTTGGGGGCTTGTGCGTGCGAGCAATACTACTCCTGTGCTAGTAACGCGTTTTGAGGCTAAGAGTGATGAGGCTGTTGCAACTTATCGAGAAGCACTTTTAGGATTGTTAGACTCTATTTCTAAGGAATGAAAATGGAACAAATCATTTTACAATCTCCCTTTGATATGCACTTGCATTTGCGTGATGGGGAGATTTTAGAAAGCGTTGCAAAATATAGCGCACAAAGCTTTAGTAGAGCACTCGTAATGCCCAATCTTAACCCTCCTATTGTCAATGTAGAGGCTGCACTCGCTTACCAGGAAAGAATCTTAAAGGCTTGCGGCAAGGAAAGTTTTAATCCTATGATGTCTTTATATTTGACAGAGGATTTAAACAGAGCGGAGCTTCAAAAAGCAAAGGAATGTGGCATTTTGTTTCTCAAGCTTTACCCTAAAGGCACGACAACAGGAAGTGAAAATGGTGTAAGCGAAATCCTCAATACACGAATTTTGGAGATTTTAGAGATTGCGCAAGAATTAGGAATGATTTTAAGCGTGCATGGAGAAAGTAATGGTTTCTCTCTTGAGCGTGAGGCGGAGTTTCATAGTGTCTTTGCAAGACTTGCAGAAACTTTCCCGCGTCTAAAGATTATTTTTGAACATTTGAGCGACAGACGCTCACTCGCAATGGTAGAAAAATACGCAAATCTCTATGCTACGCTTACTTTGCACCACATTAGCTTGAGTTTAGATGATGTGATTGGTGGTGCGCTGAATCCTCATTGCTTTTGCAAGCCAATTTTAAAAACTCCAAAGGATAGAGATGCACTTTTGCAAGTGGCTTTGAGCGCGCACGAGAAATTTTCCTTTGGGAGTGATTCTGCACCCCATTTACAAATCAATAAAGAAAACGCAAAAGGAGCCGCGGGGATTTTTAGTTCCCCGATTCTTTTGCCTGCCCTTGCGACACTTTTTGAAACACATAAAAGCCTAGAAAATTTAGAAAAATTTGTCAGCACCAATGCACAAAGAATCTATGGAATCAGCGCAACAGACAAGCAAATCAAGCTAATCAAGAAGCCTATGATAGTTCCACAAAGCATTGAGGGAATTGTCCCGCTTTATGCTGGAAAAACACTTGCTTGGAGTATGGCTTAATGTCAAAAATCGCAGTCTATCCCGGCACTTTTGACCCCATTACCAATGGACATTTAGATGTGGTGGAACGCGCTTGCAGGCTCTTTGACCAATTGATTATTGCAGTTGCGAAGTCTAGCAGTAAAAATCCATTATTTTCGCTTGAGGAACGCGTTAAAATGGTGAAAATGGCAGTAGAAGAGTCCAAAGATATTGCTTGTCAAGTTTGTGTGTCTCCTTTTGGAAACTTGATTGCAGATTTTGCTAGGGAAAATCAAGTAAAAGTTCTTGTGCGTGGGCTTAGGGCGGTGAGTGATTTTGAATACGAATTGCAAATGGGATATGCGAATGCGTCCTTGAATCGCGAATTAGAAACGATTTATCTAATGCCCTCACTCCAAAATGCCTTTATTAGCTCTACGGTGGTGCGTTCTATTCTTTTGCACGGAGGTGCGATTACGCATTTAGTGCCAAGCTCTGTCCAAGCCTATATTGCTAGCTTGCCTATTTTTGATAATGTAGAATCCAAGCCTTGCGATTCTGTGCCCAAAGGCGTTTGAAATGTATTGTGCAATAGAGGGGATTGATACGAGTGGTAAGAGCACGCAGATTGCTGCTTTAAAAAGAATCTTTAAAGAAGCAATTTTTACCTTTGAGCCCGGGGCGACAGAAATAGGTAAGGCAATTCGCAAGATTCTGCTTGAGTGCGATTCTGTGTCTTTGAGTGCGGAAGCAGAAATGTTGCTCTTTCTCGCCGATAGGGCAGAACATAGTGCGGAAGTGTTGCAACCTAATAGGAATCAATTCATCATTAGTGACCGCAGTTTGATTTCTGGTATGGCTTATGCGAGAGGTTTTGATTTTGAGCTTTTGAAAAGTTTTAATCTCTTTGCTACAAGGGGAATCTTGCCTGACAAAGTGGTGTTATTGGAATTAGAGCGAGAGATTTTACAAGAAAGGCTTAAGGCTAAGAGTGAGGATAAAATAGAAAAACGTGGAATCCCTTATCTCCTTGAGCTTCAAGAACGTTTAAAAGAAACAATTATGCGATTAGAAATAGAATCGCTACTTTTGCCCGCTCATTTGCCACAATCCACAATCACCGCAAAAATCGTGGATTTTATTCACGCATAATGCGCTGCTTGCTTTGTGGGGATTGGACATTTTCTACTCTTTGTAAAGATTGTTTGCAGAGCATTAAAATTACTCCAAGATGTAGAGAGCTTGGAACACTGAAAGTGTATAGTTTTTTCACATTTAGCGAGATTGAATATTTGTTGCACTCTAAATATCAAGTCATTGGCAGTAAAGTCTATGGAATCTTGGCAAAGAGAGCGAGCCAATATTTAAAGGACACTTTGGAGATTCCCTTTCAAGCCTATGCGGTTGGGGTTGATGATAAAGTGAGTGCGCAAGGCTACGCGCACAATGCTATTTTGTTGTATTATTTTAAACAAGCGGGGTTAAAGCCACTCTATCGGACATTGTATGCGCGTAATTTGGCATCGTATGCAGGAAAAAGCTTGAAGTTTCGTCAAGCAAATCCGCGCAATTTTTGTCTAAAACGCGAAGTGGCAGGCAAGGAAATCGTGCTAGTAGATGACATTGTTACCACTGGTTTGACATTGACAGAGGCAAAGGGATTCTTGGAATCCAAAGGGGCAAAAGTCTTAAATGCTTTTGTGCTAGCAGACGCTAGAAATTAAATTCTATTCGTCTGTATCTTTCATTAGGTTATCTTTGGCGATTTGAGGAAGTTTAGCCAAGAAATTTCCCATATTAAAATCCACTCCTTGATTGGTGGCTTCATTAATCAAGGCGATAGCTTTTTTGGAATTAAAAGGGCTTAGAGGTCTGTAAGGCTCAAAAAGGCAGTTTGTAACTGCTAAAGCATAGGCATTCTTTTTGATTTCTTGGGACGCAGCGTGTGGGTTTTCAATGTGAGTAATGCTTTGGATTAGGCTTTCGTCAAACTTCCAATGGTTAAATAAGAATCCTAAAAACGATATGTGGTCTATGCCGCAATATTGGTTTTCTAATTCGGATACATTTTGAAAGTTATAGGTTTGGTTTTCTTGCAAAAATTCTTTGTCTTTGCCAGACTTTAGAAGCATATTAGCAAGCAGAATCATTCCCAATCGTAAGAGCATTGCACAAGGGATTAATTCGTTTGAAAGTGCTTTGTCTTCCTCTTGAAGCCAAGTAGAGATGAAATCTACCTCATTGGAACAATTTGCCAAGAAAACCCCTGTGTCTAGCCCATAAGGAGAAACATCAATAGAGAAGTTAGACCGAATAGAGTTCGCTAGAACGACATTTTTAATATTACTAATTCCGAGCAAAGAAACGACTTGTTGGATAGTGGAAACTTGATGAGAAAATCCATAAAATGGAGAGTTTGCAAGACGTAGAAGCTCACCAATTAGCAAGGGGTCTTTAGAAATAATTGCAACTACCTTACTAATCTCTAAATCTGCCCCACTAGAATCAACATATTCTTGTAGCTCCATAACGGTTTTAGGGAGCGGCGGGAGGTCATTAATAGTCTCTAAAAGTAAAGGATTCATTGAAAACTTCCTAAGTTTGTTTTGTGATTAGTTTTTTATTTTATAGTATTTTTATTAAAACATTACTTTATAAAGAGATTAAATTTCAAAAAATGACAAAAAGTATCAATAAGTGGTAAAATAATGAGAAATTTTGAGGAGATTCTATGCGCTTTGGCAAAATTGATTATCTTAATCTTTTACCTTTTGAAGTTTTTGTGCGTTCTTATCCGAAGCCATCGCATTTCCAACTTTTCTATAATAAAAAAAAATCTTATCCTGCTAAATTGAATCGTGAGTTTTTATTTGGGCGCATTGACGCGGGATTTGTTTCGTCTATCACTGCTTTAAGGGCGAGAAAAGAACGTTTCAAGGCTTCACAAGTTGGAATCGTGGCGCGTAAAGAGGTTTTGAGTGTGATTTGTTTGCCAAAGGAGAGGGGCGAGGATTACCAATCCGCGACTTCCAATGCTCTTTTGAAAGTTTTGAGATTAAAAGGGCGCGTGTTGATTGGAGATAGAGCACTTGTAGAAGTATTGCAACAAAAAAGCGAAAAGAAAAAAGATTATATAGATTTGGGTAAATTTTGGGTAAAAAGGGAGCATTTGCCTTTTGTCTTTGGGAGATTGTGTATCAAAAAGAATCAAGTGTTTTATCAAAAATTAATCCAAGCTTTTTATAAAAAGCACGTGAGGATTCCACATTTTTTGCTAGTCAAAGCGGCACACAAAAGCGGAATCTCAAAACAAGAGATTCTAAATTATTTACAAGTTCTCTCTTATAAAATAGACAAAAAAGCTCATTTCGGTGTAGAACGATTCTATCGAAATCTAAGGATTTTAAGAATTAAAGCTCCAGCAAGATTTTGATACTCTTATGAAAGAATCACTGATAATTTTATAATTGCCGCGATTCTTTACGGAATCTCGCAATGACATTTTCTACTGCGTCCTTGCGAGGAGTGCAATGACAAAGCAATCTATAATTTAGAATCCTGCACTTTCTGATTTCATTTTTGCAGTATTATAGATTGCCACGCGTTATAAATAACGCTCGCAAGGACAGCCTAATAATGGATTGGCGATTTGCAAAATTGCGCAAAGATAATTTGATTATTTGGCAAAGAATTTCAAGGCGCGTTCCAAGTCTTCCTTGGTGTCAATACCAAAAGATTGCGATTCTACCTTTGCCATTACAATTGTTTTAGAATGTTCAATCGCGCGGAGTTGCTCTAGTTTCTCTAAGGATTCTAAAGTGGATTTGGGTAAATTACAAAAGGCTTGCAGGCTTTCACCGCTGAAAGCATAGATTCCTAAGTGTCCCAAGTATTGTTTGGATTCCATAATGTTTTCTCTGTCATAAGGAATCTTGGAACGTGAAAAGTAAATCGCTTCACTCTTAGCGTTGAGCACAACCTTAACGAGATTGGGGTCATCGGCTTCTTCTTTGGTGATTGGCTTAGCGCAACTTCCCATAAACGGAATCTCACCACGACTTTTTGCTTCCCCCTCCATTAAATGTTTTAAACGCAAAATCACTTCTTGTTCTAAAAAGGGTTCATCTCCTTGCAGATTGATAATAATTTCCTTTTTGGGGAGATTGAGAATGCGTGCGCATTCCGCGATTCTATCTGTCCCACTCTCGTGCGTATTGCTTGTGAGGACGGAGCGCACACCATAACGCGTGCAAACTTCCGCGATGATAGGCTCATCACACGCGACTACGACATCATCGACTGCTTTTGCAAGCTCTGCGGTGCGCACAATCATTGGGATTCCGTGAATTTGTGCTAGGACTTTATTGGGGAAGCGCGTAGATTTCAGTCTTGCAGGAATAATAATCATAGAGGCAACTCCTTGAAAATTGATAAGAGATTATAGCATAGACAAAGCGAATCGCATTTTAAGTCAAATAAGCAAATAATCCAAAGCGTCCGCATTGGGGATTCCTGCGATAAGAAAAATAAGTAGAAGCGCAACAAGTGCAATGGGGCGAGAGATGATAATTTGTAATGTTGGCTTCTTGGAATTGTGCTTGAATAATGGCAATCAAATCCAAATAAATTTTTTTCTCACGCACGATTTTGCCTGCTTCTAAGATAGAATCGCTAAAGACTTCTTCGCCAACCTCATAACAACATACGCGGATAGAGGGTCCGACATAGGCAAACAAATCCAAAGGTTGCGTGTCAAATTCTGCCTGCATTTGCGCTAGCGCGTTAGGGATAATGCCCTTTTGTAAGCCCGCTCTCCCGCCGTGCAGTAATGCTAAAACTTGATGTTTCATATCAAAGAGTAAAATGGGATTGCAATCTGCTACCATTATTAGTCCTATGAGATTCTTTTGCGCAAGCAAAATTCCATCGCCATCACCTAGTAATCCCCCTTGATTTGCCTTGAGAATCTTTTCACTATGCACTTGGTTGCAATAGGCGAGCGATGAGAGGGGAAAGGGCGCAATGCAGAGGGAGCGATTGGATTCTATTGTTTCTTTGGAATCTCCTCCTGCGTGAAAGGCAATATTGAGTGGAGCACGGCTCAAAAAGGCTTGGATTCCTCTTGGAGTTGGGATATTTTCAAGGAAGCAAGGAGAACCCATTATAAACTTTTTTCATAAATTTCATAATTTTGCATAATCTGCCACACGCCTTTGGAAATGTCCAAAAGCGGGTCTGGCGAGAGGTGGATTGTCATATTGAGTTCTTTTGCTAAAAACTCTTGAATACCCGGAATTAAAGCTAAACCTCCGGTAAGCGTTGCGCCATCTTCAATTAAGTCTGGTGCGATTTGTGGTGGGGCATTGTGAATCGCCTCAATGATAACGCTTTTAATTTTGTAAATGCTATTTAAGATGACACTTTTAAACTCTTCTAAGTCTAATTCACATTCTATGGGCATACCATTGGCAAGACTCTTTGCGCCAATGTATATCACGGGATTTTTTTCAAAGACATTGATTCTACGTTTAAGATTCTCTGCCATTTCTTTGCTAATGCCAATGTTTTTGTTATGACGACAGTATTCTACAAGAGAATAATCTATAAAATCCCCCGCTTCTTTGGTGAAAGCACTCGTAATTAATCCATTTAGAGAGATGATACTGACTTCTACCAAGCCCCCCCCCGCATCAATAATCATTTTTGCGCGTGCGGTGCTAATGTCTAACCCCGCTCCCACACTCGCACTAAAGGGGTCTTCTATCAATAAAACCTCTTTTGCTCCTGCTAGGATTGTTGCTTCGTGAAGAGAATGTCGCTCGACTTGCGTGAGATTTTGAGGGATACTAATGCCAACGCGAGGAGACAATGAATTTGCCCCGCCTTTTTGCAAAATTGCTTGCATAAAGATTTTGGTTGTTTCAAAATCACTAATTGCCCCGTGTAAGAGTGGATTAATGACTTCTATTTCATTTGGCGCGCGTCCTAACATCTTTTTAGCTGCATCGCCAATCGCAATAATACGGCGGGAGGCAAATTTGTTTTCAAGTGCGATACAAGTAGCTTCGCAAAATAATGTTTCTTCCATATTATTCCGCACGATAGTATTCACCGTGCCTAAATCAATCGCAATATCATTTCGTTCAAAGAGTCCCATATCAAATCCCAGATATTATAAATGTAAGCTTTTATAAATTATACATTATTAAACAATAATTTTAGGCATACTTTTTGTTATAATGCGCAAAAATTTGAAATTTTATTTCCTAAAAAGGCTTAACTCAATGCTATTGATTCTTTGCTATGCTTTGTTTTTTAGTATTCCCAAACTCCTTTTATCGCTCTTACAACTAAATTTTTTAAGGCAGGAGAAAACCAAGTCCCCCTATATTTTAGAGCCTCGCGCGTTCTTGAGGGCAGCGGATTATGCAAGTGTGTGCGAAAAAATTTCAATGTGTGGAATCCTCATAGACTATTTATTGGTGAGTTTTTGGATTTTGTTTGGATTCTCTATGTTGGATTCTCTGCTAGAGTTTCCCCCGCTTCTAAAATCCGTCATTTTCGTACTTAGTTTCCTTGTGATTCAGGCATTTGTAAGCTTGCCTTTAGAAGCTTATCAAACTCTAGTGATTGACAAAAAATATGGTTTTGCCAAGGGTGGCATAAAGCTCTTTGTCCTAGATACATTGAAATCTTTTGCTTTATTACTCATAATAGGAGGAATTTTAATTTTTGCTTTTAGTTGGATTATCTTAGAAGTGCGCTCTTGGGAAATTTATGTTTTTGTTTTTGGGGTTGTTTTGATTGTCGGGGTGAATTTCTTGTATCCTATTTTGATTGCGCCGTTATTTAACAAATTTACTCCGCTAGAAAATGCAGAATTAAAGGAATCCATTCATTTGCTCTTAAATCGTGTGGGATTCCAAAGCAAAGGCGTGTTTGTAATGGACGCCTCTAAGCGCGATGGACGACTAAATGCGTATTTTGCAGGATTGGGACGCGCTAAACGCGTGATTTTGTTTGATACTTTGTTAGAAAAAATCCCTAGCGATTCTATCCTTGCAGTCTTGGGGCACGAATTGGGGCACTTTAAGCATTATGATATTTATAAAATGATGGCATTGGTGCTTGGATTCTTTGGCGCACTCTTGTTTGTGGTTGCAAATTTGCCAGAATCTTTGTTTGTCAGTGCAAATGTAGAAAGAAGTGCGCATACGCTTATCGTGTTTTTGTTGCTTTTAAGCTCGCCCATTGGGTTTTATTTTATGCTTCTCGTGAATTGGAGAAGCTGTCAAAATGAATTTGCAGCTGATAAGTTTGGTGCGGATTTGACAAGTCCAGAATCCCTTGCAAATGCTTTGTTGGTGCTCATCAAAGAAAACAATTCTTTCCCTCTAGCGCATTCTTTGTATATGCGTTTTTATTATAGCCACCCACCCTTAATGGCACGACTCATCGCATTAGGCTGTGAGAGGCTTGCCAACACGGCGCAGAAAGCTTGATGAATACGAAATCACAAGACCATTCTGTGTGGAATATTAAGCAAGCTTTAGAATATGGGGCAAAAAAACTAAAAGAATGCGGCATAGAACGTCCGGTTTTGGAATCTGAAATCTTGCTTGGATTTGTGTTGAAGCAATCTAGGGTTGCTTTGCATTGTAATTTTGAAACAATCTTGGATTCTTTTTGGTTGGAATCTTTTAAAAGATTGATTCGGCGCAGAAGTCTGTATGAGCCCATAGAATATTTAACCGAGTGCGTGAGTTTTTATGGAGAGGAGTTATACATTTCGCATGGCGCGTTGATTCCACGACCAGAGACTGAAATTTTAGTGCAAAAGGCGTTAGAATTCATCGCGCATAAATCCTGCACTAAAATCGCAGAAATTGGGGTTGGTAGCGGCGCAATCAGTGTTTTACTCGCACATTTGCTTAAAGATTGCGGGCTAGAAATTCACGCAAGTGATATTTCTCCTGAAGCCCTGTTTAACGCTTATGTGAATAAAGTGAAATTTCAAGCAGATAACTTGACTTTGCATAGAAGTGCCTATTTGGATTTTAATCAAGAATCCAAAATTTCTTTTGACTTGCTTCTTTCGAATCCGCCTTATATTCAAGAGGGTGAGATTCTGCCCCCATCTCTTGGATTTGAGCCTAAAGCAGCCCTCTTTGGTGGTAAAAGAGGCGATGAGGTTTTGTTGCATATTATCCAGCTTGGCTTGGATTCCAAGATTCCGTTTCTTATCTGCGAAATGGGCTGTAATCAGAGGGAAAGTGTGGAATCCTATCTGCGCTCCTTGCCCCATAAATCGCTTGCGTTTTATCAAGATTTAGCAGGGCTCGATAGGGGATTTATCATAGAGTTTTAAGGAAGTAGCTAAATACTTTTTAAGCAAATAATTCAATTTTGCTTGCGTGAAGTCTATTCTTGCAATCACGCAAGGAATCCTAACGCAATAAATTACAAAAATCCTTATTGATTTTTGCCAATTATCATCTTACTTATGTTAAAATCCGCGCTATTTATCTTTTTAAAGAATGAAATAAGGTTGATAAATGCTACGATTTGCTCCCTCTCCAACAGGTGATATGCACACGGGAAATTTACGTGCCGCGGTGTTTAATTATATTTTGGCAAAGCAAAGAAATGAGAAATTTCTCTTGCGCATTGAGGATACAGACACGGCAAGAAACATTGAGGGCAAAGATAAGGACATTATGTTTTTGCTCAATCTCTTTGGAATCACTTGGGATAATCTCGTGTATCAAAGCAACAACTTCCCGCGTCATCGCCAACTTGCAGAATATTTGATTGCCAAAGGTGATGCGTTTTATTGCTATTGCACGAAAGAGTTTTTAGAACAAAAACGCGAGGAAGCAAGGGCGCGGCAGGAGGCTTTTCGTTATGAAGACTCTTGGGCAGAGTTAGAAAAGGCAAGCAATCCTAAGCCTGTCGTGCGCTTGCGTGGCTCTAAGACAAAAATGAAATTTACAGATTGCATCAAAGGAGAAATTGAGTTTGCACCTAATGAAATAGATAGTTTCGTGATTTTAAAAGAAGATGGAATCCCGACTTACAATTTCGCTTGCGCGGTAGATGATATGCTCTATGATATAGATTTTATCGTGCGGGGTGAAGACCATGTCAGCAACACTCCTAAACAAATGTTAATCCACAAAAGTCTGAATTATGATAGAGAAATAAAATTTGCCCATTTGCCTATTTTGCTTAATGATGAGGGCAAAAAAATGAGCAAGCGCGACAATGCCTCTAGCGTGCAATGGTTGCTAGATTCCGGGTTTTTACCGCAAGCCATTGTAAATTATCTGATTCTAATGGGCAACAAAACCCCTTGCGAAGTTTTTACATTGCAAGAGTGCTTGCAATGGTTTGAGATTGGCAAGATTGCAAAAGCCCCTGCACATTTTGATATTGACAAGCTAAAGTTCTTAAATCGTGAGCATTTCAAACGATTCAATGAGCAAGATTTGGCGGTGCTTCTAGGTTATAAAGATTCCACCATTGGCGCATTGGCAAAAATTTATTTGCAAGAAGCAAGCACTCTAAATGAAATGAGAGAAAAAGTTGATAGAATCTTTGCTAATAAAGCATTGCTTCTCAATCAAATTGAAAAAAATGCGCAAGAGATAGAATCTCAAAGTAAGGAAATTTTGGAGTTTCAAGAGGAAATTGTGAGCCTGCAAAAAGTTATTTTAGAAATGCTAGAACAACAAGATTGGACAAGAAGCGAATTTGACGCTTTCAAAGGGCTTGCAATGGAAAAAAGCAGCCTTAAGGGTAAGAAGTTTTTTAAGCCTTTACGCTTTTTACTCACGGGTTTCGCACATGGTCCTGAATTGAGCGATTTATTCCCGATTTTGCGTTTTTATTTGAAAGATATTGTAAGGAGTTAAAATGGTTTTGAGTACATTAATTGAAGCTCTTGCGCAAATTTTAAGTATGGTAATAAATATTTATATTTGGGTTGTGATTATTGCGGCTCTTATTACTTGGGTGCGTCCAGACCCTTATAATCCTATCGTGCAAATTCTTTATAAGCTAACAGAGCCTGTGTATGCCAAGATTCGCAAAATCATTCCTACGCTTCTTGGAGGCATTGATATTGCGCCAATCCTTGTGATTTTGGTATTAAAATTTATAGATTTATTTGTGGTGAGATTGCTTTTTGGATTGGCAAATAGTTTATAACATTGTAAGGAAACGAATGAAAAATGTTTTATTTTTATTAATTTTTATCGGCGTGCTTTTTGCGCAAAACACACAAGAGCACAAGCCGAATTCTAAGCAAACTTCAAGTCCGCAAGCAAAACAAACTACAAACAAGAAAGAATCCAAAACACCAAAAACCAAAGCCAAGCAAGAAAACACTAAGACGACTTTAAACCAAAGCATTACCTTAGACTATCTCAAAAAGCAGCCCGCTGGGATTTCGCGCGATTTTTATATTTGGTTGTTTTTGCAACAAAACATTAGCCCAAAAGAAGCCAAAGAGGCTTATGACCTTGCGGTGAAAAAAAATGCAAAACTTTTTGGGCTCTACTTCAAAAAAGGCAGTAATAAGACGCTTTCGCGTAAAACAATTTGTGAGCGAATGAGTTTAGAAAAACTTCTCAAAGAAGATAGCAAATGTATCGCACTCGCATTGACAACCAAAAAGGCAGAATCGTTAGACAAAAAAACATTGAAAAAGCTTTCACAAAATGTGCAGCCCCATAACCAAAAACTCTCTAAAAATCTGCAAATTTTAGCGGCTAAAGACCCCTTTTCTCATCTTATCACGCAAGACGCAAAAACCTTTGGAGATTTTTATTTTGCGATTTCACCAAACTACCGCAATCGTTTGAACTTTGCGATTTCAAAAGAAACGCTTGTCAAACTACTAAAAGAACATAATGCTACCTTTAATCGCGCACTTAAGGGTATGATTATGAATACTTATTTAGAGAAATTTAATCATTCTCTCACTGCACTTGAACCAAAGGAAGTGCTAGGCTCATTAGACGCGGAGATTGCATTTTATCTTGGATTAAATGCAATGAAATACCACAAAAATGAGCAAGCGTTAGTTTATTTTGTGTATTCGCGAGACAAAGCAAAGCACGCATTTAATAGGAATCGTGCGACTTTTTGGGCGTATTTGGCAAGCAAAGATAAACAATATTTGCAAACTCTCAATGATTCTAAAATGGTAGATATTTATGTGCTTGCAAGCCTTGAAATAACGGGAGCTAAACCTAAATTTAATCTTGTTTATGATATTCCCACACAGCAAAAAAAGGCAAGTTGGAATTTTAAGAATCCTTTTGAATGGGAGCACATTCGCAATTCTTTTAAATCTCTCAAAGGCAAGGACGCAAATTCTCGTCGCCAACAATTACTTGCAAGAGTGGATAGTGATGAGACAAAGCCACATTTCATTTGGCTTACGCATTCTAAGGATACAGAGTATTTCTTAATGCCTTATAAGGAAGTGTTTTCGCGCTTTACGCAAGACAAGCAAGCCTTGCTCTATGCGCTTGCAAGGCAGGAGAGTTTATTTATCCCCACAGCCATTTCAACCTCCTATGCGTTAGGAATGATGCAATTAATGCCTTTTAATGTCAAAGCAATCGCCAAAGAATTAAAAGAAGAGGATAAAGTGGGGTATTTTGATATGTTTGACCCCGCTGTGAATGTGCCTTATGCGGAATATTTCACGCGTCCTCTTGTGCGGGAATTTCATCACCCGCTTTTCGTGGCTTATGCTTATAATGGCGGACCGGGCTTTACGCGTAGATTGCTTGGAAAACATCATTTGTTTAAGAAACAAAATCCCCTAGACCCGTGGTATAGTATGGAAATGATTCCTTATGAGGAATCGCGAGTATATGGCAAAAAAGTATTGGCAAATTATGTGATTTACCAAAGGCAACTTGGGAAAGAAATTAAAATGCTAGATTTGTTACAACAAAGTTTGGTGTATTAAATTTATAAATTTAAGTTTAGTATTGCAAAATTTGATTATAATACTGACAAAATTTAAAGGAGTTAATATGGATATTACAAGTGTTAGCAGTTATTCAGGTTATTCAAATTATGGTAGTTCAGAATCTCAAAATTCTGCACAAGCGCAACAAGCCCAAGATACAAGGGTTCAAAACGAGCAAAATACCCAAGCGCAAGCACAGGCTCAAGCACAACAACAAGCAGGAGTTGCTGACTATTCTAATGGCTTTAACATTATGGCATAAGTCTTCTTCTCGCCTTGTGGCGAGATTTGCTCTAAGGGCTTCGTCTATTTTTAGATTTGCAATTAAATAAATTTTTCTCTCAAGATTCCGCCTTTACAAACTCTTTAAATATTGCAAATTGTCTCATCGTTAGATTTTGTTTTTTGCTTCGTCTGACTCTTTGCAATACAATGAAGCAATTTATAATCTTATCAACCTATAATTTTGCTTTTTTGTCCTTGCGAGGAGCGAACATAGTGAGTAACGAAGCAATCCATAATCTTGCATTGAAGTAAATCAAACAATAGAATCACAAAATCATCTGTGAGATTCTTTTATTATAGATTGCCACGGCCTTTTACAAAGGCTTCGCAATGACAAATAATCAAATGATAGATATGCCACATTATGGATTGCCACATAGAATCTCGCAATGACTGAAATGGAATATTACAAGTAATTTTAAGATTACAAATTGCTTCGTCATTCGCTTTACTCATTCCTCGCAATGACACAAGGCAAGATTCCAATATCTTTAAGCTTAACTCTTGCCCCCCCCCCCCCATTATCTGCTATAATTCTTATCTTTTTTCTTTGCTTTTTAAGAATATTTCATAAACAAAGGCTTTAAATGGTTTTTAGCTCTTTTCCTTTTCTTTTAGGTTTTTTACCTCTGATGCTTTTAGGATTTTATTGTTTAAGATATTGCAAGCAAGATTTTCTTGCAAAAGTCTTTTTGGTGCTAGGAAGTTTATTCTTTTATGCCTTTTGGAATCCCTCTTATCTCTTTTTGTTGTTGGGGAGCATTGGGGTAAATTTTATCATTGGAAAAAAGATTCTAAATACTTTTGCAGTAATGCCTTCTAGGGTTTCTTTGTCAATTGAGCGGGGGGGGGGGCAAAATAATCTTTTAGTAGAATCCCTTTCTCCTACAAACAATTCCTTTTCTCTTTCTAATCCAAATCCTTTAAATCCCACTTCCTCTAAAACCCCCACAAATCCCAAATGCTTTTTAATCCTTGGCATTGTCTTTAATCTCGCTCTACTTGGATTCTTTAAATACACTGATTTTTTCTTAGAGAATTTCAATGCTTTCTCTAAGATTCTCTCTTTAGACTTTAATATTCCCTTGCCACACATTCTTTTGCCTCTAGCGATTTCATTCTTTACCTTCCAACAAATTGCTTTCTTGGTGGATTGTTATAAAAGAATTGATACGCAAGATTTGCAAGAGGAAGGGAAAGCATTAAATTTCTTAGATTATTGTCTGTTTGTGTGTTTCTTCCCTCAACTCATTGCAGGTCCTATTGTGCATCACAAAGAGATGATGCCCCAATTCCATACTTTGTTTGCAAAAGGTTTTGATTCTAAAGTTTGGGAGAGGGGAGCAAAGGGAATCTTTATCTTTTCACTTGGACTCTTTAAAAAAGTCGTGATTGCAGATTCCTTTGCTAAGTGGGCAAATGCAGGATTTGCAGTCGTAGAGCAAGGAGGGAATCTCAATATCTTTGAATCGTGGGCGACTTCTTTGAGCTATACCTTTCAGCTCTATTTTGACTTTAGCGGATATTGTGATATGGCAATCGGGCTTGGATTATTCTTTGGGATTATGCTGCCTATTAATTTTGATTCTCCCTATAAGTCTTTAAACATTAGTGAGTTTTGGAGAAAGTGGCATATTACTTTAGGGAGATTCTTAAAGGACTATCTTTATATTCCGCTTGGGGGAAATCAAAACAAGAAATATCAAGATTCTAAATCTTATGCAATCTTAAACAAAATCTTCACCCTTAGGAATCTCTTCATCGTGGCTTTCTTAAGTGGTATTTGGCACGGAGCAGGGTTTGGGTTTATTCTATGGGGGAGTTTGCACGGGCTTGCGATGTGTGTGCATAGAATCTATGGGTTTATCCTAGAGAGATTCCAACTCCAAAGTGCAAGATTTTTAAAGAGTAAAGTCTATCAAGTGCTTTGTTGGTTTGTAACCTTTAATTTCTTGAATTGCACTTGGATATTCTTTAGGAGTGAAAATGTGCAAGGGGCAATCAATCTGCTTAAGGGAATGTTTGGGATTGTGTGGGTGGAGTTACCGCAAAAAATAAGATTGCCTAAGCTTCTTGCAAACATTGATGGGCGCAATGATACTTTGATTTATATTATTTTAGCCTTTATCGTGTGCTTGTGCTTTAGTAATTCTCTCAAAAGATTAGAGCGGTTTTCACCTAATCTTTGGAATGCCATTCTTACAGGAGTATTTTTCTATTACTCGCTCATAATGCTTGCCTCTACACCCTACACAGAATTTATTTATTTCAATTTCTAAGGGGAAAGAATATGTGGAATCTTAAAAATAAATGGAGTCAAAGTATTTTAAATAAGAATCTTGGGGAGAGGGGGTTTATTGTTAGTGCATCGTTGATTCCTATACCATTTATTGTGCTTCTTGTCATTAATCTCTATCTGTATGACCCTGCACAGATTTTTCATAAACCTTATTTCAGGAAAATAACCTTTTTTGATGATATGCGGGTTGCAGCTAGGGGAATTATCCAGCATTATCATTTTGATTCATATATTTTAGGCACTTCTATGCTAGAAAACACTTCAGCGAAAGAGGCAAAGAAAAAGCTAGGGGGAGAATGGGTAAATATTTCATTGAGTGGTTCTACTTTTAATGAAAGGGCGGTAGTGCTAGAATATTTATTTAAGCACCAATCACCTAAACAGATTTTATATAGTTTGGATTATTTGGTGAGTGTGCAGACTAGAAATGATATGCCAATCAAGCTATACAATGATTCTAATGCTGATGATTTTAGTTTTTATATCAATGATAGATTTGTTGTATGTTCCCTTATATGGTCAAAAGATAAAGGTTGTGTAGGCAAGAGTGATAGTGGGGCAAGACTTGAGGATTCCATCGTGCGTTGGATTGATTTTAAGGACTACATAGGAAGATTTGGAGGAATTGAGAATTGGGTAAAGTTTAAGAATCACGAACAGCTAAAAGAACCTTTGCGAATTTTATCCCAGTACGAAATTCAGAATCTTAAGGAAAATTTCATTGCAGAGGACTTAAATGCGAAAATACGAGAGAATATAACTGAGAATATTTTAAAGTTTGTGAAGCAAAATCAGCAAACACGATTTTATTTCGTGATTCCACCTTATAGTCGTTTGAATTATAAGTTAAATAGTAGGTTTGGAGGTAATTTTTTGCAATTCCAATCTACTTTATCATGGTTTGTTTTAGAGTTAGAAAAATATCCTAATGCCACGCTTTATGGGTTTGATAACTTAGATTATGCAGATGAAATCGCAAACTATAAAGACTTAACACATTATAATATTGATATGAATTCAATGCAGCTAGACGCAATTAGAGAGAATACACATAGACTGACACAAGAAAACATTGAGGGGTATCTTAAGGCTATGGAATCCAAGATTCAAGAATACGAGATAGAATCTTTGATAAAAATTGTCAAAGAGGCGTTAGGAGAGTAACTATTACGCATTTAGTTGTTGTCATTGCGAGGAGCGAACATAGTGAGCAACAAAGCGTCTGTTGCGAAAGCAACCGACCCACATTTGCGAATCTATAATCTTGGATTTTGCGATTCTATTACCGCGTCATTGCGAGCAAAGCGAAGCAATCCATAATCTTGCAAACATAAAATCTACAAAGGCGAGATTCCAAATTATAGATTGCCACGATTTTATTGCATAGAATCTCGCAAGGACGCATTAGGAATAAATTAAATATCATTTAATAAAAAATGCAGGTTATTTTTAATATAATAATCCCCTTATATTTTATATTTGCCCAAAGAATTGGGTTTTAGGAGTAGCAATGGAGCAAACATTATCCATTATTAAACCTGATGCAGTGAAAAAAAATGTCATTGGGAAAATCATTGAACGTTTTGAGAGCAATGGCTTAAGAATCGCAGCAATGAAAAAGATTAGACTTAGCCGATGTGATGCGAAAGACTTTTATGCTGTGCATAAAGACCGCCCATTTTTTGGTGAATTGGTAGATTTTATGGTAAGCGGACCTGTGGTTGTGATGGTGCTTGAGGGATTAAACGCAGTGGCAAAAAACCGCGAATTAATGGGTTCAACCAATCCAAAAGAAGCAGCACCGGGCACAATCCGCGCAGACTTTGCAGAGAGTATTGACGCAAATGCAGTGCATGGAAGTGATAGCCTAGAAAACGCGAAAAAAGAAATTGCATTTTTCTTCGCAACAAAAGAAATTTGCTAATTAATGCATAAAATAGCTTTTGCAAAAGCTTTTCAATCTTGTAAAAATGGAGAAGAGATTCCATTTTGCATTGAAAAAGATGAAGCAAAGCTAGAAGGGATTTTGTCTTATAATAAAAGCCACCCCAATTTACTGAAGCTAAGAGGAATCCTAAGCGGAACAATAGTTCTTGTGTGTGATTTTAGCGGAGAAGAATATATTAAGACATTAGAGGAAACTTTGGAGTTTTATCTTAGTGATGTAATAGTAAATTTGGACAATGAGCATTTTGAAGAAATAGTAGAATGCGAAAAAGGCTTAATTGATTTTGATGAAATTTTGCATAGCGAATTAGAGATGATTCGTTGTGATTATCATACTAAAGAATAAAAGGAGTAAAAATGGCAGTACCAAAAAGACGTGTGAGCAAAACGAGAGCAGCAAAAAGACGAACACATTATAAAATTACATTGGCAGTTCCAGTAAAAGATAAAGACGGAACTTGGAAAATGCCTCATCGTGTAAATAAATTTACTGGAAAATATAAAAATAATTAACTCGGAATATTGAAATGAGAATTGCCGTTGATGCAATGGGGGGAGATTTTGGTTCTTCTCCACTCGTGCAAGGTGCTTTGCAAGCACTAAAAGAACGTGATTTTACACTTGTGCTTGTAGGAGATGAGCAAGTCATTGCTCCGCTTATCCCTGCGGAATATAAGCAAAAAATAGAAATCGTGCATTGCACAGACTTTATTACAATGAAAGAGGGTGCAACTTCTGCTTTAAAACGTAAAGAAAGCTCTATTTATGTTGCGATTGAAATGCTTAAATCCAAACAAATAGACGCCGTAGTTTCTGCGGGGCATAGTGGGGCAACGATGAGCCTTGCAACATTAAAAATCGGGCGGTTAAAGGGTGTTTCTCGTCCTGCAATCTGCACACTTATGCCACGTATTGACGCACAAAAAAGCCTCGTTGTAGATGCGGGAGCAAATGTGGATTGTAAGCCAGAGAATCTCTTTGAGTTTGGGATTATGGGACACGAATATGCGACTGCGATTCTCAATTATCCTAAGGCACGGATTGGCTTATTAGCAAATGGTGAGGAGGAGTGCAAAGGCAATGAAATAACAAAGGCAGCTTTTGAACTCTTGAAAAAACACCCAAGTTTCATTGGTAATATTGAGGGCAATAATATCTTTGACGCCAATGTAGAAGTGATTGTGTGTGATGGATTTGTGGGCAATGTTGTGCTAAAGACAAGCGAAGGGGTGGCAGATTCTATTGTGTTTTTGTTGAAAAAATACATTAAATCCTCTCCTATTGGAATCTTTGGTTCATTGTTTATGAAAAATGTGTTTAAAAAACTTAAAAAGCAAATTGATTATGCAGAATATGGTGGAGCACCGCTTCTAGGCGTAGATGGTAATGTCATTATCTGTCATGGTAAAAGTAATGCAAAAGCGATGAAAAATGCAGTATTTCAAGCGATTTTAGCGGTTGAAAATAATGTCAATGATAGAATCCTAGCCGCTTTGGAGAAATATAAAATTTAAAGAGAATCAATGGAAACACCAATCTATGCAACTTTAAGTTCTATTGGCGCGTATGTTCCTAGCAGAATCATTACAAATGATGATTTGTCCCAAATAGTTGAAACAAGTGATGAATGGATTACCAAGCGCACAGGCATTAAAGAAAGGAGATTTGCAGAGGATAACGAAGCGACAAGTGATTTGGCTACAAAGGCGGCAAAGATTGCGATAGAAAGGGCGAAGATTGATGTGAATGCGATTGACGCGGTAATTGTCGCAACGATTTCTCCAGATTTTTTTTGTATGCCCTCTACCGCGTGTGTGGTTGCGAATAATTTAGGGATTCTTAATAAGCCAGCCTTTGATATTTCGGCAGCTTGTAGTGGATTTATTTACTTGCTTTCTCTTGCAAAATCCCTAATAGAATCTAAAACGCATCAAAACATTTTAATCATTGGAGCAGAAAAAATTTCAAGTATCCTAGATATGCAAGATAGAAGTACTTGTGTTTTGTTTGGTGATGGGGCAGGAGCTGCAATTATCAGCGCGACAGAGGATAAAAGCCTTAGTATTTTAGATGTGCATTGTGCTTCCAATGGGCAATACCAAGACCTTTTAATGACGCCGGGTTGCGGAAGTCGTTGTCCGGCAAGTCCAAGAGTGCTACAAGAGCATTTGCAGTTTATCAAAATGAAAGGCAATGAAACCTTTAAAATCGCAGTCAAAACCTTAACCAAAGATGTCATAGAAATTTTGGAAAAGAATCATTTGTCTAAAGATGACATTGATTTTTTTATCCCACACCAAGCCAATTTGCGTATTATTTCAGCGGTGGGTGAGACATTGGGTTTCTCAAATGAAAAAATTGCTCTTGTGGTACAAAAATATGGTAATACTTCTGCTGCTTCTATTCCTATGGCGATGAATGATTTGTATGAAAGCGGTAAGATTCAGCAAGGTTCAAGATTGCTTTTGGACGCTTTTGGGGGTGGTTTGACTTGGGGTTCTGCGATTCTTACCTTTGGCGGTAAATAATCTTTTTAAATCACAAAATTGAAGTGGAGAGATTCCATTAATTTGGCTTAGCCACCTCTCCCTTTAACTCTTTATCATAATCTGCCTTTTTATAAAACAGCCTTATTCTCTTATTATTAAATTTATCTGATAAAGGGTCTTTTGTCTCATCATAATCTTGCACATTAATTTGCGCCAATCCACACAATAGATGAATCAAATCATCGCTCATAAAGGGTTTATCTTTGGCTGCTTGAATCTTTTGGGCGGTTTCTTTGTGATTCTTGACGAATTCTTCTGTCATCATTATAATCAAAGGCACTTCGGCGGTGAATCTTGAAGTGAAGCCGTGCCCTAATTTGCCTTTGTATTCATAGAGACTTTCCCCGTGGTCGCTGACATAAACAATAATCGCATCAGTCTCTTGATAGATTTTAAAGATTTCATTCAAGACATAATCCCCATACAAAATTGCATTGTTATAGTGTGCGATAATTTCTTTTTGTTTATCATCAATATAAGAGGGATAATGAATGTCTTGGGCGTTGAATTTCTCAAACTCTTTAGGATAGCGATGTTCGTATGCAAGATGTTGTCCTGCTAAGTGAATAATATCCAAGTTAAATTCTGCTTGGTTTTGCTTCAAGGCGGATTGTATGAAAGGCAAAAGATTTTCATCATATCCATTGCTTTTGTCTATAATTTCGCCAGATTCTGTAATGAACTTACTCAAGTGTGTTTGATAATCTGCGAAAAAAGCCATAGAACTAAAAGCCGGTAGTTTCCAAGAAACTTCTTGATTAGAGAAAGTGTGTGTTTGATAGCCCGCAAGTGAAAAGAGATTGATTATATCTAAAGAATTATTCCATTTCTTATTATTATCGTTGTTGGAGAAGTTTAATAAGGTTTTGAGGGTTAATGCAGTGAGAGAAAAAGGCGCAATCGTATCACTAAAGAGGACTATCTGCCCCCCCCCCCCACATTATTTATAAGAGCATTCAAATAGGGAGTATTGAGAAGTGGATAACCATAAGCATTTAAAAAATTCCTTTGTGCAGATTCACCAATGACAAGCACAATGTGCTTAGGAGAATCTTTACTCTTAGAAATCTTGCCTTGATAAGATTCTCTAATAGCTTGATAATTGGCAATTGTTTCTTGCATATCTCTAAAGGAATGATAGAATTGAATCAAGGAATAAGGAATGCGTGTAAGCGAATATCGCATTAATGTATTTTCAAATGATGAGGGTCTATGTCTTACAAGAGCAAGATAGGATTTATTGGCAATCAAAAAAATACTTATTATAAGCAAGGAATAAACAAAGATTTTATTCCATTTTGCTTTGATGCAGAATCTTTTAGGATTGGTGGTAAAAAGCTTAAAATAAACAAAGCTAAGCAAAATAAATCCACAGACAAGTCCAAGTATTTTTAGATTGATAAAGGTAATGAGAAATTCTTTGGCTTCTTTTGGATTGGTTTGCACTAACACTTCTATAATATCAGGTGTGATGAGAGCGGAATAATATTTTACTAAAAAGATTTCTACTATAAATAAAAATGTGCCCACAAAACAAAGGAAATATAAGATATATCGTGCAAATCTATGAAAAATATAGAAAACTAAACATAAAATAAGAATTTCTAATAAAGCTCCAGTGAGGAAAGCCTCTAGGCATTTTTTAACAAAGTCATTACTAGAATAAGTGAAGTAATACCAATACATTGAAGGAATAGTACTACAAGCAAAGAGATAACACACACTTGGTAGATTCTGCCATAAGAAATCAAGAAAGTGTTGATTCGCTTTTGTTGTTTGTTGCTGCATTTTTACTCCTTAAAATAAATTTAATCAATAATCATTCCCTTGCTCTGCCAACCAATCGTGCCACCAAAGCCAAAGAATCTTGCGTGCGCTGAATGAGCGTCTCTTCATAAAATAGAATCTCTAAATCCAAAAAAGCGTGTAAAAGCTCGTTTTTGTGCAATAAATGACTAGAATCACTCGCAAAAGCATTTTGGGATTCTCTCTCGCTTTTGGCAAAGGTTTCAAATACTAGGATTCCACCTTTTTTAAGCCCCTCACGCATAAAGGGAAAAAGCCTGCGCTCTAAAAAATAACTATTGCAAATCAAATCAAAGCTTTGAGGTGGAATCTTAAAAGTATCCAAATCCGCGCAAAAAGCGTGGATGTTGCGTTCATTTTGCAAAGAAGTAATGGCAAAATCCGAAATATCTACACTCTCTACACAGAATCCACAATCCCGTATAAAGCGCGAATTACGTCCCATACCACACGCAATATCTAGGGCTTTAGGATTTTCTTTTGGTGCAATGTGCGTGATGTATTTCTTTAGAATCTCTAAAGGTTCTCCAACGACTGGATTTTCTTGATGTCTAGTATCCCATTTGACTTGGTCGCTCTGCATTAGTCGCAATATCTCTTTAGAATATCTTGATAGGAATCAATGCGTCTATCACGCAAAAAGGGCCAAATTCTACGCACTTCCTCGCTTCTTTGCTTGTCCCATTCAAAGTATAAAATCTCTTCTTTTTCTATGCTTCCAAGTGCTAATAATTCGCCTTGCGCTCCATAAGCAAAGCTAGAGCCCCAAAAGTTAATCCCCTCTAGCACTCCGCTGCTATCCTTTTCAAAACCTACACGATTGATAGCGACAACAGGGATTCCATTGGCGACACTATGTCCGCGTTGCACCGCCATCCACGCCTCTCTTTGTCGTTCTTTTTCGTCTTGCTTATCGCTATTAAACCAACCAATCGCAGTGGGATAAATAAGAATCTCTGCGCCCTTTAATGCCATAATGCGCGCGGCTTCGGGATACCATTGGTCCCAACATATAAGCACGCCAAGTCTGCCTAGACTTGTAGGAATGGGAGTGAAGTCCAAATCTCCTGGTGTAAAATAAAATTTCTCATAGAATCCCGGGTCGTCTGGAATGTGCATTTTGCGATATTTTCCCGCAATGCTTCCATCGCGTTCAAAGACTACGGCAGTATTATGATACAATCCCGCGCTCCTGCGCTCAAAAAGCGAAGTTACAAGCACAATTTTATTGTTTTTCGCAATTTGGCTAAAATACTCACAATCTGCTTCAAAGCTTAGGGCATAATCAAAAAAATCTACCTTTTCGCTCTGACAAAAATATTCGTTGGTATGGAGCTCTTGTAGGAGAACTAATTGCGCACCATTTTTGGCTGATTCTTTAATCATTCTTGCACTCACTTGCTGTGTAGCTGGTTTAGTGCCTTTGTAGGATTGCTGGATTAAGGCTACTTTGATTTTGGATTCCATTTCAGCTCCTAGTAATCTTCGTCCTCATAGTCGCCATCGCTATTATCATAGTCATCTTCGTCATAGAGGAATTTATCGCTGTCTTCGTAGTCTGAACTATAACCATCGTATTCTTCGTCCTCAAACTCTTCGCACTCTTCTTCGCTATCAAAGGGTTTTGAATAAATTTGCATTGTTACTCCTTGTTTAAAATAATTGTAATTGCTTCGCTTGCAAGACGCAACCCAAAGCTAGCCGTTACCCCGCTAAAACTTCCAAGCTCCTTGCATTTTGGCTCTTCTGGGCTAAAAGCCACCATAAAATTTCCTTTGAAATTTTGTTTTTTTAGCCCCTCACGAAATTTTCTAGCAAACTTATCCCCATAGCTTTTCCAAATAGGTGCAAATTGGATTTGTGAGGGGTCTAGCTTTTTGGCACTTCCCATAGAGGAGAGCAAAAGGGGTTTGATAGAATCAGAATCCTCTGATTTGCTTGCGATTTTGAGTGCAAGTGCGATTTTAGCCTCTATATCATCAATTGCATCAAGTACAATATCATAAGGGCTAAAGTCAAAGGTATCTATAAAAGCTTGCGTAACTTTAGAATCTATCGCAATCACTCCTTTGTAGGTATCAGCCAAGACTTCAACTTTTTTGCGTCCAACCCCATTAAATGAGCCAATTTGGCGGTTTTGATTGCTTGGTTCAAAACAATCATAATCTACAATGCAGATTTCACCGATTCCTGTGCGGTATAGACAGTCTAGCGCGAATCCCCCCACTCCACCTACGCCGAGTATTAAAACTTTGGCATTTTGGAGTTTAGAGAAACCCTCTTCTTTGAATAAGGGCAGAGTTCTAGCGAAACGTTTTTGATTTATCAAGCCAATCCCCCATTCTCCAAGTTTGCATTCACCCAATTTTCTAAGGTGCGCAAGCGATTCCTCGCAGTGAAATCCAAAGTAATAGGAGTGATAGAGACATAACCATTTTTTGTCGCTTCAAAGTCAGAAGTTTCATTGTTTTCGCGCTCATTCCAAGCAAGTGGATGAAGCCCAAGCCAATAATATTCCTCTCCACGTGGATTGCGATGCACATGCGCGTCATTGCCATAAGTTCGGATTCCAAGCTCTGTGATTTTAAAGCCCTTGCAGTCTTTGGGCGGAAGTTGCGGAATATTGACATTTAAAAATTCGCGTGCCTGTAAGGGATAGGCGTTTTCTAGGATTGCTTTTGCTAATTTGTAAATGCTTTGTTTTGCTAGAGCAAAATCAAATCCAAAATGATTTTTATCCCGCAAGACTTGTGAGATAGCAATAGAGGGAATCCCGTGCAATACACCCTCCATTGCCGCGCTTGCTGTGCCAGAATAGCTAATGTCCTCGCCCATATTAGAGCCGATATTAATGCCACTAACGATTAAATCGGGCATAAATCCCTCTTGATAGAGCGCATTTAGGGCTAGGTAAATGCAATCTGTGGGGCTGCCGTCTTCTAGTTTATAAAAGTCATCTTCTAGCTTTACGAATCGCAAAGGACGCGTCAAAGTCATTCCGTGCCCGCAGGCAGATTTTTCGCTTGCAGGCGCGACAATCATTAAGTGCCCTAGTGTGCTTAGAGATTCTTTTAATGCCAAAAGACCGGGCGATTGGTAGCCATCGTCATTGGTAAGTAAAATGCGTTTCACCTTATCCCTTTAAAAAGTAAAGTAATCACTCAAAAGCTCGTTTAAAATTTTGTTTGCTCTAGGATTTAAGCCCTTGAATTGTTCTAAAATAGAATCCGCCAAGCTTTTTGCTTCTTTCTTTGCGTTTTCTAGCCCCAATAAATTGACATAGCTATTTTTCGTGCTGTCTTGATGTGTAGGTTTGCCAGCTTCTTGGCTGCTTTGTGTCGCGTCAATCATATCATCTCGGATTTGAAAAAACAATCCCAAATCCAATCCTAATTGGTAAAGAGCCTTGCGGGTTTTCTTGTCGCATTCTGCAAGGATTCCACCCATTTGCAAGCTTGCTGCAATGAGTTTAGCTGTTTTGTTTAAATGGATAAATTTTAGTTTCTTTAGCGGAAGTTGTTGGTTTTCAAAATAGCAATCTAACGCCTGCCCTAGCACCATACCATAGATTCCCCCATTATAACTTAAGCATTGAATCAACTTAACTTTGGTTTTTGGTTTTAATTTTGCCTTAGTTATCAGATAAAATGCCTGTGTGTTAAGCCCATCGCCTACTAAAATCGCGCCCACTTCATCGTATTTTGTATGGAGTGTTTGGCAGCCCCTGCGCAAGGAGGCGTTATCCATTGCAGGTAAATCATCGTGAATGAGCGAATAAGTATGCAGAATCTCTAAGGCAAGTGCAGGAGCGAATGATTTTTCTAACATTCTAGGTTTATAGCTTGCGACAATGCTTAGCAGCAGTTTAGGACGGAATCTCTTGCCGCCATTTTGCACCATTTCCCATAGCGCAGCCTCAAAGTAGGGGTGAAAGCTAGCAACTTTTGGGGCTTGTTTGATGAGGTAATGCTCAAATCTATCAAAAACTAAAGGTAGAGAGTTCATTTAAGAGTCCTTGCATTAGGCTGTCTTGTGTCGTTTGCGGACGCGATTTTTGATTGACATTGATAAAGAATTGGAAATCATCACGTGAAATCAGCCATTGTTGCGTTTTGTCTGGATATTGACCGAGCAAATGGATAATTGCATCATAGCCCTTAGGAACAGTGTGCTGATTGACGCGTAAAACCTTGTCCCCAACTCTTAAACGTTCAAATCCGTCTTTGGCGTAAGGCGCAACAGAGGTAACCACAAAGTCGCTATTGACTTCAATCCCAACGCGCCCTAAGAAATCTTCTTTTAAGAGCATTCCGCCGCGTCTCCTATCCACGCGCACTTGCAGTTCTATAATAGCACCATTTCGTGATACACGTACAGGCACGATTTCTCCCTCTTTTAAATCAAATACGACACGATTAAAATGCGCTACATTGGGAATCGCTTCGCCATTAACCATCATAATAATGTCGCCATACCTAAAGGGATTGGCAGTGAAAAAGGGGTCAATGAGATTTACTTCTACTCTATCGTTGTTGTTTTGAAAGACACGCACGCCAATATCGCCATAATAAATGGAATCACTCTGAATAAAACGTTCTAGGTAAGCCTTTTCAATAAACGCATTTTTGCCGATTCCGATTCCATAAATATGGTCGCAAATCGTGCTAATAAGGCTGTTTTGAAATGTTGGAGTGTTGAGTGTCGCAAAATCAATTGGGCTTTGCATTCGTGTTTGGATTTTGCCACTTACGCCCTCTGTCGGGAGGATACTTGCCATTTCATCTTCTAGGATTTCTTGATTAATGGAGCGCAAGGAAATTGGCAATAATTTGCCTTTGGATTCTAATAAATACATTCCTACAAAAGGGTCGTGTTTGAGGATTTTATAGCCTTTGGGTGTGGATTGTGGAGAATAGACGAAGAGAGCGACTTTTGAGGGTATTAAAGTTTCGGATTCTTTTATGGAATCCCCTAGAGGTTTGATAGCGATTCCATAAGTATTGCCCACGCGCTCCATTGAGAGATTCGCCTTTTGTCTGCAAGCCTCAAAATCATAAGCAAAAAGCGACAAACTAAAAAATATGATTCCACACCCAATCCAACAGAGCTTTTTAAATTTCGTTAAACCAAACATTACATCCCCTTAAATGGAAAATCTCCTAAATTGCCCAACATACCCATTGCCATATTTTTGCGGTTTGCTTCTATGCTTTTAGAGACATCATTAAACGCGCTCATAAGCAAAATTTGTAAAGATTCCTTATCTTCTAGTAAAGAATCATCAATGTTAATGTCAATGACTTCTCCCTCGCCATTGGCACTGATACTTACTAATCCCCCACCGCTTTTGGCATTGAATGTCAAGTTTTTGTTCTCTTCTTGTGCTTCTTTTAATTTTTCTTGTAAGCTACCAAGTGTCTTGGCAAGCTCTTGTGGGTCAAACATTTTTTAGCTCCTTTTTAACCGTAATGATTTGATTTTTTTCATCTACTAGCACAACTTTTGGTGCGTAATGTAAGAGCTCTTCTTGGCTATATTGCGCATAAGCCATAATGATAATTTTGTCCCCTACTTGCACTTTACGTGCTGCTGCGCCATTTAAACAGATTTCGCCCTTTTTGCCCTCTATCACATAAGTAGAAAACCGCTCTCCGTTATTGATATTGACAATATCTACTTTTTGTCCCTCTCTAAGCGCGGCAGCTTTGATGAGTTCAATGTCAATCGTGATAGAACCTACATAGTTTAGGTTGGCATCACTCACGCTTGCGCGGTGGATTTTGCTGTATAACATAGTTAAATTCAATCTAGGTATCCTTAAAAAGTTTTAGAATTTAAATCTTTGTAAATTTTAAGAATTTTAACACATTTTACGCAAAATAAAACTTCCTCGCCAAGAATTTTGGATTCTTATAAATCTAAAAGTGTATAAAGTGGGGCAACTTTGCGTAAATTTTCTGCGCCTTTTAGAGATTCAAGATTTAAGATAAAGCAAGCCTCTACGCAGTTTGCTCCTGCTTGTTGGATAAGATTGACTGCGGCGATTGCAGTGCCACCTGTGGCAATCAAATCATCTACCAAAAGCACATTTGGAGTTGGTTTGTTAGAGTTTTTAAACGCGTCAATATGGATTTCAATTTCACTAAATCCATATTCTAAAGAATATTTTTCGGAAATGGTTGTATGGGGGAGTTTGCCTTTTTTGCGAATGGGGACAAATCCGACACCGAGTGCAAAAGCGAGAGCAGCACCAAAGATGAAGCCGCGACTTTCAATTCCAGCGATAAAATCAATGCTTAAAGATTCGTAATGTGCTTTAAGGTGAGAAATAGTAAGTGCAAAAGCCTGTGAATTGTTCAAAAGTGTTGTAATGTCATAAAACAAGATTCCTTGTTGTGGATAATCTGGAATCGTGCGAATGGAGTCAAGCAGAAATGTTTTTTGTTCTTGGCTTAGTTGATTTGTTGGCATATTTTTCCTTAAACTCAAAATTTGCGGAATCTTAACGCGTTTTGTGTGATTGTGTCAAGATTGTTGTTTTTTATTGGGCTAAAATTTGATAAAAAGTAGAAGTTTGCTACAATTTTAGGCAAAGATAGAAATTGTTTTTAAAGGCAGAATCAAAATGCAAAAGATAAAACATTCTAAAATTCTTTTGATGATTGGTTTAGGGGTGTGTTTAGTCGGGTTAGAACTTTTTGCCTTTGCGACACCTCCGATTAACCGACAAGCCATTGTGAAGCATATTTTCGCTCCTACACTCTTTAGCGTGTATAGCAAGGATTATGGTATGCTTTATTGCCAACTTTATGGTATTGCAGGTGTGAGCAAGAGCTTCAAAAACGACACTTGCGAAGTGGATAAAAGAGCGGTAAAAGAAATGCGTCATTTTGCGATGCAATACACGCGCAATAAGATTTTCCTAGAAGAGCAATATCGTCTAGGTTATAAAAGTGGTTGGTGTTTTTTGCAACGTGGGGGGAATCTCTTTAATGCCGAGCTCGTACGTGATGGTTATGCGGTCGTGCAGTATTTTGACATTACAGAATCTGCAGTCTTAGCAGATTTGGAAGTCTTAGAAAGTATTGCTAAAGCCGAGAAGCGCGGATTGTGGAAAGAGTGGGGCAAAGAAATGGAATGCCTCAAAAAAACCTTACAAGAAATTGCGAAAGAAACATTGAGTGAGTAGGGGCGTGGAATCCTTTATGGAGATAAATTATCAAAGAAATTCGCATAGTGGCTTCTTACAAGGACGCAGAAGAACTTTTGGTATAATGTAGGGCAGATTGAGAGAATCCCTATTAAAATGATTTAGGATTAAAATGCTTTTGACAAGTTTGTATATTATAGGAATCACTGCGGAGGGAATGAGTGGGGCATTGGCAGCGGGAAGGCATAATATGGATTGGTTTGGCGTGGTGTTTATTGCCTGTGTAACTGCCATTGGCGGAGGTTCAATCCGTGATGTGCTCTTTGGGCATTATCCACTGACTTGGGTAGCGCACCCAGAATACTTAGCACTTGTGTGTTTTGCGGCGATTTTGACGACAAAGATTCCTTATTTTGTCGCTAGATTTGAGCGAACCTTTTTGGTGCTAGACGCAATGGGGCTTGCAGTTTTTAGCGTGATTGGTGCGCGCGTGGGATTGGATTTGCATCCAAGCGGAGCAATGGCGGTAACAGGCGCAGTGATTACAGGCGTTTTTGGAGGCATTTTGCGGGATATTTTTTGTGCGCGGATTCCCTTAGTGTTTCAAAAAGAGCTTTACGCTAGTGTCTCTTTGCTTGTGGGTAGTTTGTATGTTCTTTGCGATTGGATTCATACGCAATATTTTGAGCTCAACGCGAATTTTATCCTTATTGCCTGCTTGTCTGTTGGCTTTATTGCGCGTTTGGTTGCAATTCGTTATCATCTTGGTTTGCCAACTTTTAAATATACTCCCAAATAATGAGATGATTTGTAGGTGAATCGCAAAGAATTTATAATCTTTTGGCGATGAAAAGAGTGCAGACATTAGCAGAAAATGCTTTGGTATAAAGAGGTGTAAATCCCGCTTCTTGTAATTCTGCGTTGAGTTTGTCGGCAGTTAAAAACTCTTCAATGGAATCAGGCAAATAACGATAGGCACGATAATTTTTAGAAACAAGTCCGCCGATGAAAGGCAAAATGTTTTTGGTATAAAATCCCATTAATTGCTCTGAAAATGAGGGATTCTCACATTTGGTAAATTCTAAAATAACCAAGATTCCGCCTTGTCTAATCACCCTTGCAAATTCTGCCAATGCGCCTTTTCTTTCTACTACATTGCGGATTCCATAGGCGATACTTAAAATATCTTTGCTCGCATTGTCTAAGGGAAGTTTGGTTGCCTCGCATTGCACAAATTCAACTTGAGGTAGTTTTTTGCGTGCGACATTGAGCATTCCCTCGCTTGGGTCAAGCCCTACAATGCTTTGGATTTGCACATTTTCTTTTTGAGCGTTTTTGTGCCAATGGTTTATCATATCTCCTGTGCCGCAGGCAACATCGGCAATTTGCAAGTTACCTAACGCCTCTTTGGGTAAATTAGCAAAAGCAAGTTTGCAGGCTTTTTGCCTCCAAGCAACGTCTATCCCGCAACTCATCACGCGATTAGCCAAATCATAACTTCCTGCAATGTCATCAAACATTGCAATGATTTCTTGTTGCTTGTTTTGCATTTAGGATTCCTTGCCACTCTCTTGCAAAGAGGCTTTTGCAAGTTTCAACCAAGCCTCTAGGCTTTCAATTTGTGTAAGGGTTGCTTGTGTGGAAGTGCCACCATAGGAATTTCGGCTATTCATAGACTTTTCCAAATCTAAACTTTGATGCGCACTTGGTGGAATGCTAGAATCCACACTGCATAATTCCTCTTGTGTCAATTCGCTCAAGTCTTTGCCTAAAGATTCTGCATAAGCGACTGCCTTGCCTGTGATATGGTGTGCCTCTCTGAAAGGAATCCCACAATTTTGCACCAAAAAGTCCGCAAGGTCTGTTGCGCTCAAATGCCCTCTCTTGCAAGCTTGTAGCATAGAATCTGTATGGATTGTCATCGTTTTGAGGGCATCATTAAGGATTCTTAGGCAAATCTCTAAAGTCTCAAAACTATCAAACACCCCCTCCTTGTCCTCTTGTGTGTCTTTATTGTAGGCGAGTGGCAAGCCTTTCATTACCACTAAGAGAGAGACGAGATTACCATAGACACGCCCGCTTTTACCGCGCAAAAGTTCGGGGACATCGGGATTCTTTTTCTGTGGCATAATGGAGCTTCCCGTAGAATACGCATCACTTAGAGTAATGAATCTAAATTCATAACTGCTCCAGAGCACGAGCTCCTCTGCGAGCCTTGAAATGTGCATTGCAATCATACTGCAATCATAGAGAAAATCTAGCGCGAAATCCCTATCACTCACGGAATCCGTTGCATTTAAAGTCGGGGAAAGGAATCCTAAAGACTTCGCACTAAAGAATCTATCTGTCTTATAAGGAGTACCTGCAAGCGCAGCTGCGCCTAAAGGACAAAAGTTATTGCGCTTAAAAGAGGATTCTAACCTCTCAAAATCCCGCATAAACATATTCACATAGGCGCACATTAGGAAGCCAAAATTAACGGGCTGTGCGTGTTGTAAATGAGTCATACCCGGCAAAATGGTGCGTGTGTGGTGCGTTGCGATTCCTAGCAATGTCTCCATTAACTCTAAGAGAAGTGTGCGAAGTGCGCGATTAGAATCTAGTACAAAAAGTCTAAAATCAAGCGCAACTTGGTCATTCCGACTACGTGCAGTGTGGAGCTTCTTGCCCACTTCGCCAATAATTTGTGTCAGACGTTTTTCTACCGCCATATGAATGTCCTCATCACTCAACACAAATGCAAACGCCCCTTGCTCTATTTCTGCTTTGACTTGCTCTAATCCTTTGCAAATTTTTTCAGCTTCTTCTGTGGTTAAGATTCCGCAGGTTGCGAGCATTTTAGCATGGACTTGTGAGCCTAAAATATCTTGTTTATAGAGTTTTTTATCAAAGGGCAAGGAGGCGTTAAATTGGTCTAAAATTTCCGCTGCACTTGCACTAAACCTCCCTCCCCAAAGTTTTTTGTTTTCCATTGTTTGCCTTTAGAAAGGTTTGAGAATTACCAAAATTGTAATTGCGATAATTGCGAGGGTTGGCACTTCATTATAGGCGCGGAAAAATTTGCCACTTTTAAAGCAGCGATTTTCTCTAAAAGCAATCAAAAAACGATACAAGCTATAATGATAAACCACTAAGAACACGATAATAAGAATCTTAGCGTGTAGCCAACCTCCTGTAAGCCAAGAGGGTTCTAATGCGATGAGCCATATACCAGAAATGAGAGTGCAAAGAATCGCGGGATAGCCGATGAATTTGAAGAGTTTTTCTTCTTGAACCTTGACGACTTCTACAAACCCAGCATTATCCAAATGCTCCGCGTGATACACATACAAGCGCGGGAGATAAAATAGCATCGCCATCCACGATACAAACGCCACAATATGAAAAATCTTCACATATAAGTAAGCCATAGATTGCCCTTTTTTAAGTTATAAAAGTCAAAATTGTAGCAAAACAGACTTAAAGTTGCGAGAAAAATTAATCATCTTTTTTGTATAATCCGCACAAAATTCTAAAATAAATAGTTTTCTATACTTAAATGAGGATTTGGCTTGCACGAGTTGTTTTTGAATCTTGATTTTGTTTTTATCAAAAATGCGATTCCGACTTTTATCAAGGCTTTGTGGCTCACATTGCACTTGTCGTTTTTTGGAATCGTGTTTTCTGTGATTTTGGGATTCTTGATTGCTTTGGTGCAATACTATAAACTGCGCTTTTTAACTACACTTACGCAAGGCTATATTGAGCTTTCACGCAATACTCCTTTGCTCATTCAGCTTTTCTTTTTGTATTATGGATTGACGCAAGTAGGATTGAGGTTAGAGGGTTATACTTGCGCGCTTTTGGGGGTTGTATTCTTGGGTGGAAGTTATATGGCGGAATCTTTTCGTGCGGGGTTGGAATCTGTTGGCAAGATTCAACTAGAATCGGGGCGGAGTTTGGGGCTTAATGAGTTACAACTCGTGCTTTTTGTCGTGTTGCCTCAAAGTCTAATGGTGAGCTTGCCTTACATTAGCGCAAATGCGATTTTCTTGCTCAAAGAAACTTCGGTAGTAAGCGCGATTGCGCTTGTAGATGTGTTGTATGTAACGAAGGATTTAATCGGTAGTTACTATAAAACCAATGAGACTTTATTGCTTCTCGTGCTTTGTTATTTGGTCGTGCTTTTGCCTTTGTCTGTGGCATTTTCGCTGCTAGAGCGACACTACAAGCGGTTTGTGTAGGGGGAAGATATGAGAAGCAGGCAAAGACAATCTGCAAAAAGCAAAAATAGCATTATGCAATCTGGTCTCAAAAGAAATCTAGGGCAGTTTTTTAGTCCTAAGATTCTTGTGGAACAATGCACTTCTTTGATACAAAACAAAAATGGGAGACTTTTAGAACCAAGTTGTGGGAATTTAGCTTTCAAAGAATGTTTGAAAGAAAATGCAGTTTTTATTGAGATTGATAAGAGTTTGATAGAGGATAAAAGAGTTCTAAATATGGATTTTTTTGATTATTCTATGGAAGAGAAATTTGACACAATTATAGGTAACCCACCTTATGTGGATAATAAGTTTTTAAACATTACTCATCAAACAAATATCAATGTAGAGGCAAATTTATATCTTTATTTTATTGAAAAATGCTTTCATCATTTAAAAGAGCGTGGCGAGTTGATTTTTATTGTCCCGCGAGATTTTATTAAGCTTACCTCTGCAAGATATACGAATCAGCTACTTTTAGATAATGGAACGATTACGCATTTTTTTGACTATGGTGATAAAAGACTCTTTCGTGAATCTTGTCCTAATGTCTGTATTTTTCGCTACGAAAAAGGTAATTTTTCTTACCAAACCCAAACTTTCAATGGCAAGAAGCATTTGTTAATTCAAGATGGTATTATTTCTTTTAGTCAAAGTCTCAAAGTAAAATCACTCGGAGAACTTTTTGATATAAAAGTAGGAGCAGTTAGTGGCAGAGATGAGGTTTTTATTAGTGAATGTGGAGAGGAGTTTGTCTGTTCGCAAACAGCAAAAACAGGCAAACTGAAAAAAATGATTTATGAGAGATATGATTTAGGGCTTGAAAAATATAAAGAAATTTTGCTAAATCGTGGCATTAAAAAGTTTAATGAGGAGAATTGGTGGGCTTGGGGGCGTTCGGTAAACTTTAGAGAAAATGAGCCTAGAATTTATGTGAATTGTAAAACAAGAAATAAAAAACCATTTTTCATTCATCAATGCAAAAAGTGGGACGGCTCTGTTTTGGCACTTTTCCCAAAGATTCCTTTAAATTTGGAGAGAGCAGCAGAGCAATTAAATACATTGAATTGGGAACAAATGGGATTTGTAACGGGTGGCAGATATATTTTTGCTCAAAAGTCCTTAAAAGAGGCAATGGTAGATGACGCAATATTTAGAAAACATCGTTGATTTTTTGAAAAATCACCCGCTTGTATTGAGTAACGAAAATGATGATGGCAGATTGGATTCTGCTACAAATGAAGAAATGATTTTAAAAAAATTGCTTGAAAAATTCAAAGAAATCAAAACTCCAAGCATTAGAGAATGGTATGATTTTAGAATCTGTGATAAAGAAGAGATTTTTGTCAATATTAAAATTTCAGATTTAAACAATGGCGCGGCGGATAACTGCTCATCAAAATTAGGTATGGGTTATGCTTTAAGCGGAGTTAGAAATATGCCTTTAGTGTGGGATAAATTTCATAGTATGCTAGTAGATGAATTAAAAATAGGCTATGATTATTACTTTTTGGTAATTAATAAAAACGACACGCAAGATTGCTTTTATACATCACTTAAAAGAATCCAAACGCTCGTGCCAAATGGTAATAATTTGCCTTTTCAATGCGATTGGTCTAAAAATAGAGAATTTTCAAATAGAACCGAAATAGAAGCTATGCGGTATATTTTGGATATTTATATAAAAAGTTGGGATAAAAAGGTTAAGAGATACCCTTTTACGCTAAAAGAAATGCTGGTGAATCATAGAATTTTGGAGACTGAATAAATAAAATATATAGGTATTTTGAATTAGGATAAATAATGGAATTACTCTTTTTGCCTCAAAATCTTTTAAGAATCGCACAAGGAGTGCTAACAACACTCCAGATTGCATTCATTGCGATTCTGTTTTCTTGCCTATTTGGCTTCATTTTGGGTTATGTGATGACTTTACGCTCTCGGATTTTGCGTAGCATTTGCAGGCTTTATTTGGAATCCATTCGCATTATTCCGATTCTCGCGTGGTTGTTTATCGTCTATTTTGGCTTTTCAAGTCTCATAAATCTAAGCGGGGTGAGTGCGTGTATCTTGGTTTTTAGCCTTTGGGGAATCGCAGAGATGGGGGATTTGGTGCGGGGGGCGATTTCAAGCCTACCTCCACATCAAGCGCAGAGTGCTAGGGCTTTGGGTTTGAGCGAGTTTGCGGTACAATATTATATTGTGTTTCCGCAGAGCTTCAAACGTCTTTTGCCTAGTCTCGTGAATCTCTTTACAAGAATGATAAAAACAACCTCTCTTGCGGCACTCATCGGAGTGAGTGATATGCTAAAAGTCGGGCAGCAAATCATTGAAGTGAATCTCATTGCTTATCCGACAGCAAGTTTTTGGGTCTATGGGGGAATCTTTATGATATACTTTGCCTTATGCTATCCTCTCTCGCTTTGGAGTAGAAATTTAGAAAAGAAATTAACTTAAATTTAAGGAAATCAATGAGCCATCAACCGATTCTTTTAAGGTTAGAAAATATCACTAAAAAATATGGAGAAAATCTCGTCTTGGATTCTGTGAGTTTGAATGTTACAAAGGGCGAAGTTTGTGCGATTTTGGGACCTAGTGGTTGCGGCAAAAGCACATTTTTGCGGTGTATTAATGGCTTGGAATCCATTCAAGGCGGCAAGATTTTTTTTAAAGACACACAAATTGGCGGAGAGAATATAAAGGTGCAATGGACAAAGATTCGGCAAAAAATTGGTATGGTGTTTCAAAACTACGAGCTTTTTCCACATTTAAGCGTGTTAGAAAACATTATTTTAGCACCGATGAAAGTAGAGAATCGCAAGAGAGAAGAGACGATTTCCCAAGCTCTTGGGCTACTCAAACGCGTAGGCTTGGAGCAAAAAAAGAATGTCTATCCCAAAGAATTAAGTGGAGGACAGAAACAACGCGTTGCGATTGTCCGTGCTCTTTGTATGAATCCAGAGATTATGCTTTTTGATGAGGTAACCGCTTCGCTAGATCCAGAAATGGTGAAAGAGGTGCTAGATGTGATTAAGGAGCTAGCAGGTGATGGAATGACAATGCTACTCGTAACCCACGAGATGAAATTTGCCCAAAATGTTGCAGATAGAATCGTGTTTTTTGACCATGGTAGAATCGCTGAAATTGCAAGTCCGCAAGAGTTTTTTAAGAATCCAAGCAGTGAGAGAGCCAAGAAGTTTTTGAGTGTTTTTGAGTTTTAGAGAGGAATCATATCTTTATGGCTTGACATAATCCTTAATAAACTTATCAATTTTCTCTCCCGTTTTAATCCCTAAAAGCCTTAGAGCAAAGAATCTCCCTACCAAAAAGCAAGGCAGGAGAACAAAAGCACAAGCCACTAGCCCAGAATAATCGCCTTTTGAAAAAAATGCAAGCAAGCTGATGAGAAAAGCAGCAATAAGCACGATACTACAAATTGTTAAGAATCTAAGATATAGAGGGTTGTCTTTAATGTAGGAGAGGTGATAGTCTTTGCTTAAATTTTTCAATGCCTCTACTTTATAAAATCCTGTTTTGTCTTTAAAAGCTGCTATAATCACTTCATCTCCACTTTCAAGATTAATCTCATTGTGAATATTATTTGGGTTTGTCGGTTCTGTTAAAGGGAGAAATGGGGAGAGTGCGTTAAAGACATAAAAATCAAAAGTAAAAGTTTTATCACCCATTTTAAATTTATTCCGTCTTTGAATAAGGTCAGCCATCCTCTGTATATTATTATTTATCCCACCGACCGTATGCGTTATTTGCGACTCGCTGGACTCTTCAATAATGCCACGAAAAATAGTAAATTTTGACTTTATATCTGTCTTAACTTCCTCGCAAAAGCTCTTTTTATCGGGTTCTTTTGTATTGACTTGTATATCACTAGAATCTGTTTTTTTAGATTCAAGGATAAAGAGTGAGATTGCCTCACCATTCTCACCTTGTTCAAAATCTACTTCCAATCCATCTAGGCTATACTCATTTGCGTTTGCAAACTTGGATAAGTTTTGAATCTCATTTAATTTAAAATTATATCGTTTGCCATCTTCTGCCCTCAAGATTCCTTCTGCTAAGATTATACCTTTCATCAAATACCTTATTTAAGAAATTAAATGCGCCATTTTAGCATATTGTACAATGGACAATCCCTCAAAAAACCTGCTATAATTGCGAAACTTTATTAAGGAGAGTAAATGAAAAAGTTTTTAGTTTTGTTGGGAATTTTAGGCTTAATGTTTGCATTGAATGCGTGCAAAGGAAATGACTATCAGCACCCTTCCCACCGCAGTGGTCAGACAAAATAACTCCGAGTCAAGACTTTGGGATTCTACTACTAGAATCCTTAAGTTCGCAAACAAATTTTCTCAATCAATCCAAAATGAAATGACAAATTGATATAAAGTAATTGTGGAATAAAATTTGCTTCATCTGTTAATAGTTTAAGCGAGAAAAGGATATTCAAGCAATGAAACGACTTCATAAGATTCCAATGATTTTAGGCGCATTAATGCTCTTTGTCATTCCCTCTTTGGGTGCAAAAGTGGGTGATTTGGTTAATGTTGTAGGGGTGCGGGATAACCAACTCATTGGCTATGGCTTGGTTGTAGGTCTTAATGGAACAGGGGACAAAACAACTGCGACTTTTACAATGCAATCTATTTCAAATATGTTAGAAAGCGTCAATGTTAAGGTTGATCCTAATGATATTAGCTCAAAAAACGCCGCCGCGGTAATGGTAACGGCGAAACTGCCGGCTTTTGCAAGACAAGGCGATAAGATTGATATTGTCGTTTCTAGTATTGGAGATGCGAAATCCTTAGAGGGAGGCACTCTTTTGCTTACGCCTCTTAGTGGTTTAGATGGTAGAATCTATGCGGTGGCGCAAGGTGCGGTTGGAATCGGGGGTAAAAGTGAGAGAGGCGGGAGCGCAAACCATCCTCTTGCAGGAGTATTGCCCAATGGTGCTACGGTGGAGAGAGAAGTAAGCTATGACCTTTATAATAAAACACACGCAACCTTAAGCCTAAAAGAATCTCATTTCCAGAATGCAGTGCGCATTCAAACGCGGATTAATGCGACTTTCCCCAATCCACAAAATACAGAGGAATCCCAACAATCTCCTATTGCAACCGCAGTAGATCCTCGCACAATCAAATTACAACGTCCGCAAGAAATGAGTATGGTAGAGTTTTTGGCTCGTGTGCAAGAGATTGAGGTAGATACAATCAAAGAAGACAGAATCATTATTAATGAACGAACAGGAACGATTATTGCTGGTATGAGCGTAGAGGTTTCTCCTGTGGTGGTAACACATAATAACATTACAATCAAAGTAAGTAATGAACCAAACAATGACCCAGAGGCTGTTGATATGGGTAATGGTGCGACCTTTAGTGCGCAAGGTGCAATGGTAACAAGCGAAAACAACCCAACGATTTCAAGCGTAACGCGCGCATTGCAACGTATGGGAGCGACACCTAAAGATGTGATTGCGATTTTAGAAACAATGAAAAAAGCGGGCGCATTCAATGCGGACTTAGAGATTATATAAGGAGTTTCAAATGAATCTTGATTTTAATGGAATCGGTGGGGGATATTCTAAGGAGTTATTAGACGCGGCGAAATCAACGCCAAACATTATCAAAACTGACGATGATTCAAGACTTAGAGAACAAACCGATGCCTTTGAGGCGTTGATTATCAAAAATATGCTTGATACAGCTTTAAAAATGGACGAATCTCTTTTCCCTAAAGCTCCCGGACACGATATTTATGAGTCTATGTATCGTGATACTTTGGCAGATAGTTTAAGCGGAAGCTTTGGCTTTAGCGATTTACTTTATGATTATCTCAAAGATTTACAGGGCAAACAAGGCTTTAAGGGCGAAATGTGATAGACCAAAACTTGCTAGAATCTCTAAGTAGCAGTGATAAAGAATCCTTTGCAAAAGGCTTAAAGGAACTTATCACTCAAACTTATGAGGTAGAAAAAGAGTTTGTGGAGTTAAAAGCTCTTTTTGAAGAGGTTTTAGATGTTTTGCCAACTGCTGTTTGGGTATTAGAGCAAGAGGGTAAGATTTTTTATCAAAATAGCCTTGCGAGTGAGATTCCAGAGTTATTAGAAAAGCTTGATTTATCACAAAACAATCGACAAGAAATTGAGTTAGAATCTTTTGAAGAATCCAAAGTTTATTTGGTGCAAGCCAATCAAAAATTAAACAAACTGATTATTTCTGCCACAGATATTACAAGTGAAAAACGGCGCGAAAGGCTTGCTTCAATGGGGCAAATTTCTGCGCATTTAGCCCACGAAATTAGGAATCCTGTCGGTTCTGTGGCTCTTCTTGCTTCTACGCTTGCCAATCGTGTGGAGTTAAAAAACAAAACGCTCGTGCTAGAGATTAAAAAATCCATTTGGAGAGTGGAACGCATTGTGAAAGCGACTTTGCTATTCTCTAAAGGCGTGCATTGCAATAAGGCAAGAATCAATACCCAAAATATTGAAGACGAACTAAACGAAGCATTAGGGTATTATACTTATTCTAAAAATATTGACTTTCTTTTCAATTTTAAATGCGATTCCTTTGAGGCAGATTTTGACTTGCTTTGTATCGTGCTTCAAAATTTCTTATTTAACGCCATTGACGCAATAGAAGAAAGCGAAGATGAAAAGGGAATCATAGAGATTTGTTGCGTCAAAGATTCGCAAAATGCAATTTTTAGGATTTATGATAGTGGCAAACCAATTGAAAATCCAGAGATTCTTTTTGAACCTTTTAAAAGCACGAAGTTAAAAGGAAATGGTTTAGGGCTAGCGTTATCCTTGCAAATCATTGAGGCACACGGGGGTAGAATCTCTTTAATGGAGGGGGATAGAAAAGGGTTTGAAATCATTATCCCGCAATCTTAAGAAACCTTAAACGCGTAAAATTTGCACACTTTATTGAAAAATTAAATTTTGTTATACTTTTGTGCGGATATACAATAGGAATTAAGGCTTTTTGAGATAAAATTCTTTACTACACCAACAAAAGGGCAAAGATGGGCGATAATAATATTCAAAAAATGCAGAATGTAAAGAGTTTGCGTGAAGTCAATGTCAAAGACAAGCGCGTTTTGATTCGTGTAGATTTTAATATTCCAATGGATAGTGAATTAAATATTAGCGATGATACAAGAATCCGTGAGGCAATCCCAACGATTAATTACTGCATTGATAATGGGGCAAAATCCATTATTTTAGTGAGCCATTTAGGACGTCCGAAAGGCAGAAGTAACGAATTTTCATTGAAGCATATTTTGAAAAGATTGGAAAGGCTTTTATCCAAAGATGTTGTTTTTGTAGATCATTTAGACAATGCGCAAGTTACCTTAAATACATTGGTTGATGGCAGCATTGTTTTATTGGAAAATATCCGATTCTATGAGGGGGAGGAAAAAAACGAACCAGAATTATCACAAAAACTTGCTAACCTTTGTGATATTTATGTCAATGACGCCTTTGGGACAGCACACCGCAAGCATTCTTCTACTTATGGAATCGCAAATTATGCGAAAGAAAAAGTAGCAGGTTTATTGCTTAAAAAAGAAATTGATTCTTTTGCAATTGCGCTTTCAAATCCTTTGCGCCCTTTATTGCTTATTGTTGGCGGCTCGAAAGTTTCTTCAAAACTCACGCTTTTGAAATCCATTTTAGATGTAGTGGATAAAATTATTATTGGTGGGGCGATGAGCAATACTTTCCTAAAAGCAGTAGGCTACGATATGAAAAATTCCTTGATTGAAGAGAATTTATTAGAGGAAGCACGGAGTATTTTAAGAAATGCCAAAGAAAAAGGCGTGAAAATTTATTTGCCTGTGGATGTGGTTTCGACCAATGATTTAAAAGAACCTAAGGAAATCAAAATTAGCCCTGCACAAGATATTCCAGATGGTTTAATGGCGGTAGATATTGGACCTGCGACCGTGAAACTTTTTAATGAAGTCATTCGGGATTGTGAGACGATTATTTGGAATGGACCATTGGGCGTCTATGAGAATCAGAAATTTTCTCGGGGGACTTTTAGCATCTCCCATACAATCGCGGATACTTACTCGTATAGCGTGATTGGAGGAGGTGATACGGCAGATGCAGTGGATAAAGCAGGGAATAAAGACGGAATGAGCTTTACCTCCACAGGTGGGGGCGCAAGCCTAGAATTGCTTGAGGGTGCAGTATTGCCTGCATTTGAAGTATTGGATAAGAGAGTGTAAAATGGGAGAACCCCCTACGAAAAGAATGCGCTAAAGGAGATTCATAAGTCTCCTTTAGTTTTTGAAATTAGAGGTAGATTATGAATCTTTTTATTAAACGTAATGGTATGGTGGTAAGGGAAAGCATACAAGCTGTTGAAGCGGTGCAAGTAGATGCAGATATACTTTGGATTGATTTGTTGCACCCAACGGCACAAGAGATAGCTTATATTTCTAAAACATATTTGTTGGACATTCCAACCAAAGAAGAGCGAGAGGAAATTGAGGAATCCTCACGTTATTGGGAAAATAGTGAAACAGTAACGATTAACACTTACTTCTTAACACGTCCAAGTGAGGGAAATATCTTACATAACGAAACAATTACCTTTTTGATAACACATAATATTCTTTTTACTGTGCGGTATAGTGAGTTTAAGGTATTTGATGAAATCCAACAACGTGTGCTTGCAAGTCCTAAAAACTTTGAAGATGGGTTTGATTTGATTTCTAAAATTTTTGAATTGCGTGTAGAAAAAGATGCGGATATGCTAGAGAGTATCGCAAAGCAAACGCGTCTATTGCGCCGCTCTGTTGTGTTTGATAAGAAGTTAGGCGATGAAATCTTAGAGAATTTGTCCGTTTTGCAAGAAATGCACTTGAGCTTGCGTGATAGCTTGTTTGATAAAAGACTTGCGATTGCTGCATTGTTACGCACACGCAAGACAGATGTAGAGGTGAAAAAAGATTTAGGAATCGTGCTAAAGGACATTAACTCCCTTGTGGATTTTGCTAATGTCAATATGAATATTTTGGATAATATCCAAACGCTTTTCTCCAACCAAATCAACATTGAGCAAAACAAAATCATCAAGATTTTTACAATGGTAACCGTAGGAATGATGCCACCGACATTGATTGCTACGATTTATGGAATGAACTTTAAATATATGCCAGAGCTAGAATGGACTTACGCATATCCTGTGGTTTTGGTCATAATGATTATTTCCACGATTATTCCTTTTGTTTATTTCAAAAAGAAAAAGTGGATGTAAAAGAGGCAAGAGGGGAGGGCTAGGCTTTGGAATCCTTAAGATTGCTATAAAGATTAAAGCCCTCTACACTCCTATTTGTTTCCAATAAATTTGCAATTCTTGTGCGATTGTTTTAGAATCTTTGTCTTGTAGTGTCGGATTCGTTAAAAATTCCAAAGTCGCTAAAAGACGGTTTTTGGGCATAAAACCGGGATAAATAAACAATTCTTTCCCCTCCTTGCTTAAAAAAACAAGCGTGGGAGTAGGTTTAATATTATATTTTAAAGCCAAATCCGTGGTGCTTAAGGTTTGATTGAGGAAATCAACTTGATGTGTTTTGGTGTAACTCATATTAATATAATAAGAGGCATAATTAGCTTTTAAAAATTCTTTAATTTCGTGATTTTCTTTGATGAGATTCTTTAATCTATCGCAATACACGCAACCATTTGCCGAAAAAACTAGGAAATAAGGGAGATGTTGGCTTGTGATTTTGCTCGTTTCTAAAAATACATCAGAAACTTCCGCATAAGAGTTTCTATCTATATTCTCCATTGCCAATAATTGCTCTTTGGTATTGTTTGTGCCACTAGAGATAATCTCTTTGCCTACCTCTCCCTCACACGCGCTAAAAACTAATGAAATGCAGATGAGAAAATACAATTTTTTCATTTTTAATTCCTTATATTGATGTGCAATTATAGCCAAAAACGCCCATTTTTACATTCCTTGCATTAAGAGATTCCATAGATTATCCACTTCTATTTCCTCTAAAAACTCTCCTTGAAAAGCAAGCCATTGTGCAATGTGTGCTTGATTAAATGTCGCACCTTGCATACATTCCTTGTGCCCGCAGACTAATCCCCTGCCCAAGATAATTTCATTTTGCAAGGGTTGTTCGCAAATCAAGCAAGTTTGTAGTGTGTTGCCCCTCCCTTCAAAGTGTAACAATTTGGCGTATAGATTAAGAATCGCACGTTTGGGATTTTCCCTTTCTAGTCGCTTTGTGCCTTCTTCTAAATGTTCAAAATAGAAAGAATCTAAGCTCGTAATGTCCCTTAAGTGCGCATTTAAAAGGCTTAAGTATTGTTGCCAAAAATACCTTTTTTGTGTGTGTCTCTCCCAATCAAAGTTTAAATGGATTGGTTCTCTTAGTCGTCCAATCTCGCGCAAATCTTGCTCTATGGTAAAGTCAATTTTATGCCCTAAATGCACGACACTATGACGCGCACCATAGAATCTATAAAGTGTATAAAGTTGGCTTGATGTTAAGATTTTTACGAGTAAATCTTCTTCGCGCACGCGTAAGGTGTGTAGAATATAGCCTTGCAAAATCCGCCTTTGTAAAAATAGATGAGATTGTAGCATAAAATAAGAATTTTCATTGAATTTTATTTGCCATAAAAGACATAATGCAGTGTGTATTGTGCGGATTTCGCTTCTATTGATAATTCTATGGAATTTCCCAAAATACTTTGATTTAAATAAATTTTCTAAGTGATTCTATTTTGCAATTTTTATCCAAAGTACCCAAAGAAAGCAAGATTTAAGATTCTTTGGAAAGATTTGTCAGTATGGGATTCTAAGTTATGGATTGCCACGACTTGATAATCAAGCCCCATAATAGCATAAGATTAGATAAATTTGCTAAATGCTACGAATTGCAAGTGATTTTAAGTGTATAAAGTATGCTCTAAAAGCACTTTAAATCCGAGCAGAATCAAAATACACCCTGCACTGATTTCTAAAATACGTGTAGGGAATGTCGCGAAAGTCTTGCTCAAGATATAGGCGATGAAAACACAGATAAAGGTAACAATGCCAATCCAAGACGCACTACTAATCAAAGGGATATTTTGTGAAAATATCAGCACGCCCGCTGCGAGTGCGTCTATACTCGTTGCCACTCCAATGATGAGCAAAACCAATAATGAAAGGCTTTTTTGTGCTTGTTCCTCATCGTTGGAATTAGAATCCTTAATGATTTTTAGCCCTAAAGCTAAAAAGACGACAAAAGTAATCCAATGGTCAAATGTATCTGCAAAATGTGAGAATCTCTCATTGGCAAGCCATAGCATAGTCCAGCCAAGAATTGGCATTAGTGTCTGAAAAAATGCAGTAACGAATGCGATTTTTAATCCGTTTTGAATGCGCCATTTTTCGTATAATCCATAGGAAAATGCGACAACACACGCATCTACTGCAAGCGTAATTCCAAGTAAGAGAATCTCTAAAGAAACCATTGATTAAGAAAGATTCGCAAGTCCCTCTGTGGGAGAGCTTGCAGTCGCATAAGGTTTTTTGGGGATTCTGCCTGCAAGATAGCTTGCGCGTCCCGCACGCACCGCATCACGCATAGCTTGCGCCATAAGAATCGGATTTTTTGCCTGTGCAATGGCAGTATTCGTAAGTACGGCATCTGCTCCAAGCTCCATTGCAATCGCAGCGTCTGATGCACAGCCCACACCTGCATCTACAATCACAGGCACTTGGATTGCTTCTTTAATGAAACCGATATTGTAGCGATTCTGTATGCCAAGCCCACTACCAATAGGTGCGGCAAGTGGCATTACTGCGCTTGCTCCGGCATTTTCTAAATGCTTTGCCATAATTGGGTCATCATTACTATAAGCCAACACGCAAAAGCCATCTTTTGCAAGAATCTCACAAGCTTTGAGTGTTTCTAGTACATCGGGATAAAGTGTTTTTTGTGTATCGCCAATAATTTCTAGCTTAATAAAATCAATGCCAGTGGCTTCACGCGTGAGGCGAAAGAGCGCAATAGCTTCTTGTGCATTGGTGCAACCCGCAGAATTTGGCAAAAATTGAATCTTGCTTCCCTTGAAATAATCTAGCAAGTTTTCTTCTTTGGGATTCGTGATATTGACGCGCCTAATGGCAACGGTGATGATTTCTGCTTCAGAAGCTTTTGTGGCGTCAAAAGTCGTTTGAAAGTCTTTGTATTTGCCACTACCCACAATCAGGCGGCTTTGAAAGGTTTGCTTTCCGATTCTTAAAAGATTATCATTCATAAAGGATTCCTTGTTGTGTAAAATCTTAAATATAGCGGATTTGCTCAATTAAATCAAGGGGATTAAGCGAAAAGTCGTTGCAATTTTTCATAATCTCTTGCGCACAAAAGCTATGTAGCAAAACACCATTAATAGCCGAATCTAGTGGGGTGTAGCCTTGCGCTAAAAGTCCGCCAATGATTCCAGCTAACACATCGCCACTACCACCTTTGGCTAAGATATTTGTGCCAAAGGGATTAATATAAACTTCTTTGCCTTTGCAGATGAGTGTATTTGCACCTTTTAGCACTAAAACGCTATGGGGATAGGCTTGGCAAAACTCTAAGGCATAAGCAATTCTGTCTTGTTGCAAATCTTGTGTGGAGAGAGTGGCGATTTTTAATGTCTTTAAAATCTGTGTAAATTCTTTGGGGTGGGGCGTGAGAATGATTTGTTTGTGATTTGAAAGAATCTCTAAAAATTCAGAATGATAGAAAATATCCGCGTCAAGCAGTAAGGGAATATTCTGCGATAAATGCGAGAGGAAGCGCGGCAATGGATTCCCAATCCCTAATCCCATACCAAGTAAAATGGCATTTGTATTGTGCGGAATCTCTCTTGGATTCATTAGGCTAAAGGGTAGATTGGGGATTTTCTCTTCGGAAATGACGCTTACGAGCCCAGCCCCGCTTCTAAGCCCTGCAAGCGCGCTTAGAATCCCTGCTCCTGTTTTCTCTCCCGCATAGACGCATAAATGTCCAAAATCTCCCTTGTTGGTGTTTTGTACGCTTCTATGCGGTGCGATAAAATCACTTCTTTCTAATAATTTCAAAGGAGAATTGGGAGCAAAAACCTCCGCGCTCACGCCTAAATCTATCAAATGCACTTCGCCTACAAAGTCTTTTGCCAAATCGCAAAAAAGTGCGCACTTCAATGCCCCCATACTCAAAGTAAAGTCAGCCTTGAAAGCGGTTTTTCCACCAAGCGCACCAGATTGTGAGATTCCGCTTGGAATATCGCAGGCGATTTTGATTGCGTTGAGTTTGTTTAAAGTCTGCAAAATTTTCGTGGTTTCTAAGTCTAGTTCCCCCCTAAAGCCTGCACCAAAGATTCCATCAATCACAAGATTAAATGTTTCTGTCGTCTTTAAGGATTTGAGGAATCTTAAATTGATTTTGGAATTTGACTTTAATGTCTCTAGCCGTTTGAGTTGCATTGCGCATAGGGGGCTTTTTGTGCTTTTGGGTAAAAAGATAGAGACTTCACAGATTCCGCAGAGCATTCTTGCAAGAGCCAAGCAATCCGCACCATTATCGCCACTCCCGCATACAAACAATATTTTTAGTTTTTTTGTGGAATCCGTCAAAAAGCGACTTTTGATAAAATCGCACATTCCTCTTGCGGCATTTTCCATAAGTAATTCTGGGGGTAGATAGAAATGTTCTGTCGCATAGTGGTCTAATTCGCGTGTGTTGAAAAAGAGATTTTTCATTTTGGATTCCTTGAAAAAATGTAAAACTTTTGGAATCTTAACAAAATATGCTATAAATTCAATGTTAAAAAATATTTTATAAAAGATTTTTATGATTTTTAAGAGCGTTTTTTTAACTTTCTATCTTGTCCTTTTTGTGTCTTTTTGTCTTATAGGTTGTAAGGAAGATGAGAAGTCAAAAACAAACAAAGACAAAAACGCGACATTAGAAAATAATGCGACAAGTTTTTTAAATTCCAAGACAAAAGAGGAAGAGATTTCGCAAGAATCTCCTTTGCAACAACAACTAAAAAAGAATCTCAAAAGTCATTTAAATGATTTGAGTAGAGAACTACAAGATAAAAATTTAAATCATTTGCAATTAGAGCAAAACACAGGAATGCAAAAGCATATAGAGCGTTTTGAGAGTTTGCACGGGCGCAAAGACATTCCCAAGAATCATTCTTCGCAAGAGAGTTTGAATCAAAAAATACAAAAAGCCTATAACTTTCAGCAAGAGAGGATTGAGGAATTGCGTCAAAAAAATGATGAAATTAGCAAATAGCACGAAATTTACTAGATTATTAAGTAAGTTTTGATTAAAATTACAAATTTTGAAATTCAATTAAGGGCGAGTGTATGGCAAAACGCGTTTTGGTTAAATATTCTGGTGAGGCATTGTCTGGAGAGAGTGGCTTTGGGATTGAGAGCGGGATTTTGGACTATCTTACAAGAGAGATTAAAACACTTGTGGAGGCTGGAATTGAAGTTGGAATCGTTATTGGAGGCGGGAACTTTATTCGTGGAGTGAGTGCGTCTAAAGGGGGTTTGATTCGGCGCACAAGTGGAGACTATATGGGAATGCTCGCCACGGTGATTAATGGGGTGGCAATGCAAGAAGCATTAGAGTATTATGGTTTAGATGTGCGTGTGCAGAGTGCATTAGAGATTAAGGAAGTTTGCGAAACTTACATTAATAGACGCGCGATTCGGCATTTAGAAAAAGGGCGCGTAGTGATTTTTGTAGCGGGCACAGGGAATCCCTTTTTTACGACAGATACCGCAGCGACTTTACGCGCAGTAGAAATCGGCGCAGAAATGATTATCAAAGCAACAAAAGTTGATGGGGTGTTTGACAAAGACCCGGCAAAATTTGAAGATGCGAAAATGTTGCAACAAATCAGTTATGACCAAGCTTTAAAAGATAATATCAAAGTAATGGACGATACAGCTATTGCGCTTGCTAAGGATAATACACTTCCAATTGTAGTATGCAATATGTTGCGTGAGGGAAATTTACTTAAGACTATTCAGGGTGATTCTAACGCCGTGTATTCTAAAGTTTCTAACGATTAATCAAAGAAAGGAAAAAGATGAGAATTGAAGAAATAGCCTCTAAAGCACTAGAGCAGGTGAATGGTGATAGATATTTATTGTCAAATATTTTATTTACGAGAATTGATGAATTAAGTCGTGGAGCAAAACCGCTTGTAAATAAAGACATTAAAACCGACAAACTTTCTGATATTGCGTTGCTTGAAGTCGCAGAGGGCAAAATCAGCTTAGATAAAATTGAGGAATCGCAAAATTAATCTTGCAATGCAATGTAGTAAAGACTTTAAGAATCAGGCAAAAAGGTAAAATTTGGAATTTTTAAAACAAGTTGCAGAAATCACAAGCCCTAAAGCAGCGTTAGAATTGTTGTATTCTATGGTGGAGGAAACGCCAAATATCCAAAATGCAGTTGCCTTTGCCACACAGGCGCACGAAGACCAAAGGCGGAGAAGCGGTGAGCCTTATATTGTGCATCCTTTGCTTGTCGCGTGCATTGTAGCGTATTTTGGCGGAGATGAGGTGATGGTGAGTGCAGCACTTTTGCACGATGTCGTAGAGGATACAGAATGGACATTGGCAGACATTACGCGAGATTATGGCGAGGATATTGCTTCTCTTGTAGATGGTCTTACAAAGATTGTAGCGATTCGTGCAGAGGAATTGCCTGCCTCACATTCTAATGAAAAACTTGTTGTCGCAGCGTTGAGTTTCCGTAAAATGTTAATTACTTCAGTCAAAGATGTGCGTGTGCTTGTCGTGAAGCTTTGCGACAGACTACATAATATGCTGACACTTGGTGCTTTGCCACCCAACAAACAAAGAAGAATCTCGGAAGAAACGCTCGTTGTTTATGCGCCAATTGCTCATCGCTTGGGGATTTCTTCTTTGAAAAATGAATTAGAAGACCGCAGCTTTTATTATATTTTTCCTCAAGAATACCGCAAGATAGACGACTATTTTTTAAGCCATAAGCAAACGATTCAATTAAAGCTTAATGCCTTTATCCAAAAGGTGAGAAAGAGCCTTGTGCAAGAGGGAGTGCCAGAGGGTGATTTCAGCATCGCAAGTCGGATTAAACGACATTATTCCATTTATCTAAAAATGCAGCGTAAAGGGATTTCTATTGATGAAGTCTTGGATTTGTTGGCAATTCGTGTGATTGTAAAAACCCCTTTGGATTGTTATAAGATTTTAGGAATCCTGCATTTGAAGTTTAAGCCTATTATGTCGCGTTTTAAAGATTATATTGCCTTGCCTAAAGAAAATGGTTATCAAACGATTCATAGCACTTTGTTTGACGATTCGGCTATTTTTGAAGTACAGATTCGCACAGAGGATATGCACAAAAGTGCAGAATATGGAATCGCAGCACATTGGAAATATAAAACCGGTGGCAATAGCGGTCCTAGCCTTGATTGGCTGAATAAATTGCAGTTTCAAAATAATTCCATTGAGGAATTTTATGAATTAGTGAAAAATGATTTATATCGTGAAGATATTGTTGTTTTTTCGCCTGATGGAGATAATTATTCTTTGCCTATTGGGGCGGTGGTGTTGGATTTTGCCTATGCGGTGCATACAGAAGTGGGAAATCGTGCAAAAGAAGCTTATGTGAATAATCAAAAATCCTCCTTGCTAACGACATTAAAGAGCGGAGATATTGTCAAAATCATCACCGCAAAAGATACGATTCTGCGATGTTCTTGGATTGATGCGGTTAAGACTTCACGCGCAAAAAGCCAAATCAAAATGAATTGCGCAACGCGGATTAAGGAGATTGAACGCAAAAGCGCAATTAACATTATTGCAACTATTTTTGGCAAAAGCGCGGAAGAGATTGAGCAATTTATCCAGCAAAATGATTTAGAAGACACGATTTATCGTGCAACGACAGATGTCGGATTCTTAAAAGATGTCAAAAATCGTATCAAAAATTATTATAAGCGCAACGCAGGATTCCTAGAGCAAATCAAATTTAGAATTTTAAAGCTTAAGGAATTGCATTTTGATAATCTCATCATTGAGACAAACCACACGATTAATCAAGCCGTGTTTGATTATTGTTGCCACCCAAAGTTTGGCGATTCTATTATTGCGTTTAAAAGTGGTTCTAAGGCTTTTGTGCATCATAAGCTTTGTGAGCGGGCGTATTTGGAGATTCAAAAGGGTGTTAAGATGCTTTATATAGATTGGCTAGAGGACAAGTTGCACACTTATAAACTCATTATTGCGCTAGAAAATCAAAAGGGCGTGTTAGCCAATTTCCTAACTTTTCTAGCCAAGCACGACATTAATGTCTTGGGTGTGGAGCTAGGCTCGCAAAAAAGCACTTATGCAACCCACTGTGAATTGCGTTTTGAATCCAGCATCGCGGATATTAAAGAGCTCAAAAGTTTGTTTGGTAATAATTATAAAATCATAGAAGTGCAAGCACTCAAAGATGCGTATGCAGATTAAGAGATAGGAGTAGGTATGAACTTAGAATCGCAAATCAATCTTGCCTTAGAAGAAATTAGACGCGGCACACAAGAGATTATCGGGTTTGAATATATCAAGGATTTAGTCGGTGCATATTTCAAAGAGGGAAAGACTTTTAGTGTCAAGGCAGGTTTTGACCCGACTGCTCCAGATTTGCATTTGGGGCATACGGTGCTTTTGCAAAAGCTTGCAACTTTTCAAAAATATGGTGCAAAGGTTTATTTTCTCATTGGCGATTTTACAGGAATGATTGGCGACCCAAGCGGCAAGAGTGAAACGCGAAAGCCTTTAAGCAAAGAGCAAGTGCTCGCCAATGCAAAAACTTATCAAGAACAAGTAACCAAAGTGCTAGATAGAGACAAAATGGAAATTGTCTTTAACTCTTCGTGGTTAGATAAGCTTGGCACACGCGGAATGATTGAACTAGCGGCAAAATTTTCAGTTGCTAGAATGCTAGAACGTGATGATTTTGAAAAACGTTTCAAAAGTCAAAGCCCCATTAGTATTGTGGAGTTTTTTTATCCTTTGTTGCAAGGTTACGATTCTGTGGCATTAAATTGCGATATTGAATTTGGCGGAACAGACCAAAAGTTTAATTTGTTAATGGGAAGACAATTACAACGTGCGTATGGGTTGGATAAAGAGCAATCTGTCGTAATGGTGCCATTACTTGAGGGACTAGATGGAGTGCATAAAATGAGCAAAAGCTTAGGAAATTATGTCGGAATCACCCAAGAACCAAAAGAAATGTTTGGACGACTTTTGAGTATTTCCGATGAGTTAATGTGGCGATATTATGAATTGCTTAGCGCAAAAAGCCTACAAGAAATAGAATCCTTAAAGCAAGGTGTGGCAAATGGTAACTTGCACCCCAAGGCAGTCAAAGAAGATTTGGCAGTAGAGATTATCACTCGTTATTATGATGAAGAGCGTGCATTGAATGCCAAAGAGGAATTTGCAAGAGTATTTGCCAAAGAAGAATTACCAAGCACGATGCCAAAGTTTGATAAGCCCGATGGAATTTGGATTGCACAGCTTTTAAGCGAATGCGAACTCTGTGCGTCAAATTCGGAAGCCTTACGATTAATCAAGCAAGGCGGCGTGAAGTTAAATAGTGAGAAGATTGAGGATTCTAAGTTAAATTTAAGTAAAGGTGAATATATTTTGCAAGTCGGCAAACGCAAATTTGCTAAAATTATCATTCAATAAATTTCAAAAGGAAAAATATGCCACGCACATTAAAAGCACTTAAAATCGGAAAATACACCATTCCTTTACCTATCGTTCAAGGAGGAATGGGAGTAGGAATTAGCTGGGATAATCTCGCAGGTAGTGTGTCTAAATGCGGTGCTCTTGGCATTGTTTCGTGCGTGGGCACAGGATACTACAAAAAGAGTGCGTTTGTGCAAAAAGTGGTTAAGCATAGACCTTTTGATACATTGAATTTTTATTCCAAAGAATCTTTGATAGAGATTTTTAAAAATGCGCGTAAAATTTGTGGCGAGAATCCTTTAGGGGCAAATATTCTCTATGCGATTAATGAGTATGGACGTGTAGTCCGAGATGCTTGTGAAGCAGGTGCAAATATGATTATTACGGGTGCTGGATTGCCTACGAATATGCCAGAATTTACAAGCAACTTCCCCAATGTTGCCTTGATTCCTATTGTTTCTTCAGCCAAAGCCCTCAAGATTCTTTGTAAGCGATGGGAAGGACGTTATCAACGTATCCCCGATGCAGTCATTGTAGAGGGACCGCTTAGTGGTGGGCATCAAGGGTTTAGTTATGAGGATTGCTTCAAGCCCGAACATCAGTTGGAAGCCATTGTGCCTGAAGTGCTTGAAGAGAGTAAAAAATGGGGAGAGATTCCTGTGATTGCCGCAGGTGGAATTTGGGATAGAAGCGATATTGATAAAATGTTGGATTTAGGGGCAAGTGGAGTGCAAATGGGGACGCGATTTTTGGGAGCTAAAGAGTGTGATGCAAGATATTATAATGAACTAATGTTAAGAGTTAAAAAAGAAGATATTGAGCTGATAAAATCTCCTGTTGGTTATCCTGCACGTGCTGTGATTACAGGTATCATTAAAGAATTGCGTGAGGGGCGTCCCCCAAAAATAGCTTGTATAAGCAACTGCGTAGCCCCTTGTAAAAGAGGTGTAGAAGCCAAAAAAGTAGGATATTGTATTGCTGATGGTTTGGGAGATGGTTATTTGGGGGATTCCGTAAATGGATTATATTTCACAGGTTCTAATGGTTATCGGATTGAGAAAATCCAAAGTGTGCAAGAAATCTTAGATGAATTAAGCCAATGATTAGAATTTTTATTATCTTTTGCTTATTTTGTGGTGGATTATTCGCAGAGGTTAAAATTCTCTCGGTTCAACAACTGCAAAATGGTATTGCATTGAATTTTGATAAAAATGTTAAGAAAACAGATTTTAAGGATTTTTTACTACAAAACAAAGAAAAATTGCGCTATGTTTATGATATAGAATCACAACTACAAGGGAGTGCTAGGGTTTTTGAATTTCAAGGAGATGTGCAGATTAAGGTTGCGCAAAATTCTCAAGAAAAAGTGCGTTTAGTCATCACGAGTTCCAAGCAATTAAGTATTGATTTAAAGACAAATAAAAAACAAGCAATCTTTACGATTCCTAATGCGAAATTACCCCAGAGTGATTTTTCTATTGCCTCGCTTTTTGAACCACAAGCTTCCGATAAAAAACCCCCATTAGAATCGCAAAATAAGTTAAATCCAAAGCCCGTAGAATCCCAAAAGACAAGCACCAAAAAAGAAGAAAAAAAACCGCAGCCAATCAAAGTCGCTTCCAATCAAAATAAAAATAATCAAAGCAAAATGATAGTGATTGACCCCGGACATGGAGGCAAAGATTGTGGAGCAATGGGTGTCGATAAAGTATGCGAAAAAAAGATAGTGCTCAATATTGGGAAACATTTGCGTGATGAATTAAAAAAACGCGGTTATAGAACCTATATGACGCGTGATAAAGATGTATTTATTGGATTGCGACAAAGGACAAATTTAGCCAATAATAAAAATGCTGATTTATTTATTTCAATTCACGCAAATGCGATTCCAGAAAATAGAGCAAAATTTGAGGGTGTAGAGAGTTATTTTTTATCCACTGCTAGGAGTGAGCGAGCCAAAAAGGTTGCCGCATTAGAAAACAAAGACGACACGGAGGGAATGAATTATTTTTCTAAACAATCTTTTTTAAATACCCTCAATACGCAACGAATCGTAGCTTCTAATCGTTTGGCGATTGACATTCAATATGGTATGTTGCAATCCTTGCGCTCTAAATATAAAATTGTAGATGGGGGCGTGCGTGAAGGTCCTTTTTGGGTGCTTGTAGGGGCTGTTATGCCTTCGGTTTTGCTTGAAGTAGGCTATATTACACACCCAAATGAAGGGAAGCGACTAAACCAAATAGCTTTTCAAAAAACTATTGCCAAAGGTATTGCCGATGGCGTAGATGGTTATTTTCAAAAAAATCCCTAAAGGTTGATAATGCGAAAAATCACGATTCCTCACTTAGTATTTTCATCTCTCTATTTCATCTTAGCACTTTTTACTATTTTAATGTTAGCATTGACGAGTTTTACTCCAGACTTTAAGCATATGTTTCGGCTAACCACGCAACCCTTTGGAGTATATTTTGGAATCAGTACAATCTTGCTTACCTGTGGCGTTATTGTGAGTCTTTTTAATATCGTGCGCATTTATTATAGCCATTTGCCAAAATTATATAGTGCAATGATTAGCTTTGCATTATTGGTGTTTGTATTATTGCTTTATTATGAGCTTTTTGTAATGCGTAGGACTTATTTTGAACCTTTTTCCTTTGAGGATTCTTTGAAACTCGTGCAAGAAGACGCCTTTTCTAAAAGTTTATATCAAATGTTTGTAGATTATGCTTGCTATATTCTTTTTGTGATTTGTCCCGCAGCAATTTATTTATTGAATCTTTCTTTTGATAAAAGTATTAAGTTTGGTAAAATCTTGCAGCTCACGCAACCAAGTTTTAATGTAATGATGGGTGTTTTATTTGGTTTTGCAGTTTCGCCTTTTTTTAAAAGTGGCATAATGGGATATTTTGATTTGGCATTATTGGTTTTGGGACTTGGATTAATACTGTATTGTTGCGTTAAGAGAAGTAGATATTTTGATTCTTATGAGCTGTTTAACCTCTTTTTGCTCTTAGTATGCGTGCTGATTATTATGTTTTCTTCTCATAGTTTTGTCGATGGCGAATCGTATTTTGAGGTGCGCAAGGCATTTTATGCGTTAGTTTTGTTTGGTTGGTGTAGTGTATGGATGATGAAGCTTACGATTCGACGTTAAGTTTGATTTCAAAATTTCTTTGTTAGAATAAACTAATATTAAAAAGGAGGATAGATGCAATCAAGTTTAAAACTTATTCCCTCTTTTGTCTTCGCTATTTGGTGGGGCAGTCGCCCCTAATTTTATTCTTCTTAGTCTAATCTTTCATATTTTTATTTTTAAAGGATATTCAATGAACAAACCTTATTTAAAGCAATTTCCAGATGAAAATGGATTTTTTGGAAAATTTGGAGGAAGTTTTGTGCCAGATTCTATTAAGCAAGCAATGGACGAAATCAATGTAGCTTATAATTTGATTGCACAAAATAGTGATTTTATTGCAGAGCTTCGCAAGATTCGGGAAACTTTTCAAGGACGTCCAACACCGATTTATTTTGCCCATAATTTGACAAAAAAATATGGTGGTGCAGGGATTTATTTAAAAAGAGAAGATTTAAATCACACCGGCGCACACAAATTAAACCATTGTATGGGAGAGGCACTGCTTGCGAAGTTTATGGGCAAAAAGAAGCTGATTGCAGAAACAGGAGCAGGGCAACACGGGGTGGCTTTGGCGACAGCAGCAGCATATTTTGGATTGGAATGTGAAATCCATATGGGAGAAGTAGATATTAAAAAAGAACACCCTAATGTAGTGCGTATGAAAGTCTTAGGCGCAAAAGTGATTCCGGTTACCTTTGGCGCAAAAACGCTCAAAGAAGCGGTGGATTCTGCCTTTGAATCTTATTTGAAAGACCCGAAAAACACAATGTATGCGATAGGTTCTGTCGTAGGTCCGCATCCTTTTCCTAAAATGGTACGAGATTTTCAGGCGATTGTAGGTGTGGAATCGCGTGAGCAGTTTTTAAAAATGACGGGAGAGCTCCCCGATATTGTATGCGCTTGTGTGGGGGGAGGAAGTAATGCAATGGGAATCTTTAGCGGCTTTATTGAAGATGCAGTAGAACTTGTGGGTGTCGAGCCTCTAGGCAAGGGAAGCGCGCTAGGAGAACACGCGGCGTCTTTAAGATATGGAAGTGAGGGCATTATGCACGGATTTAACTCTATAATGTTAAAGGACAAAGGCGAAGAGCCAGCCCCTGTGTATAGTGTCGCAAGCGGTTTAGATTATCCAAGCGTGGGACCAGAACACGCGTATTTGCACAGCATTGGACGCACAAAAGTCGCCACGATTAGTGATAAGGAAGCTATTGATGCGTTTTTTATGCTTAGTAAAAATGAGGGGATTATTCCAGCCATTGAGTCTAGCCACGCATTGGCTTATGCTCTCAAAGTCGCTCCAGATTTGAAAGGACAAAAGATTCTAGTGAATTTAAGCGGTCGTGGAGATAAAGATATAGACTTTGTCGTAGAAAATTTTGGTTATGGGGAGTGATAAGGAATCGCTAGTTTGCGATTCCGTTGTAAAACCTAAAGTATGCTACATTATAGATTTGCACGGTGAGTGCCTCGCACATACACCTTTAACGAGAATTGGCAATGATGAATTTTAAGCTTAAATTGCGTTTTCTATCATATCATTGCGAGGCAAAGCCGAATTTGCTACTTGCGTCATTGCGAAGCCTTTGTAAAAAGGCTGTGGCAATCCATAACTCTGCATACATTGCAGATTCAACTGATTCCATTGATCCAAAATCTCGCCCTTAACTTTAAGGATTCCAAAGATTCCATTGTTTTATTTTTCTAAGGTTCAATATTATAGATTGCCACGCATTTTTTCCAAAATGCTCGCAATGACAGAGTAGTAGAATCGTGAATAGTGTTTCATTGTAGATTGCCACGATTCACAAGTTGCGCGTAAAGATATAGAGATTCTATTCTGTGAGCGCATTTTCCCTTAAGGTTCTAGCAAACTTTAAAAGATTCTCACCCCAAGGAGTTTGCAGTGGCGAAAAGAATCCAAGCTGCGCACCACTTTCTTTTGCGATAAATTCTGCGGCTTTGGTAGAAAATTCAGGTTGGGCAAAAATTATCTTAAGTTTATTTTCTTTGATGGTTTGAATGACTTTAATCATTTCCTGCATTTTTGGGCTTTTTCCCTCAATCTCAATAGAAATTTCTTCTAAATGATAATCTCTAGCAAAATATCCAAGCATTGGGTGAAAGACTACAAACTTTTGGTGTTCTTCTAGGGCACTTAAAATCTGTTTGAGTTGTGTATCGGTTTGGTTGATTTCTGTAATTAAAGCTTGATAGCCTTTTGTATAGTCTGCCTTTGGGTCTAAGGCTTGCAGGGCTTTGTAAATATTGCTTGCAATTTGTTTGGCATTTTGAGTAGAGAGCCAAATATGTGTGTCCCCTTCTGTGTCAAAATCCTCATCATTTTTTGTGTGCGAATGAGAGGAATGAATCTTTGCGATTCCTAAACTATTATCGTAAATTTCCATTGTTTTGTTTTGTGCTTTAAATCGTGGAAGCCAAATCTTTTCAAACTCAATCCCAATGCCAAAATAGGCTAGTGCAGAATTAAGATTCGCAACATCTGAAAATTTTGGTTCAAAATCGTGCGGATTGATGCCAGATTGAATCAGAGAGAGCACTTCATATTTATCCCCCGTGATTTTTTGCACAAATTCTTGCTGCATAGGAACACTTACGACAATAATTTGTCTTGGCTCTTTGCAAAACACAATTTGACTTAAGAAGAGTAGAATCCAAAACGCATTTTTCACTATTACTCCTTTTAGTAATTATTAAATTTTTTTGGGATACTATTATATATTATTTTTTTGCAAATGCGTTCATAGCTCAATTGGATAGAGCATCAGACTTCGGATCTGAGGGTTGGGGGTTCGACTCCCTCTGAGCGTACCACTACGACTTTCTTAACATTTATCAATCTAACAATATAAAAAGGCTAAATTATGGATTTAGGTGCATTAGAAATAGAAATCAAAGAGGGATTAAAAACTTTAGAAAATTTAGAAAATATCATTACGATTTTCGGTGGAGCGCGTATCAGTAGAGAGAGTAAGGATTATCAGTCGGTTGTGAAGTTGGCGCGAAAACTTGCAGCAGAGGGTTATTCTATTATGACAGGTGGAGGACCTGGTATTATGGAAGCAGCGAATCGTGGGCTTATAGAGTATAAAAAAGATTTAGAATGTGGCGCGTTTGGCAAAAGTCAGCCTTGCAATCTTGAGGATTCAAAGGCAAATCCTCCGAGCGATTCTATTGTTTCTATTGGCTTAAATATTAGACTGCCTTTTGAACAGCAGATGAATCCTTATGTGGAAGTGCCACTAGAATTTCAAAATTTTTTTAGCAGAAAGTTAGTTTTTAATTATAATTCTACTGCATTTATTGTAGCAGTTGGAGGCTTTGGAACTTTAGATGAATTAAGCGAAGTTTTGGTGCAGATTGCCACAGGCAAACACAAAGAGATTCCGGTGATTCTCTATGGCAAAGATTATTGGAGAGGATTTATCCAATGGCTAAAAAAGGCAATGTTGAGAGCCGGCGCAATCTCTAAAGAGGAATTAAAATTAATCCAAGTTGCAAATAAGCCCAAACAGGTTTTAAAAATTTTAAAAAATAATCAAAAGAAATAGCTCTGTGTTAAAATACAGGGTTATCTAAGCCATACATCATAAAAAGCACCATAAATGCAGCGAAAATCCCAAGCAACAAAGGAATGAACTTTGACATACTTTTCCTTAAAAGAATAAAAATGAAAGACTTAGCATACAATAAAAGACCTAAAAGTTTTCAAGATTTTATTGGACAATCACATCTTTTTGGAGAAAATGCACCCTTTATGCGTCTTATTTTGACGCATAAGATTCCGCATAGCTTTTTTTTCGGACCTCCTGGAAGTGGCAAAACAAGTGCGGCAATTTTGATTGCTAAAACAATGGATTTCCCCTTTTATTCTCTGAATGCTACGAATTTTAAAGCAGAGGATTTGCGTGGGATTTTGAAAAATTATCAAAATACCCTACAAAAACCCCTCATTTTCATTGATGAAGTGCATCGCCTCAATAAAACGCAACAAGAAATGCTCTTGCCTATTATGGAGAATCATCAGGCTTTACTTTTGGGTGCTTCCACAGAGAATCCTTATTTTGCACTCACTCAAGCGATTCGTTCGCGTTCTATGGTGTTTGAATTTTATCCTTTAAATAAGGAAGATTTAGAAAAAATTTTAGAATCCTATTCGCTTAATGCAGAGGTGAAAGACTTTCTTGTCCAAACGAGCGGTGGAGACGCTAGGGCAATGCTGAATCTGTTAGATTGTGCATTAGCCACAGAATTACCTTTAAATGTAGAATTATTGGAATCTTTTCGTAAAACTTCATTGAGTGGCACAAGTGAATTAGATACACATTATAATCTCATTTCCGCAATGATTAAGAGCATTCGGGGAAGCGATGAAAATGCAGCTATTTATTATCTTGCGCGTTTGATTGCAGGGGGAGAGAATCCAGAATTTATTGCGCGCCGCCTCGTGATTTTAGCAAGCGAGGATATTGGTAATGCTAATCCTAATGCGCTCAATTTGGCTAATTCTACGATGCAAAGCGTGGCAAAAATTGGCTATCCCGAAGCAAGAATTATTTTGGCACAATGCGTTATTTATCTTAGTTGCTCTCCTAAGTCCAATAGTGCTTATAAGGCAATTGATGCTGCAATATCTTATGTGGAGAAGCACCCAAATGAGCCGATTCCACCGCATATTTTGCAATTTCACAAAAACTACCTTTATCCTCATAATTTTGGGGGTTGGGTGGAGCAGAAATATTGGGATAAAGATTTGGAGTTTGTGCAATGGCTTCCCAAAGGTTTTGAGAAAACTTTGAAAGAATGGTTAGACAAAATTAAGGGAAAGGTAGCCAAGGTAGAATCGGAAGAGCAATGAGAATCGCGAGTAGTTACGAGTTATTAGAGCATCTTAAGTCTCAAAATTTATTACCAAATATGGACAAAAACATTTCTGCAGCAGAGTTAGAATCTCTCAAAGAGATTTGGTGGTGGCCTAATGCCTTGAGCTTTGAAGTGATTATTGGAGCGATTCTAGTGCAAAATACGCGTTGGGAGCAGGTTTTTGTCGCACTAGAGAGGTTGAAAGTCAAGGGTTTATTGGATTTAGAAGTTTTAAGCGAAGTTTCATTAACCCTTTTGCAAGATTCAATCCAAAACATTGGATTTTATCGTCAAAAAGCAGTAAGAATCCAGAGGATTTGTCAGAATATTTTAAAGGATTTTGGAGATTATGCAAGCTTTTGTGCGCAAGTTTCAAGGCAATGGCTCTTAAGTCAAAAAGGGATTGGCTTAGAAACTTGTGATGCGATTTTATGCTATGCTTTAGGAAGAGAGGTAATGGTTGCAGACCATTATACTTATAAATTACTCCAAACTTATGGCTATACTTTAGAATCTTATGAGGGTTTGCAAGATTGGTTACAAGGTGGAGTCATAGAAAATTACGATAAAGTTTGCGCGCTTTATGGCTTTAAAATCCCAATAAATTTGCTATTTGCAAGATTTCACGGAAAGATTGTAGAGTATTGCAAAAATCATAAAATTTAAGGAAAGATTGTGCAAAAATATGAAAATTTTGAACCCCTAAAGGTATTTTTGGAAATTTGTGCGATTCCGCACGCAAGCTTTAAAACAGAGTTGCTCAAAGAATGGATTATCCAAGAAGCGCGAAAATTCGGGGCAAATGTGCAGTGCGATAATACGGGTAATGTGCTTTGCACGAAAGGTTCTCCTAAACTATGCTTACAAGGGCATTACGATATGGTTTATGTAGGAGAATCTGCGAAGTTTCAAGTCAAACCAAAGTTTGTCAAACGTGAGGGCAAAGCATTTTTGTGCGCAGAGGATTCTAGTTTGGGGGCGGATAATGGAGCGGCTTTAGCCTGTATGTTGCTTGCTTTGAGGGATTGTCAGCACATAGAATGCTTATTTACGATAGATGAGGAAGTGGGAATGCTAGGTGCGAGGGAGATTGCATTGACTCTCCAGTCTCCTTATATGCTAAATTGCGATAGTGAGGAGATTAGCGAAGTGGTGTATTCGTGTGCGGGAGGGTATGATTTGGAATGCAAGGCAAGATTCAAAACTCTCCCAATCCCTAAGGATTGCGAATTGATAGAAATCTATACACAGGGATTTGTTGGCGGACATAGTGGGATTGAAATCCACAAGGGGATTCCTAATGCAATCATAGAATTAGCCAAGGTGGCTAAAGCCTTAGTAGAATGTGGCGCACTTATCATAGAGTTTTTGGGAGGTGAGAAAAGAAACTCTATCCCTGTTAATGCGACTTTATTAATTGCGATTCCACAGAGCCAAATCATACAATGTAAGGAAGTGATAGAGAGAATCCAAACGCGAAAATTAAAAGATTCTGCATATTTTGAAATAACACCAATCAAGCTAGCACAGCTCAATGCAGAAAGGCAAAGATATTTTGATATGTGTCCGCTATTAGAGGCACTTTTGGGCATACAAAATGGTGTCATCGTTGCCGATAAAGGTGAGCCGATTCTCTCAAGCAGTCTTGGAATCCTGCAACAAACATCTAAAGGCGAGGAAGTGCAGGTGCATTTTATCGCAATGGGACGCGGCAATCAAGAATCTTTAATGCAAGAAAATATTACAAAGGAAAAAGAGAAGTTGCGAGCATTGGGGTTTGATGTGGAATTGCTAGATTATTATGCCCCTTGGGAAAGAGAAGAAAGCGAACTATTAAATGTAGTTTGGGAGATTGTTAGTAAGCATAATCCTAAGGCAAAGCTAAAAAGCATTCACGCAGGGCTTGAATGTGGAATTTTGAAGCAAAAATATCCTGCAATCAGTTTTGTCTCTATTGGTCCTACGATTTTACATCCACATTCTGTCAAAGAAGAAATGGATTTAGAAAGTTTTGTGCAATTTGAGAAGATTTTAAAAGAAGTCTTAAAAAGATTCCAAGCATTTTAGTGAAATCCTAAAGAGATTCTGCTAAAATTACGCGAAATTTAGATTGCATAGGAAATCCCAAATGATAAAAAATCAATGGAATTTAAACTTTTTCTGTCCGCTTGTCTGCTTTGGTGTCTTGATGTTCCATTCTAGTTTGTTTGCCGCCCCCTCCCTTGTCAATGGGATTGCATTTTTTGTAAATGATTCTCCTGTTACTCTAATGGAAGTATATAGGATACAGCAACGCGATAAGGTTTCGCAACAGGTTGCGATAGATTTATTGATTAATGACCGCTTGCATAGAGAAGAAATTGACAAGAGAAAAATTGTCATTAACGAAATTGAGATTCAAGATGAGATTGCACGAATCGCAAAACAAAATAAAGCAACATTGGAACAGGTTAAAAGTTATATTATAGGTAATGGTGGGAATTGGGAACATTATAAAGAAGAAATCAAACGCAATTTGCAAAAAAGAAAACTTTACCAGTCTATTACACAAGAGGGCTTAAGAATGGTAGATGAAAAGGAGCTAGAGAATTATTATTCTACTCATAGGCAAGAGTTTTCTATCCCTCAAAGCATTGAAGTGGTAAAGTATTTTAGCAAAGATGCACAAGCACTTGAAAAAGTCGTCCAGAGCAATGGCAAAGTGATTCCAAGCAGTGTGCAAAAAACAAATGAAGTATTGCAGACGATAGAGTTGCATCCCCAAATTGTCCAAGCTTTCACACAAGGGGCGGTGGGTAGATTTACGCCAATTTTTCCGATTTCTGATGAATTTGTTGTTTTTGTGATTAAATCCAAAAATAATCCCGCTCTTTTGCCTTATGAGAACGTGCGCAATGTCGTGATGCAAAAAATTATGGAACAAAAAGAGGATTATTTGATTTATGAGTATTTTGAGAAGTTACGTTCTAATGCAAGAGTAGATGTTGTGCGTTTAAATTAAAGAGATAAGGTTATTTAAAAATGAAAAGAGTTTTTAAAATAGGGGAGTTTTGTATGGTGATGAGTGCGGTTGCAGGTGTGTTTATGGGTTGTGCAGGGAATTCTATCACACCCAATGAGCCGAAGTTTTCTCAATGCTATAACCAAGAAACCAACACGGCTAAAAATTGTGAAACAATGAACTTCAAGGAGCTTTTAGAATCTAAAGAAGAGTGGAAAATCCATTCCTATCATTTCAAGGGCAATACGATTACTTTAGAAAAACAAGTAGAGAACTCCCCGATTTTGCGATTCCATAATCAAGAAATCAATGGCACATTGGGGTGCAATCAGTTTTTTGGAGGCTATTTAATAGAGGGTAATCATTTCAATCCAATCAATATTGGAATGACGCGCAAAATGTGCGAGCCTAAAACAATGGAACACGAAGACACTATGGTGCGGAATTTTTTAAATACTCCTACGAAAATTCTTGTTGTAGAGGAAGTTAAGGGAATGAGTAAAATTTTCTTTATCGGCAAAGATTTCTATATAGTCTTAAATTAAAAGCATAAGTTTAAAGATATTTTTACCAAAATTACAATAGGCTTTAGATTTTAAGATTAATGAAAAAGGCAAAGTATGTGGATTACGAAATCCTATAATGATAAATTCCAACAAGAATATAAAATAGAGCGTAAATTACACGAAATTAAGGGCGAAAGGCATACTTTAGAGCTTTTTAATTCTGAAGCATTTGGCGAGATTGCTTTGCTAGATGAGGGAATGTTGCTTCAGAATATGCTTTGTGTACAAAGTGAGTTTTTGGCGCATCTTCTAGCTTGTTCGCATAAGTTCCCTAAACGCGTGCTGATTGCAGGAAGTTTCAACCTAGAAATTGCGTTTGAATTTTTACGTCATCAAAATTTATATGTAGATTTTTTGCAATTTGATTTGAAAGTATTAGAATCATTAGTTAGCTTTTTGCCCCATTATAAAGAAGTAATGGAATCCCCATATTTCACACTGATTCCACAACAAAGCAAGGAATTTTTAGAGCAAAACTCAAAGGAGAGCAAAGCAAGTTATGATATTGTCTTGCTCTTAGATTCTAAGCAAAATGCTCAAGACTACCAAATGCTTTTAGATGAAAAAGGAATTTTGATGATAAAGTCCCCACAGATTTTATTAGAAACTTTGGAAGTCAAGAAATTATTAGAATCCTTAGGAGATTTTAGGGTTAAAATGCCGTGTTTTGCACCTTTGTCTCTTCTGCAAGATTGCTATATTTTTGCCTCTAAACTCTACCACCCCACAGCAGATATTCAGTTGCAACGCGCGGATATGCTAGAGGGTTTGCAGTATTATCACGCAAATTTGCATTTGAGTGCATTTACCTTGCCAAAATCTGTCAAAACTGCACTCTTGGGAGTGGCTAAAAATTGAGTTTCACGCACGCTATTGCTTTAAGCGGTGGAATCGCAAGCGGTAAGAGCACGGTGGCTTCCCTGCTTAAACTCTATGGATATTGTGTGATTTGTGCAGACCAAATTGCACATAGGGTATTAGAAACTAGCGCGAAAGAAGTGCTTGAAGTGCTTGGCGATGGAATCTTAAATTCTAACCCAAAGGATTCTGCCAAGATTGACCGCAAAAAGCTAGGGGCGATTGTCTTTGCCGATAAGCAAGAAAGAGTGAAATTAGAATCCATTTTGCACCCAAGAATCAAAGAGGAAATCACATTGCAAGCACAAGTGCAGGAAAGCAAAGGGATTCCATATTTTATTGATATTCCCTTATTCTTTGAAACAAAGCATTATCCGATTTCACATTCTTTGCTGATTTATACGACAAAAGAATTACAGCTTGAACGTCTTAAAGAGCGTAATGGTTTGAATGAACAAGAAGCACTAAGCCGTATAGAATCGCAAATGCCGCTAGAAGATAAACGCGCAATGGCGAGTTATGTGATTGATAATTGTGGCACTTTAGAAGAATTGCAAAACGCAGTAGAAATTTATCTGCACTCTTTGCAGGAGCTTAAAACTTGATTTAAGCTTTGTTTGTTATAATTGCGCCCTTTAAGTCAAGTGTAGGGGTGTTAGCTCAGCTGGGAGAGCGCAACGCTGGCAGCGTTGAGGTCAGGAGTTCGAACCTCCTACACTCCACCATTGTGCGTCCGTAGCTCAGCTGGATAGAGCAACAGGTTGCGGTCCTGTAGGTCGGGGATTCGAATTCCTCCGGGCGTACCACTCTCTATTTCTTACTTGAGATTAGACTTCCAAATCATAATGGAATTTCTTTTGCAAATCTTTAATTTTTTAAGCTCATCATCTCAATAAAGCCAAGCAGATTTAAGCTTGATTTGTTTGATTAAGATAAATTTTGTGTGCGCGAGAATCTTGCTAAAAATCACAATTTATTTTTTGTTATTTATGGAATGTATCATCTTGAAAGAAAAATAAATAATGAAAGTAGTAAAATCTAATATCAGAAAATACTCTACTTTTTATTTTTTTTTAATTTTTTTTGGTTAGAATCATTTTTCCATATATTGTGTAATACTTAAATTACATACATTTTAGAAATAGTAACGAGGCGTAGAATAAGATTCTATGGCTTTGGAATCAAGTTTAAGTGAGAGAAAATGAAAAATTATCTAAAAATAGTCTCCAAGTTGTCTTTTGGTATGCTTTGTGGTGTCGTATTATTAATGGGTTGTTCTAAGGAAAATAATAATGCGCAGCAGCAAAATATGGCAATGCCTGTCAGTACATATAGTGTCAAAAAGCAAGATGTGCCTATTAATTTTGAATATCCCGCGAAGCTAACGAGTTTGCAAAGCGTCGGAATCTATGCACGCGTGGAGGGGGTTTTATTAGAACAACATTTTGTTGAGGGTGGATTGGTTCAAAAGGGTGAGAAACTCTTCAAGATTGAGCCCGACAAATACCAAGCAGCAGTTAATATGGCACAAGCAGCTTTTAAAGCCGCACAACGTGATTGGATTAGAGCACAAAAACTTTTCAAAAACAAAGCACTTAGCCCAAAAGAATATGATTCTGCGCAATCTGCGTATGAAAATGCACGTGCAAACTTAGATACTGCAATGATTGATTTAAATTATACCAATGTCATCGCAACTGCAAGTGGTAAAATCAGTATGAAACGTTATGATATTGGGGATTTGGTAGGCAAAGCAGGTGCGGATAATCTGCTTACAACGATTACGCAATTAGACCCAATCCACGCAGAATTTTCTATTCCAAGCAATGATTATTATTTCTTGCGCACTTTGGATTATGAAAATGTCAAGGTAATTTATCTGCTTCCTGATGGCACGCCTTTTGATAATCTTGGCAAAATGGATTTCATTGATAGTGTCTTAGAGGCAAGCACGGCGACAATTAAAGCACGTGCAATTGTAGAGAATCCCGAGCATTTGCTAGTTCCAGGAGAATTTTCACGCATTCGTTTAGACGGAATTATTGCAAAGGATTGCATTGTGATTCCACAAGTTGCGTTAATGCAAGACGCTAAAGGAAGTTTTGTGTTTAAAGTTGTAGAGGGCAAAGCCCAGCCAACCCCTGTGGTTTTGGGCAATAATGTTGGTAATGATGTTGTTATTAAAAGCGGTCTAAATGACGGGGACATCATCATTACGAACAATTTGATTAAATTGCGTCCGGGTGCTCCTGTAACTCCGATGAATCAAGCACCAAAGCCTTAAAAGAAAGGGTTTTGTAATGTTTTCTAAATTTTTTATTGAACGTCCCGTTTTGGCAATGGTAATGTCTATTATCATTGTGATTTCTGGGGCTTTATCCGCTTTTTCTTTGGCGGTTGAGGAATATCCTCAAGTAACGCCTCCACAAGTTGTTGTGAGTGCGACTTATCCCGGTGCGAGTGCAGAAGTGATTTCTAGCAGTGTTGCGAGTGTGCTTGAAAATAGTATCAATGGGGTAGAGAATATGATTTATATGCAGAGTTCTTCTACCTCTAGTGGCTCTTTGAGTATTAATGTATATTTTACCAATGAGACAGACCCAGACCAAGCCGCAATCAATGTCAATAACCGCGTCCAAGCAGTATTGAGTAAATTACCTCAAGAGGTGCAAAGATATGGTGTAACCGTGGATAAAAGAAGTTCCACGATTCTAGCGGTGTATGCCTTGTTTTCTGATATGCCTAATCAAGATGAAACTTATATTGCAAACTACGCTTCTATCAATATCTTAGATGAGTTGAAGCGCGTGCCGGGTGTAGGGGATGCGACTTTGTTTGGTTTGCAAGAATATTCTATGCGTATTTGGCTTGCACCAGATAAATTGCTTAAATACAATCTTACGCCATCAGAAGTGATTGGATTAGTTCAAGAGCAAAACTCGCAATTTGCCGCAGGATACTTTGGGCAAGAACCAATGCAAAATAATTTGGAATTTACTTATAGTGTAACGACAAAGGGACGTTTTAGTGATGTAAAAGAGTTTGAGGAGATTTTGATTAAGACAAACGAAGATGGTTCTGCCTTGCGTCTTAAGGATATTGCGCGGATTGAGTTAGGGGCAGAGGATTATAGCTTGAGCGAATATTACAAAGGCAAGCCTGCTATCGCCTTTGGTGTCTTTTTGCAACCCGGAGCAAACGCACTTAATGTTGCAGATGGTGTGTCCGAAAGATTAAAGGAACTATCAAAAGATTTCCCCGATGGTTTGCAGTATGCGATTTCGTATGATACAACCCAATTCGTGAAAGTGTCTATTGGAGAAGTGATTAAAACTTTCGTAGAGGCAATTCTCCTTGTTGTGATTGTCATTTATTTCTTCTTGCAAAACTTTAGAGCCACGATTATTCCTGTGATTGCAGTGCCTGTTTCCATTATCGGCTCTTTTGCAGGAATGTATTTGTTAGGATTCTCTATCAATTTGCTTACGCTTTTTGGGTTGATTCTTGCGATTGGAATCGTAGTAGATGATGCGATTATCGTAATTGAGAATGTGGAGCGGCTCATTCATACCGAAAAACTCCCTGTAAAGCAAGCCACGATTAAGGCAATGGAGGAGATTCAAAGCCCGGTAATTGCGATTGTATTAGTACTCTCCGCCGTGTTTATCCCTGTGGCATTTATCGGAGGATTTTCGGGAGAAATCTATAAGCAATTTGCCGTAACGATTGTTATCTCTGTAATTATTTCTGGATTCGTTGCTTTGACTTTGACACCTGCGCTTTGCGTTTCGATTCTTAAAACCAAAGAGCCTAAGCCTTTTTATATCGTCAAGCGATTCAATGATTTTTTTGATTGGCTTACACATAAATTCACCGACAAAGTTGCGCACACGATTCGGCGTGGAAGTTTATATGTGATTCTTTTTGTGGGGCTTCTTGCTATCACCGTTGGACTTTTTACGCGTGTGCCAAGCGGGCTCGTGCCATCAGAGGATAAGGGAACATTATTAGTTTCTATGCAGCTTCCGCCCGCGACAGCATTGAATAAAACTTCACAAATGGCGAATTTCGTAGGCAAAACTGCAATGGATAATCCAAATATAGAGGGGATTATGACACTAGCGGGTTATGATATTCTCTCTAGTGCGGTAAAAAGCAACGCGGGGACAGCTTTTGTCAAACTAAAAGATTGGAAAGAGAGAAAAAAAGCCGAGCAACACTCTCAAGCCTTAGCAGGTTCAATGACAGGGCAATTAATGCAATATCCGAGTGCAATTATCTTTGCACTCAATCCCCCACCCATTATGGGATTGAGTTTGACGGACGGGTTTGAAATGTATATTCAGAATCGCACAGGAGCTTCAACAGAGGAATTACAGAAAAACACTCAACTCGTGCTAGAGGCTGCGGCAAAACGTCCAGAGCTCACAGGTGTGCGCACGACTTTGAGTGTGAATGTGCCACAATATCATGTGGATTTAGATAGAGAAAAAGCCAAAGCAATGGGTATCAATATCAATGATGTCTTTACAACGCTCCAAGCGACTTTCGGGTCGTATTATGTCAATGATTTTAATCTTTTTGGGCGCACTTATAAGGTAAATGTGCAGTCAGAAAGCCCCTTCAGAGAAACGCCAGAGGATTTGCGCAATGTCTTTGTGCGCTCTAACAACGGAGAGTTGGTGCCTATTAGTGCGCTTGTGCGGTATGAGCGCGTGATTGGTCCAGATATTTTAGAGCGATTCAATCTTTTCCCAGCGGCAAAACTTATGGGAGATGCGACACAAGGTTATTCTTCAGGTGATGCGTTAGCCGCAATTGAACAAGTCGCAGAGGAAGTTTTACCAGAGGGGTATTCTGTGGCGTTTTCGGGAAGTTCTTATCAAGAGAAAGCAACGAGTGGAACAGGAACGATTGCATTTATTTTTGGGCTTGTTTTTGTTTTCTTGATTCTAGCGGCGCAGTATGAACGATGGTTGATGCCTTTAGCGGTAGTTACCGCTGTGCCTTTCGCGGTATTTGGTGCGATTTTAGCAACTTGGCTTAGAGGGCTCAATAACGATATTTATTTCCAAGTTGGATTAATTACTCTGATTGCTTTAGCGGCAAAAAATGCGATTTTGATTATTGAGTTTGCAATGCAAGCAAGAGAGCACGAGGGAAAAGACATTTACGATTCTGCGGTAGAAGCAGCGCGATTGCGATTCCGTCCTATCGTAATGACTTCACTTGCTTTTACGATAGGGGTTTTTCCTCTTGTGATTAGTAGCGGTGCGGGGGCGGCAAGTCGCCACGCGATTGGAACGGGAGTTGTAGGCGGAATGCTTGCGGCGACTTTCATTGCGACTTTCTTCATCCCGCTATTTTATACTTATTTTGCGAGACTTAGCGAATTTATCGCAACTTTTAGGAGCAAACATGATTAGGGTTTCTAAAATTTGTTTTTATTTTATCTTGCTTGGTATTCTAGGAAGTGGGTGTTCGCTTTCGCCTACCTATGTGCAGCCACAAACAAACTTGCCAGATTCTAAGGAAGCAATAGAATCTGCGGAAGAAATAAGAATTTCACAGAAATGGTGGGAGGATTTTGGAGATGATACTCTCAATCGTTTTGTAGAAGAGGCATTAAGAAACAATTATGATTTGCTTGTCGCTATGCAAAGAGTAGAGCAAGCGCGTAGTCAGTGGAGCTATGCAAGAAGCGACCGTTATCCTAGCATTGGTGTGCAGGGGGAGGGAACAAAGAATCGCAAAAACCAGGCACAAAGACAATTAGAAAATTATAATAACTTTTCTTTAAGCGCGATTCTAAACTATGAAATTGATTTGTGGGGTAGGGCAAGAGATGCCGATAGAAGAGCCCTAGCGCAATTATTTGCAATCAAAGCAAATCGTGATATGGTGCGTTTAAGCCTCGTAGCCAATGTTGCGGAAAGTTATTTTGGAATCCTAACGCTCAATAATCAGGTGCAAATCTCCAAAAACACTTTAAAAAGCCGAGAGGAAAATTACGAATATCGTAAAAAAGAGTTTGATGTAGGTAAAATTTCAGAGATTGATATGCAGCAAGCCAAGTCTGAAATGGCGAGTGTGCGTGCGCAGTTGCAAAGTCTTTTAATGGAACAAAATTCTGCTCAAAGTGCATTTTTGATTCTACTTGGACGTGATGGCGCGGGTGTGTTTGCTAATGAGATTCCAAAAGAACCGCGTCCTTTGCCTAATTCTCCTAGTGTGGGAGCAGGCTTGCCCTCTACTATCTTGGAGAAACGACCAGATATTGAAGCGGCAGAGCAGAATCTCAAAGCAGCCAACTTTAATATTGGAATCGCTAGAAGTGCTTATTTTCCAACGATTTCATTAACAGGGTTGTTTGGCTATGTCAGTCCGCAACTGAATGAGTTGATAAGAACCTCTAATTCTACTTGGAACTTTGGGGGAAATTTCGTTGGGAATTTGCTTGATTTTGGGCGTACAAGTGCAAATGTAGATTTAGCCAAATCGCAATATGAAGAGATGATTTTGAATTATGGACAGACTTTGCGTATAGCGTTTGGTGAAGTAAGAGAAAGTTTGTTTAACTACCAAATGACGGGCGAAAAATTGGTGAGTTTGGACGAACAAGTTTTGGCGTTAAAACGCACATTGGAGCTTGCAAATTTGCGCTATGAGGAGGGATACACGAGTTATCTTGAGGTGCTCAATACACAAAGCTCGCTTTTTGGTGCAGAGCTAAACCAACAAAGTGCAAAGTTAGAGACTTTAAGTGCTGCTATCAATCTCTATAAAGCCTTTGGTGGTGGTTGGGATAAAGAAACTTATCAAGAAGACCAAGTAGAAGATTGACTTTGCTTTGAGATTCCAAAGAAAGAATCTTAAAGCAGGATTCTGCAAGATTGGATTGCCTTGTCATTTTTTTAAGCAAGATTTTGTTATGCTATTTGCCCAAAAAGCAATTTGTTTAAATATTTAGGAGTTTATAATGAACGAAGCAAAATCAATTTGGATGGATGGAAGATTAGTTCCTTGGAAAGAGGCAAATGTCCATATTTTAACCCACACGCTACATTATGGAAATGGTGTATTTGAGGGCACTAGAGCTTATAAAACCGATAAAGGTATGGCGATTTTTCGTTTGCGTGATCATACGAAGCGGCTTTTAAACTCTGCTAAAATTGTCGCAATTAGTGATATTCCTTATAGTCAAGAGGAGATTGAGAAAGCACAGATTGAGCTTTTAAAGGACAATCATTTCACAAGCAATACTTATATTCGCCCTTTGATTTATCTAGGTTATGGTGTGATGGGGGTTTATCACAAAAAAGCCCCCGTGAAAGTGGCGATTGCTGCGTGGGAGTGGGGCGCATATCTTGGAGATGAAGGACTAGAAAAGGGGATTCGTGTCAAAACTTCTTCCATAGTGCGAAATCCTGCCAAATCACTTTTTGGTAAGGCAAAAGCGTGTGGAAATTATCTTAATTCCCAAATGGCAAAATTTGAAGCCATTGAGTGCGGTTATGAAGAGGCTTTGCTACTTGATGATAATGGAATGATTGCAGAGGGAAGCGGCGAATGCTTTTTCATCGTGCGCAATGGACGCTTGATTACCCCTCCAAGTGATAGCGTGTTAGAATCTATCACGCAAGATTCTGTGATACAAATTGCAAAAGACTTAGGAATTGAAGTAGAAAGACGCAATATTACACGTGATGAAGTCTATATTGCAGAGGAGGCGTTCTTCACGGGAACAGCCGCAGAGGTTACGCCGATTTGTGAATTAGACGCACGCGTGATTGGAAGTGGCAGACGAGGGGAAATCACACATAAACTTCAAAATGCGTTTTTTGATGTGGTTTATGGGCGCAATGAAAAATACGCTCATTGGCTCACTTACATTCATTAAAGGTTGTGTATGCCGATTGATTTAAATGAACATCTAAGACAAAAGAATAGAAATTATAATAATTCAAACAATGAAAACAACCCAAATGATGGGGGAGACAATAAAAAGAATAGGAATCGTGGATTCCAAACCCCTAGAATGCCAAACTTCAGTATGCCAAATGACAAGAAAATGGCGGGATTATATGTATTGGTGATTTTTGCAGTTTTACTCTTTTTGCTCAAACCCTTTACGATTATCAATAGTGGAGAAGTGGGTGTAAAAATTACCACAGGGGAGTTTGACCCCACTCCATTACAGCCGGGCATTCATTTTTATATTCCGGGCATTCAAAGAATCATTGCAGTCAATACAAAAGTAAGAATCGCAGAATTTACAAGTGTAGAGACTTCAAACTATCGTAGCCGTGATGAGGGAAGCTTGAGAAATCAAGCCATTAGTGTATTGGATTCTAGGGGCTTATCGGTATCCGTAGAGCTTGCGGTGCAGTATCGCTTAGACCCTTTGAGTGTGCCTCAAACCATTGCCACTTGGGGGCAAAATTGGGAGGAGCGGATTATTACGCCTGTGATTCGTGAAATCGTACGTAATGTTGTAGGAAGTTTCCCTGCAGAGGAATTGCCTACAAAACGAAACGAAATTGCGACACTCATTGACCAAAAATTCCGCGAAAATATCAATGGGCTTGAGAATCGTCCTGTAGAATTAGTTTCTATCCAATTAACTGAAATCGTATTGCCTGTTGCGATTAAAGAACAGATTGAGCGCGTGCAAGTTGCGCGTCAAGAGGCGGAACGCGCAAGATATGAAGTTGAGAGAGCGAAACAAGAAGCGGAGAAAAAAGCCGCTCTTGCCAAAGGGGTTGCCGATGCAACGATTATTGAAGCAGACGCTCAAGCCAAAGCGAATCGCTTGATTAGCCAAAGTCTCAATTCTCCACTTTTGCAGTTGCGTCAGATTGAAGTGCAAGGGAAGTTTAACGAAGCCTTGCAAAACAATCGTGATGCAAAGATTTTTTTAACGCCCGGTGGAGCAACGCCAAATATTTGGTTGGATTCTAAAGATACGCAACGCGCAACTTCTGTGAGCAACTAAGGAATCTTAAGTGCAAGCAATTCTTAAACAAATTGCGTGGGAAAAACTCAATGGTTTGATTCCAGCTATTGCGCAAGATTACAAGACGCAAGAAGTTTTAATGCTTGCCTTTATGAATCAAGAGGCTTTAAATTTGAGTTTGCAAAGTGGATTTGCGCATTACTTTTCACGTTCTAAACAGCGCATTTGGAAAAAGGGCGAGCAAAGCGGACATACACAAAAAATTCATAAAATTTTGCTAGATTGTGATAAGGATAGCCTGCTTTTAAAGGTTGAACAAAAGGGTGTGGCTTGCCATACAGGCGCAAAAAGTTGCTTTTTTCATTGCATTAATCAAGAAAACATTATAGAGGATTCTGCTTCAGATTCTAAAACGGATATGAGTGTAGTTTATGGGGTAGTAGATACACTCTATCATACTTTACAAATGCGCAAAAATGCGGATTCCAAGACCTCTTATACCGCTTCACTTTATGCCAAAGGAGAAAATACGATTGCTAAGAAAATCGTTGAAGAGGCTGCAGAACTTGGGTTTGCTATCAAGGATAAAGATTCCAAAGAAATTATTTATGAGGCGGCAGATTTGCTTTATCACGCACTTGTAGGGCTTAGCTTTAGGGAGATTTCTCCTGATTTAGTCAAACAAGAGATTGCGCGCCGCTTCGGCTTGAGTGGAATTGAGGAAAAAAATTCACGCAAGGAAAAATAAAAAGGTTTCAAATTAAATTATGAATGAAATGAAAAATTATTTGATGGCATTATTGGATACTGCAAATTATTTTTCTCTGCCTGATTATTTGGTGCTTAGTTGTATTTTTCTTGCGATTTTGTTATTTTTTCTTTTGAGTGTTGCATTTCGGTTTAACGCGTTGATTGCTAGCTTGACTTTTGTGATTAGCGGAATCTTGCTTTTTAGCTCTCCTTTTTTGTATCAAACAATGATGGAATCTTATCTCAAGCAAATAGACCTCACGCTTTTTCATAATGAGAAATTGCAATATGATGAGGTGTATTTTGTTGAAGGACAATTTACTAATGTGGGTTTGTTGGATTTTAGAGGTTGTGTATTGAGTGTGAATTTTATCCCCGTAGGGCTTAAGAAAGCAAAACTTCTCAAATATAAAATCAAGCCTAAATTCCTTCATATAGAAAATTACAAAACCCCACTAAAAAAGTTAGAATCTATGGAGTTTAAACTGATTATCCCCTCGCCGCAAGCCAATACGAATTTTACTTTAGAGACTAAGGGAGCGTGTTATTAGAGATGAAAATCGCAATCAGTGTTGGAGACTGTAATGGGATAGGATTGGAGATTCTACTAAAAAACCACAAGACAATCTCTAAAGTTTGCACTCCTCTTTATTGTGTGGATAAATCTTTGTTGCAAGAAGCTGCTGAAAAGCTTAAGAGGAGGTTACCTAAGCACCTAAAGTGCATTCCACCAAATGCGAAGATTCCGCTCATTACTCCCGCAGAGATTATTCAAGAAAGCGGGGCTTACTCTTATGCTAGTTTTTTGAGTGCTTTGAATCTGACACTTCAAAAAAGGGCAAAAGCACTTGTTACTCTGCCAATCCATAAAAAAGCTTGGCAATTAGCAGGGATTCCTTACGCGGGGCATACGGAAGCTTTCCGTGATTTGCTAAAGTCAAAAGACAAACCGCAGGAAGCCATAATGATGCTAGGCTCGCCTAGACTTTATGTCGCACTTTTTACTGACCATATTCCACTCAAATGCGTTCCACAATTCATTGAAACAGAATCGCTAAAGAAGTTTTTGCTCCAACTCGCACCCCATATTACTAAATCTCCCTGTGGTGTGCTTGGACTCAATCCCCACGCAGGAGATTTTGGCGTGTTAGGCGACGAAGAAGAGCGGATTACACAAGCCATTAAGGAAGCCAATGCTATGCTCAATCAAACGCTTTTTGTAGGACCACTTGTGCCTGATACCGCATTTGTTGGCAAGCATTTGCGTTATTATGTCGCAATGTATCACGACCAAGGCTTGATTCCACTCAAAACATTGTATTTCAAAGAAAGCATTAATGTAACGCTCAATTTACCTATTATTCGCACCTCTGTTGATCACGGCACCGCCTTTGACATTGCTTACCACAACAAAGCAGATTCTACAAGCTATCTTAATGCAGTAAAAGAAGCAATTTTTCGTTTCAAAGTGCGCAATAAGCAAGGGATTCTGCAAAGTTAAATATTTTTGCCAGAATAAATTTAACCACTTTTCAACAAAACTTCCCTATAATTCCAAAATTTTTATAATCCATTGCGCGGGAGGATTTAAATGAGTATTCCAACACTACAAGATGCGTTGAAGCTTGATATTGAGGGCATTAAGGAGCTAAAAAACACACTAAGAGAAAATATCAAAGCAAGCTCTTTGAATGCCTATATTGGAGAATTGCAGGATTATGAGAGCACATTTCTACCTATTGCTATCAAAGACAATATTAATGTAAAGGGTTGGGAAATCACTTGTGGAAGCAATATTTTGCAAGGTTATATTGCGCCTTACAATGCGACGGTGATAGAGAATCTCCTTAAATCCTCTTTTGCTCCCTTTGGACGCACGAATATGGACGAATTTGCAATGGGAAGCACGACAGCAAGTAGTTTTTATGGTAGGACGCTCAATCCCAAGAATCCTAATAAAGTCCCCGGCGGTAGCAGCGGAGGAAGTGCCGCAGCCGTAGCGGGTGGAATCGCACTTGCCGCGCTTGGAAGTGATACGGGCGGAAGTATCCGACAGCCCGCTAGTTTTTGTGGTTGTGTGGGATTGAAGCCTACTTATGGACGCGTAAGTCGCTATGGGCTGGTGGCTTATAGTTCAAGCCTAGACCAAATTGGACCAATTACACAGAATGTTACAGATTGTGCGATTCTGTATGACGCGATTGCGGGTTATGACAAAATGGATTCTACAAGTGCGAATTTGGAATCTCAAAACACTTTCAAAAACTTAAACCCCAATCGTAAAATGACAATAGCGATTCTGCCAAATCTCTTGAAAGACGCAGACACAAATATCCAAAACGCTTATCAAAAAACAATTGAAACACTAAGTAAAAATGGGCATAAAATTGTGGAAAAGGAAATGCTAGATACAAGTTATATCATTTCTGCTTATTATGTGATTTGTACCGCGGAGGCAAGCTCTAATCTTGCGCGCTTTGATGGCGTGCGTTATGGGAATCGCGCAAAGGAAATTAATAATCTTAAAGAATTATATCTAAAGACGCGTTCGCTTGGCTTTGGCGATGAAGTCAAACGTAGAATCTTACTCGGTTCTTTCGTGCTAAGTAGTGGCTATTATGATGCTTATTATATTAAGGCACAAAAGGTGCGCACACTGATTGCGCGACAATATAATGCAATTCTGCAAGATTGCGATGCGATTCTTTCTCCTGTTGCGCCAAGTGTGGCATTTGGGTTTGAGGATTGCAAGACGCCTTTGCAAATGTATTTGGAGGATATTTACACGATTGGAATCAATCTTGCCGGGCTTCCCGCACTTTCGCTCCCCGTAGATGAGGAGGAGGGATTGCCCATTGGTATGCAGCTAATTGGTAAAGCCTTTAGCGAACAAACCTTGCTTGATTTGGCGTTAAATTTAGAAAATACCTTACATTAAAGGAGCAACGATGAGAATTAGAATGCGCGCATTAACATTTGAAGATGTGTTATTAGTCCCTGCTTATTCAGAGATTTTGCCTAAAGAAGTTTCTTTGCAAACAAAATTTTCCCGCAATATTGCTTTAAATGCTCCTTTGGTTTCTGCTGCAATGGACACAGTTACAGAATATAGCACCGCGATTGCTATGGCAAGAGTCGGGGGGATTGGAATCATTCATAAGAATATGGACGAAAAATCACAAGTAGCACAGATTAAAAAGGTTAAGAAAAGCGAAAGTGGCGTGATTATTGACCCAATTTATATTAGCCCCGATTCTACTTTGTTTCAAGCCAAAGCTATCACGGATAATTATAAAATCTCTGGTGTGCCAGTCGTAGATGATAGTGGAAATTTGATTGGAATCCTAACGAATCGTGATATGCGCTTTGAAACGGATTTGAATCGCCGCGTCCAAGAGGTGATGACGAAAGCTCCATTAATTACCGCAGCAGTTGGAACGAGTTTAGAGGAAGCACGCAATATTATGAATAAACATAAAATTGAAAAACTCCCTTTGGTAAATGAGAAAGGAATCTTAAAAGGTTTAATTACGATTAAAGACATTCAAAAACGTATTGAATATCCAAACTCTAATAAAGATGACTTCGGACGCTTGCGTGTGGGGGCGGCGATTGGTGTTTTCCAATACGACCGCGCTAAAGCCCTTGTAGAAGCGGGGGTAGATGTATTGGTGCTAGATTCGGCACACGGACACAGCAAAGGAATCTTAGAAACGGTCAAAGAAATCAAAAAGCATTTGGCGGTGGATATTGTCGCAGGAAATGTCGCAACAGCAGAGGGTGCGCAAGCCTTGATTGACGCAGGGGCTGATGGTGTAAAGGTAGGAATTGGACCGGGAAGTATTTGCACTACAAGGATTGTTGCGGGCGTGGGTGTGCCACAAATCACTGCGATTGATGAGGTGGCAAAGGCTTGTCAAAAGGCAGGGATTCCGGTAATTGCTGATGGAGGCATTAAATATTCTGGAGATATTGCAAAAGCCCTAGCCGCAGGGGCTTCTAGTGTAATGATTGGAAGCATTTTAGCGGGCACAGAGGAATCCCCGGGAGAAATGATTATCTATCAAGGCAGACAATACAAAACTTATCGCGGTATGGGGAGTTTGGGTGCGATGAATAAAGGAAGTGCGGATAGATATTTCCAAGAGGGAACAGCACAAGAAAAGCTTGTGCCAGAAGGCATTGAGGGACGCGTGCCTTATAGGGGAAAAATTACGGATATTATTCATCAAATGTTAGGTGGCTTGCGCTCCTCTATGGGTTATTTGGGTTCAAAAGATATTCCGACATTGTGGGAAAAGGCAGAGTTTGTAGAAATCACGCAAAGCGGGCTTAGAGAATCTCATGTGCATGATGTAATGATTACCAAAGAAGCACCCAACTATCACATTAATCATTAGGAAAAGTCTAAATGGCAAAGTTGCTTTTTGGTTACAGTTTGTATCACGCAAGCACGCAGGATTATGAGGCAATCTTGACGAAGTTGCGGACAGAATTTGCTGCAAATAAGCCAGAACTTTATTTGAATAATCCAGAATACTTGCTTTTCGTCCCCACGAGTGCGGAATGGCAGAAAGAAATCGTGGCTTTGATTGCGAAGCTCAAGGCATTTATGAATGCGGAAATAGAGCATTTGCGTGGCAATGGAAGCAATGCGCATATCGTCTATCGCTTTGGAATCCTAGAAATGGAAAGTGCGTTTTTTCAGTTCCCGCCAGATTTGGAAGATGAGGAGGAAGAATCCTAAAATTGTCTGTATGATTCTTTGTGAAGTAAATAATCTAAAATTTGCAAACAATCGTATTGGTGTGCTTTACTCAAAAGCCCAAAGATTCTAAATATTTGTATGAAAATTATAATATTTTATTCTGTTATTTCTAAGTAGCCGCATTCATTGCTTTGAATATTCCTACCAATAAAGCTTTGGTTGTTGCAATCTTTTAGGCTACTTAATGCAACACAAAAATATAGCATTGGCATTGTGCCTACTGCAAATTGTTTTTCACGTACAACAATTTCGCAAAGCAAATCATTGTTTTGAAATTTATGTATCAGTAAGGGATAGCTTACGCTCGCTTTCAAAAACTCTATACCATTGAGATTATCATTCACAAAGTTAGTCCTTGTGATTGTTTCTTTTTGCTCTATAAAGTCTTGATAATTTAGTATGCTAGTTTGTAATTCTGCAATATCCTTATGGGCTATCCATTTTTCATATAATGCGAAATCTAAAAATTCACTCAATTCATAAATTTGTTTTGTTTTTCCATTTGCACCAATGAAATGGCAAGCTTCATTTTTCTTCACAACTTTATCATATCCTATTTGCCATTCAATATAGTGTTTGGGCGTCATAATGGTTTGTGTCGGTGCGACAGGGATTCCATAATCACTAAAGGCAAATCTTTCTTTAATCCGAATTTTGCCCATAGCTTTACTCAATGGAAATTTGTATTTTAAATTTTTCGTATATATTCCTTGAATAATTTTTCAAAGTACTCTTGCACGCATGCATTGGTCTTAGAATCCATAAAGGCATCTGCAATCTTGAGAAACTCCTTGTGATTAATAAAAATATCCAAATTACCGAAATAGTAAGGAAGTTTGTCGGCGAATTTCTTAAAATGATGAATGTAATAGTAGTATTGTATGTTATCTTGAAATACACGAATAGAGTTTGCGCCGCATTGCGTCATAAAAGTTTGATTGCGTTTGAGCGCATTAATATCTCGTAAGGTGTGAAAATAAGCGATTTCTTTACGTTTATCCTTTGGGTTTGGATACTTTTTGACATAATTGCTGATAAAATCAAAATCACTTAATCGCAGTTTTTGCCCGTCATCTGTGCTAAATTGGTAATTTTTGATAAAATCATAATCCATTCCCCGATTATCTTTTGTGTAGAGGGCGATAATTATGGGAAAGAAAGTTTTAGAATGAGGGGTGAAAATTTCCGAGCTAATGATAAGCCCGTCAAGCAGAGTATATTGTTCTTTAAAAAATTTCAATGCCTTGAAATTACTCTCTTTAATCAGATACGAGAGTGGGTGAAGTACGCAGATGAAATCTGGTTTTAAGAGGGCATAAGAGCGCAAGAATGAAATTCCTAAATCCCTGTGCGCGAGAGTTTTATCTATATCAAAAAGTTGCTGTTTAATGCCATTATTAATAATGGAAGTTTTATCATTATAGGGTGGATTTCCAATGATAATGAGATTTTCATTTTCAGAGATTCCAAATTTATGCCGCGAAACATTTAACAGGGAATTTGTTGCAATCGTGCGGATTTTAGAATGGACTTTTTGTAGGGCAATCTCATCAATATCTGTGCCTAAATATTGATAATTACCGATGAAAAAATCTCCATAGCCACAAGCATTGTCAAAAAGCAAAAAGTCCTTAAGATTCACTCTTTTTTCTAATAGCTCATAGGCTTTTTGGACAATGTTTTTGGGTGTATAAAACGAACCAAGATTAACGGCTCGTTCTTTGCTTAGGTGTTTTTGCATTATCTCTTATCCCGCGATTTTATATCTCTGTCTTCAACACCACGCCATTTGCGGCATTGCTCACAAGCAGCGCGTAGCGGCGCAACCATTTGTTTGGAATCTCCTTTTTGATAGGCTTCCATTTGCCTTGCGTGATTTCAAAAACTAAAGTCTATTTCATATAAATCCTTTGTTCAGCCTTGTCGCCAATGTCATTAAGGCTAGAATCTAATATACAATTCTCTAGGCTTCGCATATTATTTTTCATATTGCCTCAAATATTCTATTACTTTTTCTAAAAATTTTGGATTATCTTTAAACCTACCAAGTCCAGTATTGCAACTATCGCATATCCACTCTCTACCTTCACCTGTTTCATGATTATGGTCTCGAACAAGATTTGCTGTAATTCCTACAATGCTTCTTTTTTCACAAATTGGACACGTGAAAACACTGCCTTTTGGTGGCGCAAGTTTGTCCATTCGTTTCTTTTCAGCAACAGAAAGCTTTATGCCATCAATTTGTTTTCTACATTCTCTGCAACTTGGTCTTGTAGTTTTGTTGCCTTTTGCATCGGTTTGATTTATCTCAAAATCATTGGTGTTTTTTAAGATATGACAAATATTACAAATTTTAACATCAAATCCCTTTCCTGTTTTATAAATATCAATAGATTCCAAATCTTCATATTTCATTTTCTTAATCTCATTGACACCTATAAATAAAACCATTGCAAAATTTCCATTAAGAGCCTTAACAACACCAATAGAATTTTTTGCTATATTATCAACTTGTTTATTTGCAATCACAAAACTATCAATTTTTAAACACATAGGATATTCCTATATTTATCTAATCTTTTTCTTGCCATTTCAATATATTCATGGCTTATATCTACTCCTATAAAATTTCTTTTAGCTAAAAAAGCCATTTTGCATGTTGTCCCAGAGCCACACATCGGGTCAAATACAACATCTCCTTCATTGCTCCACGATAAAATATGGTCAAGAGCGAGCTGCTCGGGATATACAGCGGGGTGTTGAAAGGCTTCTTTGTCGTTCGTTGTTCCTCCAAGTCCTACAGCATAATACCAAATATTTGTTCTTGTTTTTTCTTTTTTTAGCTCTTTAAGAACCTTATTGTTCTTGCCATCTGACTTTTTATTTGCCACTAACATTTCAAAACCACTTCTTGCCGTTTCTTCTTTGAGCGGGTTAAAGGATTTTGGTTTTCCTTTGGAAAATACAAACATATATTCATGGTTATTTGTATAAGCATTAGAACGCATAAAAGGCGTATTTTTTTTTGCATATATCATTGTATCGTGTACATTGAAACCGATTTCTTGAAAATATAAAGCCTGCTTGAAACTTGTTAGGCTTTTGTTGCCGTTTTTGATTTTATCTCCTACAACCCAAACAACAACACCGCCATTTTTTGTAATTCTAAAAATCTCATTGGCAATATTTTTAAAATCGAAGTTGTATCCATTATAATCTCTCAAATCATCATAGGGTGGAGATGTTACAATCAAATCAACACAATTGTCGCTTACATTATTTTGCATAAAATGCACACAATCATCTACATAAAATTTATTCAATAAATGATGATGGTTTTTGTAGGTTACCCGTGTCATTTTTATCCTTTTCGCCTCAACGTAACATATTCATGGTTTTGCCATGATATATATCTTGCAAAAAATATATTAATATTTGCAACATCAAAAATCACTATATTCTTCACATCTCCGTCCTCAGCACCGCGCCATTTGCCGCATTGCTCACAAGCAGTGCATAGCGGCGCAACCATTTGCTTGGAATCTCCTTCTTGATGGGCTTCCAACGCGCCTTACGCGCCTCCAAAACAGCAGAATCCACGAGCAGCTCGAGCGTCCCCTTGCTCACCGAAATCGCGATTCTATCGCCATCCTCAATCAACGCAATGAGCCCCCCTTCTGCCGCTTCGGGGCTGACATGCCCAATGCAGCCCCCACGTGTCGCGCCGCTAAAGCGCCCGTCCGTAATCAGCGCAACCGACTCGCCAAGCCCCATTCCCATAATCATACTCGTGGGCGCGAGCATTTCCTGCATTCCCGGTCCGCCCTTTGGTCCCTCGTAGCGAATCACAACGACATTCCCAGCCTTGACCTTGCCACCCGCAATGCCCTTAATCGCCTCGTCTTGCGAGTTGAAGCACACCGCGCTGCCCTCAAACTCTTTCATCGATTCTGCCACCGCGGCGACCTTGAGCACAGCGCCCTCGCGCGCGAGGTTGCCATAGAGAATCTTCAATCCCCCCACTTGTGAATACGCATTCTCATTGTGGCGAATGATATTTGAGTCGACAATCTCCGCACCCGCAATGCGTTCGCCCAGCGTCTCACCAGTAATCGTGAGTGCGTCAAGGTTAAGCACCGATTCCTTGCGCTTCGCCACCTCGTTCATCACCGCCGAGACGCCGCCGGCGCGGTGAATGTCTTCCATGTGAATCGTGCCAAGCGCGGGCGCAATCTTGGCGATATGCGCGACTTGGCTCGCAATTGCGTTTATCGAATCGAGGCTGAAATCGACCCCCGCTTCTTTGGCGACTGCGAGCATGTGCAAAATCGTGTTCGTGCTTCCGCCCATCGCCATATCCACGACAAACGCGTTATGCACGGCTTTGGCGTTTAGGATATTGCGGAATCTAAATTTCTCGCTCAAAGCGGAATCAAGTGCAATCTCCACGATTCGGCACGCAGCTTTGCGCAAGAGCTCCTCGCGTTCGGGCGTGAGGGCGAGAATCGTGCCATTTCCGGGCAGTGCGACACCCATCGCCTCACAGAGCGTGTTCATCGAGTTTGCGGTAAACATTCCGCTACAACTCCCACCGCTTGGGCACGATTTACACTCGATTTCATATAATCTTTTTTCGTCAATCTTGCCCGCAGCAAACGCGCCGACAGCCTCGAAATTGGAATTGAGGTCGAGAATCGTCCCGTCATCGAGCCGCCCCGCGCGCATCGGTCCGCCGCTGACAAAGATTGTCGGGACATTCACGCGCAGCGCGCCCATCAGCATTCCGGGCACGATTTTGTCGCAATTGGGAATGCAAATCATCGCGTCTAGCGCGTGTGCGTTCATCATCGTTTCAATCGAGTCCGCAATCAGCTCGCGACTTGGCAGCGAATAGAGCATACCGCTATGCCCCATCGCGATGCCGTCATCAACGCCGATGGTGTTAAACTCAAACGGCACGCCGCCCGCCTTGCGAATCTCGTCCTTGACGATTTGCGCGTATTTGTTCAAGAAAAAATGCCCGGGAATAATGTCAATATAACTATTTGCAATACCGATAAAGGGTTTGTTAAAATCCTCATCTTTTAGCCCTGTGGCGCGCAAAAGGCTTCTGTGGGGGGCTTTTTGGTATCCTTTTTTGATGATGTCGCTTCGCATATAATTCTCCTTTGTGTTGAAGTAAAGATTCTAGCAAATTTTGCTTTAGAATTCTATTTGTGAATTGATTTTGCCGAAAGATTAGAGATTGCTTTATCTTTTTTAGCAATTTAGTGTCTTAAGATGATAGTGCAAAGCCAATGCAAGGATTGGCGATAAATGGAATCAACTCAAATCTAACTCAAGTTTATAAGTGTATGTAAGATGTTCAATTTCTGGTTTAGCATTAATGAGAAATTGGATTCTTTTTGAATCTTTTTCGCGTTGTTTAAGTCTCTCTATTCGTGTCTGTTCTTCACAAGTAATGCGCACTAAAATGTCCGCAAACTCTATGCGGCGGATACTTGAGCCAATACAAAAGACGAGTTTGACATACCAAGGAAGGAATCTAAAAAATGGTTTGAGATTATCTACTTCTGCGGGGGGGGGGGCTTTTATTTTTGGACGAATAATGAAGAGATTGAGGCTCATTACATTATCATCAATCACTGCGATTTGATAAGGCTTGAAATCACCAAAACCTTGTTTTCTTAATTTTCCTCCAAGAGTGCTTTTGCCACAACCGCAAGCACCGCAAATGGCAATCTTGATTTTGCCATCGGGGGGGGGGGCTTTTTGTAGAATATCTCTACAAAGCATATTAAGCTGTTGGTAAAATTCTGTCATTTTTAGACTTTCCTTATTTTGGATTTAATCTTTGATTCGCATACTATTGCCTACGACAAGCAAGGAGCTAAGCGACATAGAGAGTGCAGCGATGAGTGGAATCACAAATCCAGCCATTGCAAGTGGAATCGTGAGGGTATTATAAAGCAAAGAAAGAATGAGATTTTGCAAGATGAAACGATAGGTTTTGCGTCCCAAGCGGAAAGATTCTGCGATTCCTTGCACACTATCATCAAGCACAACCACATCGCTAACGCTAATGGCTAAGTCAATTCCCCCACCCATTGCAATTGCAATGTCGCTTTTGCCTAGCGCGATAGAATCGTTGATTCCATCTCCTGCCATTACAACCACTTTGTCCTGTTGGTGTAGCTTGTCAATGAAATTTGCTTTATCAAGAGGGCTTTGTGCCGCATAATATTCTGTGATTCCAACCGCTTTTGCCACATTTTGACAAGCCCACCCGTTATCGCCGCTTAAGAGAATGCAGGTAATGCCTTGTGATTGGAGTGTTTGGATTGCCTCTTTTGCATCTTGTTTGAGCGTGTCTTGTAGGGTGAATTGTGCGAGAATTTTAGAATCTTTGGCAAAATAAAATACGCTTGCCTGCGCGCCCATTAAGGAAGACGGAATCGTAACTTGATGCTCTCTTAAAAGGGCTAGATTGCCTCCTAAATAGGTATTTCCTTGCATTTTTGCTACGATTCCGCGCGCATTAATTTGCGTCATTGAATCTAGTGTGATTTCCTTGCCTTTACCGATAAACTCTAGCACGGCTTTGCTTACAGGGTGGGCGTTTTGTGTGAGCATTGCGCGTAAGGTTTCAGATTCTGCAATTTCTAGTGAGTTTGTAGGTGTGAAATATTGCACTTCAAGCACCTTTAGCTTACCCTCCGTTAATGTACCTGTTTTGTCTAATACTAGGACATTTGCTTTGGCAATGGTTTCTAAAAAACGCGCTTCCTTGAAAAGAATCTTGTGCTTTAAGGATTCGCTAAGTCCAATGAGTGAGGCAATAGGTGTCGCAAGGGCAAGCGCGCAAGGGCAAGCAATGATTATCACAGAAATCATTACCATTAAAGAGCGTTCAAAAGGCGCATTGAGCACATATTCCCAGACTAAAAAAGTGCCAAAGGCTAGAGAGAGAATGACAAGCGAGAAATAACGCGAAATATGATTGGCTGCTTCTTGAATCTTGGGGCGCGCATTGAGAGAGTTTTCTACTAGCCCTACGATTTTCATCATCAAAGAATCTTTGAAAATTTTGCTTACTTGATAGTTGAAAGGACAATTAAGAGCCAAAGAGCCGGAATAAATGGAATCCCCTGTCTTTTTGATTCGTGGCAAAGATTCTCCACTCATAGCACTTTCATCACAGAGGGCTTCTGCGCTTAGCAAAACGCCATCTAGTGCAACGCGCTCCCCGGGTCTTACTTGCACAATATCGCCCACGCGCACAGATTCTATCGCAGTTTCTTGGAAAGATTCTTGTGCCTGCGAATGAGGGGTGTCCGAATCATTTTTCGCTTGTGTAGATTGTTGTGTTTGGTTGTCTGCCTCCGTCTTTTGTGGAATCTGCAACACGCGCACGCTTAGAGGCATTTGGGCATTGAGTTTATCTAGGCTATCTACTGCACTTTTTTTACCTCGCACTTCCAAGAATTTTCCAATGAGCACAAAGGTAATAATCATCGTTACCGATTCAAAGTAGGTTTCACCCCCTTTAAAACTCGCGTAAATAGAATAAAGATAAGCCAAACTTGCCCCACTAATTACGAGTAAATCCATATTGGGAGTTTTGTATTTGAGCGCAATCCACGCGCCACGCCAAAAAATTATCCCGCTAAAGAACATTACAGGCGTAGAGAGTGCAAACCCTGCGAAGTTCAAGATATTGCGCATCTCGTTTGAGATTCCGCTGAAATATCCTGCGTATTGCGCGACAGCAATCCACATAATATTCATCACACAAAAGATTCCAACTACCATTTTGATATAATAATCACGTTTTTCTTTTTGGGCATAAACTTCTTGCAAACGCGGGTCATAAGCGTGTGCATTATAGCCGATTTGCCGAATCGTTTGAATGATTTGGGAGATTTTTATCTGTTTGGGGTCATAAAGAATCGTAGCTTTGTTGTTGGTATAATTGATATTGACTTTTGCGATTCCATTGGTTTGGGCGAGGATTTTTTCATTTAGCCATACGCAGGCAATGCAATGGATTCTTTCTAAAATAAGAGAAATTTCGCACAGATTGTCTTTGGTATGGACATAACGTTCAAAAAATGGCGGAGAATCAAAGGATTCTAGGCTTTCATTCTGTAATGCCTCGCTAGCTGGTTCTAATGTGTTATTGCCTAGTTTGCTATAAAAATCCTCTAATCCCGCGCTATTTAAAAGATTATAAACTCCCTCGCAACCTTTGCAGCAAAAATACCTCTCCACTCCCTTTATTGTCGTTTTGATGAGCACTGATTCATCAAATTCTAAATGGCAATGGTCGCAAGATTTTTTCATAGAGGCGATAATTATGCTTCAAATTGCTTTAAGAATTTCTTGAGATTCCTTGCAGCTTGACGAATCCTATTTTCGTTTTCTATCAGAGCAATGCGGACGTAATTGTCCCCGTGATTGCCAAAGCCAATGCCGGGGCTTACTGCGATTTTTGCTTCTTGTAATAGACGTTTAGAAAACTCCATACTGCTTAAATGTTTCACACAATCTGGAATCTCTGCCCAAATAAACATACTTGCTTTGGGTTTTGTCATTTTCCAACCCGCAGCACTGAAGCTTTCAATCAGCACTTCCATACGATGTTCGTATTTATGAGCAATCTCTTGGACGCAAGTTTGGTCGCCATTAAGAGCAATCGTAGAGGCGATTTGAATCGGGGTATAGAGTCCATAATCTAGCCAACTTTTGATTTTCTGTAATGCACCAATCAGTTTTTCATTACCCACCATACAGCCAACCCGCCAACCAGCCATATTATAGCTTTTAGAGAGTGTGTAACTCTCCACCGCAACATCTATCGCACCTTCTACTTCAAAGATAGAGGGAGCGACATAGCCTCCAAAACTCAAATCCGCATAAGCAATGTCGTTTAAAATATAAAATCTTTCTTGTTTGGCGAGTTTGACAAGCCTTTCGTAGAATCTCTTATAAACTACCACTGTGGTAGGATTGTGTGGGAAATTGGTTACCACGAATTTTGGCTTGGGCATTGTATTTTTGAGGGCTTTTTGCAAGGATTCAAAATAAGCCTCTTCGTCCAATTCATAATTTTCATTCCATTTTAGCCCAAAGGTTGCCACATTTGCACCTGCTAGCATAAAAGCATAATAATGAATCGGATAGGCGGGTTCTGCTACGATTGCAGTGTCGCCGGGGTTTGTAATGGCTTGCACTAGATGCACATAGCCCTCTTTAGAGCCCATAGCAACGCAAACTTGTGTATCTGGATTGAGAGAGATTCCGTATTTGCGCTGATAAGTATCTGCAATCGCAAGACGCAGTTTATAGATTCCTTTACTTGCGGAATAGCCGTGATTTTTGGGTTTATGTGCTGCTTCACAGAGTTTCTCAATGATATGGTTTGGGGTTGCGCCATCAGGATTTCCCATACTAAAATCAATCACATCCTCGCCTTCTTGGCGCATTTTTAATTTGATTTCATTAATGGCAGCGAAGACATACTTGGGCAATCTTTTGATTTTTTCAAATTCAATTTCTTCAAACATCTTTTCTCCTTATTTGGATTTATTTTAGCATAACATCTAATCCATTTTTGGTTGTAATGGGCAAATAGGTATCAGTGATTTTCACAAACATTGCTCCCTTTGGAATCTCTTTTTGAATGGTTTGTGAGGATTTTTGGCTGCTTGTGATTTCTAAAATATTTAAATTTTTATCAAAAAATATCAATTTGGGATACCATAAGACCCCATTGCTTGATTTGACTTCTAGACGTTTGCCTTGCTCAACTTGATACCAATACTCGCCTTTTAAATTTGCTTTGTGATTTGTCTCATTGGTTGTCAATTTGGTGGCTTTTGGATATTGGAATGTATTATTGGTAATCGTGTAATTCCATTGGTGAATGCTGCTTCGTTCGATGCTTTGCACTCTATAACCATAATGATATAATTTTTCTTGTAAAAGCGTTGGGTCAATTGCATATTCTGTGTTCATAGAGAGAATGAATTTAAATTTCTGCTCCTCTAGCAAACTTTCTTTGAGTAAGAAATAATAATATCCCATTTCATTTAATATATCATATAATATGCTTGTAAAAGTTGCTGGATTTTCACTTACGGTAAAAGATACTTCAAGCTCCATTGGTTGTTTAAAAGTTAGCTTTAAGAGTCCATTTTGTTTGAGTGTATTAGAAATTTTATATAAATCTGGCTGCTTTGCGTCATTTAAAAAATACCCCTGATTGCTAAAAAGTCGTTGGATAAACTTTTGATTTGTCTTATATTCTTGCACTCCTAAAAGTTGCATTACTTTGTAGTCAATCGGATTTTGCATTACAGGAGTTTGTGCATAAAGTTGGATTGCAAGCAAGTCAAAAAGAATCGCAAAGATAAACCATTGAGAGATTTTTACCACCCTAATCCCCTCGTGTGTTGGTTGTATTGAGCAAGCGTAATTTCACTGAAGTTTCCTGCTTCATCTACCATAAAGAGCATTTTTTCTGCTTTATTATAATTGGTGAGTTCGCCATCAAGATTTAAATTGAGCATTCCGTGTCCTGTGATAATGGTCTGCGGACGCGTTAAATCAATTTCAATGGCATTGCTTGTGAGGAGCGAATCTTTTTTTTGTGTATCCAAATAAACGATTCCAATCCAAACATTAGAACGTGGGATAATTTCTAGCTTTCTTGCCTTTGTAGCTTTGGTTGGCTCAACTTGCGTGGTTTGTGTGGAATCTTGTTCTATATTAGTTGTTTGTGGCAATTCATTCATAGGTGCAGAAGCCGATGCGTCTAAAGAATGATTCATTGGTAGTGGTTCTGTATGAGAGAGTGTATCAGCATTGTTTGTTGCGTTATTTTCTGCCTCACTTGTGCTTTCAATCTGACTTTCTGTGGTATTTTGAGTGGTTAGAGATTCCGTCTGCACTGATTTTTGAGTAGTGGAATCTTTGGTTGGAATAAGATTGTTAGCGAAATTAGTATAGACATAGAATCCAACACCCAATAAAAGAATTGCAATCGCTACTAAAATAGTGTATTGTTTGGAGTTGTTTTGTTTTGTGATTTCGTGTGTAATCTTGAAGTTGATGATGGTTTCTAAATTTTCTGTTTTTTGTTCGTGGCTATTGCAAAATTCATTATATTCGTCTTGCCACTTTTGTAAATCTACATTATACTCTCGCTCTAAAATTTTTACGAGTCCGATTGTTGTCGTGTGGTCGTGTAATTCTTCAAAGTTAGAATCCAAGATACATTGGATTTTATTTAATGCCATATGCGTATGCTTGGAAATTTCTTTCGCCCCGATTTTTTTTAATTTTTCAATATCTTCCATTGATGATCCTATCTATTAAAATTGCCCCCGCTGTGCTCACATTGAGAGAATCAAATTCTCTTTTTTGCGGAATGGTTAAATTTGTATCCATTTTCTTTAAGATTTTATGACTTAAGCCTTCCATTTCATTGCCCAAAAATAATGCTTTTTTGCCCTTTGGTATTTGCGTTAGATTCGCACCCTTTGGACTTGTTCCATAAAGAGTAAAATGAGCCAATTTAAGCTCATTGGCAACATCTAGCGCATTATGCACCACTGCAAAAGGCATATCTAGCATTGCGCCTGCACTTGTGCGCAACGCCCCTTCTTGCTTCAATTCCTTTAAGCCGCAAATAACGATTCCATCTATTCCAAGCACATAACTACTGCGGAAGAGTGCCCCAAGATTCCCTACATCGTTAATGCCACACAGCACAAGCACGAAAGACATTGTTTTAATCGCGTTAAATTCTAATGGTTCAAGAGGGGAAATCTCTAGCAAATAGCCTTGATGATTGCCCCCTTTTGCTAAGGCTTGCGCCTTTTTGGAATCTATGCGCAATAGAGGAACATTAAGCTTTGCAAAAGCGTTAAATTGCCTTTTATCAATCTCTTTTGCAAGGTAAATGGTTTGTATTTTTTCGCAATGTTTTAAAAGAACAAGTTCAGCAATGCGCTTCCCATAAACAATCATTGATTTTATCCTATTTTTTCTTAAAATTTTTGTTTATTTTGTTAATTGTGCATAATATTCACTTGCATTTCCGCCTTTTAATTTTGCCAAAATTTTTGCTTTGATTTTGGGCGGAATCTCTAAGTTGAGCAACATTTCTTGTGTCAAAACTTTTTCTTCTGGATTTTGGGGTGCTTTCTCAAGGACAATCACCCATTCACCCTTGAGAAATGCAGAATCTTGAGCGTAATTTTGTAAAAAGGATTCTTGAATTTGCATCAGTGTGCCTTTGAAGGTTTGTTGGTATTTTTTGGTGAGCTCTTTTGCCAAAAATACTTCGCGTTTGGAATCAATTTGTGTCATTAATTCTAAAGTCTCTAGCAATCTATGCGGAGATTCGTAAAAGACAATGGGATAAAGACTTTTAAAGGCTTGTTGCAAGGCTTGCAATCGTTCTTTTACCTTGTGTGGCAAGAATCCTAAGAAACTAAATTCTTTCTCTATGATTCCGCTAAAGGCAACTGCTAGGGTTACCGCGCTAATCCCTCCTAAAACTTCATAAGGCAGATGATGGCATTGTAAAAATCTGACGAGTTCTACTCCGGGGTCGCTGATGCAGGGCATTCCCGCATCGCTTAAAAAACCAATGTTTTGGTTAAAAAAATCTAATGTCATCTGACTTAAAAATTGGGATTGGTTATGCGTGTGAAAAGCGAAATATTGATAGTCTTTTGCAGGCAAAAGATTGCGTTCAATCAGTAATGTAATGAGCTTTTTACTCATTCTTGTATCCTCGCACAAAAGCACTTCGCATTGCTGCAAAGCCTCTAATGTACGTAGTGTAATGTCTTGTAGATTACCAATTGGAGTTGGCAGAAAAGTAACCATATTCCAATCAATAAAGGATTATTTGAGATTGTATCTTTGTTTGAATTTTTCAACTCTTCCCGCAGTATCTACAACCTTATCAGAGCCTGTGTAGAAAGGGTGGCAGAAAGAGGAAATATCAATTCTTAATTCAGGTTTGACACTCATTACTTCAATTTGTTTTCCGCTTGTAACACAAGTTACTTTGCAGGGGACATATTCGGGGTGGATTCCTTTTTTCATAAAACAAGCCTTTAAAATAATTCAAAATAAAGTGCGAATCATATCTAAAAAATACTAAGATTTAGCATAAATTTTAAAAATCTTTAGCATATTTTTGTTAAACTTTTTGCTTTATTTTAGATATAAAATCGGAGCAAAAATGATTACCCCACGCACTTTAAGTGGTTTTAAAGACAGGCTTCCTAAGGAATCTTATGCGAAGTCAAAAATGCTAAAAAGCATTGTAGAATCCTTTGAAAGATTCGGCTTCTCTCCTATTGAGACGCCACATTTAGAATATGCAGAGATTCTAAAAAAACAAGGCAGCGAGGAAATCCAAAAAGAAATGTATCATTTCCTAGACCACGGGGGGCGCGAAGTAGCCTTGCGATTTGATTTGACCGTTCCGCTAGCGCGCTTTATTTCACAATATAAGAATGAATTAGGCTTGCCTTTTAAGCGGTATTGTATCGGTAATGTGTTTCGTGGTGAGAGGGCGCAAAAGGGGAGATATAGGGAATTTACACAATGTGATTTTGACTTTATCGGCACGCGAAGCATAGGAAGTGATGCGGAGATTGTCCAAGTGATTTATCAGACTTTGCGTCATTTGGGCGTGGAGCATTTTACGATTCATCTCAATAATCGCAAAATCTTTAATGGCTTAATGGAATCTTTGGGCGTAGAGGCACAAACGATTGAAGTGCTAAGGATTATTGATAAGATTGACAAAATCGGACGAGAGAGCGTGTGCGAGGAATTGCAAGCTAAAACCTCCCTAAGTAGTGAAAATATCGTAATGCTTTTGGATTTCATTGCGCAAAGACAGCAGGGAAGCGCATTAGAATTTTTGCATAAGTTAGAATCCTATAAGACACTTAGTGCGACTTTAGCGGAGGGTATCAATGAGCTTTTCGCACTTTGCGAGCTATTAGAGCCTCTGATTCCTCAAGAATTTTATCAAATCAACCTTTCTATTGCGCGTGGGCTTGGGTATTATACGGGAATCATTTATGAGACGACATTGGACGATTTGCCAAGCTTGGGTTCTGTTTGCTCGGGCGGACGTTATGATAATCTGACACAAAACTTTTCTAACGATTCTTTAAGCGGCGTGGGCGCGAGTATTGGGCTAGATAGAATGCTTGCAGGGCTGGAGGAGCTAGGCTTGATACGCAGTGAAAATGTCGCAAATGCCTTGCTGATTCCACTTCAGAGCCTAAAATATGGTTATTTTGTTGCACAAAATTTGCGTGAATTGGGCTTAAAGATAGAAGTCTATCCCGAGATTGTGAAACCCAAGAAGTCTTTTGCCTATGCGAATACTAGAGGATATAAATATGTCATCGTGCTAGGTGAGGAAGAGGAATCTCAAAGGACTTATACACTTAAAAATATGGAGAGCGGGGAACAAAAATATCATTTAAGTTTGGAATCCCTTGTGGAGTGTTTGCACAATGCTTAGGGGGCTTTGGTAGAGATTCCATTGTAAAGTGTTCTGTATGTTTGATTTATGGATTGCTTCGGGCTTTATCCTCACAATGACGTAGTAGTTGGCTTTGCGTCATTGTGAGACGCACAAAGTGCAATGAAGTGATCTATAATCGTGCATACTTGCGATTCTGCCACTGCGTCATTGCGAGGAGTGTAACGACGAAGCAATCCATAATTAAGCACATTCATAATTCTGCCACTTCAGTCATTGCGAAGCCTTTGTAAAAGGCTGTGGCAATCTATAATCTTGCAAATAGAGTTTTTACAATGGAATCTTTAGAAATCTTAGGGTAGTGCATTATTATAGATTGCTTCGTCTCTCACTGCGTTCGTTCCTCGCAATGACGACAAGCTAAACACTTCAGTACTTGCAAGCAAGTCTTTAAACCTATGGGCAATCCATAATACAGAATCCCATAAAATAATAATCCTCCCTTAAGTTTTGCGTCAAAATACCGATATTAATGCTATAATAAAAGAGTCTTAAAGTTAAATTTAAGAAGGAATTGGCGATGAAAAAGGCTTGTTTGGCTGTATTTCTATGTGTAGGCTTGGCATTAGGTTTAAATGCGATGGAGATAAATTTACCCAAAAATGCCAAAATTGGTAAGACTTTGGAGGGCAAAGCACTTCAAGAAGTGCTACAAAAAGTAGCAAATAGCAAAAAAGGGTTGATAGAGAAAAGCAAAGGCGAAATACAAATAAAAGGTATTGTAGATGTGAATTCTTTTACTTTTAATCCTGATACAGATATTTTGGTAGAGGTTACAGATTCTAGCAGTTCGCAGATTTTGTATTATTTGGCAGCAAAAAAGAACAAACAAACTTTTTGCACTCCAATAAGACAGGGTGAAGAGGAAAATAAAAATAATAGTTGGATTCTGCCTTTAGCAAATAGCGACGAATGGGGAGAGATTAGGAAAGCCTACGATGGAGTTTTTCAAGCAGATAATACAGGGGGACCAAGAACCGCAACCAATAGCGCGGGAATGTGGATATATGCGACTTCTTACAAAGATTTTGCAAATGCAATAATATTTTCACGTAATTATAGTGGGAATGGACCAAAGAGGACAGACTACTTTCACGCAGTGATTAATGCAGATGGAACATTGCAAATTACCTCCGCTTTGACTCCTACTTCAGTGGATAGAGTTTATACTACAAAACCCTATCCGCTCAATGAATGGGTGTATATCCAAGCGTTTCAACAGGCAAATCTTTACACAATAGGCTGGAAGACAGCAACAGATGAGGAGAGGAAATCTAAGACTTTTACAAGGAATGTAGATTTAGAAGGTAAAGATTTTGACAATATTTTTAATTATGTAAATCCAAATTCTTGTGTGCCTGTGAAAGAATTTTTTTGGCAACCCGGCATTTATATGTTTGAACTTATGAATAATTATAATGCAAAATCTAAACTTATCAGACAAAATAGGCAAAATGTCTTTGGATTAGACACGGAACTTGTAGATAATATCAATGCTGTGATAATGGAGCAACCCTCATTTTTGGCAGAGGATTCTTTCGTTGTGTATGCTGATAGCGATGATATTGTAATAGACATTAGAAATGCAATAGGACTTTAAATGTATTTGGGAAAAACTGGTGATTTAAAGCATTTGTTTGCAAATGTAAATTCTGATGAGGCATTAAAAATAAAAAATAGATTAAACATTAAAAATAAAGTAGAGCTAGATGAAAATGGGAAGCCAAAAATTATCAACGGAAAGTATCAATGGAACGCAGAATATAGAGCAGAGTTGAGAGACTCTGCCAACAAATCCGCAAATAATTTTCTAATGTCTCATTCTAGTTTTCAGAGCTTTAATAATCGCAATATTGTCAATTTTACAAATCTAGTAGGCAAGAATGTGTGGAGTTCTCGAGGAAGTCAATATACCTTTAACATCGGACACTTTAATAATGAGAGAGGCGATTATAGTTCTGTATTTTCAAGAAACAATGGTGCTTATTATACAGGCAGTGATTATTTGCAACTAAATGCACTTGCGGAATCTACGAAGCTAAAAACCGCAATGGGAGATGCGGAAGTTTTCTTGGATATGTTTGACGATAACGATTCTTTAGGTGTGGGTGATGTCGGGAAGCTTGGGAATCTCTTTAACTTTGATAGCAATAATGACGGATTTTTAGACAGAGAGGACGCGCTATTTTCTAAGCTGAAAATTCGTGTAGATAAGGGCAATGGAGAAGTAAGAATCGCAAAATTAAGTGATGTGGTTAGCAGAATAGATTTGTATGATTTCATCAAGGGCTATGATAAAAGTATAGGGTATGATGGGCTAACTCTAGCGCAAATCAAAGAATATCGCTCAAACTTTCACTTTAGCAAGATTCCATATGATAAAAAACTAAGTCCTTATGAGGATATTCGCGCATTTAGGGGGCAGGAAATGAGCCTCTTCCCGCCCGAGCAACATTACAAAAAGATAGACCAAAAAGACATTCGGGCGATGTTTGAGGCTTATGGGGATAAAGAGGGTTGGATTAATTTAAAAGACAAGGAAGTCAATGAAGCCCTTTTTGCAAGTGGGGAGTTTATCACAAATTTCGCTTACAAAAAGACGAATCTAGCAGGAGTAGAAGTGCTAGAGGAGTTTAAGGTGGTAGATAGACTAGATGATGGCTCACGTCCATCGCCTTTTTATGAGGGGACAAATATACGCGAGTTTGAGGAAAAATGGAATCGGATTTATGGTAAAAATCGCCCAAGCTATGAGGAGCGGTATAAAGAGGCATTTGCGAAGCTGTATGATGACTATTATGCGGCGAAAAATAGCTTTATGGGCGCAAAAGAGAGTCTGCTTAATAATGAGCTAGTAGATAGTGCTATAAAGGATAAAGTAGAATCACTAGAGGAATCTACTCAAATGAGTGCAATCAAGCAGGAGTTTTATAATATTGCTGGAATAGAATTTAGTGAGGAGCGGTTAGAGAGCATAAAAAACGCATTAGATGACCCAATTTTGAGCAAGGAAGTCGTAGCGGCTATGCAAGATGCAGATGCGGTAACTTCTATGAGGCTTGAAAAAGATGGGCGGATTCTACTTCGCTTTGATTCGGGACGCGAGATTCTAGTAGAGGGACTTTATAATGAGACAGGAGAGCTTTATATCACCAAAAGAGGCGAGAGAGCAAGTATAAGCTTGGCGGCACAAAGTATGAATGATGAGGAGTTAAGCAAGATTGACTTTAGCGAATATGGAATCAAGCAAGGTGATGACATTGTAAGCCTGCAAGACATTGGTGCGCAAATGATTCATAAACTAATGGACAATAATAATAAATTTCTAGGATTCGCGATTTCTGTTGCTGGACAAAAGCAAGAAATGATAGTGGAGAATCTCTATAATCTCTATACAATTAATCATCTGAATAAAGAGCGAAGTTTCGCATTAGAGGCTTAAAAGTAGCATAAGAGTTTATACTATGAGGAAGTTTTATACTTAGGTTTATGATTGTGCTTTGAACCCAAGCAGGATTCCTTAAGAGAATCCTAAGGCTTGGAATCTACAAATTAGGAATGAAGAGACTTTGTGTATTCTTTGACGGCTTCTAAACCATTTTTCTTTGCTGCTTCTAACACTTTAGAAACAAATTCCCAATTAATATGATTAAAAAACTGCTCTAAATATGCCGGACGCGCGTTTCTGTGGTCAATATAATAGGCGTGTTCCCATACATCTACGACAAGCACAGGGATTAGCTTATCAGTTACAGGAGTTTGTGCGTTGCTAGTTTGTTTGATTTCTAGCTTTTTGGTGTCAGGATTATAGACAACCCAGCACCAACCAGAGCCAAAAAGTGTTGTAGCAGCATTCAGGAATGCTTCTTTAAATTTTGCCAAATCCCCAAAACTAACCTTGATAGCTTCCTCTAGCTCCGCACTTCTTGCGCTTGTTGCAGGAGTAATGCAATCCCAATAAAAATCGTGATTATAGACTTGTGCCGCGTTATTGAACAATCCACCTTGTGCTTGAGTGAGAATCTCAAACAAAGATTTGCTTTCAAACTCTGTGCCTTTAATCAGGTTGTTGAGATTGTTGATGTAGGTTTGATGGTGTTTGCCATAATGATATTCGCAGGTTTCTTTACTCACTAAGCCCGCAATTTCTGAAAATGGTAAGGTTCGTAATTTAAACATGGTTTTTCCTTAAAATAAATTAAAACATAAAGTTTTGAGATGAAATTATAGCGCAGAAAATCTAAGATTTCTGTATTTAATTCTCGCAATGCCTTGAAATTTTTAAACTAATGTTTTGTAAAATTGACTAATTTTCTTTCATTAAGGATTCTAAAATGGCAGTGGTCTTACAAATCGGAGCAGGTGGCGTTGGCGGCGTTGTGGCGCACAAAATGGCGATGAATCGCGAGGTGTTTTCGCGCATTGTGCTTGCCTCGCGCACGCTCGAAAAGTGCCGCGCAATCGCAGATTCTATCCGCGCGAAAGGCTTGGGCGAAATTGAGATTGATGCAGTTGATGCGGATAATGTGGAATCCCTTGTGGCTTTGATTGAGAAATATCGCCCAAAACTCGTGGTGAATGTCGCGCTTCCTTATCAGGATTTGGCGATTATGGAGGCGTGTTTGCGCACAAAGACACATTATTTGGATACTGCAAACTATGAGCACCCAGATTCCGCGCATTTTGAGTATAAGGAGCAATGGGCGTATGACGCGCGTTACAAAGAAGCGGGGATTTACGCGCTGCTTGGTAGCGGCTTTGACCCGGGTGCTACGAATGTCTTTTGTGCGTATGCGCAGAAGCATTATTTTGACGAGATAGAGAGCATTGATATTTTGGATTGCAACGCGGGCGACCACGGCTATGCGTTTGCGACAAACTTTAATCCTGAAATCAATTTGCGTGAAGTAAGTAGCAAGGCGCGGTATTGGGTTTCGCGTTCAGCTTGTAGCGACTTTTTAGGGAGTGCAGCGGACGCTTCGTTGCGATGTATGTCTAATACATCTCACTCGCTTACCTCGCACAACCCTAAAAATTCATCTACAATCTTAGAACGCGAGGCGCAAAGTTTGGAATCCCGAACGGATTCTGCCATTTCTCTTGTCTCCCAAACCGATTTGAGCCTCAATCCCGACTTGCAACAAGACACGATTTACCGCAAGTTTGAGCGTGCAGAGAAGCATTTTGCGCTTGAATCGAACACGCAAGATTTGAAGGTTGAGGGATATTTTGGCGGGCAGTGGCGCGACATTGCGCCTTTGGCTTTGATGAAAGAATGGGATTACCCCGAAGTAGGCGCGAAAAATAGCTATCTTTTGTATCACGAGGAATTGGAATCTTTGGTGCGCAATGTGCGGGGGCTCAAGAGAATCCGCTTCTTTATGACCTTTGGCGAGAGCTACCTCACGCACATGAAATGCCTCGAGAATGTCGGGCTTTTGCGCGTGGATTCTGTGCTGCACAAGGGCGGGTTTATCGTGCCTATCGAGGTGCTAAAGACCTTGTTGCCCGACCCTGCGAGCCTAGCAAGCCGCACGAAGGGCAAGACGAACATCGGCTGCTATATGCGCGGCGTGAAAGACGGCAAGGAGCGCACGATTTATATTTATAATGTATGCGAGCACGAGAAATGCTACGCGGAAGTGAATGCGCAAGGCGTGAGCTATACGACAGGCGTGCCTGCGATGATTGGCGCGAAGTTGATATGCGAGGGTAAGTGGGGCGTTGGGGCGAGCAAGAATGTGTCTCTTACTCAACCTTCGCAGGAGCTTGAAAAATCCTCAATCGATAGGCGCACAGACTTATCTCAATTGGATTTTTCGGCGCAACCTGCAAATCTTAAGCAAGATACACATTCTTTAGATTCTAATATGGAATCTTTCAATGCCGAGCGTTTGGAGTTTAATAAAGATATGCCACAGGGAGGCGAGGCGCAAGGTGTGGATTCTGCACGAGGTGCGGGTGTGTGGAATATGGAGCAAAACGACCCAGACCCCTTTATGCGTGAGCTAAACAAGCAAGGATTACCCTATGTCGTGCTAGAAATAGAATCTAATGGAGAGGCAAAAGTGCTAGAAGATGGGAGAGGGTGAAACTTGCTTAATGGTGCTATGGCGTTTGAGTGTTTAGAGGAATAAGGAATAGTTTGTGGAAATATTGTTTATATCAGCCCTTGTATTGATGATATTTTATGCTTTCTCCAAAAGACGCAATTCTATTGACGGGGATTCTGAATGCTCTAGCGACACTCAAGCAAAATATAAAACTCGCAAGGTTTCTAGTAAATCACAAAACAAGCAAAAAGGCGATAAATACGAATTGCAAATTGTTAGGCATTATAAACAGCAGGGTTACAAGGTATATCCTAAAGGACTTAAGGAGGGGCGGCGCGATAAAGGCATTGATATAATTGCATATAAAGGCAAAGATGCACTTTTGATTCAGTGCAAGAATTGGGAGCATTCACAAGTGAAGCAGGAGCATTTAAGAATCTTTTTGGGCGATTGCACCGCATACATAGAGCAAAATCAAAAGATTTTTGCTAAAAGAAGTGTTCGCCGAGTGTTTATAACGAGTTGTGAAAGTGTGGATTATGGGGTAAAAAAATTTTTGGAAGAAAACGATATGGAGTATAAGATTATTCCTTATTTTGCGTGAAACTCGCTTAAACAGCATTCAATCAAGAATTAAGCCCAATCTCGTTAAAATACCGCAAAGTAAAGGCATAAGGGAGCGTTGCGTATGGATTACAAAAAAGCATTTTATTCTAAGTTAGAGGATTGCTATTTGGGTGTGAAAATCAAGGATTTTCATCAAGGGAATATTGCTAAAAGTGGCTTTAGCAATCTGCTTAAAATCAAAGAGCAATATTTCACCCATATCAAAGCCTATTTAGAATCACAGATTGAAAGCGAGCCACTCTCACATGATATTTACAATAAGCTTTTTACTTTCTTTGATAGCTATTTGAATGAGAGCGGCACGCCATTTTTCACCGATACGCCTATCTATAAAAATATTTATGCCAAAATCTATACCAACTCCAAAGACACGAGTTTATTCTACAAAACACAGAATCTCTACTATGTCAAATCCGACACACTCTACCAAAGCCTCACTTTAAGTGATGAAAAGCAAGGCTATGAAGTCGTATTTGATGCGAGTGAATATAAGCAAAATACCGATAACACTAAAAACAAAATTATTTTTAAATTTGCAGGTGTTGAAAGTATAAGTGGTGAAACAAATGATGAGGGCAAGCCACAGATTCTTATCAAGGTTAGCAACCAAAAAGACCTGTTTCCCGAGCTTAACAATGTCTTTAAGCAAAATTCTAATGAGTTTAGTGAGGAGTTTTTAAAGGATTTAAAACAAAATGCAATCTTGAAAGATTCTAAAATCAAAATCAACGAAGAGGAGCTCAAAAAAATCTTTAGGAGCTACAAGAAGCAAAGCGAAATAGACTTCTTTATCCACAAAAATGCTACTACTTTTCTAAAAGAGCAGTTTGATTTGTGGATGTTTGGCTATCTCTATAAAGAAAGCGCGATTCAAGAATGGAATCCAGACATCATAGCGCATTTGCAACGCATTAAAAATATCGCCTATGAGGTGATTAGGCTTATAGGGGATTTTGAAAATGAGCTAAAGGCTGTATGGCTAAAGCCCAAATTTGCTAAGAAAACAGAATATGTTTTTAGCCTTGATGTGGTTTTAAATCAAATCGCACAAAGTGCAAACCTTAGAGGCGTTGTCGGGGTGGGGGGAGAGTTTGAGAGGGGGGAGGGAGCGACTTCGCAATTCAAGCCCCTCCCCTCTCTCATAAAAGAATTTTTAGGGTTAATAACAAACGACAAAGGCTTTGAATCTCAAATCAAAGAATGGCAAGAATTAAATCTCGTTGATGAGGATTTTAACAAAGAGGATTTATTGAGTAATGACAAATACCGCTATCTCCCCATTGACACAAAGCACTTTACTAAAGAGACAAAATACAAGATTCTAGGTAGTTTTGAAAATTTGGAATCTATCCTTAATGGTGAGCTAATAAAGGCGGATAACTTTCAAGCCTTGAATACTCTAATGCCCAAATATCAAGGCAAAGTAGATTTGATTTATATCGACCCGCCATTTAACACAGGAAGCGACTTTGAGTATAAAGACAAATTTCAAGATAGCACTTGGCTTTCTTTAATGAATGGAAAATCGTTTGGAGTTGGCAAGGGAGTTGCTAAGTAGTGAGGGGAGTTTTTATTTGCATTTAGATGAAAATGCAGATTATTTAGGAAGATTGCTTATTGATAATATTTTTGAATCCTTAGAATGTAAAAAAATTACATTTGATACAAATGCTACAAAGGATGAAGAAGCGGATTTATTTGGATATAAAAGTTTTGGCAATAATTTTGCCCTTAAAAGTTCTACAATATTTTTTATTAAAAAATGCCAAAGTATTTTTAATAAATTGTGGAAACCAAATAGAAATACAACACAACTAAATATAGGACAATTAGATTTAATTGCAAAAGCTAAAAATAATTCACCGAAGAAAATTGAAGACTTTGATTACTTTGTAGAAAATTATAGTAATGGCAAGTTGGTAATGAAAAAAATAGAGCTAGATTCCGAAAAAATATATCCAATCGGAGATATTTGGAATGACATATATTCTTTCACTCAGTCTGAAATGAGAGTAAGTGAAAATATTTCATTTTATAGCTCACAAAAACCAGAAAATATGTTGCGCAGAATTATTCAATCTAGTTCAAACCAAAGTAATATTGTGCTTGATTTTTTTGCAGGGAGTGGCACGACCTTAGCAGTGGCGCAAAAGCTCGGGCGCAGATGGCTAGGTGTGGAAATGGGGGAACATTTTTACGAAAAATATACTGCATACAACAAAGAAAACAAACAAGATGAATGTCGGCTCGGGTTGTTGGGTAGAATGAAAAATGTAGTGGCTGGAGATAAAGATTTTTTTGCAATAGATAAAAAAAGACGCTCCCATTTATCAAAAAGCTTAAATTATCAAGGTGGCGGGGCATTTCGTTACTATGAATTAGAATCCTATGAAGAGGCTTTGAGCCATTGTGAATATGTTCTAAAAGATTCTTATCATTCTGAACCTGCTTTAGGTGAAGAATCTCATAAACTCGGACAACACGAGCTTTACAAAGGCAAAGACTATGCCAAAGCTGAAGCAATACTCGACTACCGCAAATCCCGCAAACTCATTGATAGGTTACATAAAGGCGAGATTGTATGCCTAGATATGCACACAGAGTATCGCCAAGATTTTGATATATTCCAAACCATAGCAAACCTTATGGGGTGGAAAATCAAGCGATTGTTTTTGGATTCTAAAGGCATAGAATCTTGTGAGTTTGATAATGGTGAGATTCTAAACTTAGATTCGCTAGATTTAGCCAAATACCCAAAACTGAAAAATCTAATATGGTGGGAGTAGAGGAATGGCAGAAAATAATCATACATCACAAAATATTATTGAAAAAATAACAGGGTTTGATTGTGCTTTAAAACTTATAGGATATACAATTATTTTAATGTTAGTAAATTCCTGTATTGATAAGATTTCAGAACCAAAGCTTAAAAAACAAGAAAAATTTTATAAAGAGGTAATGCAACAACAATGCAGAGAAAGAATCGGAGAAAAAACGATTGAAATCATTAAAGAACTTTCTGCAAGCGACAATCCAAATGCAAGTGAGGCTATTAAATCAATAGAAACAATACATCAGCAGCTTTTAGATGATTGCAATAATTTTATCATAAGAGAGATAGAAAATAATGGGAGTCAAAATGCAAAATAATCTCCTCCTCTACACCACACAAGATAAAAAAGTCAAGGTTGAACTCCATGAACTAGGTGAAAGTGTATTTTTAGCCCAAGATGCTATGGCAAAACTTTTTGACACCTCAAAATCTAGTATCAGTGAGCATATCACAAATATCCTCAAAGAGGGGGAATTGCAAGCAGATTTTAGTTTTCGGGAAATCCGAACAACTGCTCGTGATGGCAAATCCTACAAAGTGAAATTTTATTCTCTTGAGATGATTTTAGCTGTGGGTTTTCGTGTGCGAAGCAAGCGAGGGGTGCAGTTTAGAATCTGGGCAAATGAGCATTTGGCAAGCTATCTGCAAAAGGGCTTTGTGATTGATAGTGAGCGATTAAAAAATCCAAATGGCAGGACGGATTATTTTGATGAACTCTTAGAACAGATTCGTGATATAAGGGCAAGTGAGAAAAGGTTTTATCAAAAAGTGCGAGAGCTTTTTGCTTTGAGTGCAGATTATGACCCAAGCGATAAGGCAACACAGATGTTCTTTGCACAAACGCAAAATAAGCTTTTATATGCGACTACACATAAAACCGCAGCAGAGCTGATTTGCGAACGAGCTAATGCAAAGGAGCTTAATATGGGGCTAACAAGCCAGAAAGGCAATATTGTGCGCAAAGGCGATGTGATTATCGTTAAAAACTATTTGAGTAAAGAGGAGCTAGATATTCTCAATCGTTTAGTCAATGTGTTTTTAGAATCCGCAGAGCTTAGAGTGAAGGACAAACAAGCTTTGACAATGGGGTTTTGGAAGCAAAATGTGGATTCTTTGCTTGAGGCAAGGAAATTTTAAAAGATAATGGTAGTATTTCTAATGCACAAATGGAGCAAATCGCCTATGAGCAGTATGAAAAATTTAATCAAAAACGCAAAGAGGAAAATTTGCTTAAAGCACAAAAAGAAGATGAAGAAATTTTGGAATCTACCTATAAAGCACTGAGAAAAGGAAAAGCAAATGAGTAAAACAAAATCCACAACACAATCAGCACAAAAAGAATTGATTCTTAAAGAAATCATTGCGCCAAAGATTCAAGATGGCGAATCTTTGCTAGGTGGCTTTGATTTGCAGAGTTTTTCGCATACTATTTCTTTGCAAGATTATCAAATCTCTGCGCTTAATAGTGCTATAACTGCCTTAAACTTTTATACGCAAAATGCTAATGAACTATATCAATGTTATTGTGATTATGGAGTAAAAGATATTGCAAAAGAGCAAATCAATACCGCAAGCTTTTGGATGGCAACAGGGAGTGGCAAAAGTATCGTGATGATAAAGCTGATTGCGCTTTTACATAGCCTAATGACAAATGGCGATTTTCCTAAAAAGCCGATTATGCTTCTTGTGCCAAATGATAAGATTTTAGAACAATTTAAGGCTCATATTGCAGAATATAACGCCCACCAAAGCAAGGCTATCAGCATTAAAGATTTAAAGGATTATGAAAATGCAGCGGCTTATGCTTCACTCTTTGATGAGAATATTGTTTTTATTGGACGCAGTGATTTGCTAGATACGAGCGAAAATGTCGGCAAGGATTCTAAGGCAAAACGACTGAATTACAAAAATTTCTTGAACAAAGAAGGCTGGATTGTGCTTCTTGATGAGGCGCATAAGGGTGATAGTAAAGATTCTGTGCGTAAAGCTTACATTAGAGAGCTCGCAAGGGGCTTAGATTCTAAAGAATCTGATAATCCCAAAGGCTTTATCTTTAATTTCTCCGCAACCTTTAGCGATAGTTTCGACTTACAAACATGCGCATTTAATTACAATTTAGAGAAATTTAATCTTCAAGGCTATGGCAAAAATATTGCAGTGTTAGATTCGGACTTGAAATCCTTTAAAGAATTGCAAGGCAATGAGGAGCAAATCAATAGAATCTTGGAAAGTTTTATCTTATTTTGTGCGATTAAGAAGCATAGAGAAAATATAATGAAAAAATTTGGTGCATTTCAAAAAGATAAGAATCTTAGCTATCACAAGCCGCTAATTATTGCGGTTGCCGATAAAGTCAATACAGCAGATGCAGGAATCAAGCTCTATTTTGAAGCCATTTTGCAAATCCTAAAACTTGATAGAGATATTACAGATATTGCACAAAATCTTTATGAAACACTCCAAAACCAAAACTTGTATTTTGATAAAAACATGAGTTTAGATAAGGACTTTTTGAATCTGATTTTGGCAATGGATTCTAAAACTCTAAGACAAGAAATATTCTATGCTTCGCAAAGCTCTATGATTGAGGCGTGTAAGATAAAGGGCAATACCAAAGAGATTGTCTTTAAATCTAAAAATGCTAAAGAGCCTTTCTTGCTTTTAAATATCGGAAGCATTCGAGAATGGGAGAAGCAATATCTAAGCAATCTTGGTATCGAGAGTGGAGAAGATATTACTAATGGATATTTTCAAAACATTAATCATAGTGACTCGCCCATACAAATTATGATGGGGAGCAAAGTCTTTAGCGAGGGTTGGGATAGCAATCGCGTGAATCTGATTTGCTTTATTAATATTGGTAGCAAAAATGCAAAGAAATATGTCTTGCAAACCATTGGTAGAGGTGTGCGGATTGAGCCTTTTAGGGGAGTGAGAAAAAGGCTTACGCAATGCGATGTGTTGGATTATCATCAAAAAGAGAGCTTATGTAAGGGGAGCTTGGGTATCGAAACACTCTTTATTATGGCAAGTCAAAAGGAGGCGATTAAAGGGATTTTAGACGGGATTGAGGAATTTATTCAAAATCACCCCTTAAGTGGCTTTAAAAGAAACAAAACCTTTCAGCCTCTACTTGTGCCAAAATATAAAGATTCTGGAGAAACGCAGAGAATCTACCATATCTCCCAAAGCGACTTTAATGCTCTCCAAGATTATATAGAATCCTTTGATGAAGATGTTTTATTGTTGCAGACAAATCTTAAGGCAAATGATTTAGGATATTCTACACTTAGGAAAATACAGGCAAAAATGAGTGATGTAGATAGGGAAGATTCTATTAAAATTATCGGAGATACCAAGCAACTTGAGGCGAAAAATGCCTTAAGAATTTTGGATACTTTCTTTCATTCTGCACAGCAAAAACTTGATAGATTTGAAAGCTTGCAAGATGAAATTTGTCATTATCAGAAGTTTAGCTCTACTCTTGATTTTATTGTTGTAGAAGAAATTAACAAAAAGATTAAGGAGCTTGTGTCGGCAAGAAATACAGAGACAAGGGAGGATTTAGAATCTAAAGGAGTGCCAAAAGAGTATATAGAGACAATCCTACAATCACAGCAGAGCAAGAAAAAGACTGAAGTCTATGGATATATTTTAGATTCTAGCTTGCAAGAACATTATTATAATCCCCTAGTGATTGATAAGAAAAATGATAGTAGAATTGTTTATGCGATTAGAGAGCCAAGCGAGATAGAGTTTTTACGAGATTTGCAGAAATACTTGCAAGAAAACAATAATGCCCTCAAGCAATACGAATGGTGCTTTAGTAGGATTGTAGAAAATGTGGATTCTATCTATATCCCCTATTTTGATGAGGAGAAGCAAGATTATCGAAAGTTTTATCCTGATTTTATCTTTTGGCTTAAATCAAGGCAAACTCATGCATATAAAATCTATTTTATCGACCCAAAAGGCTTGAGGCACGAGGCGAATGCACGTTATAAGCTACAAGGTTTTAAGAATATTTTTGGGAAAAATTCACTTCATTTTGATAGTTTTCATATTGAGGTATTTTTATTTTATTACAATAAACAAAATTATTCCGTTTCAAATATGGAAAATCATATCAAATCTACCATCGCAGAGCTTTTTTCTTCAAGGCTTAAGTAATAAATAAGATTGTAAGCATTCCTTTGCTATAGTTCCCTTATTTTAGGCGATGAGATGGAGAAGCTCTAGGAAGGTAGGAATGATTTTTGAGAGACAAGATTATCAGCAAGAATGCATAGGCAATATTATTTCTGTATTAGAAGACTTTGACTTTGACACACATAATGCAGAAAATCTTAAAAATTGTTTAAACAAATTCTATACCACGCATACTATGCCCTTAAAGAATTTAAGCAATAAGCTTAACCTTGATATTCTTATGGAGACAGGCACGGGAAAGACTTTCACTTATCTAAATCTCATCTTTGAACTTCATCGCAACTTTAAACAAAATAAATTCATTATTTTTGTCCCAAGAAAAGCAATTTTAGAATCTGTTAAACAAAACATTAAACTTACCAAAGATTATTTTTATACACAATACAATAAACACCTTAAAGCCTATGTGTATAGCGACACAAAGAGCCAATCAGCTATTATTAATCATTACATTAAAAATACCGATGAACTCTCTGTGTTAATCCTTACAAATAGTGCTATTGACAAAAAGGATAATATTTTAAATAGGAGCAGTGAAGCACTTTTTAATGTAGAAAGCATTTTTACAAATATTGCTAATCTAAAGCCAATTAGCATTATCGATGAACCCCATTTGCTAAAGGGCGAGGCATTTAATAAATATTTTTCACAGATTAATTCCTTGTATTTTCGCTTTGGTGCGACCTTCCCTAAGGAAAAAGAATATGAGCTAAGCAATATCGTTTATTGCCTTGATTCTATGAGTGCTTTTAACAATTATCTTGTGAAACAAATACATACACATACTATCATTCAAGACAACGATAATCCTTATCTCATTAGAGCTAATAGCAAGGAAAGATATGCAATTTTTTCTTATTTTGTTAATGGAGTTGAGAAGCAAAAAAGAATTAACCTCAATCAAGATTTAGGAGATTTAGATTCTAAGTTTCGGGGAAGTTGTCTAACAAGAATCACTAAAGATAAAGTGTATTTAGATAATGGAGAGATAATCCAAACTAAAAGAGGCTATGTTTTACAAGAAAGCGAAATTACCTTATTGTTACAAAAAGCTATTGATTTGCATTTTGAAAAAGAGGTGGCTTTATTCCAAAGAGGCATTAAGGCTTTAAGCTTGTTTTTTATCCCTAGTATTGAGGATTTTAGGGGTGAAGAGCCTTTTATCAAAAAAGAGTTTGAGAGAATCTATAAGCAAAAACGAGAGGAAGTTTTAAGGCAGAATCTTTCGCAAGATTATAGGGATTATTTAAAGAATGATTTTGATGAAGAGAATGTTTTACGCGTGCATCAAGGGTATTTTAGTGGTGATAGTTTAAACATAACCAAGAAAAAAGAAAGCAATAAAGAAAATATCGAAGCAAGTGATATAAAAATGATTTTAGAGGAAAAAGAAAAAATCCTTTCATTTAAAACCCCTTTACGATTTATCTTTAGCGTATGGGCGTTGCAAGAAGGTTGGGATAACCCAAATATCTTCACGCTTACCAAATTAGCAAATTCCAGCAGTGATACAAGTAGGCATCAACAAGTAGGCAGAGGATTAAGGCTTTGTGTGAATAATGAGGGCAAACGCATTACGCATTCTTTTATGGATTATAACGATAATGAATTTTTTGCTATCAATTATCTTGATATGATTGTAAGTAGCGAAGAAAGAGGCTTTATCGAAGGGTTACAAAAAGAGATTGAAGATTCTAGCTTTTCTTTGAGTAGTGATATTTTAAATAGAGATTTTTTAAAACATTTAAATTTAAATGAGCGTCAGATTGATAGATTATTGATGAAATTAGAAGATTTGGGTTGTTTGGAGTTTGATTTGGACAATGACCTTTATAGAATCATAGCTCCAATCTATGAAGCAATGCAAAACGATACTATCAAAGAGCTTTTAGGAGAGCATTATAGTAAGATATTAGAGGCATTTAAACCAAGAGAGAATAAACGCGACTATGTAACAGATGCCAATAAAACTAATGAAAAAATAAACATTAAACAAAACCTTGCAAAAGAGTTTAAAGAACTATGGCAAAGCATTAACGTCCAAGCAAGAATTGTCTATAAAAACATCAACCAAACGCATTTGATAGAGTCTATTGTAGAATCTTTTAATGCGAAGTCTATCTCTAAAGAGCATATTCTTTATGAGAAAAAAGTCTATGATAGCAAAAATAATAGAATCATTACAGAAAAAATAGAAAGCATAGGGATAAAAGACTATTCACATACTTTGCATAAAAATTTACCGCAATTACTTATTGAGTTTGCTAAAGCAAGTCAAAAGCGGAGTAATGAAGAGCTACCTTTACAGTTTTTGTTAGAGATTTATAATCATCCACAACTAAATAGACAAAGTTTTATCAATTCTCCTAAAGCAGCATTCCAAGCTTTGCAAGATTGCATCAAAGAAGAATTGCATAAAAACTTGCTCCAGTCTGTAAGCTATGATTTCTCACAAAACACCTTTAGCAATCAGAGATTCCAAATCCTATATTTCGCAGATGGCACACCAAAGCCAAGCATTGAAAAGCACATACTAGGTAAATATATCGCCAAAAACAATGGGCAAGATTGTCTCCCAAGTGATAAGTATCTCTATGATAAGGTAGTATGTGATTCTAAGATTGAAGAGGAAATAAGCCTAGAAAATACCATTAGTTTAAGTGATAGCAATTCTATTCTTAATCACCAAATAGAAGTTTTTGCCAAACTCCCTAAACTTAGTATCCCCACACCTTATAAAAACTATGAACCTGATTTTGCCTATCTGCTCAAAGACAACAAAGGACAAAAAATCTTTTTTGTGTGTGAAAGTAAGGGTTATGAGCGAGAAGAGGATATACCCGAGCCAGAGCGTAAAAAGATTGATTATGCTGAAAAGTTTTTTGAAAAACTAAGCAAGAGTATGCAGGATAGAAATATTAAAGTGCTTTTTCATACCCGCATAAACAAACAAAGCTTACTACAAGTTTTGCAAGAGGTAATGCAAAAAGCAGAGTTTTCAAAGGAGAGTGAGAATGATAAATAAAGATAAAGCAAAAGAACTAGGTATGGAGATTATAGATTCCCAAAAAGAGCAAAACCCACTCTATGAAAATCTTAAAGCAAACTTCCCCCAAACCATTAATGCCGATGGTGTGGTGAGCCTTAAAGCCATCGCAACACTTTTAGGCTTAAGCGAGAGGGCAGATATTCAAGGTTATGAGCTAACCTTTAGCGGTAAGGGTTTAGCTAATGCTCTTTATTCTACCCCTTGTGTTAAAGAGTTAAAGTTAGAGTGCATTTATCGCTCAAACGCAACGCATACACGAAATACTATTATTAGAGGGGATAATTTAGATGTGCTTAAACTCCTAAAATCCGCCTATAGTGAAAAAATCAAAATGATTTATATCGACCCACCTTATAATACTAAAAATGACAATTTCATCTACTCCGATGACTTTAGAGAGGATTACAAGGCTATTTTGCGTGAAGTGGGTTTGCTACTTGAAGATGAAAAGGGTGAATGGGTAGAATCTGAAGAGCTAAGATTCTTCCGCAATATCACAGGGAGCAAATCCCATAGCGGTTGGCTTGCCTTTATGCTTCCGCGTCTTAAGCTTGCAAGGGATTTGCTTAGAGAGGATGGAGTGATTTTTATCTCTATTGATGATAACGAACAAGCTAATCTGAAGATTCTGTGTGATGAGATTTTTGGGGAGGAGAATTTTGTAGCGGATTTGATTTGGAATAATAAATATACAACTTCAAATGACACAGATATTTCTTATCAACACGAACATATCTTAATCTATTCAAAAGATAGAAGTAATTTTAAGTTGGGGTTATTACCTAGAACAGAAAAACAAGATAAAGATTATAAAAATAGGGACAATGACCCAAAGGGTGCGTGGAAGCCAACACCAATTCACGCTAGAAGTGGCAACACAAACAACATGTATAAAATTACTTTTCCAAATGGGATTGAGTGGGAAGCACCAATAGGACGTTATCCTAGATATTCAAAGGAAACTCTTTTACAGCTTTATGAAAATGGAGAACTTTATTTTAATTCGAATGGTGGTATAGACAAAAAAACATATTTAAACGAAGTGAGACAAGGTGTTACTTGTGGCACAATGTGGGGTTATGATGAAGTTGGACATACACACGGAAACAATGAAGAGATTGCGGAAATTTTAGGAAAAGGTATTTTTAGCGACCCCAAAGGAACTCTTTTATTAAAAAGAATCATAAGGCTTTCAACTTCCACAGATTCAAACGACATAATCCTTGACTTTTTCGCAGGGAGTGGGACAAGCGCACAAGCGGTAATGGAACTTAATAGCGAGGATGGAGGCAATCGGCAGTTTATTTTGGTGCAAATTGATGAGCCCATAAAAGAGGATAAAAGTAAAGTCGCCTATGACTTTTGCAAAAATGAGCTTAAGAGTGAAAATCCCACAATTAGCGATATTACGATAGAGAGGGTGAAGAGAGCAGGAGCAAAAATCGCTAAAGAGTATAAAGACTTCAAAGGCGATTTAGGCTTTAGTGTGTATAGTCTGTGCGATAAACCTAGCCTAGCATGTGATGAAGAAGGGCATTTAGAGTTGCTTACAGGACGAGAGGGGATAATTCCCAGTGATATTGCTAGAAACTTAAGCCTACAATGTGGCAAGGGTCTAGATAGAGAGCTAGAGTGTATCATAGAAACTAAACTCTATAAATGTGATGATGTCTATTGTGTGGTGGAGTGCGATAAAGAAGTCTTAGAGATTCTAAGTCATACCAAGAATGAATATATTTTCATTGATGGTTATGCCTCTTTAGAGTTAGAAGAATTTCTAAACCTTCAGAATAGTGCAGATATTGATGAACGACTAAGGATAGTGTATTAATGTAAAATTGGGATAAAAGCAAAATTTCTGGTGAGGATAAAATGGCAAAAGACATGCATGCTGAAGAATGGGATAGTGCAACATTAACTAAGTTAGCAGTATTTGAGCAATACATTTACGATTGGCTTAATGTAACTGTAAATTATCAAAGAGGTTTAAAATTTAATACTTTAGAAATCTATGATTTGTTTTGTGGCAGCGGATATGATGGGACAAACACGCATAAAGGCTCACCACTTCGCATTCTTGATGCGGTATTAAAAAGAAATTGTAAAGACAAAACAATAAAAGTTTATTTTAATGATAAAGATGAAAACAAAATTAAACAACTTAAATTTATTGTTGAAGAACAATATCCTAATTTAGAATCTAAGAACATAGAGATTAAATGGACTTTTATAGATACTAAGGATTATAAAATTTTGTCTAAAAATTATTATAAGCTTATCTTTTTAGACCAATATGGAATCCGACACATTAATAAAATTGAAGAATTTTTAGCAAAAGGAACAGATATATTGATATTTATTTCATCTGGACATATCAGAAGATTTTTGGAAGGTGAGGGATTTAAACGTTATATTGATTCTGGGTATATATCTAAGCAAGATTTTGAAGCTAAAACAAACTATGAAACTCATAGAGTTATTGCACAATATTTTAAACAAAAATTTCAACAATTTTTTATTTCTCCTTTTTTATTAATTAAAGATAATGGAAATATTAATGGAATTATTTTTATTTCTACACATCCAAAAGGACAGGAGCAATTTTTAAAAACTGCTTGGAAAATAGATGAAAATTTTGGTGAAGGAAATAAAAACATTGATAGAGATATTACAAAAGAAGAAGGTAGTTTATTTTATAATAAAGATGCAGTAAGTGAAAAAGAGAAAAGATATAAAGAGCTTTTGGTTGATTATTTGAAAGAATATAGAAGTAATATTGATATAAAAATTTTTGGAATGGACAATGGTTTTTTAGCAAAACACACTAATAAGATTTTGGATGAATTAAAGAATAACTTAGAGTGTGAATATTGCAAAAATTCAAAAAGAGGCTTTCACTTAAATGAAAAGGATATAAGAGTAAGAATAAGGATAAAATCATAATGAAATCTACCAAAATCGAATGGACACAAGCAAGTTGGAATCCAACCATTGGTTGCGATAAAGTAAGTGATGGTTGCCAAAATTGCTATGCAGAGGCAATGGCAAAGCGTCTTCAGGCGATAGGCAATAAAGATTATAAAGATGGATTTAAATTTAAAATGCTAGAACATCGTTTGAATGAGCCATTAAAGAATAAAAAACCTACACTTTATTTTGTAAATTCTATGAGTGATTTGTTTCACAAAAAAATGCAAGTTGAGTTTTTGGATAGGGTTATGCAAATTATACGACAAACGCCATATCATCAATACCAGATTCTAACCAAACGCCCCCATAGAATGTTTGAATATTTTGAGGGAAAAAAATATTCTGAAAATTCTGCTTTAAATAAAGAAAATAAAGAGATTTTTGGAGATGGTATGATGCGTGATATTCCACCAAATGTGTGGCTAGGAGCAACCGTAGAATCAAGCAGCATTAAACACAGAATAGATTGGATTCGTAATTTGCAAGCAAATATTAAATGGCTTTCGTGTGAACCTTTGCTTGATGATTTAGGGGAGCTTGATTTAAGAGGGATTGATTGGGTTGTTGTCGGAGGAGAGAGTGGCTTTAAAGCAAGAGCAATGCAAGAATCTTGGGTGTGGAATATTCAAAAACAATGTGAAGAACAAGGTGTCGCCTTTTTCTTTAAACAATGGGGAACTTGGGGGAGCGATGGCATTAAACGCAATAAAAAAGAAAATGGTGCTTTGCTCGGTGGTAGATTGTATAGAGAATATCCAAAGTTTAAAGTTTAGAAACCTATATTTAATCATTATCCCGCCTTTTTCTGCTATACTTTCCCTTTAAATTGATAGGGGAAAGTGATGATTAGAATTTATGATAGCAAATTAAAAGAAAAAGTAGAATTTATACCCATTAATCCGAAAGAAGTGCGCATTTATGTCTGTGGTCCGACGGTTTATGACGATTCGCATTTAGGGCACGCTAGAAGTGCCATTGTGTTTGATTTGTGGCGCAAACTCCTGCGTGAATATGGCTATAAAGTGATTTTTGCCAAGAATTTCACCGATATTGACGATAAAATTATCAACAAATCCTTGCAAAGTGGCTTGAGTGTAGAGGAGATTACGCAGACTTATACGCAAAAATATTTAGACGAAATGGAATCTTTGGGCGTGGAACGCGCGGACATTGAACCCAAAGCGACACAAAGTCTCCCAAGCATTTGTGCAATGATTCAAACCCTGCTGGATAAGGGATTCGCCTACCAAACACAAAATGGCGATGTGTATCTATCTGTTAGCAAAGACGCGCATTATGGGGATTTAAGCGGTAGAATTGCCGATGAGGAATCCAAAAGCAGAATCCAAAATAGCGAGCAAAAGCACGATGCAAAGGATTTTGCTCTATGGAAGAGTTACAAAGGCGTAGGCGATGTGGGTTACGATTCGCCCTTTGGTAAGGGGCGTCCGGGCTGGCATATTGAATGTAGTGCAATGATAAAGGAGCATTTAGCACTTGGGGGTGAATATGCGATTGACATTCACGGAGGTGGGGCGGATTTGCTTTTCCCTCATCACGAAAATGAAGTTTGCCAAACGCGTTGCGCCGATGGACAGACTTTAGCGAAATATTGGATTCACAATGGTTTTGTAACCATTAATGGTGAGAAAATGGCAAAGTCTTTAGGAAATAGCTTCTTTATCAAAGACGCCTTAAAAAATCATAATGGGGAGGTTTTGCGATTCTATCTCCTTAGCACGCATTATCGCGCAGGATTGAATTTCTCCGAAGAAGATTTACTTGCAAGCAAGAAGCGGCTAGATAGGCTTTATCGGCTCAAAAAACGCATTGCGCAAATGCAGCCTAAGGCACAAGATACAGAATCCAAAGACAGCCAAAGTGCCTTTAGTGAAGCATTTTTAGAGGCTTTGAGTGATGATTTGAACATTTCTAAAGCCTTGAGTGTTTTAGATGAACTCATTGCTAATGCAAATGAAATGCTTGACAACAAACAAAAAGACAAGATTCCACAAATCTTAGCAAGTCTCAATTTAGTCGCAAGAGTTTTAGGCGTAGGCATTCAAGATTCCTTTGAATATTTTAAACTTGGTATAAGTCAAGAAAGACGCGCAGAGATTGAATCTCTGATTGCAAAGAGAGCGGAATATAAAAAAGCAAAAGATTTTCAAAATGCAGATAAAATCCGAGAGAATTTGCGCGCAAATGGGATTGAGATTATGGATACTCCTAGTGGTTGTGAGTGGGAAAGAATATAGAGCCTATGCGATTTTTTAAGGGAAAAATATGGAAACTTTAAGCGACTTCGTTAGTCTTTTTGGAATCGCGCTAGTTGGGGGGTTTGGACATTGCATTGGAATGTGTGGCGGAATCGTACTCGCCTTTAGCGGCAAGTTGGCTAATAATAACGCAAGCAAGGGGCGTCTTGTGGGATTCCATTTGCTCTATAATCTAGGACGCGTTAGTACTTATGTTTTGCTTGGTGCATTCGTGGGTGCGTTAGGGAGTATGTTTAGCCTCAATGGCACTTTGCGCGGCGTACTCTTCTTGATTACAGGTGTTTTAATGGTCTTAGCAGGGCTTTCGCTTTTTGGGAAGTTGAAATTCTTAACACTTTTAGAACATTCTGTGCAAAATTCCAAGTGGTATCAGACACGATTCCAAAACGCTTTGAATCTCCAAAGCCCTTTAAGTCTTTATCTATTAGGAATCCTCAATGGTTTATTGCCCTGTGGATTTGTCTATGCGTTTTTGTTTATTGCGGCATCTTCTGCGAGCGTTTTTAAAGGCGCATTGGTAATGTTGATTTTCGGGATTGCCACGATTGTGCCTCTGCTTATTTTTGGGCTTTTGGCAAATACGATTCTTTATAAACCTTTGGTGCGTAAGTTTGCAATGAATCTTGCTGCGATTGCGATTGTTGTTTTTGGTGCATTGATGATTGAAAAAGGCGTGAAATTCTTGCAAAATCCAGAAATGACACACAAAATGCACACAATGCAAGATTCCCACACTCCAACAAATCCAATGGAATCCCATAACAAAGAGCCCGTCCATCAACCAATGGAGGAATCCCAACATTAATGTATCAAGGAGTGGAAGTTTGCAGAATCTTGCGAATGCAATTCAATAAAAAACATAATATTTGCTTAAAAAGTCTATTTTTTAAGCCAAAATTGCATACTATTAGCAATGCGAGTTTAAGTTTGGAGTAATTATGAATTTGGTTAAAACAATTCGTCCTTTTTTCGCCACCGTGATTGCTGGTATTGAGCTAGACCACAAGCTATGTAGCGTGGCGGTGAATTTTTATCGCAGAGGACATCTCCTACAAACACAGACGAAAGAATTTAAAACAAATCCGGGCGAGTTGCCCATTCAAGCTGTGCGTCATATTAAAAAAATCCGAGCCAAAAATCCTTTTACCTATGTTTCAACCTTTTCTTGCTCTATCACGCAAGGAGTGATTAATTCCGACAAAGAAAGTGAATTTCAAAAGCACGGCGTGGATTGTAATGAGGTAGTGTATAAACGTTTTGATAATAATTGGTCTGTTTATGTTCCCAATGAGGGAATCGCAGAGACAAAAAAACGTTTTTTAAAGCTTGGTGCGGATTTTGTCATTTCTCCTTTTATGGTGCTTTATCGTTTGGCAAAAGATACCTTTCAAGATTCTTGCAAACTCTATGTGCTTTTCCAACGTTCCAATATGACTTTGATTGTTACCAAACAAGATGCGGGTGTGCTATTTGGCGGTTATTATGTGCTAGAAAGTGAGATTGATTTGGGATTGTCCGTTGTTAAACATTCCCTAAGCGAAGATGAAGATGATATACGAAAGACGGATATTGAATCGGATTTGCAAAGTGAGTTAAGCGATATTGATAATGTTGTGGATTTGGAGAGTGAGAGTAGCAATGATGATGAATTGATTAAGGTTTTGAAAAATGATGAAGGAGAAGACGAATCCCATGAAAATATTGAGAACCCCGAACAAGGAGATGATTTAGATGATTTTTCACGGATTAATACAGCGGCAAAATTTATCCAATCCGCCCTTAGTGAGTTTTATAGCAACGAGCTTTACAATAGTGAGTTTATTAATGAAATTGTGATTTTTAACCCGCACGATATTGCGCAAGAGACACTCCAGCAAATCCAGCAAATCACAATGCTAGAAGTGCAAGTGCTCCCCTGTGATATTGCCAAAGAGTTGGCAATTTTGGGCTATGAATCCTATAAGTTTTTTGAATCAAAAGGGCAAGTATGAATTATAGTTTCACGCAACCGGGCAAAAAAACAATTCTCAAGAAAGTTTCGCGCATTTGGTGGGGCTATATTTTCCTAACACTTTTTATCTTTGGTGGTTTTGTCGCAATGCTAAAAGTGCAAGGATACTTTATGCAGCAGAATGAAAAAGCCGCCGTAGAAATGCAACAACAGATGTTAAAACAGATTAAAGAATATCAAGAGATAATGATTATAGAAGAAGAAAAAGTGCAATTTGAAGCCTATATCGCAAGCCAAAATAAAATGCTAAAAGAAAGTGTGGAAAACCTCTTTGATTTAATTCCCGAGCAAATCACATTAAACAAAATACAAATGGAGCAATACCAACTCACACTCTATGGCACAACTCCTTCTAAACAAATTTATACTTTCTTGCTTGAAGTTCCCTTGCGGTCAATTTTCAATCAAAGTCGCGCAGATTTTTATATGCTGCCCAATGGCTGGTATAATTTTGTCTCTATTAGCAAATTAAATCAAGAGGAAGCACAGCCATGAGAGCATTTTTTGCGCAGATTGATTGGATTCGCAATACTTTCTTTTTTGTTTTTTATTTTTTTATGGTGATTATTGTTTTTTTAGCAGTAGTCAAACCGCAATTAGATATTTTTCGCAATACGAATGCCCAATATCGTAAAGAACTTTATGTGCAAAGTCAAATAGAATCCCAACGCGATGCAGAAATGCAAAAACTTATCAATTATCAAAATCAAAATGCGCATACGCTTAGAAATTTTGAGCATCAAATTACACAAAGGGAAATTGAAGAGAAGTTAAGGATTATTTTTGAAAATGCTGGTGTGGTTGCAGATGGCGCGCCTATCTTAGAGGAAAAATATTTTAAACAACGTTTTATTATCAGTGGTCGCTTGCAAAACATTAATAAACTTAAAGAAGCATTGGGTATGACACAATCTCTGCCCGGTATCGTGCGTTTTAATTTTCCGATTCACATTGAAAGAGAGGGTGCAGAGTTGGTTTTTTCTTTCCGATTGGACGCTTATTTCTTAAATCTTAACACGCATTAATTAATATTTTTCACATTCTAAAAACATTGCTTCAAAAGCATTTTTTGCCTTAGCAATAGAATCTTTATCTTGTGTGATTAAAAGAGTTTCGTAGTTGGTTTCAAAGGCACTTTTAGACCAATTGGCTGAACCTAGAATCAGAGAATTTTCATCACTAATTGCCATTTTCATATGCATTAATCCATAGAATTTATTGTTATAAGAACGTTTGCCCTCTAGCAAACATGTTTCTATATTTTTGAGTTTTGCTAGATAGCCAATTGTAGATTTGTTAGGGTCTTGGTTGCTCTTTTTATCATAAATGATTCGGACTTTAATGCCTTTTTTTGCGGTGTCGCGGATTGCCTTGCTAATTTCACGATTTGTAAAGCTATAAATGGCGACATCTAATGTTTTTTGTGTGTTTTCAATCGTGGAAATGAGAGTTTGGAGTGCTGCTTCTTGCTCTTGGGGCATAAAATATAGCTTATCTGCCCATACAAAATTTGCAAAAACACTAAGAGTTACTAAAACTTTTTTAAACATTAAGACTTCCTTGCAAAATTAAGATACAAATTGTTAAAATTTTAGCAATTCTTTGTTTAAAAACTAGACAAAGCAAAAGGAAGCGTCTATGAAACTATACCTTGTCAGTAAAAATCCTATGATTAGCAAACTTGTGGCACTAAGCGTATCTAAGCTTGGCATAGAAATGGAAGAGTCTCAAGCAATTAATTTAAATAAAGGTGCAGAAATTGTATTAATAGATGACGAATGTTTTGACCAAGAATTGTTTGATTCTTACAAGACAGAAAATTCTGAAACAAAATTTGGTTTATTTTATGCCAAATCCACAGAACGTTTGGAGGGCTTTGATGAATATATCCAAAAGCCATTTTTGCCAACAGACCTCGTAAAAACCCTAAGTAAAATTTCTGGAATCACACCGGTAGATAGTCAGCAGATACATAAAGATGATGATGAGGAATTGGATCTTGGGGGGGTGGAATCTTTGGATAATTTAGAGGACGAGTTAGACCTTTCAGGCTTTGATGATTTGCAATTAGATGATGAGGAGTCTTCAATGGAATCTGGTTCAGGTGAGGAGCAATTAGATTTCGGCGCAGAGGAGGGTATAGAAGAGGCGGTAGAAAATCCTGACGCTCCATTAGACTTTGGTGCAGAAGAGGGGATAGAGGAGGCTGCAACAGAATCGGGCGAGGAGCAATTAGATTTCGGCGCAGAGGATTTAGAGGAAGAATCCCAAGACTTGAATGTATTGGATAAGGGTGATGTGGAAGAGATTAAGGATTTGCTCTCTAGTGAGGAGGAATCCCCCAAGCAAGACGATGCGTTATTGGATTTAGATAAAGAATTAGATATGGGTAGCGATTCAAGTGCAAGTGAGGATTTAGACTTCGGCGATTTACAAGATGGGCTTGGTGGCATTGAAGCATTAGGAGAAGAGACGGAATCTCAAGATGAAGATGTGCAGCTAGAGGGTTTAGATTCTGAAGGCATTACGGGAAATAGTGCGGATTTTACAGAGAGTGGCGGAGAAGATGACTTTGCATTTGACGATTTGGATACAAAAGAACCAGCAGAAGACTTGGAAGCCACAGATTTAACCCAAGCAACTCCAGAGGAAGCAGAATCTGATATGGGGTTGGATAATCTAACGAGTGAAATGGATTCGGAAAACACGCAAGATTTAGGAGATTTGAATGTGGATTCTTTGGATTCTACGTCTTCAGATGATAACGCATTGGGAGGGATTGGAGAAGTCGCAAATGAATTAGGCGATTCTGACTTTGGCGCATTGGATTTGCCTAGTGAAGACTTGGAGGCGACAGAGGAAGCAGAAACAACGAGCGAGGATTTGGAATCTTTAGGAGATTTGGGCGAGATGGCGGATTCTAGCGATTTGGGCTTGGAGACTTCAGAAGAAGTTGCGCTTGACACAGGAGAAACAGAATCTCAAGAGATAGCGGAGGAGACATTAAGCGAAGCGGAATCCGAAGAGAGTTTGGAGATTCCAGAAAGTCTAGGCGAGGATTTAGATTTAACTCCACAAGATGATATGAATGCGGAGGAAGTAGAATCTTTGCCCGAAGCAAGTGCGTTAGATTCTAGCCTAGATGAGTTTGATAGTTTGAGTGAGGAGGGAATGAGTGAGGCACTAGGAGAGCCAATTACCAAAGCTCCCAATCCCGCACCAATTGTGCCAAGCACTGAAGCAGTAGCAGATTCTACATTGCCAAGCAATATTCAAGCAAATTCGTTAGAATCCCTCATTGGCGCATTGCAGGCTTTACAATCCCAAAACCTCAAAGATTTACTTAGTGGTGCAACCATTAGCATTAATATCCAATTTCCTAAAAAAGATTAGAATCTATGAAGCACAAAGGAGCGATTCTAATCCTCTCTGGTCCTAGTGGCGCAGGCAAAAGCTCATTATATAAAGTCTTGGCTAAAGAGTTTCCAAACCACTATTTCTCCATTTCCTCTACGACACGTCCAAAGCGAGAAAGTGAGATAGAGGGAGTGCATTACCATTTTATTGACAAACAAGCCTTTGAAAATGGAATCCAAAAGGGAGAATTTTTAGAATGGGCAGAGGTGCATGGGAATTATTATGGCACTTCCAAGCAGCAAGTTTTGCAAGCATTAGAGGAAGATAAGCTTGTGATTTTTGATATTGATGTGCAAGGGCAGGCGAATCTTAAGCAATCTTTTCCTTATCATACGACAAGTGTTTTTATCACAACACCCAACAAAAGCGTCTTAAAAGAACGTTTAAAGGGACGCGGAAGCGAGAGTGCAGAAGTGATTCAAAGACGTTTAGAAAACGCACGCGATGAGGTAAAAAATCTGCCCAATTTTGATTATTTGATTATTAATGAGGATTTAGAGGATTCCGCGCAAAAGTTGATTTGTATCGTCCGAAGTGCTTTTTGTAAGGCAAGTTTATACCAAATCCAACCTTTTTTGCAAAATTGGGAAAAATAAAATTTCTCGCAAATTTTTAAGTCATAAAACGCTAGAATTATGAAATTTTAACCCAAAATTCAAGAAGGATTCTATGCCAAAGCGAAATGACATTCAAACCATTCTATTAATCGGTTCAGGACCAATTATCATAGGGCAAGCGTGCGAATTTGACTACTCTGGCACGCAAGCCGCGAAAACACTCAAAGAATTAGGCTATAAAGTCGTATTGATTAATTCCAATCCCGCTACAATTATGACTGACCCGGAGTTTGCCGATAGAACTTATATTGAGCCTATCACAGAAGAGGTTGTTGCAGATATTATCCAAAAGGAAAAAGTAGATGCGATTTTGCCTACAATGGGTGGGCAAACAGCACTAAATATCGCAATGAGTATGTTTGAAAAGGGTATGCTAGAGGGCGTGCAATTTCTTGGGGCGAATCCCGAAGCCATTAAAAAGGGAGAGGATAGACAGGCTTTCAAGGAAGCAATGCTAAAAATCGGTATGGACTTGCCAAAATCCCGCTATGCTTACACATTAGAAGAAGCACTAGAAGCGGCGAAAGAAATCGGATTCCCTCTCATTATCCGTGCAAGCTATACACTAGCGGGTGGAGGAAGCGGCGTAGCCTATAATATTGATGAGTTTAAAAGCCTAGCGCAAAATGGTTTGGAGATTAGCCCAATTGGCGAAATTCTGGTTGAAGAATCCCTGCTTGGTTGGAAAGAATTTGAAATGGAGGTGATTCGGGATAGGGCGGATAATTGCATTATTGTTTGCAGTATTGAAAACCTAGACCCAATGGGTGTGCATACCGGAGATTCTATCACGATTGCCCCCGCACTGACGCTAACAGACAAAGAATACCAACGAATGCGTGATGCTTCTTTCGCTATTTTGCGTGAAATCGGCGTAGATACCGGCGGAAGCAATGTGCAATTTGCCATTAATCCTGACACGGGTAGAATGACGGTGATTGAAATGAATCCACGTGTTTCGCGTTCCTCTGCCCTTGCGTCTAAAGCGACAGGGTATCCGATTGCCAAAGTCGCTACTTTGCTTGCCGTAGGCTTTACTTTAGATGAGATTAAAAACGACATTACCGGCACTCCAGCAAGCTTTGAACCAAGTATTGATTATATTGTAACCAAGATTCCACGTTTCACTTTTGAAAAATTCCCCCAAGCAGATTCTACATTAACAACTTCTATGAAGTCTATCGGCGAGGTAATGGCGATTGGCGCAACCTTCAAAGAATCTTTGCAAAAAGCCCTCAATAGTTTAGAAACAGGAATCTTTGGCTTTACACCCATTAGTAATGACTTGAGTGTGATTCAATATGAAGTGCGCCGTCCCAATGCAGAAAGGTTGCTTTATATCGCCGATGCGTTTCGCTGTGGAGCGAGTGTAGAGGAAGTGCAAAAATGGTGCAGGATTGATTCTTATTTCTTGAATCAAATTGCAGAAATCATCGCATTAGAGCAACAAATTTCTTTTGAGAAGTTAAACGATGCACAGTTTTTGCGAGAAGTAAAAATTTGTGGGTTTAGTGATAAAATGCTTGCCTTTTTAGTCAATCAAAGCGAATCGCTAGAATTGCGCGAAGAAGACATTTATGCTTTGCGTCAAAAAGCCAATATTGCCTTACAATACAATGAAGTGGATACTTGTGCGGCGGAATTTTCTACAAAAACCGCTTATTTATACTCCACAACTCCATTAGATGACGCACAAAACCAAGAGATTCCGCAAACCAATAAGAAAAAGGTGCTTATCATCGGTGGCGGACCTAATCGTATCGGGCAGGGGATTGAGTTTGATTATGCTTGTGTGCATGCGAGTTTTGCATTGCGTGATATGGGTTATACAAGCATTATGTATAATTGCAATCCAGAAACCGTGAGTACTGATTATGATACCAGTGATGTCTTGTATTTTGAACCCATTACCTTTGAACACGTGCGCAGTGTGATTGAGAGAGAAAAGCCCGATGGGGTTATCGTGCATTTTGGCGGACAGACTCCTTTAAAACTCGCAAAGAAGCTAACAAAAATTGGCGCAAAGATTATCGGAACGAGCGCAAAAACCATTGACATTGCCGAAGACCGCAAGAAATTTTCAAAGTTTGTAGAAGAAAATGGGCTCATTCAGCCCAAAAATGGCACAGCCTATACTAAAGAAGAAGCCATTAACATTGCTCAAGATATAGGATTCCCTGTGCTTGTGCGTCCAAGTTATGTGCTAGGTGGGCGTGCAATGCGGATTGTTTATAATATGAATGAATTGCAAGACTATATGAGCGAAGCCGTCAGCGTCAGCGAAGATTGTCCTGTGTTAATTGATAAATTTTTGAATAATGCCATTGAATTAGATGTAGATATTATTTGCGATGGCAAGGAAGTTTATATTGCGGGTATTATGCAGCACATTGAGGAAGCGGGAATCCATAGTGGCGATTCGGCTTGCTCTTTGCCTTCAATTAGTTTATCAGAGGAAAGAATCAGAGAAGTAGAGGAAACCACTGCAAAGATTGCTAGAAATTTGGGTGTCGTGGGGTTGATGAATACGCAATATGCGATTTTTGAAAATAGGCTTTATTTGATTGAAGTCAATCCTCGCGCAAGTCGCACCGTGCCATTTGTAAGCAAGGCTACCGGGATTCCGCTTGCCAAAGTCGCAACAGAAGTGATGATAAATGGCGATTTGAAATCTGCCTTAGCACATTATGATAAATTTCAAAAAACAGAATACAAAAATGGCTTGTATAAACCAAAGGAATCTAAGCATATTGCAGTCAAAGAATCTGTGTTTCCGTTTAACAAACTAAGTGGGGCAGTGATGGTGTTAGGACCAGAAATGCGCTCGACAGGGGAAGTTATGGGGATTAGTGAGAGTTTTGGGCTAAGTTTTGCCAAAAGTCAGTTGGCTTGCAAAAACTCACTTCCAACCAATGGAAAAGTTTTTATTTCACTTCGTAGCGTGGATAAATCACAAGCGGTTTCACTTGCGCAGGATTTGCAACATTTTGACTTTCATCTTTGTGCGACAAAAGGCACAGCGGAAGTCTTGCAAAAGGCTGGAATCTCTTGCGAGGAAGCATTAAAGATTAGCGAAGGGCGTCCTAATATTGGCGATATGCTCGCAAATGGAGAAATTGCTTTGGCAATTAATACGAGTGATGAGGCTTCTAGCAAAGACGATACAGATAAGATTCGCACGCAAGTTTTGCGCAATAATGTGCCTTACTTTACCACCATTGAGGCTGCACGCGTGGCAGTCTGTGCGATTAGTGAGTTAAAGTCTCAAAGCCCCAATACTGCTAAAGCGATTCAGGATTATCTTAACCAATGACCACAGAATCGCTAGCAAAGCAATCTTATAAGGTTGGCTTTTGGGGAAGTAGCGAGAATGCGCCAATTTTTTTGGCTCAAAGTGATACGACTGCAGGGTTTTTGTGCTCTAGTGCTACAAAACTCAATGCGATTAAAGGACGTTTGGAATCTCAAAACGCACTTTTGACATTGGATTCTTTTAAGAAGCTTAAAAGCCTTGTGCGCCCTCCCAATCAATACAAAAACAAGATTCGCAAGAGTGCGCGAAAGACTTTTGTGTATAGAGGGAGACACGCTTTAATGTCAAAGGATAGTTTCCATACAATGCTTGCGATTCGTGTGATTAAGCCTGATAGATTCCGAAGAATCTCTCACGCGGATTTTTTGCAATTCTTTCCCTTTTTGTATTCTAGCTCTGCAAATGCGCATAAGAAAGGCTTTGCATTGGGCTTTGCGCTCCAAAATGCAAATGTGATTATCCTAGATGAGCGGGGTTTAAAAGAATCCAATCCCTCCAAAATCTATAAAGTCTCAAATCATCATCTCAAGTGTATAAGGTAAATCTATGAAATTCGTCTCCTCTATTATCGTAAGCTTTCTGTTGGTTTTTCTGCTGTTCGCTATTTTTTGGGCGACAATTTTTAGCGGATATATTCAATATTATGGCATTGCAGTATTTTTCAATCCGTTCTTTTTGAATGTTTTTAACCCCATTGCGTTTGTTATCCTTGTCGCTATTTTTGGGATTGGTTTTGCGATTCCCTTTATTGACAAGGTTTTTAAGATTCTTTTTGTCGCACTCTTGGGAGGAACGCTTTTGTTGTTTATCCCAAGTCTTGGACGCGCAGCAGGGGAGATTTTTTTGTCAAAAGACTATACTTTGAGCATTCAAGGGGCAATGCAAACGATTCATAGTCTGTATGAGGATTCGCGTTATATTGTTTATTTGAGTGAGGATTCGGAAGATTTTGAGACACGCAAGCGGAATCTCGTTTATTATGAGAAGCCTAACTTAGAATAAAGGGCGTGTCTTGATAAACTGCAAAGTTTAGCCAATTTGCAAACAACATACTTGCGCTTGAACGCCAAATAAACATTGGATTGTTTTTTGCGTCATAATAGTGGAGGGGTGGGGTGATTTCTAAACCAAGATTCAAGTCGCGTTTGTATTCCAAATCTAAGGTTTCTTTAGAATATTCGGGGTGTCCTAAGATAAAAAAGTCTTTTTCGTCTTTGAGTGCCGCAATGCCGCTGACTTCTCCCTCAAGCAAGATTTTTAAATGTTGATTAGTGCGCACTTGGGATTCGTTAATGCCAGAATGCCTAGAATGTGGAATCTTGACAATTTCATCTAACCCATTAAGAAGCAAGTCTTTTTCTACGCAAAAATGGTCAAATACTCCAAAAAGTTTAGAATCTAAAGGGATTTTTTGGATTTTGTGAAAATAGTGCAATCCCGCCATTGCTCCCCAGCAAAGATATAAGGTGCTCGTGCAATTTTCCTTTAGAAAATCCATAATGCGCATAAATTCTCCCCAATACTTCACTGCTTCAAAGTCTAAATGCTCAATCGGAGCTCCTGTAACAATCGCCCCGTCAAATTTGCGATTCTTAATGTTTTCAAAATTGACATAAAAACGTTCCAAGTGAGACTTTGGGGTGTTTTTCCCTATATAGCTCGCAGTAGAAAGCAGGGTGATATTGACTTGCAAAGGAGAGTTTGCAAGCAGGGAGAGGATTTGGTTTTCTGTCTCTATTTTGGTTGGCATAAGGTTGAAAATCAGCACCTCTAAAGCGCGAATATCTTGGGATTTCGCGTGATTGTAACCCATAATAAACGCATTTTGCTTGAGCAGTGAGAAAGCGGGAATATCCTCTGGAATCACTAATGGCATAAGAATCCTTATTTCTCTAGTGCTTGCTTCAAGTCGGCAATCAAGTCTAGCGGAGATTCTAATCCAATGCTTAAGCGAATCGTGCAAGGCGTAATGCCAGCAGATTTCAACTCGGCTTCATTGAGTTGTGAATGCGTAGTGGAAGCAGGGTGAATCACAAGAGATTTGGAATCCCCGATATTTGCCACGATTGCGAAAATCTCTAGTGCATTGCAAACCCTTTTTGCTTCCTCATAGCTAGAGACTTCAAAACTCAAAAGCCCGCTTGCATTGGAATTAGTGAAATATTTTTTCAGTAAATGATGATAGGAATTGTCCTCCAATCCGGGATAGAATACATTTTTGACTTTTGGGTGTTGTTGTAAGAATCGCGCAACCTCTAGTGCGTTTTGGCTATGTTTTTTGATACGCAATTCTAGCGTTTCTAGTCCTTGCAAGATAATCCAAGCATTTTGCGGAGAGAGTGTCGCGCCAATGTTGCGTAACCATTCTGTAATCAGTCGGATTCCAAAGATTGGCAGAGCTTCTGCAAGTGAAGCATACACAAGTCCGTGATAACTTTCATCGGGCGTATTGAACGCAGGATAACGAGGATTTTTCACAAGTAAATCGTTTAATCCTTTGCGCTCAATCACGACACCCCCTAGCGCGCTTCCTTGCCCATTGACATATTTGCTAAGGCTATAAACGCAAACATCTACTCCGAAGTCAAAGGGTTTGTGCAAAAATGCAGTTGCCACGGTGTTATCACAAATCGTTACGATTCCATATTTTTGGGCGATTTTAACGATTTTTTCTACATCGGCAATTGCAATTTGTGGATTGGAGAGGCTCTCAAAGAAAATGACTTTTGTTTTCTCATCAATCGCAGATTCTAAAGTGCCCTCAATATCGTCAATATCAAACGCTTTGGATTGAATCCCAAAACGTTTAAGCGTATGCACGATGAGCGTTTGCGTCCCGCCGTAGATTTTGTTAGAATACACGATACTATCGCCGTTTTGCGCAAGGTTGGCTAATGCGTAAAAAATCGCAGCAGTTCCGCTCGCAGTAGCGACTCCAAACGCTCCACCCTCAACGGCTGCTAGGCGGTCTCCTAGGATTCTGTAAGTTGGATTTGTGAGCCTAGAGTAGATATTGCCAAGCTCTTGTAAGCCAAATCTTGCTGCGGCTTGTTCTAAAGTCTCAAAACTATAAGCGGTGTTTTGGTAAATCGGCACGCTTAAGGTGCGCTCTTTATCATAAGTGTAGCCTGCGTGCAATGCGAGTGTTTCTTGTGTGTAGTTGTGGTGAGGTAAATTTGCCATTTTTATTTCCTTGTATTTAAAATTTCGTGGAATTATATCATAAATTTATAAAAATACAATATGTATTTATAAATTTTATAAAATAATTTAATGGAATTGGTTTTATTCTTGAGATTCTGCGAAGTTTGCCACCAAGTCCTTGCAAGAGGTGTTGCCTCGTGGCAATTCAAGCAAAAGAATCTTACGAGACTTCATAGTTGGATTAACTTAAAGTGCAAGATGATAGATTGCCACGAATGCTTTTTAGCTCTCGCAAGGATGCAAAATAGAATTAAAGGTTGGATTCTGGATTGTTGCGCTGATAATTGGCTTGATAAAAGGGATTTGTGCTTGGAAGATTGCGACAGCCCCCAAGGGCTTTGCAATTATAAGAGGTTTGAAGTGTTAAAATTTCTTTTTATTGACATCATCAAAAATCTTATTGGCAATGTCATCTACGGAATTACTAATGTCTTGCGCGCGACTTGCAACCTCTACATTTTGTGAGGTGGTATGTTCTAATTGCGCGACTGCCCCGTTAATTTGCCCGATTCCTAAAGTTTGTTCTTTGATAGATTCGCTCATATCATTGATACTTTGCACGAGAATATTTACATTTGCCTCAATCTCGCTTAGTGATTTTCCTGTTCGTTCCGCTAGTTTGCGCACCTCATCAGCAACAACAGCGAATCCTCTTCCGTGTTCTCCAGCCCTTGCGGCTTCAATCGCGGCATTGAGCGCAAGCAAGTTGGTTTGGTCAGCAATATCACGAATCACACCCGTGATATTGCGAATATCGTTTGCCTGATTGCTGACATCGTTTGCGCGACTAGAGACATTTTCCATAGAGGAGCTGATTTCCTCCAATGCAGAAGAGGTTTGTTGTAAGGAAGCGGCTTGGGCTTGTGAGCCCTCGTTAAGATGAATCACCGCTTGATTCAAGTCTTTTGCGCTTGTTTCTAGCTCCTGTGCAAATCTTGAGGAAGTGCGTAGCATTTCTTTGATATTTTCTCCTAAATGATTGGTTGTCGTCTCTACGCTTCCTTTTGCATTTGGTATTTCTGTGGTGAAGTCTAAATCAATATAGCTTTTAAAGACGCGTGAAATCTCATTCATATTGCTACCGATTTTGTGTTGTAGAATATCTAGCATATTGTTGAGCACATTTTTTAGCTCTATGAGTTGTGGATTATGAGGATTCTCTACGATTCTTGCGGTTAAGTCTCCTTCCTCTATTGTCTTAGCGGTTTGTGCGGATTGGGCAATGGCGATTTTGTCTTTTTCTAAGCCGTGTTGGACTTTTTCAATATTTTTGTTAATCGCAATTCTCATTACTCCAAGCTCGTCTTCTGCTTTAGGCTTAGTGAGTAAGGGTGGATTGGGTGTTTCGTGATTAATGTATTTTAAGAAATCGAAGAGCAATTCAGAAATGCTATTGATACGACTAAGCAAAGAGAATTTGATAATCAAGAAAGACGCAAGCAAAAGTGCCAAAAGAATAATGATAATACTTGCCACGATGAGAAGTTCAATTTTTTCATTGGTTTCTGTGAAATCTTTGAGAAGCACTTCTGTTAGGATATATAAATCCAAAGTGTCATTATAATCTACATAGGATTTGTATTCATTTCCATTTGCAGCATAATCAATTTCTCCTGTTTTTAAATCTTGCAAATAGGGATAATCACTTGGTTTGCCTGTTTTTCCAAAGATAAAGGAATCATTCTTTTTGTCCAAAATCGTGATTTTTCCTTCTTTTCCAATGTGCATATTGCTTAGCTTTTGTGTAATCAAATCATAAAAATCTTTTAAGTTATACGCAACAAATAAAATCCCAATGGTTTGCTTATTTTCATCTAAAATGGGTTTATAGATAGACATATAATCTCTACCCACAAGGCGCACTTTCCCACGAAAGATACTCGGATTGCTCTTTGTCATTTCGGCATACGCAGGGTGGGAGGCATTAATGGAAGTGCCTACGACTCTATTTCCTGCTTCATCTTTCAAAGAAGTAGAAATGCGCACAAACTCATTATTATCATTGCGCACAAAAATTGTCGCTACTCCCCCTGTGAGCTTGGAAAAATTATCTACTAAGTCTGTATCGCCTACAAGATTGATTCCATTAAACATTAGACTAGGCACACTTTTTTGATTAATCGTTGTAAAGTTCCCAAGTCTATAACTATTAGCCCTTGTTTCACCATAACGAGTGGAGAAGTCGTTTTCAAAAAAGTTCAGTGAATTATCTGCTTCTTTGATGATTTGGTTAGAAACGACTTCAAAGTTTCCCTCAATGATATGTCCCATTTGGTTGATTTGTAATTCTAATTGACTTTGAGTAAATCTATCCATAACAATTTGAATCAATAATACGAAAGGCACAGCAATCACTAAGGCAATAACGACTTGAATACAGGAAAACTTTTTCCCCACAGAGAGTTTATTCCACATATTAATCCTTTCTGAAAAATGAATAAAAAACTTAAAATTATACTTAAGAAACACTTAAGAAAAGGTAAATTTAAAAATTCATCGCTCGTGATTGTTTGTTTGGAATCTTAAAGAGAGAATATCTCCCTACCCAAGCGCAAGACTTGCGCTAGGAAGTTGCTAAATTATTGTTTTAGCTGCAAGAGGGTGTTAAGGATTTGGTCAGAAGTCGTAATAGACTTAGAGCTTGCTTGGAATCCACGTTGCACCACGATAAGTTGTGTCAAGCCTCTACTTAAGTCGGTGTTACTCATCTCAAGTTTAGAAGCTTCAATGCTCGCTCTTCCTCCTGTTCCTGCTGCTCCAATGGTTGCATTTCCAGAGTTTGGAGATTCGGAATAGAGATTGTTACCTTGTTCTTGCAAGCCCTCGTAGTTGGCAAAAGTCGCTACCGCTACTTGCGCAAGGGCTAGGTTTTGCCCATTATCAAAGACACCAATCATTGTTCCAGTCGCGTCAAAGTAGAAATCTTTCAAGATTCCAGAGGCATAACCATTGCCCCCCACTTCATTGGCTTGGGATTCTTTCGCTGTGCTTGTAAGTCCATCATAGCCGCCGCCTGTTCCAAAGTCTAGGTTGATTGCTTGTGGGAATCTCGCCCCATTGTTTGGTTTGAATTGAATCGTAGAGGGGTTGAATCCTATCAATTCTCCTTGCTCACCAAAGGTTACATTTCCGCCCTCAAGGACATTTGGACGCTGTGCTGTTGCACCGAGTAATTCCGCAGGTTCGGGCACAATGATACGCCAATTCCATTGGTTACCTTGCACTTTGACAAACTCAATTTGGAATTCGTGTTTGTTCCCAAGACTATCAAAAATCTCTACGGTTTGCCCATAGTTAGCCATTCTAAAGCCACCTGTGCTTGTTACATTTCCACCCTCTACTAAAACACCTGTGTTCATTCCTTTCATTTGGTTTTTGAAAAGCACATTGGTGGTGTTGAGAGTGTCATTATAACCAGAAACAAAGATATTCAAGTTATCATAAGCTGAAAATTGGTCAGTTCCGGGGACTAATCCGTCTTGTTTGTTGTTGATTTCAAATTGTCCTGAATTGTTCAAAATCACGCTTACGCTGTAATTGCTTTGTCCAAATCCAGCAGCGATTCCTGCTGCTGCTGCCGCAGAATCTCCACCAAATGCTTTGACTTTATTAGCGTCTTGTTGGATAATTGAGCGCAAGTCCTCTGTGGTTCTGAATTGTCCAGAAGTGGAATCCGCATCGGTTTGTGTTGTGTAAATATACTTAAATGCAGTGGTTACGGTTTGGTCTGCATTAAAGCCGCCCATTCCATCGTCAAATCCACCATTAGCAAAGATTCCGTTATCAAACCCTGTCGCACGAATGTTTTTGTTTGTGCCATCTCCGTCAAGTTGGTTGAGGTTTTGCAAAATCAACATTCCGTTTTGTGTCAGAGCCTCTACACCTGTTTTGTCTTTGACATTGTTAATTGCCACTTGTGCAGCTAGCAAATGAGAAGAGCCAGAAATCGCTGCGTTATTTGTCCAAGTAATAGTTTGTCCATTAATAGTAACAGTGGTTGTAATAGGACCTGCGGCAGGATTTGGGTCAAGTGCTATGCGGCTTGAAGTCGCTGTCTGATAGCTTACCCAGATTCCTTGTCCCTCTTGTAGCATTAAAGCCTCTCCGCTTGCGTCAAACATTACTCCCATATCTTGTTCTACTTCAAGTTGTTTATCATTAGTATCATAGATTCTATCCAATCCACCAGAGATATAGTTGTTTGCCGCAGTGCTATCTAGTGGGCTTGGGCAAGTGATGTTTTCGGTTTTTCTTCCGCTTGTGAGGTTGATATTACCTGTTACGATAGTGGTTGCTTTAGCCGGAATTGTCATACGTGGGTCAATCGTGATATTTTTGATAGGACCGGTAGAATCTACGCGGTTGATTTCTCCGCTACCGCAAGAACAACCCAACTTAGAAAGGTCTCGCACCCAACCTTGCACGATAAAGCCGCTTGTTGTAACGAGATTCCCTACCGCGTCAAAAGAGAATGCTCCATCACGAGTATACATTCTTGTATATCCTGCGTTGTTGCTCACAACAAACATACCATTTCCACTTAGAGCCAAGTCCGCTTTCCTATCGGTGTTTTGCATAGAACCTTGTGAAAAGACTTTCGTTGTAGTGTTGATACTTGTTCCAAGTCCTACGGAGTAATCATTCACCCCGCCATATCCTGCATAAGGAATCGTAGCAGAACGGCGAGTTTGGCTTACCATTGTAGAAAAATCTGCACGAGAATATTTAAAACCATTTGTATTGACATTGGCGATATTGTTAGATTCTACATCAAGGGCGACTTGATGTGCTTGCATACCGCTTACACCTGACCATAATGAACGTAACATTTGTAATCCTTTATCAAAAAGTATTTTGCAAAGGGTAAAGCAACTAGCGTTCCACTTTTTGACTAACTCTAAAGATTGAATAGGAATAAGGATTTGTTTGCAATGCGAATTAGCCTAGAATCTTAAACGAGGGGAATCAATAGGATTTAAGTAGGATTTGAAAATATGGGCAAATTTTCTACATAAAGACACATTTGTCTAGTTCCGATTCTTATTTTAAAAGCTTTTAATATGGCATATAGATAGAATATAGCTTAAATTGATTAAAATTATAGAGTGATGATGAACCACAAGAGCTATTTATTTTAGGAAGCGAATTAGATTATTCACTTATTTGCCGCTTTCTTCAGTTTTTTTGTCGCATTTGCCTTTGCACAAAGCAATGCTATTGTGGTTGATGGAGTGGCACATCAAGGCAAGGGTGCGCCTCATATTGTCCAATCCTCTAATGGAACAGATGTTCTAAATATCGTTAAGCCCACAGCAGGCGGTGTATCACATAATAAATTTTAGAATATAATGTATCTGAACAAAATCTCATCTTAAATAACCATACCTATAAAACCGGCATTTTGCAGGGTAAAAGCACGCTTAGTGGCACAGTTGCGTTTAATCCAAACTTTGGCACAGGAAATGCCGCACGAATCATTTTAAATGAGGTAACATCAAATTCCACTACCGCTTTAGAGGGATATACGGAGATTTTTGGGCAGAGGGCAGCATTAGTGATTGCCAATCCAAACGGAATAACAGCAGCCGGAGCAGGTTTTATAAACCTCTCTCGTTTGACTATGGTAACAGGTAAGCCAAATATGGTTGGGGGCAAACTTCAAGATTTTACAATCTCACAGGTTGGAACGATTAGCATTAAGGGGAAAGGCGAGCAGGCTTTTGGCTTACATATTCTAGAAAGTCCCGCGGAATTAGTTTCTAATGCGGTGAAAATTGCGGGTAATATTTATGTTGATAATGACCAAGAATTAAATATTAAAACCGGTAATCATCAATATGATTACAATACCAAGCAAATAACTTCCAAAAATGACATAGCAGCGCAGTCTATATTAGCACTAGATAGTTCTGC
>NZ_JAAVGY010000041.1 GCF_014799995.1 Helicobacter sp.
AAATCCTCTGTGTTGGTTAAGACAATATGTGTTAAATTGTTGTTTTTATTTGTGATGGTCTCACGCAGAAAATAGAGAATGGATTCATAGAATGCTTTGCATTCAAGATTTGGATTTTGCGCGTTCAATCTTACAAATTCGTGGCTATTGCTGCTGCTCTTGACTTCAAAAAGCACTTTTGGGATGGAATCTTCATAGATTGCCAAATCGATTCTATCTTTCGTGTTGCAATCATAATTAAACGATTGATGCAAGAAATCACGTAAGAGATTCTTTTGGTGTTCCTCCGATTCACCCTTAGAATCCGCAATGCCCGCTAGATACGATTCCAAGCTTTGCCCAAATTCCCCGAGCGCGTCTTTTGCGGGAGAAAATGGGCTATGGCTTTGCACAAAATCTTGCAATGTTCTAGGGCAATAGCGCACTATTTTCTCCCGTTTTCAATCTTGCCGCGCACATGTTTAATGCTCCATAGCACTTGACATATTTTAGCTCACTTCCCACCAAACACAGGAAAAGACGAATGTTCGCCATAATCCTTAAATGCCAGCTTTTCAAGCGTTTGCAAATCTTCTTTTGAGAGTGTGAAATTGACCTCTGCATTTTGTGCGATATAGGCAGGAGTTTTACTCTTTGGCAAAGAAACAAGCCCTAGCTCCAAAGTGTAGCGGATACAAAGTTGCGCGGGACTGACATTGTATTTTTTTGCCAATTCTACCACGCGAACATCTTTTAAAAGCTTGCCATGCGCAATGGGTGAATATGCCTCTACGATGATATTTTGACTTTTGCAATAATCTATCAATGTAAAAGGAGTATTGCCAATGTGTGTTAAAATCTGATTAATAGCGGGCTTGATTTTGCAGTGTTTTTGGATATTTTCTATATCTTTTTTCTCAAAATTACTCACACCGACAGAACGCACTTTGCCCGCCTTTTGTGCGTCTTGTAATGCGTTATAGACTTCTACATTTTCTTTAAAAAAATCACCCTTTCTAAAGCTATTCCACGGCTGTGGGCTATGAATCAGCATTAAATCAAGATAATCAAGTTTCATCGTTTTTAAGGAAGTATCTATGGAATCACTCGCGCTTTGATAATCTTTGTATTCTGCACGAATCTTGCTTGTAATAAAAAGCTCTTCACGTTTGATTTTGCTTTTTCTTACCGCTGCGCCCACGCCTCTTTCGTTTCCATAGGCTTGAGCAGTATCAAAATGGCGATAGCCGACTTTGAGTGCTACATTGATGACATTTTCTACGATACTATCTTCAACGCGCCATAAACCAAGCCCCAATTTTGGAATCTTTATGCCATCATTCATTGTGAAGGTTTCATCTAGGATTTTTTGGACGTTTTTGTCCAAGTTTTCTGCTCCTTGCAAAAGATTTGGCATAAATGCCGTGCCTACACCTGCTACGCCTAGCATTGTAGAAGCCTTAAGAAAATTACGCCGAGAATAAGAAATTTTGTTTTGCATTTTTGCTCCTTTTACGAAATGTATTTGCAACCATAACACTTGGTTATTTATCAATTTATTTGGCTATCCAAATAATACTTCAATGCCTTTTGCCCAAACTCCTTGCGCGCGCCTTGTGCGGGAGAAAGGGGACTATGGCTTTGCACAAAATCTTGCAATGCGATGTGCCAATAGCACATTCTCTCCCCCGTTTTTTGCCCATTCTAGCGCGCGCACGCTTTAAAGCCCCTTAAAACTTTGGCGTAGCGCATAGTGCGTGCTGTCAAACGCGTTTGCCCGCTTCTGCAAAGTTTTCCTATCGCGCCACTCTTGCGCACAGAATCTCATCGCATTACCAAAGAAGCGCGACACTCTTTGACGCTACCCCACAAGCTTCAACCCCACGACAGCGGCGATGATGAGCGCGACAAAAAAGAGTTTTTTCAAGCTCTTGCTCTCGCCAAAAAACAAAATGCTGACCGCCACGCCCCCTGCTGCGCCGATTCCCGTCCATATCGCATACGCTGTTGCCATCGCGATTTCTTGCATGGCGAGCGAAAGAAAGCTAAAGCTTAGCGCAAACTGAATGCCCATTCCCAGCAAAAAAATCTTTGCGCCGCTTAGGCTGTATTTTTTCATCGTGATGACGCCGACAATCTCCAAACCACCCGCGATAAATAGACAAACCCAACTCATTTGCTATCCTTTTTTGAATCGTGATTCTGATTAAAAGCCTGCATTTCTTGGACAACATCATCTAGCCCTAATTCATGCACAATCTCTTCGACTGAATCCCGCTCCTTCGTGTTTTCTTTCTCGCTTGTCGCGAGCTTGAGCCCGATGACGCCGATGAGCAAAAGCAAGATGAGCACGATTTTGAGCAACGAAAACGGCTCGCCAAAGACGCAAATTTCGGCAAGCGCGATGCCGACCGTGCCGATTCCGACAAACACGCTATACGCCACGCCGATTTCGATGTCGCTCTTGATTGCCAAAGCCATAGCGGCAAACGAGAACAAAATCCCGATTCCTGTGAGCGTGTAGAGCAACAGATTGTCCGCATATTTGAGCCCACTCGCCCAAAAACATTCAACGATTCCGCCGAGAATAATCAATCCCCAAGCGAGATTAGTGGAAATTTTCATGCTAAATCCTTAGAAATAAAATATAGATTGAGGCAATTCTGATTTAAGAAAAGCCCAAGCCGATTGCAAATAACAAGAATCTTATGAAAGCAAAAAATCAGAGAAGAGCGAGATAGGAATAATGCAGGCGCAGCAAGATGTTTGTATAGGCATAGTGATGAGACGCGGGCGGACGCACGGCGCAGAAAACAGAGCCGCAACGGCGCGACCACGCTGGAACGCGAAACGGCGACCAAGACGAAAGGCGAAACGATGCCATGCAACCTCCTTTTTGTTTGCGGCATTATAGCACGATTCTTTGGTTATATAAAATGCTAAATTTGTGATGATGAGGAATCTTAAGCTTTGGAATCTAATTCCTGTTTTTGTTTGATTGCTTGTGAGATTCTGGCTTGCAATTTCTTAATTTATTGCTGTTGCGGGCGCATTTCATCAATCCAAGAGAGCAAAGACAAATCAAAGTCCTTGTTGCTCCTTAAGCGGAAAAAATCTCCGTCCTTGATAACTTCAAAGAAGTGTGCGGGTGCTTCTTGACTAAGAATTGTTTTGAGTGTTTCCTCGCGATTGCCTGTGTAGGCTTTGAATTTAATCATTGTTTCTGCCGCAGGGGGATTGCCGCGAATCATCATTTTAGCATTTAATGCCCCCTCATCAATGCTTTTGAGGCGCACCTCATTAGTGTAGTAGAGATTGACAATCTCATTGTATTCCACCAAATGTTCTTTATAATGTTCTAGTGCCTTTTCGTATTGTTCCACGATACTTTGAAGATTTTTGGGTAGAGGTTCATCAGGCTTTTCTTCTTGGTCGTGTTGGATTTTATGCACTTTGCCTTGAGAGGCGAGCAAATAGGCGTAAAATTCGTCCATTTGTTTTCTTAAGTGTCGCAGGCGAATTTTGATTTGGTCAGAGAGCATTACATATTCTAAGCGGTCGCGGCGCATAAAGGAAAATTTTGCGGGATTGAGTTCAAAGGTATTGTGTTCGCCCAAAACATTATCTACTACGAGGCTATAACGAGGATAAATTTCGTTGTAAGAGCGCACATCTTTGATATAAATATAATCTGCCATAATCGTGCCACCAAGCGTGCTATTGATATAGGCAACTTTGGCTTCCACACTTCCTTTTTCTAAGACATCAATCACTACTGTGTGTGCCTTGATTGCACCACGATGTGAGCCGATGAAAGCGGTGTCGGTTTGGATTTTGGATTTGCTATGTGTTTGCCCCTCAATATTAAGTGCTTTTGGTGGTGGGGTAGGAGTTTTTGAAGTGTTTTCTGTCGTCGCCTCATCTTGCTTTTTGGGGGCGGATTGTTTGGTGTTTAGCTCATCGCTGATGATAAAATAAAGTGGCTTGATTTCTTTGAAAAATCCGTCTTTCCCTGCTTGGAATTTGATTCTATCCACATCTTCACGCGCGCGAATGCTTGCATCTACGCTTACAGCATTGGCTTGAACGGGTTTAACGGCTAGTATTTCGCCTTTAAGATTTCTTCCCACACGTCCGGCAACAGGCTTGATATATTCAAAGAGTTCATCGCCTTTGCGCACGGCTTGCATACAGATTCTAGGAGCAAACACGCCCGCTTCTTGAGATTCTTTGTCAAGAATCTCTGTTTGTAGGTTTTGATAGATTTTTACTTCTCCATCTTTTCCCTCTGTGTTTGCTACTCCTGTGCCAATAGTTAGAATCGTTTTAGGAGAGATTTTACCCCGAATCAGACTATTAATAAACGCGTCAATCTGCATTGTGAGCTTGCCATATTCTCGGATTCCGATGAGGTAATCTTGCAAAATCATTGTTTTGTAAAGTTCTTGATAAATTTCAGATTTGAGTTCTTCGTGGTGCTTGATTTGATTATTGCAGAGTAAAACCGCGTGCAAAGTCGTATTCTCATTAGGAACGAGTTTGATTCCAAAGGTTCGTGCGGGTTTTTCGCTTTTTTTGCAAATTTCAATTTTATAAATTTGTTTGATGTCAATGTTTGCGGTAAAATTTGCGTTTTTATTGAACAAGCCTGTATCATTGACGGGCTTGTATTTGTTTTCGCCTTTTTTGCTATAAAAGGTGCGGAAGTCTAGTAAATAAAAGTCAATTTCCTCACCGAAATTCTTACGCTCTTGCAATAAAAGATTCCGCAAGTTTTTTACATCATTAAAGACTTTATATCCCTTAGGTGCAAATGCCATTGTGTTTTTATTTCCTAGAATTGTTTAAAATATTTTTTTGCCAATGTTTCAAAGTTATCCTCATCATCTAAACTAGAATCACGATAAACGATAGGCTGTTTGCATACTTTGCATCGGACAAATGTGCCTTCTTCTTGCATAATTTTATGCAACGCATCGCAAACTTGAAATTCTTTTAAGAGGCATAGGCAAATGTATTTGTGCCATTTCCCCTCTCTTATGTTTTCTGTCTCGGCTAAGATTTTTGTCTTTTGCTCTAGGCTATAAGGAATCTCTTTAACATCGTGCAAGCGATTGCGGTAAGATTCTATTTGTTTGTCCTCGCCTAAAACATGTACAATCAGCCAATTATGCAAGCATTCATAAAATTCCTTTGCGCTATGCTCCACATCTTCTATATCCATTAGCAGCATAGAAAGATTGGAGATTAGCTCACGATGACGCGTTTTGTGCTGATTCAAAAAGGGGTAACCAATATGCTGCATATATTTTTCTTCATCATTAAAATGCTCTTTGGCACTTTCAATAGCGGCGTTCATTCGGGATTCTAATTCTTGTGCTTTATTGGGAGAAGTGCTTTTAGCAAATGCACCAGTTTCCGCAACGAGTTGCATAAAGGCTTTATGCTGTTCATCTAAATGTTGATTTTTAATGCTAAATTCTTCGCTCCATACTAGCACTTGCGCCCCTTAGTGTTGATTATCCCTAGTGAATTAATATTGCAATTATAGTATTTTGCACTTTAAACTTGCTTTGATAATATAAAGTTTATTTTTAATTTTTCTAATGTGGAATAGTGGAGATTCTATAAAGAATCCCAAAAGGCATTAGGCTACAAGGTTTCTTGCTCTGCTATGAAGTCTTGATAAAATTTCGTCCATTCTCCTTTGATGATTGCTTCTCTAGCATTGCGCACCAAATCCAAATAATAGGCAAGGTTATGAATACTTGCAAGGCGAAAATAGCTGATTTCACCCGAGCGGAATAAATGGTGCAAATAAGCGCGGGAGTGGTTTTGACAAGTGTAACAATGGCATTTGGAATCCAAAGGCTGCGTGTCTAGCTTGAAACGTGGAGATTTGATAGAAAATTTGCCAAAATGAGTGAAAATCGTGCCATTTCTTGCATTTCTTGTGGGCATTACGCAATCAAACATATCCACTCCTCTAGCGATTCCCTCTATAATATCGCGTGGAGTGCCTACGCCCATTAGATAACGTGGTTTTTCGCGCGGTAAAAGAGGTGTGGTAAAATCAAGCGTGGCATACATTTCCTCATTTGGCTCGCCTACTGCCAATCCGCCAATGGCGAATCCATCAAAATCCCCAAGAGAGCTCAAGTCTCTTGCGCTTGCTTCACGCAATTCTCTCTCCGTGCCACCCTGCACAATTGCGAAGATATGATTTGTCAGCGTGATTCCATTTTCTAATGCGTTTTGCTTTTTATGATTGTGGTAGTTTATCGCGCTTTGAGCCCATTTAGTCGTGCGGTTGATAGAATCTCTAATGCGTTCTTTGCTGGCAGGTAATCCGACTAAATCATCTAAAATCATCATAATATCACTATTGAGATTGTATTGAATGTCCAAAACCTTTTGTGGGGTGAAAAAATGGCTTGAGCCATCAATGTGGCTTTTAAATGTGATTCCTTCCTCGCTTAATTTAACATTAGAATTGAGGCTAAAGGCTTGGAATCCACCACTATCTGTTAAAAAATTGTGAGGAAATTTGCTGAAATGATGTAATCCGCCAAGATTTTTAATCACCTCATCATTGGGGCGCAAATAAAGATGATAAGTGTTGGCTAAAACAATTGGAATATGAAGTGTCAAAAGGTCGTTGAAGTCCAATGCTTTTACGCTTGCTTGTGTGCCCACAGGCATAAAGATTGGCGTGAGTACTTCGCCGTGCGCAAGTTTGAGCCTCCCTGCACGCGCATTTCCATCGGTCTTTTGCAAAATAAATTCCATTTTTAGCCTTTTTTTGCTACATTTTCGCGAATCTTTACTCTTAAAGGGGGAGTATGCGAAAAGTGCTTTTGATTTTAGACGGAATTGTAGCAAAAGAATTCCTAAGCATTTTAATGGCGAAGCATTTGGATAAAAATACTTATATTTTTGTTTCGCTTGATAAAAATCTTTTACCACAGAATCTCCCTCAAGACGATGAGTGCTATCAGTTTGACCCAAGCTCTCCTAGCAAGTTGCGAGAGATTCTAACGGCTCAAATCACAGATTGTTATATCATTACGGATAAACGCGAAGAGCGAGAGATTATTTATCATACCTTGCGTGCTTATAGCAAAACCTTGCAGATTAGTATCTTAGGCGAGATTCCTTTACAAAGCGATGATAAGCAGCTTTTGATGATTAGTGAATCGCTCGTGCTAAGCGGAAAACTCTTTGAGAAATTTCCCAATGTGCCCCGCACAGCAAAGTATATTGGATTGGGGCAAGGCGAGATTATGCAAATTAGCGTGCCTTTTGGTAGCCCTTATGCGTATCGCAGTGTGGGAGTGATTAAGCAAAAAAAGTGGAAAATTGTCGCTATCTATCGGAGTGAAGAGCTGATTTTACCCAAATACTCTACAACGATTCTGCCGAATGATTCTTTGTTGCTTATTGGCGAGCCTAACACCTTGCGCGAAATTTATCACAGAATCAAAGAAGAGTTTGGGCAGTTTCCAACGCCTTTTGGGCGCGATGTGGTAATGTATTTTGATTTACTCCATTCTAAGAATCTTGAAGCCTGCGTCAATCAGGCTTTATGGCTGTTTTCTCATTTTAAAAACAAACGTTTGCACTTATGCTTCTTTAATCCTACGACAACAGAAGTCATTGAGAATTTAAGGGACGATGTGCGCCTAAGTGGTGAAAATATCTCTTGGCACATTGAATTTTATGAAAGCTCTTTGAGGGAAATTGTCCAACGCGATAAGGCAAACAAAAATATTGGCTTGGTTTTATTGGAGAGCTATTTGTTTGAGGAATATAAGGGCTATTTGCTTGATTTAGGGATTCCTCTTTTGAAATTTGGAGTGCAACTACTGGAAAACTTGACGCATAGTGTCGTGATATTGCCCAAAAAGGCGGAGGAAGCGGAGAAAATTTCCTCTGTTGTCTTTGATTTTTCTACGCAAATCGGGTTAAAGATTCTGCTCTATGACTTTAATCCCAATGAAGAAGACCACGAGCAAGCCTTAGATTATTATAAGCATATTGCTAAAGTCTTTGACAAAAAAATAGCGATAGAACAATCCAATACCCAAAATCCGATTCTTTGGTTGAATCGCCAAAAAGACACATTGCAGATTCTGCCTTTGCGCAAGGAAAGCGTAAGGCGATTTTGGTTTTTCTCTCTTTGCGATGTAGAGAATCTAAGCACGCATTTAACGAATCTCCCGCAGCTTTTTATCCCGCTTTCTGTGTGATAGGCTTCCTTGCAAATCGACCACTACAAAAAACAAATAAAAATTGTTTCGTGGCTTGGGCTTTGAAAGTTTCTCCACAATATTAGGATTGTTAAGAATCGTATTAAAATCCGAGATTCACACCACCATTGGGATTAACTTGATAATTTGCCCCTCTCCCTTGAGAATCGCTGCCATTTCCCGCACTCAAAGGACGACAAATATCATCTTTTTTCACAACTCCTTCTGTGATTTTTGCGTAAGAAATCTTTGGAGTGGAGCGCACGATTTCTATCATACCGCTTTTTGTCTCTATCCTGCCTGTATTTTCTTTTGTGTAAGAATCGCTAATGACTTTTCCCAAAGAGAAACATTCATAAACATCTCCTTGATTTAAGGTTTGAGAAAAAATAACCTCATTATTTTCTACGCTTGCGACCTTTAGAGGATAAATTGCATTTAAAATATCACTTGCAATACGATTCGCAATTTGTGATAATCCCGCTTCCGTTGCGCCAAGCGAGCCATCTTTAAAATTTACTTTCATATTTAGAGTGTTAGAAAACTTAATTTGTCTTGTGGCAAACAAAAGCACGCGATAATCTACTATCGCTTCTGCTTGAATCTTTTCTTTGCCTGTGAGATTGCTTTTTTTGACTTCCCCGTCTAATCCACTTAAAGAAAAGAGCAGGATATAATCTGTCGCTAACACATTTTTGAGTTTATAAACTTCATCACTTGCCGCATCGCCACTTTGGATGAGGGCTTTTTCCATATCGTAATAACCCTTTGTATCTCTATCCAAGACATTGAATTTGCGACTTTGTAGCAAGTTTGTGATAATGTGCTGTTGTAAAACATCCCCAATAGATTTTTTGGCTGAATCGGCAGTTGCATTAAAGATAACGATACTTCTGCGATTGCTCGCATTTAAGCCGGGTGCTTGATACTTTTTGGTTGTGGTTGTTTTGAATATTGTAACATTTGCAATGTATTTGCCATCATTTCCTTGTTCTACGCTATTAACTTCATAAGTATCCGCTTTACCCTTTGTGGCTTTTGAGATTTGTTCTTCATAATAGTCTCTTATTTGAGAACCACTAGAATCTGTTGAAGCGGTTGCAAGAGAATGCTTTGTGGAATTAATGCTAACGCCATTCATCTTGCCAATGGCTTCTATGAGGGCATTATTGATTGCTTCTTCGCGCGTGATTCCACTACCTTCACCAACGCTTGATTTTGTTGTTGTTGATGATACCACTCTCGCTTGTAATATAAGAGCTAAAGACAGAACAATTGCTAAGATGCTAAGAATCTTTTTCATTAATTAATCCTAAAAATCATCAAGATCATTGACAATATTTGATTGTCGCTGCACTTTGGTTTCACTGCTTTTTGTCGTTGCATTGTTAGAGGGTTGTTGTGTTGGCGTCTTTAGCATTTGGTTTGTATTCTCTAGGTTTGCATACGAATATGCTCTAACAACCCCTACGTGTTCTACGCCATTTTCCGCAGTATAACTCCATTGCTTAATGGTTCTAATGCCACGAATCTTTCCGCTTGCAGTTGCTTTAATCCTTCTGCTTACCTTATCTACAGTGTTTGTAATATCTGTCTCTGAAAGATCTTTTGTATTGTCTGTTTTATTGAGTGTTTCTTTAATTTCTTGTTTGTAGGTTTCGCCTGTTGTTTGTTCGTCTTTTAGGCTAATATTTGTGTTGATAAACTCAATAATTGCACTATCTGCTTTAGTTAGCGCAGTCTCTTTTGCTGCATCTTCTAAACGATTCGTTTTCTTTGCGTTTCCAGCGTCAGCTACAAACCCCCAGTTTCCATAGCTTAGAATTACGGGTGCGCCATTTTCATCATACACAAGTCGGATTCCATATTCATTCACAAACCCTGCATTTTCTTTGGGTAAATAATCCTTGATTGCTTTACCTCCTTTTCCTTTAATGAGGCTCTGTCTTCCTAGGGACATATCTCTTGCTAGTTGTCTAGTTTTGTCAGAAATAACTGCAATAACGCCTATTTTGTATTCACCTCTTTTATGGGTTACGATTGTTTGTATGGGGATTAATCCACTCATAGAACCAAATGCCTGCGTGATGGATTTGCTCATAAATTCATCTTTTAGCAATATTTTTTTGCGCTCTTCACTCAATCCTGTTGCATCTACGCCCAAGTCTCTTAAAGCAGCATCAAGTTTCGCTCCCGCAAGTTGAGTAAGTTTATCAAAGACTTGTGATATAGTGCCGCCCTTTGGTAGTTCTTCAAACTCTCTTGCATTACTAGATTGGTCGTGCTCATAAGTGGCGATTTTCTCTGTAGAGATTCTGCCAAATGCGTCTTTTATAAATTCTTTTTGCAGATTTAACATTGCTTTTTCAAATGCAAGTTGTAGAGATTGTGCAAATTGAGGGTCTGTGTCGCTCACAGACACATTAGCCTCGCCTGTATAAAATGTCTTACCATTTTTGGTTTGTCCATAGGTTATGTTGTGGGCTTCTTCAAATTCTTCAAAAAACTCCTCAAGGCTTTTTGGAGTAATATCTTTTAGGCTTGCGTCTGAAAGCTCGTTTTGAATCTTTATATCTTCTTGTGAAATCTTGGCTGGTTGTGAGCCTTGAGCCCACAAAATTCCCGCTACTAATAATGAGCCAAAAAGTATCTTTTTCATTTTCTTACCAAGTTACAGATTTGTTTGAGCCCACTTTATCAATCGTTTGCTCATCTTCCCAATACACAAGCCCCGAGTTAAGGTCAGTTAATCTTAAGAGAAAGAAATATTCTACTTGTACCTTTCCACTTTTTAGCTTCACATTGTCTTGACGAATCTTGCCTGCTAGCGAAAAGTCTGGAGATACTAAAGTTCCCTTTTTTGCGATTGTTTGTTGGTTAAACTCCTCATTATCTCTTAGCTCCCTCACATCTTCACTCATACTATCTAGCGCGCCTCCCGCAGCAACAGCCGAAGTCAATACAAATTTGCCCGACCTTCTTAGCGCGGAAGTAATTTTTGCAGTTAGCTTGTCTGTGTCGATTCTCTGTGGCGTATCATTTACTACTCTTCCAATCGCAATTACCTTTCTTTGCCCGGGTTTAATGTTGGCAAATGCTGGGTCGCTAAGCATACTATTAATCATTATTTCTGCTGCATTTTCAAAATCTTCCCTATCAAGTCCTAGTGTCAGAGAATCCCCCTTTTTGACTTGAGTTGCTTTGCCATCTGTATAAGTTCCTGTCGTTACACAGCCGCCTAAAAGCAATGCTGCCGTTGCTATTGCTACAAATTCTTTTTTCATTTTGTCTCCTTTACAAATTTAATTTATTTGGATTCTAATATCCTTTGCTAACCTATTGGGGGCAACCTTTCTTAAAACAATTTCTTGACTCGTTGGAATCCTCAATGTACGATATTCCTCATTGATTGCATCTTTTAATATAAATCCATTCTCATCAAGCCAATCTATCTTATAAACCAAATCTTTTGCATAATTGCTCCCAAAAGTCATCTCCACTTCCAAAAGTCCATTGACATTTACACGTTTTTTAAATTGCTTCAATATGTGGCTTGGACAATTTTTGCCAAATTCTATGTTTTGCCTTTTCGCATTGATTTGCCCATCAGAGGCACACGCATTTAAGGACAATGCGACTATCATTACAATGATTTTTAATGAATCTTTCATAATAACATCTTATTGGACGATTTCAATATGGTTTGGCAAATAAGGCTCAAAAGAACGCACAAAAACTAAAGCGTCTTTGGTGGTTTCTACTTTGCCTTTAAAAATTTCTCCTCCTTTGGGATCTTTAATTTCTATCTCTCCTTTGTTTTCTATCATTGCCACACTAACATTCTTGGGTAATCCACGCCAAGTGCGAACATCGGCTTTATTTGTGCCAGCAGTAATTAGGGAGCTTGCTGCAGACAATAAGCCGCCTGTAGAATCATTGTTTGCTGCGGCAACATTGATTGCAGTCTTTAAAATTGTTTGGGCGACGGCTTTTGTAATCATTGTAGGCATATTAATCTTAAATTCTGTCGCTACAATGTCATCTAAATCTACGATTTGTGTAGTTTTTACGCCATTTGCTTGTAGATACTCAAAAGAGTTGTCGCGTTTTTGTAGTTTTTGTAATGCGACGCTTGTCGTGATGATTTTTTCATTTACGATAAAAGGCAATGTCAATGCAAAGTCGTCTTTTATGACGCCCATTCCACCTTCATACACGACAAAAATATATTTTTTTGAATTTTTAGAGTTTATCCCTCTAGCGCGTTCTGTGAAAAGCTTGGATTCTTTCTTGATTTCATTGTTTTTGGGGTTGATAATTGCAACCTCTCTGAACAAATCTGAAGCCTTGCGATAATCTTGTTCCATAAAGAAGAAAACAGAGGCTAGGTAAGTCGCATAGGGATTGACAAACTTTTTAGTTGTGTCAAATTCTTTGAATAAATGCTCATATTCTTTTGTAATTGTTGCGACATTGTCATTCATATTTTTGTCATAATTTGGATCTTTTTTAGCCTCTTCGATTTCTTCACGATTTTTTTCAATTTCGTTTGCAAAATATTCTTTCGCTTTGTCTTGACGCATTAAAGCGCGATTAAATTCCACTCTCGCATTTGCATAGTCTTTTAAGCTCATAAAGTTTAAGCCTTTATAGACATTCACCATAATGCGCTCATATAAAGAGCCCTTGTAATCAATAATTGTGTCATTAACAAGTGTGGTAGCGGCGAGCTTTACGCCTTTTTGTAGAGTGTTTTCTAAATCCACATCCTCCTTGTAGGAATCCTCTGCTGCATCAAAGAGAGTATTACTAATCGTGAATTTGCCACAATTTCTAGCAATTAACCCTGTGTTTAGCCCGGTATAAATTGTGTCATCTTTATTTTTTACTTTGTTTAGATTCTGCTCAAAAAACTCATCACCACAAAATTTTTGTGTCAAAGCTTTTTCAAATTCGCTATTTACACTTGCGTGATTTGTGCAAGCGGTAAATAGTAGCATAGCCACACTTAAAGAGGGTAGCACAAGACATTGTTTTTTAAACACATTCTTTAATGAGGAAAAATTGTTGTTTCCTGACTTATTTTCCATAAACGACAATCCTTTCAGAATAAAATAAGCTCAAATAATACCCCCCCCCCCCCTTAAAAGTAAAATAAATA
>NZ_JAAVGY010000042.1 GCF_014799995.1 Helicobacter sp.
CGAGATTTTGCAATTCCTAGCCAAACCCATTCCCTTTTGTCGCTTTTGCAATCTCGCAAAATGGCAAAGTATTGGAGAGTGGAAAACTTCTAAAAAAGACATTTCAGAATATTTGGAATCTTAATTAAAGTAGATTATTAATGGCGATATTTTGGATTATGGATTGCTTCACTACGTTCGCAATGACGCGGTAGTTGGCTTATGGTCATTGCGAGAATGCGTAGCATTCGTGGCAATCTATAATCCTTGCACGCATTGGATATTCCATTGTCATTGCAAAACCTTTGTAAAAGGCTGTGGCAATCTAAACGAAAGAATCTCACCTTTTAGATTCCATTGTCAAAATAAAAATATGCACAATTATAGATTGTTTCGTCAGCTTCGCTCCCTCGCAATGACACAGTGGAAAATATCCTTGCGAGATTCTATATAATAGAATCGTGGCAATCTATCATTTTGCAGAATATTTAAAGCCTATCTTGACAAACACGGGATTCCAAGCCTTAGAGGCAATCACTATCAAATCCCCACTACACAAATCCTTTGTTTCGTCTTTGTTGGTAGTGATTTGGACAATCTCATTCCCTACAAGCACGCTCACAATACAAACCAAGCCATTTTCTTTTATGTCCAATACTAAGCCACTTTGTCGGAATTTTCCGCTTGGCATACCTTTCAAAAAGACTTCATTAGGGCTTCCTTGTTTGTCAATTTTTCCTGATTCTAAATGCACGACAAAGTTCGATAGGAAAAAAACCTCACTAAAGTTATGACTTACCAAAAAGGTGGTAAGCTTGAAATGCCGATGAATGCGGAGCAATTCCTCTTGCAATTTATGAGACATTGCGGAATCTAGTGCAGAGAATGGCTCATCAAGCAATAATATCTCTGGACTACGAACCAATGCACGCGCTAAAGCCACGCGTTGTTGCTGTCCCCCGCTTAGCATATTAGGCTTAAGATTCCGCAAAGCACCTAATTCCGTAATCTCCAATAAAGATTCTATGTGTGCTTTGTCTGCTTTTTTAGGCAAGGCAAAGTATAAATTCTGCTCTACACTCATATTGGGAAAAAGTGCGTAATCTTGAAACACAAATCCAATCTTACGCTTCTGTGGGGGGAGATTAATCTTCGCACTAGAATCATACCAAGTTATATCATTGACTTTAATGATTCCAGAATCAGGCTCACTCAATCCAGCCAAAATACGCAAAATCGTAGTTTTACCCGCGCCGCTTTTGCCAAACAATGTAATGAAATCTTGTGATTTTAACTCGCAATGCACTTCCAAAGTCAAATCACCTTGCGTGCTATGCAAATGTTTTTTGAAATCTAAAAGTATCATTGCGCGCTTCTTTTATTGAGATAAAAGGTGATGAGTAAGACAGAAAAAGTAATCACAAAAAGCGTTAAGGCGTATTGGTGCGCAAGGGAGTAATTCAAGGATTCCACTTCATCGTAAATCGCAATGCTTGCTAGACGCGTTTGCCCTTGAATATTGCCCCCAATCATCATTACAACTCCAAATTCACCAATAGTGTGCGCAAAGGTTACGACAATGCCCACAAGCACGGAACGCGAAATATTGGGCAATAAGACAGAATAAAGAATCCTAAGACGACTTTTTCCAAGTGTTAAGGCAGCCTCAAAAAGCGAAATAGGCAATGCGGCAAAACCTGCTTGAATAGGATTAACCATAAAAGGAAGCGAAAAGATAACCGAACCCACAATCAAGCCCTCAAAGCTAAAGACAAGTTTGAGATTAAACACCTCTAATAAAAACTTTCCCAAAGGACTTTGTGGGCTAAAAGTAACCAAAAGATAGAATCCAAGCACGCTAGGAGGCAATACAAGCGGCATAGAAACAACTGCTTCTAAAATCGGTGTAGCCTTGCTGCGCGTAAAAGCTAGAAAATAGCCCAAAGGAATCGCAAGGAATAATAAAATAAAAGTCGTAATAAGTGCGACCTTAAAACTCAAAAGCATAGTAATAAAAAAATCACTAAAATTTTCCATTTTTCGCTCCTTTTAATTTCTCTGCTATTGAAAGTTTTGGCTTTTTATTGTTCTTATATTGCTTTTTCCTCTCACAAGAAAAGCATAATTTCATTTTCTGGAATATGCCAAAAAACAAAATCCCCAAGCTGAAGATGATTGTTTTTTACAAAATCCAAAGCACAAAGAGCGTTAATCTTGCCACCCTCTGCCCACGCACAAGCAAGCGTCAATCGGGCAAAAAGATTATCTTCGGCTAGATTTAAGATTTCCGCCTTAAAGGTATTGCACGCGCCCTCTAGTTTCGTTGCTACGACAATATTATTTTCCTTAAACCCCAAACTAAGAGGCGCACAAAGCATATTAGAAACAAAAGAAGAATCCTCTAATAGCAATACACAAATGCGATATTGGGATTCTACATCTTGCGCTTCCTCTTGTGTCTGCTCCAATGCTTGCCCACCAATAGAATCCCAACATCGCACAAAGAGGCGCAAAACGCCTTCTTGCTCTACGAAATGTTCCAAAACTCCGCTTAGCTTATTCAACGCTATAACCAAATTTCAAAAATTTTTCTTTAGCTTGAGCACCCAAAATATAAGCTTTAAAATCCTTTGCAAGCTTAGAATCTTTGCCATAATTTGGAATCACAAGTGCTTGACTAATAGGCTCATAAAGATTCTCATCAATGCTTACAAAGCTCATCTCTTTTGTATTGATTCCTCCTTCACCAAGCATAGAAAGCGCAGTAAAGCCTACTTCTGCATTTTTAGATTCCACATAGGTAGTCGCCGCACCAATGCTCTCACCTGTTACGAATTTAGATTCCACAATATCTAGCATTTTTGTGGCTTTCAATGCTTCAACAGAAGCTCTACCATAAGGCGCAACTTTTGGATTTGGAATAGAAATATGAGTAATTTTTGGATTCAAAATATCCTTAAATTCTTTGAGTTTGAAATTCTCATTATTGCTCCAAAGCACCAATTTTCCTTTTGCATAAATTTCTTCTTTTTGGGGTGCAAGCTTTTCTTCATAGAGTTTTGCAGGATAGCCCACATCGGCAGCGACAAATAAATGCACAGGTGCTCCATTTTTAATCTGCGCATAAGCCTTGCCACTTGAAATGTAAGAGATTTCAATTTTGTCTTCTGGCTTGTCTTTTAGAAAATCGTTTTTGATTTCTTCTAACACATACTTCAAGGAAGCCGCACCCAAGACTTTAATTTCTTCTGCTTGCGCACTCAAAGATAAAATCAACCCACAAACTCCAACAGCCAAAAATTTCTTTGCAAAATTCATTATTCTCTCCTTAAATACCTAGAATCACATTATTGGATTTGAATCCAAACCAAACTTCTTGTCCCACTTTTAATGCGAGATTCTCTTTGGAATCCTCTGTGATGATTGCGCTAAAGCAAACCCCATCACTCTCCATTACAACCTCACAATTTACGACACCATCAACGATACTTTTTACCACCCCGCCAATGCAATTTTTCAATGAAACCCCTTTAGGCTTCTCTTGAAAAACTACAATCCAATTTGCCTTAATGAGCGCATAAGCCTTCAAACCAACCTTTAAGCCTAATTCCTTTGCGGAATACAAAGTAATCGTGCTAGAAATTTGGGTTTTATCATTGATTTTCAATACAACTTCCGCATTGACTTTGCCCTCTTTGATAGAAATAATTTCACCAAACAATTGATTTCTCGCGCTTGTTTTAATCATAAATCTCCTTTTAGCGCAATTGCTCCATTGAGAATAATCCATCACAGAATCCCATTCGTTTAAATTACCCTCAAAAAGTGTGAAGAGTTCCTCTTGGACACGTTCCATTTCGCGAAAGATTCTGATTGCTTCTATTCCTTTCTGCGTAATTTGCGTGCCACCGCCACCTTTACCACCTGTTACGCGCACCACTAAAGGCTCATTTGTGATTTTATTCATCAAGTCAATGCTATCCCAAGCGGCTTTGTAACTCATTTTCATTTCTTTTGCAGCTTTGGAGATAGAACCTGTTTTGGCGATACGTTCTAACAATTCTACTTTACCGTGCCCTAAGAAATTTTTATCTTGCTCCTTAATCCAAAATCTTCCTTGCACTTGCATTTTTTTCACCTCCAAAACTTAAATTTTGTTTCAAGATTCAAAACAAAACTAGCAAATTATATTTTAATATATAACGATTGTCAATACCTAAATTTTATATTCACTTTGTTATAATGCGCCAAAGATTTTTAACATTTAAGGGGATTTTATGCAGAAAAACTTGAGTGGAAAAGTATGGAAATTCGGTGATAATATTGACACAGACTTAATCATTGCCGCAAGGTATCTTAATACGAGCGATAAAGCATTTTTGGCTTCTCATCTAATGGAAGATGCGCGCGTGGGATTCGTCAATCATATCAGCAAAGGAGATTTTATCGTAGCGGGTGAAAATTTCGGCTGTGGCTCTAGCCGAGAGCACGCACCTGTGGCGATTAAAGAAGCGGGCATTAGCGCGGTGATTGCCAAGAGCTATGCGCGCATTTTTTACCGCAACGCCTTTAACACGGGTTTGCCTATTTTAGAGATTCAAGAAGCGGATTCTATCTGTGAGGGGGACACATTAGAAGTAGATTTGGCTAGCGGCGTGGTTAAGAATCTCACCCAAGAATGCACCTATAAGTTTGCTCCGATTCCGACTTTTATGCTTGAACTCTTAGAAAGTGGCGGGTTAATCCCCTATGCTAAAGCACAAAATATCACAAAATAATTTTTAAGAAAGGCAAACAATGAAAACTTATAAAATCGCTGTCATTAAAGGAGATGGAATCGGACCAGAAATCATCAATGAGGCAATCAAGGTTTTAAAAACAACCGCACAGAAATTTAACTTTGCATTGGAATTTGAAGACTTTTTAATGGGTGGGATTGCGTATGATTTGACACAAAATCCACTTCCAGAAGAAACAATCACGGGCTGTTTAGCCTCCGATGCAACGCTCTTTGGTGCTATTGGTGGGGAAAAGTGGGACAACTTGCCGCGTGAATTACGACCAGAAAGCGGGCTTTTGCGCTTAAGAAAGAGTTTAGAAGTTTTTGCGAATTTTCGCCCTGCAAAAGTCTATAATGAACTCCTTGAGGCTAGCACATTAAAGCCCGAAGTTGTGCAAGGTGTAGATATTTTAGTCGTGCGTGAGCTGATTGGCGGAATCTACTTTGGCACTCCAAAAGGACGCGATAAAAATCGTGGCTACAATACAATGGTATATAGTGTAGAGGAAGTCAAACGCATTGCCCACACTGCTTTTCAAGCAGCACTCAAACGCAACAAAAAAGTTTGTTCTGTGGATAAGGCAAATGTGCTAGATGTCAGCCAACTATGGCGCGAAGTGGTGAGCGAAGTTGCACAAGAATATCCTGATGTGGAGCTAAGCCATATGTATGTAGATAATGCAGCAATGCAGCTCATTAGGAATCCTAAGCAGTTTGATGTGATTCTAACAGGAAATCTATTTGGAGATATTCTAAGTGATGAGGCGAGTATGCTAAGTGGCTCTATCGGCTTGCTTCCCTCTGCATCTATCGGAGGAAAGGCAGCAATCTATGAGCCAATCCACGGTAGTGCTCCAGACATTGCGGGACTTGGAATCGCAAACCCGATTGCAACGATTGCGAGTGCTGCAATGATGCTTCGCTACTCTCTAGGGGAACAAGAAGCTGCAGAGGCGATAGAAAGCGCGATTGAAAGGGTGTTAAAAGAAGGCTACCGCACGAAAGACATTGCAAATTTTGGCGCAAAAGAAATTTGCTCTTGCGAACGTATGGGCAGTGTGATTGCAGAGCACATTTAAAGCTTAAGATAAAGGCTATTTTATGATTCCATAGCATAAAGTAGCTTTGTCTCATTATTTGACAAACCAACCCCTATAATAAACGCAAACACACAGAGCAATTACCGCACCAACATAGCCGATATTTGCAATCCCTAAATACTGAATAATGATTCCACCGATAAATGCCCCGCTGCCAATTCCGACATTATAGATTCCAGAAAACATTGACATTGCAACCGAAGTCCCCATAGGCACAAGATTTAAAATTTGGGATTGGAAAGTGAGATTAAATAATGTAATACACAAGCCCCAAAGCACGCAAATCAATAGTGTATTCAACAAGCCAAACCTAGCCCCAACCAAACTCGCAAGAGCAATAAAAATCCCAAAAATTGCACAATTTACAAAAAATGTCTTATGCTTATCATAATACTTAGAAAACAAAAAACTCCCTAGAAACCCAACGCCTCCAAAAACAATGAGCACCATCGTAACCGCATTTTCTTTAAAATTAGCATATTGCGCCAAAAAGGGTTCAATATAGCTATAAGCAATGAAATGCGCACTCACAAGGCAAAGCGTGATTCCATAGACACCAAGCAATTGAGGAGTTTTAAGTAATTTTGGCAAGTTTCTTGCAGAAATCGCACCTGCGCTTGGTATTGTTGGCAGACTTTTAAGCAATACCAAAAGGAGCAAAAAGGCAAGGATTCCAATCGTTAAAAAACTAATCCTCCACCCCAAATACAATCCAATCACCCTCCCTAAAGGTAATCCAGCTATCAATGCAATACTGGAACCTGTTGCGATACAGCCAAGTGCTAAACTTTCTTTGCCCTTAGGGGCAATGCGAACTGCCATTGGAGCAGCAATAGACCAAAACAATGCGTGTGCGCACGCCACTCCAAGACGCGCAAGCATAAGCGTCCAATACCCTTCCGCTAGAGCAGAACCAATATGGCTTAACACAAAAAGCGCAACGACCGCTAGCAAAAGTCGTCTCATTTCAAAACGCGAACAAGCCAACATTAAAGGCAGTGATGTGAGAGCGACTGCCCACGCATACACGCTAATTAAGAATCCAGCTTTTGCCTCATTGATACTAAAATCATTCGCAATGAGGCTCAAAAGACCTATTGGCACAAACTCTGAAGTATTAAAAATAAATGCCCCAAGCGCAATCGTGATGACTGCCAACTGCCAATTAGAATTAGTTAAACTATCTGTTGGAATACCTTGGTTCTTATCTTTCATTTAAGGATTACTCCATTATAGAATCCAAGTATAGATTCTTAAATAAATTAAATTATTTTGAATCTATGGATTGAATAAAATACTCTTGTGCAATACAAATAGAATCCTCACCAACTTCTACTAATGCTTCACTCTGATAGCGTCCGGGATTGCGCACTTCGAAAGTCTTGCTCTGCCATAATCCCTCTACTAATTCACCCTCTCCTAAATTTTGATCTTCTCTTGTGGTATTTGGACGCGTAAGAAAAAAGCTCACTTTAGCATTTGTTTCTATTTTGCCGCTCATTTTGTCGTTTAAACGTATAAAAACCTGACGAAAAGTTTTTGTATCTTGTTGTAATGCGCCCTCAAAGGCAATATTATATTTTTGCAAAAATGCTTCGCGTTTTTTAGTAATCTCGTTAATGTTTGCGTCAATCTCTTGCGCCTTGCGTTGGCACATACTTTGCAATTCCACAGGATTCGTAATTGCAGTCTTAATGGTTAAAATGATAAGCCCAACGACAACCATTGCAAGCAAAAAGATTCCAAAAGGCCAATAATTTTTCATTTATTTCTCCTTAGATACACAAACACAAAGAGCACAAACAAAACAAACAACATCACATAAAGTGCAGTGCGCACCGCAATCTGCACACCTTTATTTTGTTTGGGAAAGCTATGCTCAAGTGTAACATCTTGCGATTTAGCAATTCTATCGGCAATATCCACAAAGCCATTAAGTAAAAAAGCGGATATGCTTTGTGGTGTTAGTTCTGTATCGGATTTTGGAATCAAAGGCACAATATAATCCCAATAAACTGCCTTTTTATCAAATAACTTTTCAGCTTCTGGGCTTGCGATAATGTTGATTTTTTTTTCTTTACGCACAAAAAAGAGGACGACAAAAGGCTCTTTTAAATCTCTTAAATACTTCTGCTCTTGCTCTTCAAGATTCCTTTCTCCTAAACCCTCAAGAGCAACAACATACATAGATACACCCGTTTTTTCAAATACCTCACCCGATAATATCTCCATATAATTAGTGGTTTTATCAATGAGTTGATTTTGATTCTCTAGCACATAAGGCTTCCCAAAAGCCAATGTGCAAAAAAATAGGGAAAGAATCCCTATTTTAAGCAATTTTAACATTCATTAACCAACATAAAGAAGCATATTGGGAATGAAAGCTACTGCAATAGACGCAATAATCACTACAATATGGGCTGCAAAAAGAATTTTTTCTAATCCACTATATCTCATCATTTTGCTCCTAATTCTTTATAATGCTGCGCATTATCAGCACTTCTCATTTGCAAAGTGTTAGCATTTTCAATTGTATAATGATTATTCGCTTGCGCACTTTGTGTTACCACTGCGGTATAACCTAAACAAAAAACAATGCTAAGCAATAAGACAACTGCTACGATAAAACCCAAAAGTCCATTAACTCCAAATAAACCATTCATACTCAAACCTCCTTAGTTTTTCTCTGAATAGATAAAATGCGCCAAAGCTTCTTTTTGCTTATCGGTGAGCATTTGAGTTTTGAAAGTTGGCATAATACCAATGCGTCCTTTTTTGCCTTTTTCAAGCACTTCAGCTACAAATGCAGGTGTTCCGTATTTTGTAAGGTCTGGTGCCATACCACCCATACCTGTACCATCTTCACCATGACAAGCATTACAAGTAGCAGCAGTGTAAAGCTCTTTACCTTTTGCCACTAAATCTGGATATTTTGTCTTTTTGACTTCAGAAATTTGTGCCATTACATAAGCAGCAACTGCTTTTTGAGATTCTTCGCTCTCTAATACACCGGGCGCGACTTCGCTAATTGGCAACATATCCCCAAGCATATAGCCTAAGCCTTTGCTACCATTTTTAATTGTCGTAATAATGCCTTCTTCTCTACCCCATTCTGTCAAATTTGCTGCTGTGCCATTCATTCCCTCTGTGGTGATTCCATGACATTGTGAGCATTGCACTAGAAATAGATTTTGTCCCATTTTAGTCAAAGTTGGAGCATCAATATTTTGCCATTGTGCTTCAAATTTTGCATTATATGCTTTGACTTCTTCGTTATATTCTCCAATTTGTGAATAAGTATTGAGAGGATAACCTACGAACCAATACCACAAACCCCAAATTAACAATACAAGGTAAGTCGCACCCCATCCAATTGGAATATCATTTTTAAATTCTTTAATCCCATCCCAATCTTCGTCTGTTAATTCACCTTCTGCCTTGCTATCTTTCATCTTTTTGATGTAACCACCGACAATGAAAATAGTCAAAGCTAAAATTGCTACGGCGCCAAGCAATCCAAGTTGATTTACACTGTCGCCTAAGTTAAACCATTCCATTTAGCTCTCCTTCTTTTCGTCTTTGTTATTTCGCTTTTCCACTAAAGCATCATTCAAGTCATCATCTAATGCAAGCCTTGCATACTTTTCGTAATCAATCTTTCCACTTCTTTGGCTTTTGTAAAGATGATAAATATATCCATACAATAAAAACACCAATAAAACCGTGATAAACCAATACGCATAGCCTTGAATAATTCTTATCGTTTCATATTCCACGATTAGTTAGCCCTTCTTTTTTGTCCTAAGCTGTTTAAATAAGCAATCAATGCTACAATTTGTTTAATCTCGCCTCTTTCAAGAGCAGCTTTTATCGCTGGATCTTTCATATCTTCTGCGAGGAGTTTTGCCTCTGCCAAGATTTCCGCTTTTGCTGCTTTTAAATCACCCAATTTAGGATTGTTTGCAGTATCATAAGGAACTGAAAAAACAACTTTTTGTGTGTAAGCTTCAGCATAAGCAGTTTCCATATCTACATTTTTATTATACAAATGTTTATATGCTGGCATAATAGAACCCGGAACAACTGCAGTTGGGTCTAGCATATGCTCTTCGTGCCAATCTGTGGTTCGGACATCACCTACACGATGCAAATCAGGTCCTGTTCTTTTAGAACCCCACAAAAATGGTCTATCATAAGCATATTCACCACTCAAACTATAAGCACCATATCGGTCTGTTTCTGCTTTGAATGGACGAATCAATTGTGAATGGCACGCATTACAACTTTCGCTAATATACACTTGACGCCCTGCTACTTCCAAAAGCGTATAGGGTTTAAGATTTTCTGTCGGACGTGAAGCCTTAGCAAAATCAGGCAGAATCTCGACCAATCCCGCAATTGAAAAAACCACTAAAAAGACTACCGTAAAGAAAAACGGATTTTTTTCCAACCAATGAAACATCACAAGCCTCCTTTACGCTGCCATTGGAGTTGCGTATTTAGGTTCGCTCTCAAGCTCCCTACTAGCAACAATGGTCATAATAATATTATAAACAAAAATGATAAAGCCTAAGAAATACAAGATTCCACCAATTGCTCTAATTGTATAATATGGCATTAACACGGTTACAGTATCAATGAATGAATAAGCCAAGCTTCCAAACTCATCTGTTGCTCTCCACATCATACCTTGCGTAATACCTGCAATCCACATACTTGAGAAATAAAGAATAATCGCAACAGTTTGCACCCAGAATTGAATATCCATTAATTTTTTAGAATAAATTTCGCGTTTAAACAATCTTGGTGTCATATGATAACAAGCTGCAATAATCGTAAATGAAACCCAACCTAATGCTGCATCATGAACGTGTCCGATAATCCAATCTGTAAAGTGTGCCAAAGCATTAACAGATTTGATAGATTGAATTGGTCCTTCCAAAGTTGTAAGCATATACCATGTAGAAGCTAAAAGCAAGAACTTAATAAGCGGAGATTCTTTTAATTGATGCCATTGCCCTTTCATTGTTAATAGCATATTCACCGCTGTTCCCCAAGATGGCAAAATCAACACAACAGAGAAAATTGAACCCATTGTTTGCATCCAATCAGGAACGGTAGCATAAATCAAGTGGTGGCTTCCAGCCCAAATATAAACAAACATTAAGCCCCAAAATGAGAATAAAGTCAATTTATAAGAGAAAACTGGTTGTCCAGATTCTTTTGGTAGAAAATAATAGATAACACCAATGATTCCTGAAGTGAAAACAAACGCAACCGCATTGTGTCCAAACCACCATTGCACCATCGCATCATTTGTTCCTGCATATAAAGAAATAGAATGCCAAATAGAACCTACACCTGAAACTAAATAAGTTGGAATCGAGAGGTTGTTAAAGATATAGAGCGCAGAAATTGCTACAAATGTCGCAATAAAATACCACAATGTGATATAAAGTGTTTGCTCGCGTCTCACACCCATTGAACCAAAGAGGCTAGCACCCCACAATACCCATACAACAACGACTAATAAATCTAATGGCCATACCAATTCAGAATATTCTTTTGATTGGCTCATACCAGCAAACAAACTTACAACTGCTAGTGCCATTAGCACAATATAAATCCAAAAGTGTAAATGTCCAATCACTTTTAAAAGTGGATGTTCATTATAAGAAATTTTTAGAACTCTTTGTCCTAAGTAATACCAGGCTGTCCAAATACCACTCAATGTGAATCCATAAATGATTCCATTAGTGTGTAAAGGTCGCAAGCGTCCGAATGTTCCGAACTCACCGGCTAAATAATTAAGGTCTGGGAACGCCATTTGACAAGCTATCACAACACCCAACAACAATCCAACAATACCAAATGCGATCGTTGCAAAAAGAAATAATTTTGCAATGGAGTAATCATACTCTAACGCAGGATTTGATTGCATATTTGCTCCTTCCTCTAAGATTTCCCTTACATATTTTATAGAGAATCCTGATATTTTATAAAATAAAGCATAATTGCTAGCTTAAAATTAACAACAAATAGTAAATGAAATGGAAAATAAACGTTTAGATTCAAGAAATTTTAAGATTTCTCTAAAGTGTAGAATCCATTGGAGAGGGTTAAAATCGTGCTTCAAACCCTACTAATCTCATAAAGCTGCACGATACCCACAAGACATTCTTCATCTTGGACAACTAATTCTTTGATTTTGTATTCTAGCATTAGCGATTCCGCTTCTGTCGCCATTGCATCACTCGTAATTGTTTTTGGATTCTTTGTCATAATCTGATATGCTAATGCGTCAAATTTCTCCGCACTTAAAGCCCTGCGCAAATCCCCATCAGTAATAATGCCCGATAATTTATTATTTTCTACCACTAAACACATTCCGAGTTTTTTAGAAGTCATTTCTGCAATCAATTCTTTGAAAGACGTATGCGGTGTAACAAGCGGTAAATTTTCCTTTATCATCACATCTTTAATGCGGGTTAGCAACTTGCGTCCCAAACTACCACCGGGGTGAAATAATGCAAAATCCTCTGGCTTAAAGTTTCTTGCTCGCATTAAAGCAACAGCGATTGCATCACCCATTGCGAGTGTTGCAGTCGTTGAGCTCGTAGGAGCAAGCTGCAAAGGACAAGCCTCTTGCGCGACACCAACATTCAAAAAATAATCACTCTCTTTTGCGAGTGTAGAATTTACCTTGCCACTCATCGCAATCAATGGAATCTTGCGCATTTTGACAGAGGGGATTAATCGCAAAATCTCTTCACTTTCTCCTGAATTTGAAATTGCTAGCAATGCGTCTTCTTGAGTTAGCATACCCAAATCTCCGTGCAATGCTTCGGCAGGGTGCATAAAAAAACTAGGTGTCCCTGTGCTTGCCAAAGTCGCAGCAATCTTTGCTCCAACATGCCCAGACTTCCCCATACCGCTAATCACTAAACGTCCCTTAAGATTCAAAATCTTCGTAACTACTGCATTAAATTCCTCTCCTACAAAAGATTTCAATCCTAAAATTGCGTTAGATTCCAAATCAAAAACTTCTTTTGCCACTTTTGTAAAATCTTGCATTCTTACCCCTTATAATAAAATCGCGCCTATCGTCCCACCTATGATTAATGTAGTGTTATACATCAAAAAAGTTGGCACACAAGTATCCCAAATATGATTGTGCTGCTTATCTGCGTTTAAGCCAGCCGTTGGTCCTAATGTGCTATCACTTGCAGGGCTTCCAGCGTCCCCTAATGCACCCGCGATTCCAACCAACAAAATAATTGCGGCAGGAGAGAAACCAAGCTCTAGCCCCAAAGGACAATAAATTGCTGCGATGATTGGAATCGTCCCAAAAGAAGTCCCAATACCCATAGTAACCAATAATCCAACAAGCAACATCATCAAAGCCCCGCCAAACTTACCTCCAGCAAGCGAGGCGACATAATGCACGAGGGAAAGAATCGCGCCTGTTTCTTTCAAAACCGCGCCAAATCCTGCGGCAACCAACATCACAAATGCGATGAACGCCATCATCTTAAAGCCCTCTTCCATTACCTCATCAATCTCGTTCCACAAGATTCCGCCAAGTAGCACCATTACAAGGATTCCACATAGCCCCCCTAGAGGCAATGAACCCACCCATAGTTGCACACCAAAGGCTACGACTGCGCCAAGCAAAACAGCGAAATCCTTTCGCCGCATATTAGGACGCTCTAGCACCTCCATAGATTCCTCGCTTAAGTAGGTATTCTGATACTCGCGCGGCTTGCGATAGAATACAAAAATAGCGAGTAGCAAACCCACCAACATACTCAATCCGCCAATCCACATCACGCTTGAAACATCACCTAGACTGACATTTACGCCATTTTGATTTAATTGGTCGCGCAAAATGGTGTGAAAAATCAATCCAAACCCCACACTAAAACTTACATAAGGGGCTTTTAAACCAAAAGTAAGTGCGCAAGCTACGGCGCGTCTATCAATTTTTAGGCGATTCATCAGTGGCAACAAAGGCGGAATCAGAATCGGAATAAAAGCAATATGCACAGGAATTAGATTCTGTGAAAAACAAGCAAAAAAGGCGATAGAGAGACAAAACATCAAACGCCGATTCTGCACGAAATTCGCGATATAGTGAATTAAGATTAATGTGAGATTTGTGCGGGCAATTGCACTTGCAAGCGCACCAAGCAAAACATAGCTCAATGCAGTTTCAAGATTCCCTGCCATACCAGCAATGAGCAAATTAATGCTTTTTTCTACACCTAATCCCCCTAAGATTCCTGCACTCAAAGCAGAAATCAAAATAGCCAAAAGCACATTTAAACGCGCTAAACATAGCACACCCATTATAAAAATAGACACTACGACAGGATTCGTCAGCATTGACAGCCTTTGTTGAAAAATAAAATGATATTTTACCTAATATAAAATTAGAATTGATAGGAATTTTGACTTTAATTATGGAATGGGGTGCAAAAATGGGCTAAAAAACACAAAATCTCCCAAATTTTGTTGCAAATAATCCCTTACCACATTGCATTTGATTTTGAAAAGCAAAAAGATTCTGTTATCTTGCTTGGCTGCATTCTCCATAGATTCAAAATTCCCCATACCCTTTGCCAAAATCAAATCGGCTTCTTGATAAATTTCCCTTGCCTCTTTGTGTGCAAGAGATTCAAGAAACCCGGGACTCATCACGCCACTATCTACCACTTTGGCAAGGTGCAACATCGCAGAATCCGTCTTGTTTAAGTCAGATAAAGTAATATCATTAATGATTTCTGCTCCTCTAACAAAATAAAAAATTTCTAAATTCGGATAAAGGGCTTTGAGGGCATAAATTAAAATTTCATCAAACTCATTTTCTCCCGCATTATCCCCAATAACTACCAAATCCTTTGCGGATTCCAATGAGGACATAAAGGCTCTCAAATCAAAATAAGCAAAGGGAGATTGTAGAATCTTTTGCGCTTGCTCCTCCAAATCAAATTGCTTTTGCGCGCCATAATCTAATACATTCCCAAGCACACAAATACGAATCGCAAATTCTAAAACCTCTTTCGTGCTTGCCTTGTGGGATAATTTTTCGCGCAAAAGCTCTAAGAATTTTTGTTTATAATTCCTTGCTTTTTGAATACTTTGAAGTTTGATTTGTGCATAGGGCGAAACATCATTGAGGGCTTGACAAATCTTGTCATACACAAGAATGGCAAGCATTGTAGGCGGAATCTCAAAGTCATTTTCTAAAGGAGAAAGAAAGGGATATTGGTTTTGAAAAAACTCTTTTAATAAAATTTGTAATTTTACTTTGTCCTTAGGGGTTAGCTTTTGATTCTTTGGGCTTGCGTTCTTAGAAACAAACTCTTGGAAGCCCTCTAATGCCGCAAAGATTTCCTCCACCGCACCAAGTGCTTTTTGCTTGTTTTTTTCTGATTCCTTAGAATCTTGAAAGGACTTGAGACTTTGCACTCCTGCGGTGCATTCTGCTTGCTTCAACAAGCACTCTAGGCATTCGTATGTTAAGTTAATTGCTCAATCCTTATTTGAAGATTCTTTGAAACTAAGAATCCTTTGGTGCTTGTGTATCCTCTTGTTCTTCGCTATTTTCTTTTGCTTTTTCGCCAATTGCCCTACCCCACATCAAACGATATTTGCGTTTCAAAAACTCAATCTCCTCTTGCGCTACACGCAATTGCTCCCTTAGAATCGCAATAGTTTTTTTATCGTCCTCATAAACTTCTTGCGTATTAAAAAGCGCGTCTTTTAGGAATTGGTTTTCATTTTTGACACTTGAAATCGTTTCCTCTTTGGAACTTACGACTTTTTCGTGCAAACTTAGAATCGTGCCAATCGTTTTTTCTACAAATCCGCTATCTACTGCGCCACTCACTGCGGTATCCCCTTGAACCATTACTGCATTACCACTCTTGACAAGAGCTTGTGTGCCGCTTCCTGCATCAATATAAAATTGCTCATTTTCTTGTTTGCTTTTTAGCTCTCCCTTTGCCACCATTTCTAACACTTTTTCTTTTTCTAGTTGTGCAAGTTTTACAAATTCGTCAATTACAACCCAAGTTTCCATTATTAACCTTACAAAATTACTTCAATCTCACTAGAATCTAATTCTACATTTTTTGCTTTCATCACGCGGTCTTCTTTGAGCTTTCCGCCTAATTCTGCATCACTTAATGCCAAGATTTGCATTGCAAGATAAGCACTATTTACCGCTCCTGTTTTGCCCAAAGCCACCGTGGCGACAGGCATACCAGAGGGCATTTGCACAGTGGAAAGCAATGCGTCAAGACCCTCTAATGCTCCCCCTTTGAGTGGCACACCAATCACGGGCTTCGTTGTCATAGAAGCCACTGCGCCCGCTAAATGCGCCGCCATACCCGCTGCGGCAATGAATACCTTTGCGCCCTTTTGTTCTGCAGCTTGGACATATTCTTTTGTGCGATTCGGACTGCGGTGCGCCGAGCTGATAATCACTTCATAAGAAACATCAAACTTTTTTAGGACTTCAATGCACTCACGCATCACTTCATAATCACTCTTACTTCCCATCAAAATTGCTACAAATCCCATTTTCTCTCCTTTACATTGCTGATAACGACAAACCAAGCCCAACTAAAAATCCACCCACTAGAGTAAAGAGGAAAAAGTAAAAAAAGAGATAAATAAAAGTCGGCAATAGCACAAGCCACCACGACCATTGAATCTTATCTGCAAGCTTTAACCCAATAAACAAAAGTTGCAAAAGCATTAAAAACCACGAAAGCAAATTATCCTTCCTTCTCAAAAGATTTTTTCGTAGCTTTTAAGCGCACAATTCTAGCCCCTTGCGTTATCAAAACCTCATAATCGCAGTGTTCATCGCTGATTCTATCCCCTACCACAGGCATACGTCCCAAGAGATTAAATACATAACCACCAATCGTTACTTGCTCTGTATCCTTTTCAAATTCAATCTCTAGCACATCGGCGACACGTTCTAAATCTAACATACCATCAAAAGAATAAGAATCCTCATCTATCTTGTGGTAATCATCATTTTTCTTATCGTGTTCATCGCTAATATCCCCAATGACTTCCTCTAAAATATCCTCCATTGTCAGTAATCCAGCAGTTCCTCCATACTCATCTACGACAAGTGCGGTGTGGATTTGGCGGCGATTCATTTGGATTAGAATCTTTGAAATAGAAGCACTTTCAGGCACGATAATAATCTCTCTTACGAGGCTTCCTAATTCTTTAGGGGGATTCTCACCCAACATTGTCTCAAGCAAATCCCGCAAATGCACCATTCCGATGATATTATCTTTGCCCTCTTTACAATAAGGATAACGTGTGTGCTTTGTAGATTTGACGATTTTTATATTTTCCTCATAAGTATTATCATCATACAAACAAATCATATCTTTTCTAGGCGTCATAATTTCTTTTGCCATCGTGTCTGAAAAGCTTACAGCGTTTTGGATAATCTCATTTTCAATCGTATCTAAAAAGCCACCTTTCAAACTCTCGCCTACAATGATTTTTAATTCCTCTTCAGAATGCGCATTTTCCTCCCCCTCGCTTGCAGGTTTAATCCCCATTCTGCGCAAAGAAAACACTGCTAAATAATCAAAAATGCGAATGAGTGGGAAGAAAAGAATCCAAAACATATGCAAAGGTCTAGCGACAAACAACACCGCCTTTTCAGCCTTGGCAATTGCAACAGATTTTGGGATTAATTCCCCTGCCACGACATGCAGGAGTGTAATCAAGCTAAAAGCAACGACAAAGCTAACAGAATGCAGCAATACAGGATTCTTGCCTATAAAATATTGAAAAGGCGTTTCAAGCAAACGAGCAATTGCTGGCTCACCCACCCAACCTAAGCCTAAAGAAGAAAGCGTAATACCAAGCTGTGTCGCAGAAAGATAAGAATCTAACTTGCCCGTAATCTTAAGTGCTAGCTCCGCACTCGGCACTTCCCGCTTGGTTAGTTCCTCTAAACGCGAGCGGCGAATTTTGACGATTGCAAATTCAGAAAGCACAAAAAAACCATTTAACATTACCAAAAATAATGCAAAAATAGCCAAGAGAAACGACTCGGTTTCCAAAAAATCTCCTTGTTCAAAGATAGAAAAATTTTGTAATTTTAGCATAATTTTATATTAAAATTTTAAAAATTTTCATTGTTGGCGTCTTTGCGAGGAAGTGCAACTAATGAAATACACAATTACAAAGTGATTTGCCACAAAATCCAAGGTAGAATCTTAATCCAAGATTCTATTATGAATTTAAGCTAAAACTACCCACTGCACAGAATCTTGCTTTAGTTTTGCGATTTTATTGCTTGAATATATTTAACTATGGATTACCACACAAGCCTAAAACTTGCTCACAATGGCAAGAGGTGGAATCGCAAACGATAAATCAAGTCTCACAAGAAGTAAGCTTATCAATCTTTCATTACTCACTTTGAGATTCTAGCTCTTTAATAAACATCTCATCAATCCCGCGACTAAGGCTCATTCCAAAGAGTAAAATTGCCCACGAGAGATACACCCAAATAAACAAAAAAAGTAAAATACTAAAAGAACCATAAAGCGTTAAATAGGCTTTATTGTAAAACACATAATACACGAAACCCCATTTACAAATGGACCACAAAAGTGCGGTAATAAGCGAGCTTATCAAGGTATTTTTATTACTAATGTTTGTATTAGCGGAGATTTTAAAGAGCATAAAAAACACTGCCCACACCACAAAATAAGGTATTAGTTGAAAAAACCAAGCAATATAAGTGCTATAACCCAATTCTTGCAAATACACATACGCTTGAGTGCTCAAATAGATTGAGAATAAAATCCCCAAAGGAAAAAGTGTCATACAAGTCCAATATACCGAGATAGAATCCCAAAATCCCCGCGCTTTGGAATGGAAAATCTTTCCTGCAATATCTTGGTAATTCTTAAAAAACAAAATAGAAGTGATAAACGCATAGATAAATCCCATTCCACCGAGTTTTGTAGAGTTTTCTAAAAAGCTATCCATATAGGCTAAAAAAACATCGGAATGCGTAGGGATAAAATTTGTGATAATCAGATTCTTAAAGCTCTCTAAATATTCCTTAAACTCCGGCATTGCCGCGACAAGCGAAAAAATAATCAGAAGCATAGGCAAAAGCGCGAAAATCGTATAAAAGCTAAGACTTGAGGCAAAATAAAGCAAATCACCCTTTAAAAACACATACAAATAGCGCACGAGCAGCCATAATTTTTTGCAAATTGTTTTAAATAAATCTACGCTTAAGAGAGATTGGAGTCGTGAAAGATTTTCGCGAGTCTTGAGTGGATTCTCTTGTGATTCTAAATCTTGTTCTTTAGGCGATTCCATTTATCTTAATCCTACGCGCAACTTGTCGCAATTCCATATCCATAAGCCTTGATACGTTCCACTTCTTCTTTTGGCGTATTGCCCTTAGTGGTTAGATAATCCCCCAACACCACCGCATTAATGCCACATTCAAAAAGCATTTTTTGGTTTTCTCCAAAGACGCGTTCGCGCCCTCCTGCAATCATCAAACGCGCATTGGGTAAATATTCTCGTGCGAGTTTGACGCATTCTAATGCTTCTTCTTGGCTTAGAATCTCTTGACTAAGCGGCAAGGCAGGATTGGGGATAAAAAAATTAATCGGCGCACTGTGAGGATTCAAGGTGCGCAAAGCAGACAATAAGTCTATTCTATCTTGCCAACTCTCTCCCAAACCAAAGATTCCGCCACTGCATAGCCCAAGCCCTGCCTTTAATGTATTTTCACAAGTTGCATACCGCTCCTTAAAGTCGTGGGTTGTGCAAATTTTTGGAAAGAAATTTTGGCTTGTTTCAAGATTGTGATTGTAGCTTGCGATTCCGGCATTTTTCAGCTCTATCAAAGATTCCACGCTTGCGATTCCATTACAACCAATCAAATGCAAGTGCAAGCCCTCTTTAGAGATTGCACGCGCAGCTTCTGCAATATATTCTGTTCGTTTGGAATCTAAATTGCGTCCGCTCGTAACAAGACAGAATCCCAACGCACCATTTTCACTTGCTCTTTTTGCTTCCTCTAGGATTTGTGGAATTGGCTTGTATTTATAACGTTCAATGTCTGCATTATACTTCGCACTTTGGGTGCAATATGCGCAATCCTCTGCGCAACTCCCACTAGAAACATTGCAAATCGTACATAAAAAAATTTCACTCATTTAAGATTCCTTAATCACTTCTTCGCGTCCGCTTAGGCTTTGGATTTTGATACTAGGATTCTTGAAATAAAAAACAGAAAAATCCGCATTTGTGGGGCTTCCATAAATTTCTTTTAGGATAGGATATTTTGCAAACATTGCCTCTTTGACTTCTGCATTCTCCTCAAACACCACTTCCGCACGGATTCTTACCCAAGTTTCCTTAGAGTCAAAAGCACAAAGCTCTACATTAGAAAAATTCTGTATATGTTTTACCATTCCTTTGGTCTTGGAGGTGCAATAATAAAGCTTACCCTGATGCAACAAAGGAGACTGAATCGGGCGCACGCGCGGATTACCACAAGTGCCCTTAGTTGCCAAAAATCCTACATTCTTATCTAAAAAATCCAAAACTTCTTGTGTCATTTGATTCCTTTTGTTAAATTAATCTTTTAAATCAGCCAAAGCTTCCGTGTCCTCTATCCGCTCCTTACACGCGATACATTCTAGCACGGGCTTCTTGCGGAATGTGCGCCTTGCCATTAGGGATTGGCATTTGGGACAACGATGATTTGTCGGGGGAAAATTCGCGATAAAATTGCATTTAGGATAATTCGCACAACCATAAAATTTCCCGCGCCTACTGCTTCTCTCCAAAATCTCCCCGCCACATTTGGGACATTTCACGCCCTCTAAGGCTTGTGGAGCGGATTTTTGGAAGGAGTTTAAGGATTTTGTATTTTTACATTCTGGATAACCGCTACACGCGAGAAATTCTCCATTTCTACCGTGTTTTTTCACCATTTCTTTGCCGCATTTTTCACACACACCAAAGCTTTGGGATTCTTCACTTGATGCGTTGGATTCTTTTTGAATATACTTACATTTAGGATAACCACTACAACCGACAAACTCTCCATATCGCCCATTTCTACGCACCAATTCCTTGCCACAAAGCGGGCAAGTTTCGCCTGTTGGAATCGTGAGTTTTTGGCTCTGAATGTTGGTTTTGCCCTCGCTAATCTTTTGGATAAAAGGCTCATAAAAACGCCATAATAGTTGCTGCCAATCCTGCTTGGATTCCGCTACCTCATCTAATTTTTCCTCTAAATGCGCAGTGAATTTAGAATCCACAATCTCATTGAAATGTTGCTCTAGCAATTCCACCACCTTAAAGGCAACTTCTTGAGGTTTGATTTGCTTTTTTTCTATCGCAATATAATCCCGCGAAGTCAGCAGAGAAATCGTAGGCGCATAGGTGCTTGGGCGTCCAATGCCAAGAGATTCCAAAGTCTTAATGAGGCTTGCTTCAGAAAACCTTGCGGGCGGTTCTGTCGCGTGCTCTTGCTCTTTGCATTTCTCTAATTGCATTGCGCTTCCGACTTCTAAGAGTGGCAATAATTTATCTTTGCCCTCATTTCCAAGCACGTGATAGAAGCCATCAAAGACGAGCTTGCTCCCACTTGCCTTTAAGAGTGCTGTGCCGCTATGAATCCATAAGCTTTGTGATTCAAATTCCGCATCGCTCATTTGAGAGGCAAAGAATCGCTTATAAATCAAGGAATAGAGTTTGAGCTCATCACCCTTTAAATACTGCGCGGCAATTTGCGGTGTGAAATCCATTAAGGTAGGACGAATCGCCTCGTGCGCCTCCTGTGCGCCCTTTGCCTTAGTGGCATAGACTTTTGGCTTGGCTGGCACATATTCCTTGCCATAGGTTTTAGCAATGAGATTACGTGCTTCCTCTTGCGCAATCTTGGCGATATTTAGGCTATCAGTTCTCATATAGGTAATTACACCCATAGAGCCTTTATGTGTTAGCACTCCCTCATAGAGATTTTGTGCTGCTTTCATCGTGCGTGAGGGAGAGAATCCAAGCAGTGAGCTTGCGCTTTGTTGTAAAGTGGAAGTCATAAAAGGCGGTGGAGTGGCTGTTTTTCGTTTCTTATTATCAATCTTTTGAATCTTGAAGCTTGATTTTTTAAGGGATTCCACAATGTTTTTTGCCTCTTTTAGCTCCTGTAAACTAAGCTTTTCTATCTTTTTCCCTCCAAATTCCACGAGCTCCGCTTCTATGCCTTTGACTTTTTTATCAGGCGCGGCGAAGCTGCTTTCAATCACATAATAAGTTATGGGCTTGAAATTCAAAATCTCCTTTTCCCTATCTACAATAATTTTTAACGCGCTACTTTGCACCCTGCCCGCACTCAAACCCCGCTGGATTTTAGAGGCAATCAAAGGGCTTAGACGATAGCCTACGATTCTATCTAATAATCGCCTTGCTTGCTGTGCATTGACTTTGTCCATATCAATGAAGCGCGGATTTTTCAAAGAATCCTCAATCGCCTTTTGTGTGATTTCGTGAAACACGATTCTAGGGAGCTTATGCGGGTCTTTATCAATGGCTGTGGCGATATGATAGCCAATCGCCTCCCCCTCTCTATCCTCATCGGTTGCGATATAAATTTCTTTGGAATTTTTTGCTAGTTTTTTCAGCTCATTCACCACCGCTTTATGCGATGTGTCAATTTTATATTCTGGAATAAAGGTTTGGTTTTCAATCTTGATACCAAAGGTGTGTTTGGGCAAATCACGAATATGTCCCTTAGAAGCAATCACTTCATATTTATTTCCCAAGAAATTCTTAATCGTTCGTGCCTTTGTCGGAGATTCTACAATGATTAAACTTTTCAAATTTCTACCTTAGAATTTATAATTTAAATTTTGCTAATCATACAAAAATTTGCACTAAAATTTCAAGATTCTTTAAAAGGCTTACAAAATTTACCCTTGCAAGTGTCGTTTATTTCGTCCTTGTGAGCAAGTTTTACTTGAGTAATCCATTCATAAAATCCTTATAAATTTCCCCGCCGATTTGTGATTTCGCAAAGGCAATGAAATAATCATTGCGCACACTTGGCTTGTTATACTCCAAAGGCTGCTTAGTCTTGCAATCTAGTATCACTCCGCCCGCTTCCTCTAGCACGATTTCACACGCCGCCATATCCCATTCACTCGTGCCATTGAAGCGTGGATACAAGTCTGCTTTACCCTCTGCGAGTGCGCAAACTTTAAGTGATGAACCACACTTTTGCGCTTTAAGATGATATTTTTGAAAAAATTCTTGTGTCTCTTGCGTGCTATGAAACATAGAATCGCAAGCGATGATTTGCGTATCCTGAATGATTCTATCGCCACTTAACTTATGTTTATTTTTCTCTAACCATAGCGCATTAAACGTTTGAGATTCCAACGCACCTTGGAGCTTTTCTACCTCATAAGCAAAACTCCCAAAGCTTTTTAAAGCAATAAAAAGCTGATGAAACACCGGCGCATAAACGACACCTAGAATCGGACGCTTTTGGTGGATTAGGGCAATATTAATCGTCCAACCGCCATTTTGAGCCAAAAAATCCTTTGTGCCATCAAGCGGGTCAATGAGCCAATAATATTCCAAACTTTTGCGCTCTTCATAGTCCAAAATCGCCTCTTCAGAGCAAATTTTATAAGGCGAATTCTCCTGTAATTCTCGCATAATCAGCGCATTAGATTCTAAATCCGCTTGCGTGATAGGCGAGGAATCCTTTTTAAGTTTAAAATCCTCCAGCCCATAATATTGCAAGGCTACTTTCCCGGCTTTGATTGCGATAATAGCGCATTGATAGAGTAAATTTTGCATACATTTCCTTAAAAAAATAAATCTTAAATTTATATCCAAACTATCCTTTAAAGCAAACCAATTTTTGCGATTCCGCTACTTACAATCAAAATTAAAGAAATTCTGATACAATAGCACATAAAAACTAAGGTTGCTTGCTTATGGATTTCTCCAAAACTTCTGCAGTGATTCTTGTCAAAAATGGCGGGCAAACTCTACAAGAATGCCTAGAATCCTTAAACTGCTTTGATGAAATCGTCTTGCTTGATAACCAAAGCACTGACAATACTTTAGAAATTGCCACAACTTTTAAAAAACACTTCCCAAACCTTACGATTCATCATAGCGAATTTATAGGCTTTGGAGCTTTAAAGAATCTCGCGGTCTCTTATGCAAAAAATGAATGGATTTTTCTGATTGACGCGGACGAGGTTTTAGAGAAAGATTGCTTAGAGGAGCTCAAAACTATTCATTTAAAACAAGAAAATATCCTTGCCCTGCCTAGAAAGAATCTCTATAAGGGAGAGTGGATTAAAGCGTGCGGTTGGTATCCAGACTATGTCCTAAGAGTATTCAATAAATCTTTCACCCGCTTTAACGACAATGCAGTGCATGAAAGCCTCATTATCCCATCTAATGCAGAAATCATCAAAACACAAAATGGCTTGAAACACTATGCCTATGAGGATATTTACACCCTGCTTGAAAAAATGCAAAAATACTCTAATCTTTGGGCGCAACAAAATCTACACAAAAAAAGCTCTATGGGACGAAGCATTATTCGCAGCCTATGGAAGTTTATTAGAGATTATTTTCTAAAAAAAGGCTTTTTATATGGCTATAAGGGCTTTGTGATAAGCCTTTGCAATGCGTTAGGAGTGTTTTTCAAATACGCCAAACTCTATGAACTCACACACAAGATTCCCACTTGCTCTTTGATTATCACCACTTATAATAGCAAGGATTATTTGCGCTCCGTGCTTCAAAGTGTTAAGAATCTTGATTACCTGCCAAAGGAAGTTTTAATCGCCGATGATGGAAGCACAGAAGAAACCGCCCTGCTCATCAAAGAATTTCAAAAGACTTTCCCCTGCCCTCTTTTGCATATTTGGCAAGAAGATGAGGGGTTTAGATTAAATACGATTCGCAACAAGGCAATCAATGCAGCAAGAGGGGAGTATATTATCCTCATTGATGGGAATATGGTGCTAGAGCCCCATTTCATCAAGGATCATTTAGATTTTGCTAAGCATAAGGTAGTTTTGCAAGGATCTAGGATCATCTTGCAATTTATTCACCACAAACAATAAATCGTCAGCACCAATTTTCATTTTTTGCAAATCCCTTGACTTGGTTGATGAATCTTCATTATGACGATAAATATAAAGAAACTCATTTAGGACTTTGATTTTATGGCATAACATTAAATAAGAAGTACTAAACAACGCATCTTCTGATAGTGTGATATTTCTCTCAAGATTGTTTAGGTGTAACTGAATATTTTTGAGGTATAAATCCCTCTTGAATGCTTTAAGAACTATACTATTAAACATATTTACCCCCCAGCACAATAGAATTCTTTAAATTCCTCTAGCGTTAAAATTGAGTTTGGGTAAAAAAATTTGAAGACTTTGTCAATACTCCTTGCTTTAAATCCTTATAATGAAAAACAGAGCAAATCATTATCCAAAAACTCTTGATAAACCTTTTCGCAAGCTTGCATTTCTAACAAATCATCTCCATCGCAAAACATAATAATTTCTGCTTCTGCAGACTTTACTCCCTCAAATCTAGCCTTTAACAATCCAAGGTTCTTTTGGTTATGAATGATTTTGATTCTTTTGTCTTGATTGGCAAACTCCTTAACAATCTCCATACTCTTGTCTGTTCCACAATCATCTACGACGATAATTTCTATATCCTGTAAGCTTTGCTTAAGACAACTCTGTATGGCTTCTGCTATAAAATTTTCTACATTAAACACGGGTATAATTACAGAAAGCTTACTCATCTCTCAAATCTCCAAATCAGTTTTAATTTTATCGCTTTAATTGATTATTTTGATTTCTCTAAACAAATCCTAAATGGTAAATATTATTTTCTAACTATCACACGGATAAAATAGTCATCTTCCTCTTTAAAAGGCGCAAATCCTTTTTCCTCCTTGGCATAAATTATGTTAAAATCTTGTAATTGTCTAAGTAGATCTTCAAGATTTAAAAATCTTCTATAATGATTTTCAAATATAAATGCATCTTTTTCGCCCTCAACAGGAATTCCCATTTTATAAAGAGAATTCTTGTATCCTCTAACCTCTATGGCAAAAATCCCACCTCTTTTCAAAGATTCCTTAGCCCATAAAATTACCTTATCTTGTTGCTTTTGCGTAATAGAATGCAAAGTAAAACGCGAATAAATTATATCATACTGCACTTTAACCGAAAGATTTGCAAAATCAGCGCATTGAAAATTCAAGTTTGCATTAGTATGCTTCTGGAGAAAATCAATGATATTTTTACATTGGTCAATTCCTAAAACTTGAATTCCATTATGGGCAAAATATATACTGTCTCTACCATTTCCACAACCCAATTCAACGAGAGTCTGTCCTTTTTTAAAATAATTTGTCATACAAGTTTTGGCAAATAAAGAAGATTCTCCTATTTTATGATGAATCGCATAATATTTCTCCCAATACACTCTATCATCTATTTTTGTGAGACCAGATAAGAATATATTAACTCTCTCTTGTAATTTTTGTTGATTTTCAATTAAATTTTCCAAAAAAGAATTATCTATAACAAAATGCGCTTCAGGTTCTACAAAAGCAATGTCCACACCCATAACATTACTTATTTCCCCTCTAAGAGCTGCACTATAAAGCCCTTTTTTATCGCGTTTCTTTAATTCCTCCATTTCACATTTAACAAAAACTTCTAAATAATGAGGAATATTTTGACGATTCATTATATAGATTTCTTCAAAAAGTGAAATGGTCGCACATACGACAATCATGCCATTGGCTGACAAAAATGAACAAAGAGCAGAAATCTTTTTAGCAACTTTTAGTCGCCCCTCTTTGCTGAAATCTGGTTGCTCCTGAAAAATACTGCGAAAAACATCTCCATCAAGCAAAACAACATTGTCTCTTTGTTTTTTTAGAAACAAAAAGAGATCTTGGGCAAAAGTTGTTTTTCCTGCCCCTGCTAGTCCGCATATCCAAATAACTGCACCCTGTTGCATCATTTTCTCCTGTAAATATCCATTATAAACTCACTTAAAAATTTACTGGAATGATATAAGTTATATGCTTGTTTATCTCTAAATTGATTTATTTCTATTTCAAATGCTTGCTGAATTTTAGAATCCCTAATATCCATAACAACCTTTTTTAAATTTTTTAAATCTTTTAAGATGATATTACACTCCTTATGGTAAAGGTGAATATCATTAATCCTTGCTCCATATTTTCTCTTATTTGGCATATAAATAATAGAAGGTTTAAGAGACCAAAATGGATAAGAAACTCCCATAGAACTTTCATCAGTCAAAAGAACAAAACTATTTAAGATGTATTCATTTAAAAAACTTGGAGTTTCGTCAAAAATAAAATTTTTATTCTTACACCATTGTGCAATTATTCTTGCATATTCTGCTTTTTGTTTTTTTCTTAATGCAGGATGAAGGCGAAAAACAATCTTGATTCCATTATTCAATAGTTCATTAATGGATTGTATAAATTCATCACACATAAAATTTTCCAAATAAGAGGGGGCAAAAAGCAAATAATAATTTTGAGATTTCTTACCATTGATTTTTTGCAATACCCAATCCAAACTTGGATTACCGCCTTTGATAATCTTTTCTTTTGGCAAATGAAAATATTCGCAAATTTGCTCTAAAAGCCTAAAATCATTCACGGTGTGTGCAATAACATAATGACATCGCTGTATGCGCTCTCTATTTAAGCTTTCAAAAATATATTTCGCTCCTGTGCGATGAAGCGTATATTGTAAAGACTCATTAAAATTGTGCCCTAAATGCACGATAGTTGGCTTAACAGATTCCAACTTTACCAAAGGCAAAGGCGTATTTATAGACAACAAAACTTTCATTTTAGGAAAAATAACATAATACATTGAATGAGAAATAAAAGCATAATTTTTTCCTATCCTCTCCTTTGTTAATTCATATGCCATTTCAGAATCACAGCAATACACAAGAGAATGTGGTAAAAATTTATCAATCTCTCCAATATGCTTATTATCTTTTGTATAACCAATCATTGTGATTCCAATATTGTATTCTTTAATACAATTCTCAAATTTTGCAATCATTGCATATGTATTATTTAAATGAATCTCTAAGCTATCCTGAAGAGAACTTAAACTCTCCTCTAGCAAATAATCTTGAAAATGAGCTAAAAGGAGAGTTAAGCCTCGTTGATATTGTTCAAAAGAAATTCTTAATATCTTCCCAAAAAACTCTACTTTTGGTATCTGCTCTTTTAATATCTTATTCATATATTCTACCAAAAGCCCCAAAGCACATTCGTTGTTGCTTTGATAATCCAAAATAACTTTTGAAGGGATTTCAAATCCTAAAAGCTTACAAACTTTTTCATATTGGGCAATTTTATGTTCTCCAATTTTTGAAACCAATTATCCTACCCTTTTTGCATTATTTCCAAAATCTTATCTGCTATCACCCGACTTGCTTCCTTAAAATAAATCACTTCAGTATCGCGATAAGATAAAATTTTCTCTTTATAATTTATTTTTTGAACTTCCTGCACCTTTAGGAAAATTTCCATACTAGAATTTGCCATTAAATGTATTCTGTTGTCAAAAAATCCAACACCGCCTAAGGTTTTCTCAAACAAACTTTTATCTTTGAAATATAAAATGGCAGGACACAAATGCTTGATAGGAAAAGTATATGCCACACTAGAGGCACTTGTAATTAAAACAAATGTTTTTGCTAGAATCGTTTCAAAATCCTTATTATTATAATTTACAAAAAAATTAGGAAAAGACTTCAGCGATTCTATTATATCTTTGCTCTTACCAACCCATTCGTAACGATAACGCAACCCAACTTTATAACCTTTCTCTAAAAGCATTTTGATTGCTTCATAAATTTCTAAAACTTCTTCTTCATCATGCAAAGCAAACAATACCAAATCTCGGGAATATTCTTGTATCTCTTTTACATTATCAAATGCTGCATAACCACTTTTTATCAAAAAAGGCTGATTTTTTTGGGGCAAGTCCTTAATTAAAGTTTCTGCTGCTTTTGCAATTCGCTCACAAGCAACAAATAAATAATCAATATTATTTCTGTAAATTTCTCTTAAATAATCAATCTTGTTCTCCATAATTGCCTCTAAAACACTTGAATAACTATGGTGCTGCACAAAGTAAATTTGCTTTTCATTGCGCGTATAAGTACTTGCTGTGGAAAAAAAATATTTAACAAAGTCTATATATTTAAAATAATCCATCAAATAAGGAATCACCATTACATTATCATTCCTTTCAACCCTCGTAAAATCCTCTCCAGAACTATCCAAATAAATAACTTTGCAACCCTTTCTTAATAACTCATAATCTACATTTCCTAAGTGTTTTTCACCCGCTAAACCATACAGAACAACTCCAATAAGCCCCCCCCCCCGCGCAGTCAGAGCAGAAATTCTCTTTTTAGCCTCTATGCAAACTTGCAAAGCAATTTTTTCAACAAATTCACTCCCTAACCAAGTAAAAATCCCAACATTCATCAGATTATTTTCTAATTGCTTTTGTCTTTCTTCTGTAATTCTAATTCCTTGAGTCAGAACAATCACAACTTCTGCTTCTTTGTTAGCAATTCTATTCTTAATTTCCGCTGCCTGCTCTTGCAGTGTAATTCCCGGTTTCCCATCATCAATAAAACTATATCCAACATTGGCTTTGATAAAATCCAACATTTTACCAAATGTCTTACCACTTTTTCCGGCTGGATAAATATAATAATGCATTTTAATCCTCTAAAGATGCTTTATTAGAGAATCCAAAAACTTTATATCCATAATGCTCCCATTCTCTCAAAATTTTCATAGCTTGCATAAGTTTTGCTTTCTACAATTTCTCTCCACGCCTCTTTCATTCCCTCACTCCAAGTAATATCGTCAAAAAGCATTACCCCCCCCCGCTGCATAAAGGGAAGGATTTGTTTAAAGTATGCAATCGTGGCGTCTTTGTTATGATGTCCATCAATAAAGGCAAAATCAATAGGCTTAATTTCCTCCAAGAGTTGTGGCAGGATTCTATCAAAACGACTTGTGAGAACTTCAATGTTTTTGAGGTTAAAATATTGATGATTCTCTCTAGCAATCTGTGCGACATTGGGGCTTCCCTCTAATGTCCAAATCTTAGCCTCTGGGGCAAAAAAGCTCATATAGCTACTAGAAAACCCGCAGCAAGTGCCAAGCTCTAGGATTGTTTTAGGGTTTAGTTTGGCAAAAATTTGATAAATGACTTGTGCCTTTTCTCTTTTGACACCAATAGACGCTAAACTTTTAAGTGCAACTTGCACCACGACACCCTTTTCCATTTGTTCCTTTGTCCGATGCTCACTTGGATTCCCCGCTCCATAATCTATAAATTCAATCTCTTTTAGGTTCTCTCTAAAACTTTCTCTATGAGTCTCCACTTGATTACAAACTTCTTCAAAACTTTTCATCTTTATTCCTAAATTCATTATCTTTTCAAAATTTCTTCTTCAATCTTATCAACGATAAGGTTAAAATTACAATCTCCGCGCACCAAATACTTCATTGAATCAATCCTTTTACCCAACATTTTTTTGGCTGTTTTTACTACCTCATCACAATTTTGACACCAAAACATTAACCCATTATTGATTAAATATTCGTCATAAATCATCCACAAAGAGCGAACAGAAATCGTTGGAATCCCATAGCAAACTGCTTCAAGATTCATCGTCCCCCCCCCGCCAATGAATAAATCAATAAAGGGATAAAATTCCTCTGGTTTTAGTTTTTCTTCTAAAATAATTGCGGCTTCCTTAAAGTCCCTTTTTAACCTATCTTTTTCATATCTTGGCATTACAACAATGTTTGCATCAACTTCTTTTTTCAAAAGTGGAATCACTTGATAAATAGTAGGAATTTGTTCTTTGACATAATGTGCCTTATACTCCTCCTCTCTTATCATAATCGTAGGCTTCGTGGTATCCAAGCCATAACGCAATCTAAAATCGTTTTTGGAATCTTTTTTGATTTTGTTTATCCATAATGCCACATCAATAAAAGGATAAGGCACGATTTGGGATTCATCTAACGCGAAACGGAGCATTAATTCTTTAGGAAAAATAAAGGGATAAAAAAAGAGTTTAGAAAAAGGCAAGGTTAGCCTTGCAACAGCAGTTAATTCCTGCTTATTGTCATAAGGTTTTGCGATTGAGGGTGCATCATAGATATTCACAACTGGAATCCCAATGCCAAAAGCCACCTGCACACTATCTACCACCGCGCCACAAATCAGTACTTTAGGCACGCCACGCACTTTAAATAAATCCAAAATTTCTTTTTGGCGAAAGATTCTTGCTTGAAATTTCTCTAGCAAAGTCGCCCCGCCATATTCTCCAAGCACGATATGTGGAATCTTGTGCAAATCTAAAATCTCTTTTGCTTCTGTATAGTTTGGGGCGTATCTTGTAGTTACTAAAACCTCATAGCCGCGTCTTTGCAACTCCTCAATCATTAGAGTAAAAAACATCGCATATTTAGGTGTTGCTACATCAATCCAAATCATCTATACCCCTTTAAAGCGTTAAAAATTATCAAACGCGCATCAAAAATCGTTGTGCAATTATAGCCTAATTGTCGCATCAACATTTCTTCTGGAACTCCAAATCCGATTTTATCCAATCGCCACGCTAGCTTCGGACTTCCTAACTTCTCTAGTAACTTTCTTAAAATAAACTTTGAATATCCCTTTTGAAACTTTAAAGATTTATCTATCTTAAAGGCAAATTCCACCACTCTAAAGTCGGTAAAGGGCGTGCGATTCTCCATACTATGCGCCATAGCATTTCTATCCTCATAGCGCAAAAGATTCGGGAGGTTAAAGCGCACCACATCAAGCCACAATCCTTGATTGAAATCTAACAAAAAACGTTCTAAAAGATTTCGCATTGAGGGAATTGGAAGGGAATTTTGTCGCAATTTTTCTATGTTTTGCACATTATCCTCTGCAAAAATTTTCAGCTTTAATTCCTCTGCCAAAGAGCATTTAAGCCCGAAGCCATATTCTCCTAAGGCACTCCCGCCATAAACTCTTATGCGATTCTCAAACTCTTCTCTATTAGCAAAAATATATCTTCCTATATGATGATAATATCCCCCAAAGAGCTCATCTGCCCCTTGCCCTCCCAAAACGACTTTGCAGTAAGGCGACATCGCCTTAAACAATAAAAACTGCGCGTATTGCGAAAAACTTCTAAAAATCTCATCTTGTGCTTTGAGCAAGTTTTGAAAGTCTCTTTGAATAGAATCTAATGGAGGAAAAATCAAGGCAATCTCTCTCTTCAAATCCTGCTCTAACTGCTTAATATGCGCACTCTCATCACTCTCTTTAAATCCCGCAAACCCTATGCCAAAAAACTGACAATTCCCCGAAATCTTATGCGCCAAATGTGCTAAAATAGAGCTATCTACGCCACCAGAGACTGATAAGGCGACAGGGACATCGGAGCGCAAACGCAATTTTAAAGAATCCAAAAGCAGGGATTCTAGCTCTTCTAAAGCATCGTCTAAGGAAATCTTGTCGCAGACGATTTCCAACTCCCAATAACGCCAAAAACTCAATTTTCCCTCTTTAAAATACGCAAAATGCGCTTGAGGAAAATTAAAAATGCCTTGATAGATAGTTTTCGTTGGCTCTCCATTGCTAAAAAGCAACCACTTAGAAACTTCCTCTAAATCAAAGGGAAAGTCTCTTATTGCCAAAAATGCTTTGATTTCGGAAGCAAAAAAGATTTTGTCTCCCTCTAATGCGTAAAATAGCGGTTTATTGCCTAGCCTATCCCGCGCCAAAAACAATGAGGAATCGCGTTTGTCATAAACTGCAAACGCAAAATCCCCATTGAATTTTTTTAACGCTTTCTCTTGCCAAATGGCGAAAGAATGCAGCAAGACTTCTGTATCACTATGGGTAAAAAATGGAATCCCCAATCCCTCTAATTCCTGTTTGATTTCTAAATAATTATAAATCTCTCCATTAAAAACAAGCACCAAATGCGGACAATAAGGAGAAGTAAAGGGCTGATTAGCGGCAGAATCCAAATCAATAATACTTAAACGATTGTGGGCAAAGGAAAAGTTCTTATCACTGAAACTTCCGCTAAAATCCGGTCCCCTATGCCGCATACTCTCCGAAGCTTTTTGAATCACCTCCAAAGGATAATTTCCGCCACAAATGCTGCACATAATAACCCTTTTTGCAAATCAAATGATTTACTCATTTCCTTGCTAGGCAATAACCATTTCTACTTTGACTTGTCAGCTTGACTTCCCTAAAATCGCTCAAGTCAAAAAATTCAATAGCTTTAAAGCCTATATTTTTAAGATAATATTCCAATTCCTTAAGAGAGAAAAAGCGCATTTTATCATTACTTTCCAAAAATAAAGGTTTATTATCTCTATCCTCAATTAAATATTTATAAGAGCAATCAATACAATTTTCCATTAAATCAAATTTTGCTTCAGAAAATCTTGTAATAGTAATCTCATTATGTTGCACTCTTTTAATTCTCGCTTCAAGATTGTGTGTAAAGATTCCTGCTTGATGATAAAAATCAAAAATAAAGATTCCGCCTTCTTTTAGATGAGAATATGCGTTTAAAAAGACTTGCAACAAATCATCATTAGAGACTTGATAACAAACAACATGAGACAAAGCACACACTCCGTCAAATACTAATGGCATTTTAAAAGTCCTAATATCTTCACAAAAATAAGTAATATTTTTGCCCCCCCCCCCGCAGTGATTTTCTTTAGCATACGAAATCATATCTTCACTACAATCTACACCCACAATATCATAACCATTTTTAGCAAAATTTTCGCAAAAGATTCCTGTGCCACATCCAAAATCTAATATTTTTCTACCTCTGCATTCTTTTTGGAATAGATTAACAAAAAATTTTCCCATTCCATCAAAATTTTTATCAGCAAAAAAAGTTTCATAATATTTTACAAATTTTCCGCTAAAGGAAAGGCTTGCAAATTTCGACACTATTCTCCTCCTTCAAACAAGGTTACAAATTCTCTTTTCATATTTTCATAAGAATAAATATCTTTAGCTAAATGATGATTGTTGGAAGCTTGTATCCCATTGAGTTTCTCTAAAGTAATCTTACTATCAAAATCAAAAATAATAAAACCATTGCTTTTAAGTATCTCCCAAGAAGTTGTCTTTCTCATATAGACTTTCTTGCCCATTCCAAGAAGTTGAATAATATTTCCATAAGCTTGTTGATTTTTATGGGCGAAAAGAGCAATATCAACGCTTTTTAGAATCTCTAAATATTCCTTTAAAGGCATAAAATCTAACAGCGGTTTAAATTTATCTCCAAAAAGATTCCTAGCATAACCAATAACTTCTTGTTGATATTCTTTAGACGCACAATAAGATAGAGGGCAAATTAATTCAATTTCTTGATTTCTATATTGCTTGAGGGATTCTAGTATTTCTTTATGATTATTGAGTGAGTCTCCAGAGTTACCAATTAAAAAAATTGTCTTAGAACCATTGTCGGCTATACTTAAATCTCCTTGAAATATATTAGAAGCATAAAAGCTATTAGAATAAAAAACTTTACCTTTACAGCCATATTCTTTTTGCACATACTTATAATCTCCAGCAATAGAAATCAAATGTCCTACATTTTGCAAAATAAAATTATGCCTTTTGCTATAAGCTTCTTTACCCAAACAGAAATCCCCTCCCCATAGCACCCAATAGCATTTATTTAAAAGCCAAGGCTGAAAATATAAAAGTCTAATTACTTCGTGTCTCCATAATCCATGTAAAATAATTTTAGCCGCTTGATTCATTAAAACAGCCAACTTAAGTTGTTTCCCAAAGGTATTAATATGCTCTACCTCTTCAAAATTGCTTAAGCCATATTTACAAACATCAGGGCGCACATAAACGAATTTATGAAATCTTAAATCAAAATTCTCTTTCATAAATTCTATAAATCTAATGGAATGAACAGCAGAACTTAAAATATGTAGAATCACTGCTGCCCCCTTAACGACACCATAATTACAAAGCAATAAATCTTAGAAAAAGCATAAAAAAATAATCCAACCAAAATTATCCCCCCCCCCCCGCCTAGATTTTATCTGAATCAATTGGGCAGGAATCCCGGCATAAACACCATATTCCACGCATTTTCCTTTGACAAAGCTTAAGGCTCCAACAGAAACATAATCTCCAACCTCACTTCCTGCATAAACCACGCTATTAGCACCAAAAACGCAATGTCTGCCAATTTGCACTGCCCCAACAATTTTCTTATTTGTTCCCACATAATCATCACTGCGCGAAAAAACTCTTACTCCATAAGAAAACACGCTAGATTCTCCAATCACAATGCCGCCCTCTTGCAAATCCTCAAACTTACTTCCGCCAGCCACCAAACAAAATGGGGCTAGCCAAACAGAATTTTGCAAAATCACATTTCCGCTAACAACACAAAAATCATCAATTCTTACATTGTCCTCCAAACACATCAAATGCACATCATATAAACTTGCCCTAGAAGAGACCTTGACATTGCTCCCTAATCTTTTAAAGTCTAAACTTTCAAGTTCTTTTTGTGTTAAATATGCCACTTAATGCACTCCGCTAAATATAATGTTAAATGTTTTTGAACCATACTGCATAAAAATCCTTTAGTCTGCATTCTAGCAAAAATACATTAATAAATGGCTTTATGAATTGCTTTAATCTTTTTTGCAATCACTTCACTTGCATTGCCCAAGTGAAACACTTGCTGTATTTTATATTCTTGAATTATGCTTTGATATTTGACTTGCAAATCCCTAGCTCTCTCCACTGCTTGCAACAAAGATTGTGGATTATAAGCATAATCATGTAAAATTGGATTAAAATAACGATACCCAAGACAATTAGAATCTATGATACTTTTATCCTCAAAATATAAAATAGCTTTACAAAAAGTCGTAAGAGGGAAAGTATAACCCACCGATGATGCAGAAACAACTGCGCAAAAAGATTTATTATAACTATCTGCGGAAATTTTCTCTCCTTCATCTATGCTAAAACAAGGATTACTAGAAAATCTAGCACTAAATTCATCAATGGCTTGCTTTCTCCAGCCATATCCCGGACGAAAAATCACTTTAATAGAATTTTCTAAAAGCAACTTCACCCCCTCTTGAATATCGGACAAATCACTCTCATCGTGCATAGCAATCAATACACTATCCCTTGTCAAATTTTTATTATTTATGATTTCCTTATTAACTACCTCAAAGGCAGGATATCCTCCCTCTATCAGCTCTTTATCTAAGCAATAATATTCCAAAGATTTCTTTAAAATCTCTGCTTCTAATCTAGTCGGAACGACAATATAATCTGCATGTCGCACTATCTCCATAGTTTCTTCTATCCCGCCAAATCTTAAAATATTCTCCAAACAATCCGCAATTCCATGGGGTTGGTAAAAATACTTTACCTTTGGATTCTTAAAATTACACGGGGTTGTCATATAAAGTGCCCAGACAAAATCTACCAAATCAAAATGCTCTACTACAAGAGGAATTGCCAAAGAATTGTCAGAATCTTTTTTGCGACATTTGTGGTAAGAGACATCATTACTACATAGATAGAGGATATGAAATCCGTGATTCTTCAAAGCCTCATCAATAAACCCCAAATGCTTTTCGCCTCCTAAATTATAAACGCCAATTGCAATGGTATTTTTTACTTTCCAACCTCTTCTTAATGTTTCTTGTTTTGCGATTCCTACAATTCTTGTTGAATAATACAAAACTGATTTTTGATAATTTGTAATTTTAGATTCTTTTAGATTTTTAATAAGTTGTTGCATAATTACGCGACTATAAGGATTTTTTTGCTCTAAAGCAAGCAATACCTTATCGCCACTAGAGAGAATCTCATTTTTGCAACTCTCCAGTGAAATTTCCGCATAAGAATCGTCAATAAAGCAAATTTCTATATTAGAATCTAAAAACTTTAACATTTCTCCTAGAGTCCTGCCATGTCCTCCGCGTGGATAGATAAAATATCTCATAAAATCTCCTTATAAAAATTCGCTATTGATTATTTCAAGTTGTAATTTATCTAAAGTCTTATTAAAACTATCATTGCGACATAAAATCGGGCAATACTTACAATTAATGTGTTTATAGACCTCTCTTATCCTGCTTCCTCTCCAAATCTCCTCCAAACTTTGCTCTCTTAAATCTCCAAGTAAATGTGCAGAACTCTGACGAAAGTGCAGACAAGCCCACACTTTGAAATCTGCGCTAATACAAGTGCTAAAAAACATTCCGTGGCATTGCCCATAGCCACGATTAGCTATATCGTGCATTTGATTGTATTTTTGATGACTTGCTAAGATTTTAAAATCCGTCTCTTCATACTTGCTTTGTAGCTCTGCAAGCACTGGTGCGATATTAAAGGTATCGCCGATAAATGGACGAAATTGCACAAAATCAATGCCTTTTTGCCTTTTAGCAATATCTTTGATAAGTCTTACAAAACTTTCCATATCGCCTTGTGTCTCTTGACTAGTTAAAAATCCTATTCCAAAGCTAATCTTGGAATCCATTTGGGTTTTTACCTGCGCAAAGAGTTCAATGTTTTCCAAAGTTTTAGCAAAATGCTTTGATTTCATTCCGTGTATTTTCTCATACATTGCCGCACTTCCTGCATCAAGAGAGATTCTAAAATATTCTAAATTCTTTGCAATCACACGGCACTTCTGTTCATCAAGCAATCCACCATTAGAATTAAGCCCAATATTCATTCCCGCACGCTTTATCTCCTCTATGGCATAACTAAAATGTGGGCTTAAAGTCGGCTCACCTCCACCCGATAGAATCACACCTTTGTTTTCAAGACTCTTTAATCCTGCAATAATAATATCAATTTGTTCTTTGCTTAACTCTGCATTGTTTTCATTATGCCCACAGCAACCAGGGCAATGATGATTACACTTATTTGTTAAGTCCAGTTCGGTTACAATGAGTGTCTTATGTGCATTAAGAAAATAATCAATTTTGTGAGTGTAGTGTAAAATTTTCTCACTAGCGTTAAAATGATTGACTTTCATCTCCAACTCCTTTTGATGAGATTGAGATACAAAAGGAGTGATAAAAGGCAATATAAGGTTAATTTACCCCCCCCCCCCCGCCAACTTTAGAATTATATTTTTGTATATACCATTTGATAGTTTGATTTAATGTTTTCTCCATATTAACACACCTCCAATTGAAAAACTTTTTTAGCTTGCTACAATCTACCGCATATCTCCTATCGTGTCCCGCTCTATCTTGCACAAAGGTAATTTGCGAAGCATAAGAAGCCCCGCTTTTGCTTGGAATCAGTTTATCCAAAATTTCGCAAATGAGTCTCGCAATCTCTATATTACTTTTTTCATTCTCGCCGCCGATATTGAAAGTCTCCCCAAAATACGATGAATGAAACACCCTATCAATTGCGCGACAATGATCCTCTACAAAAAGCCAATCACGGATATTTTTTCCATCACCATAAATAGGAATCTCTCCGCCATTTAAAGCATTGCGAATAATCGTTGGAATCAGCTTTTCATCGTGTTGCTTTGGTCCATAGTTGTTTGAACAATTCGTGATAAAAGTTTTCAACCCATAAGTATGATAATAGCTTCTCACAAGCATATCGCTTGCGGCTTTAGACGCACTATAAGGGGAATTTGGTGCGTAAGGAGTGGATTCGCTAAAATACCCACTCTCACCCAATGAGCCAAACACTTCATCAGTGCTGATATGATGAAAGACGCAATGCGCTTTGTCTTTCTTGGCTTTATTTGGAGCGTCAAACCAACTCAAATATGCGCTATGCAAGAGATTAAAAGTGCCATTGACATTGGTTTTTATAAAAGCACTTGGATTCGTAATGGAATTATCTACGTGAGATTCTGCGGCGAAGTGAATCACACCCTCAATGCAATGCTTGAAGAAAATCTCACGCATAAGGGCTTCATCGCAAATATCACCTTGAATAAAAGTGTAATTGGAATATTTTTCTACGCCTTGAAGATTCTCTAAATTTCCTGCATAAGTCAGAGAATCCACATTGACAAGGTGATAATGTGGATATTTTTGCAAAAAATAAAGGATAAAATTACTTCCGATAAACCCCGCTCCACCTGTAACTAAAATATTTTTTTTCATTTTTATTCTCTTAATAAATCTTGCATTCTACACAATCAGTTCAACAGGGATATTAAATATTTTCCATAACCACTTTTATCCAATATTTTTGCTCTCTCTAGTAAAATTTCTTGATTAATCCAGCCAGAATTGAAAGCAATTTCCTCTAAACACGCAATTTTATACCCTTGCCTCAATTCAATGGTTTGCACAAAATCCCCTGCCTCTATTAAACTATTATGTGTGCCTGTATCAAACCATGCAAAACCGCGTCCCAACATTTGAGCTTTGAGTTTGCCTATTTTAAGATAAGCACAATTCACATCGGTGATTTCATATTCTCCGCGTGGGCTAGGGGAGAGATTCTTTGCAATTTCAATGGCTTTATTATCATAAAAATATAGCCCTGTGGCGACATAATGACTTTTAGGGCGCAAGGGCTTTTCTTCCAAGCTTAGCACATTGCCTTGCGCATCAATCTCCGCCACACCAAAATGCTTAGGCTCATTGACGCGATAAGTAAAAAGTGTCGCAAAGCCTTTTTTAGCGTCTGTTTTCGCTTCTTCAAGCATAGGTGTGAATCCTTGTCCATAGAATATATTATCTCCTAGAATAAGGGCAATCTCATCATTTCCTATAAATTTTTCTGCTAGAATCAAGCCTTGAGCTAAACCATTAGGGTTCTCTTGAATACAATACTCTATTCGCATTCCCAACCACTCACCTTTTCCAAAGAGTTCGGCAAATCTTACAATGTCTCTAGGTGTTGAAATAATCAATATCTCTCTAATTCCAGCCAACATCAATACAGAGAAAGGATAATAAATCATAGGCTTATCATAGATAGGCAAAAGTTGCTTTGAAACCATTAAAGTGGCGGGATATAACCTCGTCCCATTGCCCCCTGCCAAAATAATTCCTTTCATTACCTACCCCCTCCAAAAATCATAAACACTTGTAATTATTTTTTCTTGTTCTTTCTTCTTTAAATCATAATATATTGGCAATCTTACAAGTCTCTCACTATCTTTGGTTGTATATTGATCTTTCCCTATAAATTTTCCATATTTTCTACCTAATTGTGAGCTATGCAAGGGAATATAATGAAAAGAAGCAATAATATTTCTTTTTTTAAAAAATTCAAGAAATTTTATTCTTTCTTCTTTATTTTTAAGTTTAAAATAAAAAATATGTCCATTGTGTTGGCAATAATCTGGTATTTCTGGTAATTCTATTTTTTCTTTTTTTTGTAACTCTATGAAAGCTTGAAAATAATCTTTCCAAAGTTTAAGTCTTTTCCGATTAATCTTATCAAATTGCTTAATCTGTGCCATTAAGAATGCACTTTGAATTTCAGAAAGCAAATAAGAAGAGCCTATATCTACCCAACTATATTTATCTACCATTCCTTGAAGAAATAAGCTACGATTCGTGCCTTTTTCTTGCAAGATTTCAGCTTTCTGAATAAATTTTTTTTTATTAATAATTAATGCTCCACCCTCACCACCACTTGTATAATTTTTTGTTTCATGAAAAGAAAAAGCTCCAAACTCCCCCAAGCTTCCTAATGGACGATTTTTATAAAAAGCATGCACTCCTTGTGCGGCATCTTCACAAACAGCAATATTATAATGTTTTGCAATTTCTAAAATTGAGTCCATCTCACAACCTACGCCCGCATAATGAACAGGAATAATTGCTTTAGTTTTTTTGGTGATAGCATTTTCCAATAATTTTTCATTAAGATTCATTGTTCTAGGGTTAATATCAATAAATTTTATTCTTGCGCCTCGCAATACAAAAGCATTGACACTAGAAACAAAAGTGAAGCTTGGAGCAATAACTTCATCTCCTTCTTGGATTTCTAACAACAAAGCCATCATTTCTAATGCTGCTGTGGCAGAAGGAGTTAATAATACTTTCGGGCTTTTAAGCTGATTTTGAAAAAAAGATGTAATTTGTTGATTAATGATACCATTGCCTTTCAAGCTTTTGCTTTTTAGACATTTTAAAATTTCTTTTTTTTCTTTTTTCCCACAATGAGGTTGATTAAAGGGCATCATCTATCTTCATCCTTATCAAAGATAAACATTCTTCTTGTGCCAATATCAATTGTTTTTTGATTCTCTTTAGCAGGAATCAACAATAATCTCGAGGAACAATTTTCGCAAGGAGCAAATTGAGCAAATTTTTGTAAAAGATTTTCTCTCCGCAAATCTTGATACTTTTCTCCTCCCCAAATTTTCTCTAAAGATTCCTGATAAACATTACCCATTAATAATGCCCCCCCCCCCGCACTTTTTTGATAAGCGGGACAATTACAGCTTGGATAAACATTCCCCACTGGATCAATAATTAATAAATCTGTAAGCCATGGATCGTTACATATGCGTCCATATTCTTGTTGAGATTGAATTTGTAACTTTTTACTTTCTCCTTCTGGTGTATAGGTATTTACATAAGTAAAGTTCAACGACTGAATTTCGTTAGCATAAGGATTCCACCTATCAATAAAAGTTTCAACTTCATTAATAGCATTACCCTCCAAAGTGCAATTAAATCGCACTCTAATATCTTTATAATTTTTAGATTCTTCTAAAAAATTATAAATATTCGTCTCAACCTTGCTTAACTCTACACCACGTGTTGCCTTGTAAGTCTCTGGAGTTGCTCCATCAACACTAAAATAGATTCTATTTAATCCCTTTTTCAAAAGTTTTTTAGAAAGCTTATTATCTAGCAAGGTTGCATTAGTTATAAGAGAAACGACAGGACAACCCGCCTTTTTAGCATAAGCAATAAAATCTGGTAATCGCTTATCAATAGTTGGCTCTCCTTTAGCACTAAAATGCACTGTGCATTTATGCTTACCGGCATAATCCAAAACTGCATAAACAACGGAAGTGGCTAATTCCTTTTTAGTTGCATAAAATTCTTTTGTTGCTTTATCGTGCATTGCTTGGTAAATCGGAGAAAAATGCCAACATATCGTGCATTGTAAATTACAGATATTATTAAGCTGTATTGCAATCCCTTTTGGTGCAGGATAAAATTTAGTTGCTCTTTGAACAAGATTTAAATAGTTAATATTACTACTCACACGATATTCTTGCCAAAAGGGGGATAATTCAAAAAGTTGTTTAGATTCTGGGTAAAATCTCTTAAAAATCTTATTTTCCTTATTTAAAGATTGATAAAGTAATTCTTGCAACTTTTCTTTGAGTCGAATCGTTATTTCTCCTTTTTGCTGTAAAAGAGAAATTTTAAAAACATCTAATGTAATGGAGTCTTTTAAAACAAACAAAGCGAAATTATTAATATTTGCTTTGTTTGTTGCTTTGGGAAAATAATAAAGATTCTCCTCATAATTTTGTGAGTACATAATAAAATCTTTGATAAAATTCTTATCTTCTAAAGATTCTATGGAATAGTTTAATCCGATAATCACTGCTTGCTTTTGTTTTACTTCTTGATAGTGTTTTCGCAATAATTCATAAAATTCTTCCGAATAAAAAGCATCAACTTCATACTCTAAGACTTCATCAAATAAAGATTCTATTTGTATTTTAGCTTCTATCGTATTTTGAAATTTAATAAAAATTCCTTTCATTTTAGTCCTTCTGTAGTAGTATAACACGATTTGAAAGTAGCCGATATGACTTTGCGTGAAAATACAAATAACATTTCACACAAAATCCAATTTTTTTAGAAATACCTTTCTTTCTATGAATTTTATAATTCCAAAGCTCCCTAATCGTGCCAACTCCATCGGATAAAAATCTCTCAAATCGTCTTTTGTAGGTAATATCTTTTACTTTAAATCCATTTTGTTTAAAAATGCTATCCATCTGATGATAACTCCGATAAAACAAATATTTGCGTGAAAATCTCCACATTTGAGAGATTTCCTCTTTTTTAACAAAGCCAAATTTCACAGCGAAATAACAATATAACTTTTGAATCATTCTATGCTTCACTCCTTGAATAGCCCAAACCAAAGGTAATCCCGTATGGCAATCTATTAAAGGATAAGAAGCTGCAAATTCACTATACATTATCCCCCCCCCCGAGGACACGTGATATCTCTTTGATTGAACCCTCTAAATCTTTAATATGTTCAAATGTTTGATAAGAAAACACTGCTTGAAATTTGTCAGATTCAAAAGGCAATTTTTCTCCCAACCTATAATAACGAATCGCCCGACTTAGCTCATCTTGCTCTAGCCCTTGTCTTTGCAAAAAAATATCTCCTCTAAATTCAGGAGTAATATCACAACCATAAGCTAAAAAGCCCTTTCCCCGCATTGCTTCTACAAAGCGTCCATTACCGCAACCAAAATCTAAAATCACATCTTGCTTTTTGCTCCTCATTGCGTTAAGAGCAAATTCCAACATTTCCAAAAAACCTTGTTCTAGCATTCTTATATCTCACTTTCAGTCAAAATCTTATTGTTTTTACATTTCCATAGCTTTTATAAATTGTCTAATACCCATTTCTTGTCTTGATAAAAGAATCCTATCCAATAAGTTATCATCTCTTTCTTTAATGACGATTGCCTTGTCAATCTGAATATACCTAGATAGCTTTTTCTTAAATTCATTTGCGTCAAAAGCCCAATAAGCACTTTTAAGATTTTTTAATTTTTCAAATGCTTGTTGATACATTGCTTCACCATATTTTTCAATAAAACATTCTTTAATATCCTCCATAATTTGCAAATAAGTCGATACAACCTTTTCTCTACTTATAACCCCAATAAGACGCTTTGTAGTACCTTTGGCTTTAAACTCTGACCAACTTTCCCCCTGCCCCAATGGAAAAGTATTGCAAAATATATCAATCAAATGCCCATAGAGATGTGCATTCACGAATCCGGGCATAAAGAATCGCTCCGAGATTCCAAGCTTCTCCACTTTTTGGCGAATCACAGGGACATTCCCCGCCCCAGCAGCGATGAAAATCGTATTTTGATGTTTTTTCATCACTTCTGCAATGCACTCCAAATATTCCTCACTATCTACTTTTACAAGTCTGCCAATCACACCAAGCACTATCGTATCTTCTTTAATAGGATACTTCGCCTTTTCTGCCTTGATTGCTTCAGGGTTTATCGGGGGATTATAGAATTTCTCTGCGTCCATAGAGACTTTAAAATCCTTGAAAACATATTGCGGTGATTGTTGAGCAAAATGACTTATCCTCTCATCAATTCCGACAATATCGTATCGCCCATTTCCGTGACTCCAAAATATCTGTTTTGGCGCACTTCTTGTAGCAAACAAAAAATCACTTGCATCAATCGTGCCTGTGGAGATTAAAATATCTATTTCGTCTTCTAGGATTTTATTTCTAAACAACATTGCTTTTTGTAAATGCGGAACATAGTAGCTATATTGTTGCACCAAATGGTATGCGGGGCTCATCACGACACAACCAAGCTCTGCTAAGGCTCGCATTGCCTGCATATCATCTAAACTTTTTTGAATATAAGCCATAGAATAGACGACAATCTCGTATTTTTTCGCAAATTCTTCATCATTTAACAATGTCTTAATCAAAGAATATTCTACTTTATAAGGTGAATTTTCTACGATTCTGTCTTTTAAGATTCCAATTTTGACCTTACGCCCCTCTTGTCTGTCAATTTTGCTTTTGCATTTAGGCAATGTTTTGCCATATTCTACGAAATACGGCTCTACGAGCTTGACTACCTTGTCATTATATTCTTGCCAATCCTCTGCTAATTGCGCGGAATTGCCAAATTTATGATAGATATAAAACTCTACATACATTGCCAAATCCAAATTTCCGCACTTCAAGAGCCGTTCAAGCACCCCAAGCCATACAGGAAAATTCTCACGCCATTTTAAATTATTAAAATAATGTTTGACATTCCAAAAAATGTGCATATTCCATAAAAAAATGGATTTCTTTCTCCTATCGTTTATTTGATTGAAATACTCTTCTTCTAAGGCTTCCTTTTGAATCTCTAAAATCCATTCAATCGGAATATGATAATAAAACAAAAAGTCTAGCATAAAGGAATTTAGCCCGTCCATATAGGTTTCCATCAAATCCAAATAAATAATATGACGCAAGAAAAACTTAACCGCCTTTTCTCCCTCTCCTTTAAGTATCATTGCCACACTAATGCAATGAATAAATATTAAACGTTCATAATCAGATTCCGTGCTTTTAACATAACTTAGTAAGTCAATATAAGTATCAAATCGCGTATCTTGTGGAATCTTATCTGCATAATTGGTGCTAGAATCTCCAAAGATTCCATAAATCCACAAAACATTATAATCTGGAATGTCGCCTTTCTGATAAATCAGCTCTAGGCACTTTTGACGCAATAAAGTAATGAGCTCCACTCTTGTTTCAAACTCCAAATTCTCTTGCTCTTGCTGCCCTAAAGAGCGAATCAACATTACTGCTTCATTGAAAGCTTGCTTGCTACTAGCGTCTTTAAGCCTAGTAAAAATCTCTTCTACAATTATTTGCATTATTTTATCTTTGCATTTAGGATTCTATAATATCGGCAAATTCTAGCAAAACTTTAGTTAAAAATACTATGATAATTACAAAATCCTTGCAAAGAGCAAGGTAACAAAGCAATCTATAATGTAAATAAGTCAATTTTTGCTTGGATTTGGATTGCCTGACGCAGTGGTTAGCTCATTGTCATTGCGAGATTCCGCAAGGAATCGTGGCAATCTATCATCTTGCATAAAAGCAGCTATCCACTTGTCATTGCGAGAATTGCTCGCAATTCGTGGCAATCCATAATGTTGCATACAGAAAATATACAATGGAATCTTTCAAGAAATTCAATATTATAGATTGCTTCGTCGCTTTGCCCCTCACAATGACAGCAAAAATCGCCTCTTTTGCAACACAATTTCAAAAAGTGGAACACCATTTGCTTTACCACTTGAAATTTTATTTTTGCAAAGGATGCATAATGAGTTATAGGATATACACCAATGTGAATGCGTTAAACGCACACACTTCAGGAATTGTGAATAATCGCAATATGGCAGAATCGCTAGAGAAATTAAGCTCTGGTTTAAGAATCAATAAAGCGGCAGATGACGCTTCAGGTATGGCAATCGCCGATAGTTTGCGCTCTCAAGCCTCCGCTCTTGGTCAAGCAACAGCAAACGCCAATGACGCAATTGGTATGATTCAAACTGCGGATAAAGCAATGGACGAGCAAATCAAAATCTTAGATTTGATTAAAACTAAAGCCGTTCAAGCTGCACAAGATGGACAAACAAAAACAACAAGAAACGCTCTCCAAAGCGATATTTTAAGACTAATGGAAGAGCTAGACAATATTGCAAACACTACAAGTTTCAACGGGCAACAAATGCTCTCTGGTGCATTTACCAATAAAGAGTTCCAAATTGGTGCTTATTCTAACACAACCGTTAAGGCTTCCATTCAACCAACAAATTCTTTGAAAATCGGACATGTTCGCTACGAAACCGGTGCAGAAATGTCTGTTAGTGCTGGGGCAGATAGTCTTTCAGAAGTTACACTTAGATTCTTAAATACTGATGGAACTTCCAACTACGCTATTGAATCTATCAAAATCTCCACTACTGCGGGAACAGGAATTGGGGCACTTGCAGAGGCAATCAACAAAAACTCTGATATACTTGGCGTGCGTGCAACTTATGTCGTAATGGGGCAAGGCGTGGGTGCGATTGGTTCTGGAACTGTGCGCGGACTTACCATTAATGGAATCCAAATCGGCGATGTCAATGATGTGCAAAAAAATGACTATGATGGCAGATTGATTGCGGCAATCAACGCACAAAAAGAGCGCACAGGCGTGCATGCTTCCCTTAGTATCTCTGGGGCGTTACAACTCACAAGTAATGACGGAAGGGCAATTTCTGTCCATGTAGATGATGGCTCTCACGTGCTTAATGGCGTCAATAGTGCGAATGCCCCAATAACAGAAGGTGGTTCCTTTGCTGCAGTTTCAGGAAACACACACGCAATCATTGGACGCTTGACTTTGATTCGTCTCAATGCAAGGGATATTCTCGTCTCTGGCGTAAATTATTCTCAAGTTGGCTTGCACTCTGGTGCGACAAATATCCAAGCAGGTTCTGGACTTGCACAATACACCGTTAATCTTCGCAGCGTCAATGGTGAGTTTGACGCTAATGTCGCTTCAGCCATTGGTGCAAACTACAACACCGCTACCGCTTTTGTCAATAAAAACGGAATCGGGGCAGGTGTAACAAGTATGGAAGGTGCAATGGCGGTTATGGATATGGCACAATCCGCACAAGAACACCTAGATAGAATCCGTGCGGATTTGGGTTCTGTGCAACAACAACTTGTGGTAACAATCAACAACATTACTGTAACACAAGTCAATGTCAAATCCGCAGAATCTCAAATCCGTGATGTGGATTTCGCAAGTGAATCAGCAAACTTCTCTAAAACAAACATTTTAGCACAATCCGGAAGCTTCGCAATGGCGCAAGCTAACCAAGTGCAACAAAATGTTTTGAGACTTTTACAATAGTTTTAAGCCCAATCTCTTGGGCTTTTTCTGCTATAATTTCTTAGCTTAATTCATTATAAGGAATCCCTATGTCTCAATCTCTCAATTCTCGTTTGGACAAAAACATTGACGCCCTCTCCAAAGTCAATCCCATGTTAGCAGCGCAGCTCAAATTCCTAGTCCCCAATCAAAAATACGAAGTCTATATTGGAGATGACCCTTTAAATATTAACATTTATGATAAAGAAAACAAGATTGCACTTTATGAAAACGAACCCTTAATGCAGACATTGGAAAAAATAAAAGAATTTGAACCCTTTGCACTCTATCCATTTTTATACTTTTTTGGTTTTGGAAACGGCATTTTTTATCGTTTATTGCTAAACCAAAATGCAAAATCTCTGAAAAAAATCTTTATTTTTGAGCCCGAATTGGAATTAATTTACATTGCATTAAACTTCGCGGATTTTAGCGAAGAAATTGCACAGCAAAAGCTTTTGATTTTTTGGACACAAACAACGGATTTTGGGAGTTTAAGCTCCTATTTGTCTAGTGAGGGGCAATGGATTTATTCTCGTATTTACAATTTACATCTTTACAATAGTTACTATGGACAATACACGAAAGAATGCTTGGATTTAAACACCCTTATTGTCCGCTTACTAGAACACCATGTCATCTCTGTGGGTAATGACGCCATTGACGCCTTGATTGGCTTAGAACACCATTTGCAAAATCTCCCCGAAATGATTACCACGCCCTCTATGCTAGATTTTATTAAATCTGCCAAAAACACAGAAACTGCCGTGATTGTCTCCACAGGACCTTCGCTCTATAAGCAATTACCTTTGTTAAAAAAATACGCCCCATATCTTACGATTTTCTGCGTTGATGCTTCTTTCCCAATTCTTGTGAAGCACAAGATTAAACCTGACATTGTCGTAACATTAGAACGTGTAGAGCCCACAGCAGATTTTTATATCAAAACTCCCAAAGAAGCACAAAAAAATGTGATTTTTGCAATCACTAGCATTGTGCATCAAGCGACAAGCAAGGCGATTACAAAAGGAATCAAAACTTATAGTATGCGCCCCTTTGGCTATACGCGATTCTTTGATTTAAAAGAATATGGCTATGCTGGAATCGGAATGAGTGCTGCAAATATGGCATACGAACTCATTGTGCATAGCCAATTTAAACGTTGCATTTTTATCGGGCAAGATTTGGCGTTTTCTCCTGATGGCAAAACACACTCCAAAGACGCAATATTTGGCGAAAACGAAACGCAATACAAACCAAAAGAAAATGCAAAAGACAAGATTCTAGTGCCTGCCTATGGCGGAGAGGGTGTCGTGGAAACAAGCAATGTGTGGAAAATGTTTCTCAACTTCTTTGAAAAGGACATTGCAGAAACACCTTACCCGATAGAGGTGATTAACGCCACAGAAGGAGGAGCAAGAATCACAGGGACGAAAGAGATTCCATTCCAAGAGGTGCTAGAATCTCTGCCAAAAGCGAAAAAGTCCCCTATCCAGCTTACACCGCCTACCAAAGCGCAAATTGCTGCGAATCAAAAACTCATCAAGGCAAAAGTCAAAGAATTTTTAGATTATGGCTACAAAAGAAAAAAAATAGTAGAAAAGCTCTTCTTGAGAGTTGTTAAGATGACAGAAGAATTAGAGCGGCTCAATCGTGCCAATAAGCTAGAAAAAATCAACTTTGCCAAAATGGATAAATTACTAGAAGAGATTGATGATGTTAAAAATTTCTTTCAAGAGGATATTTTTATCAAATGCTTCATTGATGCGGTGCAATCCTATATCGTGCATCAAGAGCTAGAGTTTGCAAAAATCGCCGTGCGTCCTGTGCGAACGCTCATTGAAAAACAAGTCAAACAAATTGATTGGCTCTATGCACATAAATTTTGGCTTTTTTCTCTTGCAGGGGGAATGGATGCAACTTTGGAAGTTACAAAACGCGCAGCAAAAACTTGGATGGAGATTCCTAAAAAATATGACACAACAAATACCACTACAAAGGAAGTAAAATGAAACTTGTTTATGCGCCAAGTTTTAGAGAATCTAAAGACATTCTACACGCCAATGCTTTATGCGGCTACGATATTTCTGTACTTGAATGCTTATTAGAAGCAAATAAATGGGGGGGGGGGCAGGAGATGAAGTTCTCTATCTCCCCAATCCCAAAACTCCCAAATCTTACCACAAAGTTATTTTAGATTCCCTCCCCTCTATCCAACCCATAAAATCCTTACAAAGTGCCAAAAGCTGCGACACGCTCATCACAGATTTTTCTACACTTGCCCTATGTTTTAACTTAAGATTTTTAAAGCCAAGCGTGCTTTTTTTGCCTTGTTTTACTTCTATTGATTTCGGAAAAGACCATTTCTATTTATTAATAAGTCGCTTCAATTTTTTTAGCTTCTCGCAACAACAACTCAAGCAAACGCTGAAAGACTTGCCAAATCTAGCACCAGCAAAAACACAAGAGATTCTAAATTTTACACAAGAGGATTTATTATGAATGCACAATACCAAATTGATACTTTTATTCGACTGACTACCCAAAAAATCAAAGAATCCCTAAGCTCTAGGAAAAAAAATATTGCGATTGTTTCTTATTATCCTACTTATCGTTCTAATTACGGCAATCTCATCTCCGAACTAAAGAAAGATTACAATGTTATCACGATTGTGGATAGCATCCTAAATGACGATTTTGAAAAATCAGCCCACCATAATTTTCATTTTCCTTATCGTATTATAGATGGCGAAACGCATTATTATCTAAACACCGATATTCCAGAGATTGACTTAATCATCACTGCAGACCAAGTAGGCTATCAAGAGGGCAAAATTGACCGCACATTTTTAAGCAAAAAAGCCAAACGCATTTATTTGCCCCACAGACTAACGACAGATTGCGGTGTTAGTGATAATATAGATTACATCATCGTGCCTTCAAAAACAGCAATGAAAGAGTTTAAGCTAAGAACTAGCAAAATGAAAGTCAAATTATTGCCTTGTGGCTATCCGCAATTTGATACAACCTTAGAAAATTACCATTACACCCCCGCAAACACTATCACCTATGCTCCCACTTTGCGTTATGTGGATATGAGATATTCTAACCTCAATGCGTATGCGGGTTTTGATTGCAATATGATAGAATGGTTGTTAGAAAATACGCAATACAATATTTCTTATCGCTCCCACCCAATAAACTATACCAACAACCACCTCTTTCATCAACAAATTAGAGCAAGATTCCAAAACCAACCCCGCGTTTCGTTTGACTGCAAAATGGGCAATGAGTTCTTTAATTTCAGCGATTATCTAGTTACAGATTGGTCTGCCACAGCCTTTACTTATTCTTATGCAACTCTGAAACCTAGCTTTTTCTTTATGCCTTTTCCTTTGAATAAAGATTTAAAAAGAGGTGGATATATTATAGAAAAGCAAAATTCACGCAACTTCGCCGAGCTTAAAAGCAAGATTGATTCCATTGACTTTGAATCCCAAAAACAATTTTTCCAAAATTTGCGTGATGACAATGTCTATAATATCGGCACTTCATGTCAAGCAATCAAAACACAAATAGACTCAATCTTAAAGGATAAAAAATGAAAGCAATTATCCTAGCTGCTGGAAAAGGCACAAGGCTATTGCCTTTCACACTAAACAAGCCAAAACCACTTTTAATTCTCAACAACCAAAGCATACTAGAGAGGATAATTTGTCAATTACAATCCCACAAGATTACTGATATTTTAGTTATCACGGGACACAAGGCAGAAAAAATAGATTCTCTATCTCAAAAATTAGGATTCCAAACCTTATATTTTCCACACTTTGAGACGACCAATAGTGCAGCAACTCTTGCATTTGCTTCAAAGTTTTTAGTAGGCGATACTCTATTAATTAATGGAGATTCTTATATTAAAAATGGGGCATTTTTAGAATCACTCACAAAACATTCTACACTTATAGCCCAACATATTGACCAAACTACCGCACTAACTTGGGGATTTGAAATAGATGCAAACAACAATCTCCTACGAATAGACACAAATTGTAAAAGTGGGCTTTGCGAATGTGGCATTAGTTTTATTGGTGCAAAGGATATAGAGCCCTTTAAACAATCTTTACAAACTTGCAAACCACAAGATTATTATGAAAATGCAATTTTAAAGATGATTCCTCACCAATCCTACCGCATTTTAGAAGTTCAAGATAGCGTTTATGAGATTGACAGCTTAAAAGATGCTTTAAATGCTTCTCTTCTCACTCCACAAGAGTTTGCTTCCCAATGCTCCACAAATGGCAAAGCTTTAAGGCTTGGAGGATTTACAAATTATAACTTCAAAATAGAGCTCAATGGCACAAAGGTTCTTAGGATTCCGGGTATTGGCACAGAATCCTTTGTAGATAGAAAACAAGAATCCAAGGTCATTGCACTAATCCCAACTGAAATTTCTGCTGAAACAACTTTTTATTCTGATTATATTAAAACAAGCGCCTTTTTGAATGGATTTTCAGACCAAACCAAAAGCAACGATTTGAGCACACACTTTTTAGAATCCCTTGCAAAAACACTAAAAAAACTCCATTCTATTCCAATGCCTCAAGACTTCTCTCCCATCTCATTTATAGATGAAATTCATAAATACGAATCTCTAGCAGGCAAAAGAATCATTACTTCAAAAGAAAGTGATTTTATTTTAAAAATAGCTAATATTTTGCAAGGAGACACACAAGTGCTCAATCATAGGGATTTACTAAGGGGAAATGTAATGTATAATGGTAAAGAAGTTAGATTAGTAGATTTTGAATATTCTGGATTCTGCTCGAAATTATGGGATATTGCAAATTTTATTTGTGAATTTGATGTGCCAAGAAAAAAAGCCTTAGAGTTTATCCAAATCTATGGTGGAATCACAGAAAAAGAAGTGTATCAAGCTCGTATTTTAGTGCATTATATTTGGGGCTTATGGTATATCGTCAATCAAGTCAAGCAAGAAGAAGAACGACATTTACACTATTTATACAAATACCTTAAAATCTACTCCTAAGAGTAGATTACGATTCTGCCCTTAGATTCTTTAGCGACATTTCTAGTACTTCTTCGCCATTTACTAGCTTCTCGCCACTCTCTTGGAATCCAAATTTCTTGTGTAGATTGATTACTTGCTTGTTGGACTTAAACACTTCTAAGTGTAATTGCTCCGCCCCTAGAATCTCAAAAACATAAAATAAGCTAATCTGCTCCAATACCCGCCCGATTCCGCCGACATTCAAGCAAGGATTTGCAAAGAATCCAAACTCTACCGCCTTTTTATCTTGAAAGGAAAAATTCAAACTCCCAAGCATTTGCCCACAGAGAGAAACGACAAAATACTGCTTTTGGGGATTATTTTTCAGAGATTCTATAAAGGCAAAATGCTCTTGGGAGGAAATATGATGCTGATGATACAAGTTTGACTTCACACGCACATCATTGCGGTATTGCAAAATCTCCTCTTGTGCCTTGACTTGCAAATCAATATAATTTTCTAGCTTCAAACAAAGACTAGGAATTATTCCCCCCCCCCCACAACAGAATCCTGATAAATCTTTATAATAAATTTCTTACCACTCTTATAAAAAAATGCGGGAAACTCCTCATTACTTACAATGCGCAATAAATTAAATTGCGATTCTATGCTTTTTGTAATGTCTAATTCACTATCTCTTGGGCTTCTTTTAGGATAGAAACTCTCCTCCCCGCTTTGGGCTTTTGGTTCTAAAGTCGGCAATAGGCTCAAAAATTCCAAGCACATTTGCTGACACATTTTCGCCTGCTTCTCTCGCAATTCCTCATAGAGTTCTAAACCGCTTAAATGCAAAGTCTTTTGCAAATAAATCATTCCATTATCCGCCTTTGTATCCGCCCTAAAAAGCGTAAAAACAATGGAATCCTTACCCTCTAACACTTGCCAAAAAAGAGGCGACCAACCCTTGCCGCGAGGCAGTGCAGAAGCGTGAATGACGCAATTTATTCTATGTCGTTCTAAAAATTCTTGCTCTATGAGCTGATGATACGACAAAATAAACACAATATCATAAGATTCTTTGATTTCTTGGTGAGAAAAATAAAGCTGCGCCCCGACAATCTTATCTTTTAACTCCCTAGCATAAGGGATAAACCACTGATTGGCAGAAGTTAGAATCGCGACTTTTAACCCACTTTGCATAAAGCACTCCTATGCAAAGGTGAAAAGCTGGGGATTTGCGACTTTAGGGATTGTAAGACGAAAGGAAGCTTTGTCTTGATTGCATATTGTTTGCTTGTAAGATTCCAAAAATATGCAATGAAATAGCTATTTAATGCCCCCCCCCCCCGCTGATAATGTGAAATAGCTCATTGTTGCGTCCTTGTTTGTGAGATTGAAGCCAAATTTTGTATAAAGCGCAAGGGCTTTGGTGTTATCATTAAAGGCACAAGCATAAAGTGTCGCGACATTTAAAACTTCAAAAGCATATTTTAGCATAGCTTCCATTAGCTTTGTGCCATATCCTTGCAAATCCGGATTCTGATAAATCCCAAATTCGCAAGAGATTCCAAGCCTTATATCCACAAAGCAAATCACGCCTAAGATTTCACTATTTTCTAAAACCAAAAAATATTGCTTGGTTGTATCTTGCTTCAAGGATTCCAAGAAATGTAAATGCTCTTTTAGGGGAATCGTTTGTGTTTTCATTAGAGGGGCGATTTTTAGGTGATTGCGCCACCCAAACACCAAAATCTTTTCTATCTCGTCTAAATCCACAAAATTTTTTAATGTCATCACAGAATCCTAGCCCAAAATCCCTACAAGATAAGCAGATAATGCGCTCATTCCTCCACTTGCAACAAGGATTCCAATCAAAATTAATAAGCCTCCTGCACATCGTTCAATCCATTGAAAGTGAGATTTGATAAGCTCTAAAAAATTAAAAGCATAACCAATCAAAAGCGCACAAAACAAAAAGGGCAAAGAGAATCCGAGCGTATAAATACTTAGCAAAATTATGCCATTACTTTCGTCTAAGCTTGCGAGTGAAATAATGCCCGCCAAAATTGGACCAACGCAAGGCGTCCAACCGAGCGAAAAGCTCACCCCAAGCAAAAAGGGTGTCAAAAAATCTCTTAAGATTCTAAAACGATATTCCGTATGAAAACTTCTTGTATAGTTTAAGAATGGAATCTTGAATATTCCTAATGTATGCAATCCAAAAATGATTAAAATCCCTCCAGCAATAAAGCGCAGAATCGGGCTTAGCAGGATTCCACCTTGCAAGATTCTAGCCGCTACCGCTCCTAAAAGCACAAAAACAATTCCAAGCCCCAAAACAAAAAATACTGCACTTCTTAAGATTCTAAAACGTTTCTTTAAATCAAGTCTTGTAGAATCCTTTAACTCTTGAAGTGAAATTTCAGAAATATAGGAGAGATAAGCAGGTATCAGTGGCAACACACAAGGGCTTATGAAAGTCAGAATCCCCGCTATTAAACTAATAAGGTGGGGCGCATTTTCAAAAAATGCTATAAGCGATTCTTCCAATCTAAGCCTTGTGGATTCAATTAACCTAGCAAACTTGGCAACCAAAGTGAAATAATTGGAACATAAGTAACAAGTCCAAGCCCCAACAGCAAGACGCAAAGCCAAGGAATTACCGAAAGGGTAACATCTTTGAGGCTCAAGCCTGTAAGTGAGCTTGCCACAAAAAGATTCAAGCCAACAGGTGGTGTCAGCATACCTAATTCCATATTCACAATCATTGCGATTCCGAAGTGGATTGGGTCAATACCTAACTGCAACGCAATCGGCAATAGCAAAGGTGTCATAATCATTACCACCGAACTAGGTTCCATAAATTGCCCCATTACAAAAAGAGCAATATTAACCAAAATCAAAAAGAGCCACCAACTCATATTCATATTCACTAAAGATTCCGCAATCATATGAGGGATACGTTCGCTCGTTAAGAAATGCGCGAATACAACCGCAAAACCAATAATGAAAAAAATCATCGCCGTAGTGATTGCTGCATCTAAAAGCACTTTATACAAGTCTTTAATCTTAATATCTTTATAGACAAAAATTGAGACGACAAACGCATACACCGCACTAATGCCCGCCGCTTCTGTGGCGGTAAAAATCCCCGCATAGATTCCACCAATGACGACAAAAACAATGAGTAATGCCCAAAATGCTTCTTTAAACTTCGCCCAACGCTCGCCAAAGCTTGCGGGTTTTGTAGCCTTAAAGCCTAATCGTTTTGCCCCAAAATACGCATAAACCATCATCATTCCGCCAATCATCACACCGGGCACAACACCAGCCATAAATAATTTTTCAATAGAGACTTCCGCTGTTACTCCATAAACAATCATTACAACCGAAGGCGGAATCAAGATTCCAAGACTTCCTGCCGAAGTGATTGCACCCACAGAATAGCTTTTAGGATAACCCGCTTGACTTAAGGCAGCAAACATAACAGAACCAATCGCAACTACTGTCGCGGGAGAACTTCCACTCACAGCGGCAAAGATAATACACGCCAAAATAGCACTCATCGGAAGACCGCCGGGCAAATGCCCTACGATACTTCTAGCAAAATCTACGATTCTTTGTGCCGAACTTCCTTTACTCATCAAAGAACCCGCCAAAATAAACATTGGAATCGCCATTAAAGCGGGCTTTAAACCATTAAGCATAATTTCAGGCACACCCATAATATCATAGGAGCTAAAGAGTAACATTGTAATAACTGCGCTCACTCCAAGAGAAACAGCAACAGGCACACCCACCAATAACAAACCAAACAATACAATCAGCAAAAATGCAACACTCATTGATTCTCCAAACTTTACTAATCTTTAACCACAGAATCGTGAATCATCTCTTCTTCTGCATTTTTGACAACTTTATCCGCATCTGTCCAAGAAACTTCATAGATTTTTTCCACAGAACGATAAGTTGCCCCCAAAAATGCAATAGGCAGACAGAGAAGAAATACCCATAAAGGTACTTCGTGCAGTGCTTCACTCATATAACCAATTTCATAGTTTAAATAACAAACCATTAAACTAGCATAGCACATAAAGCCCAAAAAGATAGAGTTTAAAATGTGTGTTGCCAATACACAAGCCTTAGCAAGTGCAGGCGGAAATTTCTCAACCAACATTGTAACGGCAATATGCACTCCCTTTCTAAAGCCATACGCTGCCCCAAAAAATGCTGACCACAAAAAACAATATCTTGCCACTTCCTCTGCCCAAGTCAAGGAACCAATTTCTGGATAGAATCCTGCAATATAACGCACACTTACATTGATTGCGGTAATTACGATTCCAAGTGCCATTCCAATCACGGCGACATTTTTGTTAATTCCTGCAATAATCTTATCTAAGATAGCAAAAAGCTTATTGACGCCCGGGTCTTTATGAGCCCACAAAAAAGGTTTCTGAATCATTAATAATAAATCACGCAAAATAAAACCCTTTAAAAGTAATCATTGATTATTTTGTATTGAGTGTTTTCTCAATCAAATCTTTACCAATCAAATCATAAAATTTAGGATAAATCGCAATCATCACATCTTGCCATTGTTTCTTTTGCGCTTCATCTAGCTCATAAATTGTTGTATTTGTCTTATCATCGGCTTTTAATTTATCTAGCAACATTTTCTCTTCTTTTGCACTTTCCTCGCGTTCAAAAATTGTTGCTTCACGCATTGCAATAGAGAATTTTTCTTGCAAATCTTGAGGCAATTCTTTCCAAAACTTTTCACTTGCAACAACCAAATATCCTAGATAACCATGGTTTGAAATCGTAATAGAGCTTTGAACTTCATAAAATTTAGAATTATAAAGATTGGAAAGTGGGTTTTCTGCTGCATCTACTACCCCTGTTTGGAGTGCAGAATACACTTCACCAAAAGGCAAAACTTGTGGAATTGCTTTGACTGCTTTTGTTTGTTCTTCCAATACTTTAGAGCTCATAATTCTCATTTTTTGCCCCTCTGCATCACTTGGCTCTATGATAGGCTTTTTGTTTGTGCTAAATTGCTTGAATCCTGCGTCCCAATAATCAAGCGCAATATAGCCTTTGCTTGAAATAATGTCTTTTAAAATTTTTCCTACTTCTCCGTCCATTACTTGATGCAAATGTTCAGTATCGCGGAAGATAAAAGGGACGTCCCAAAGGTTAAATTCTTTTGCGAAAGGTGTAAATTTTGAAAAGCTAGGTGCTGCAAGTTGCACATTATTGCGTTTCAATTCTTGAAACACTTTATCATCATCTACAAGCTGCGCAGAGGGGAATACATGCACTTTGATTTTCCCATCTGTTAATTCCTCTACTCTTTTAGCAAATAAATCTGCGGCTCTTCCTTTCGGTGTGTTTGCACTCACGACATGTGCAAACTTCACTTCATAGACTTTATTAGAATCTTGAGCGGCGGTTTTTGTTTCCTTGTCTTCTCCACCACAACCCATTAATCCAAACACAGCTAACACTGAAACCAAAAGAATTTTTTTCATTTCCAATCTCCTATTTTTATGAATTATCCACTCAACTTTTGTGAGGCTTTATTATTTTATAAAAGCTTCCTTAAAAGATGAATTATAAATTAAGACGCTTTCGCGCATTCCAAACAAATCCCCAATCTTTTATAGAAAAAATTACTTTTTGAAACACATTAAAATTTATTTGTAATTCTTAATTGCCTTATCCAAAATCTCTTTGGCTGCATTCAAATCTTTATATTCCTTGACTTTCACCCATTTATTTGGTTCTAATGTCTTATAAGTTTCAAAGAAATTTTTGATTCTATCCAGTGTGATTTGCGGCAAATCCCCTAAGCTTTGGATTTTATCGTATCTTGGGTCTATTTTGCTAATAGGCACTGCGATTAATTTCTCGTCCATTCCGCTTTCATCTTCCATAATCAAGACGCCAATCAAACGCACTTTGATAACACTTCCTGCTTGTAATGGATATTCATTGAGCACCAAGACATCTGCTGGGTCTCCATCATCGCTTAAAGTATTAGGCACAAAGCCATAATTTGCGGGATAAAACATCGCACTATACATTACCCTATCTACCACAACTGCGCCTGATTCTTTATCAATCTCATATTTGATATTAGAACCATAAGGAATCTCAATAACAACATTTAATTTATTGGGATTCTCTCCCACACTGATTTTTGATACATTCATTTTTTATCCTTGAAAACTAAAATTATATTTATAGCAGAATCCTGCTTGCTGATAATAACTCATAGCCCCTAGAGATTCTTACCATTGGTTAAATTTTGGACTTAATAAAGCCCTCCATTTCTGCGACAATTTCTTCAATCGTGCGTTCGCCACTAATCTTTTTCAATACGCCTTTTTTACCATAAAAATCCTGAATCTCTTTAAGAGGTGTTTGATAGACTTCCATACGATTATTAAACACCTCTACATTATCGTCTGCTCCTCTAGCGCGTCCAAGCACTCTATCGCAAGCGGTTTCCCTGCTTACCTCTACTTCAATGACGCTAACTAGCTCAATGCCTTTTTTGTCTTTTAAAATCTTATCAAACTCTAACATTTGCTCTACACTACGTGGATAACCATCAATAAGCACAATGTCTTTACGCGCATTTGCAATCGCATCTACAATGGTTTTGACGACTATTTCAAGAGGCACAAGATTCCCTTTGCTTGTATAGCTATCAATCAGTTTCCCAAGTTCGCTTCCACTTGCAACTTCTGCACGCAATAATTCTCCTGTGGAATAATGCACGATACTTTCGGCATTGTTTTTGCTAATAATTTCTGCATCAGTCGTTTTGCCACTGCCCGGTGCTCCAATCACCAAAAATAACTTTTTCATTGTTGTCTCCTTTATCGTTTGGTTTCTCTCACTTTGATATGCAATTCTCTTAGTTGCTCCTCACTCGCTGCACTTGGAGCATCTGTTAGCGGGCAAGTTGCCTTTTGGGTTTTAGGGAATGCAATCACATCACGGATAGAATTTGCCTTACAAAGTAGCATTATAATGCGGTCTAATCCAAACGCAAGCCCTCCGTGTGGTGGTGCGCCAAATTGTAATGCTTCAAGCAAGAAACTAAATTTATTTTTTGCCTCTTGCTCACTAATACCAAGCAATTTAAACACACGACTTTGAATCTCCTCTTTATGAATCCTAATGCTTCCTCCGCCAATCTCAAATCCATTCAATACGACATCATAAGCGACAGAGCTAATCTCCTCAATGTCCTCTACATCTAAATCTTTCGGCATTGTAAAAGGGTGATGCAAAGCGGAGATACTACCATCTTCATTGCGTTCAAACATCGGGAAATCCACAACCCATAAGAATCTATAAGCATTCTCATCAACCAATCCCATATCTTGGGCGACTTTTTGGCGCAAGCGCCCCATATAATCCCACACGATTTTTTTCGCACCTGCGCCAAAAAACACAACATCACCGACTTTTGCCCCCATACGCTCTATCAGAGTTTTAAGATTTTCTTCGCTTAAGAATTTGACAAGAGGACCTTTTGCACCCTCTTCCTTGATTTGAATATACGCCAAACCTTTTGCGCCAAACTTGCGGACAAACTCCTCTGCCTCGCCTAAAGTTTTGCGTGTGAAAAACGCATCACCCTTTGAGATGCAGAGTGCTTTGATACGATTATTTTTAGAATCTTTAGCAATATTCGCAAAAATATCATTACTAGATTCCACAAACAAATCCGCCACCTCTACTAAGGGTAACCCAAAACGTAAATCTGGTTTATCACTCCCATAAGATTCCATTACTTCTTTATAAGTATAATGCTCAAAAGGAGTTTTTATTGCGATTCCACAAGCTCCAAAAATTGCTTTGAGTGTTGCTTCTGCAGCCGCCATTACATCTTCTTGAGTACAGAAACTCATCTCCACATCAATTTGCGTAAATTCCGGCTGCCTATCAAGCCTCAAATCCTCGTCTCTAAAGCATTTAGCGATTTGAAAATATCTATCAAATCCACTAATCATTAAGAGCTGCTTAAATAATTGAGGGCTCTGTGGCAAGGCATAAAATTCTCCGTGATGCACACGACTTGGCACGAGATAATCCCGTGCTCCCTCTGGAGTTGCCTTAGTTAAAATCGGTGTTTCAACTTCTAAAAAGCCTAAGCCACTAAGCGTATTGCGCACCGCTTGTGCCACTTTGCTTCGGGTGATAAAAATCTCTTGTAAGCGTGGATTGCGCAAATCCAAATAACGATATTTTAAACGCACATCTTCGCCTACGCTTTCATCACCTACGGCAATAGGAGGAGTTAAACTTTTGTTTTCAATTGTTAAGGATTCTACTAGCACCTCAATTTTGCCCGTTTTTAGCTTGGGATTCTCTAACCCTTTGCCTCTTGCGCGCACCCTTCCCTTAGCGACTAGAACATACTCATCACGCACTTCACTTGCGATTTTATGCGCCTCGCCACTATCCTTTGGGTCTAACACGAGTTGCACAAGCCCACTACGGTCGCGTAAATCAATAAAAATAATCCCCCCGTGGTCGCGGTAAGTATTACACCAACCACATAAATTCACCACCTCTCCAATATTTTGCTCCCCTAAATCTGCGCAATAATGGCTTCTCATGGTTTTCACTCCTAAAAACTAACAAAATAATCTGTGATTGTATCAAAAAAATAATAAAAGATAAATTTGTCATTTGTAACGAATTTTTCAAAGTAGAATCCTTGCTAAATTCCATAATATTATTTATTAATAATTTTTCTTGATAAATAAAAATAATTTTTGTAAAATTATGAAAAATCTTATCACTATATAGGAATCTCTAAAATGTTTGAAAAAATCTTAAAAGACAATCATCTAAAAATCACGCCCCAACGTTTAGCAATTTTGAAAGAAATTCAGAAGTCTGGACACATTAGCATTGATGAAATCTACGAAAACATCAAAGAAAGCAATCCCTCTATGTCGCTTGCTACAATCTATAAGAATCTTGCTTCAATGCAAGAAGCTAGAATCGTTGATGAAGTCAAATTGCCCAACCAAAAACAACGTTATGAGCTTGTAAAAAAGCCTCATATTCATCTTGTTTGCGAAAAATGTGGAAAAATTACAGATATGGAGGGAAGTGCTTCTATGGAATCACTCAAACACTCTTGTGCGAATGCTTCCTCTTACCAAATCAAAGAAGTTTCCGTTGCGCTCATTGGAATCTGTCCGCAATGCCAAGCAAAGTAATGCAATAATTTCATTACTTTAGCTTGCTAGCAGAGATTTCATAAAAAGATTAAAGTAGTCGCTTTGTAGAGAAGGCTACTTATGCCTTAAAAATTTAGCTTGACAAGATTCTTTGGAATTTTAACTACAACTTTTTGCACGAGTGTAGATTCTGCATTGGTTGAGATTCCACCGGCATGGACATCAAGACTTTCAAAAACCGCAAGGTTTCCCGTAAATAATTGAATGCTTGAAAGAAAAGGGCTAGAATGATATTCAATCAAATCACGCGCAGAATCTAATGGATTTTTCACCTCGCATAAACTATTAGGCGCGACAAAAAAAATCTCTTTTCCACGAACAACCATTTGAAAATCCACCATTTCACAATGGCTTTCATAGAAAGCCTCCTTGGGTGTTTTTGTGTTGTAAGCTTGTTCAATCGCCCTTGCCCCACCCTCAAAATGCACGATAAACTCTTCTCCCGCTTTCAAAGAAGTAATACGCTCATACACTTCGCTATTCTCGTCTAATGCGTCAAAGAGATAGCCAAAAACTTTGCTTAATACTTCGTTTTTTTTAAACTTGCTTGCTATATCTGGTAAATAACCCAAAAACATAGAATCCCTTTAGAAGTTATGCAAGCCCACAAGTAACCATTCTTGCTCTTTCTCTCGCTCTAGCTCTACAACGCAACCCTTGCCCACATAGAGATTCAAAGTTCCTTTCGCGCAAATAAAACGTACAAATTCGCTAATGCTTGGCTCGTGTCCTACGACAACTAAGGTTTGCCAATCCTCTTCAATCTCCTCTTTATGTCCCAAAAATCCTTGTAATCCTTCGTCTGGATTAATGTTTGGATTCAAAAAGAATGTGCTATGGGATTGCTTTTTGGCGATATATTTCGCGGTATCACACGCACGCAACGCAAGTGATGAAATAATCGCATCTACATCGGGATATTTTTTTGCGATATATTTTGCAATCTGTTTTGCTTGTTTGACGCCCTTTTTCGTTAATGGTCGTTTCAAATCATCTTCATCAGCCCATTTTTCTCCATTTGCCGCTTTTGCATGACGCACTAAAATTAATCTCATTTTCAGTCTCCTTCATTAAATTTTTTCTATCATTTTGATGACAAACGCAACATTTCTCTTGCCGCTTTCTTCCTCATTATATTCTTTCAATTCCTCATCATTGACACTATCTGATATGGTTCTAAGAATACAAAAAGGCACTTTAAGATTCGCGCACACTACTGCTACGCTTGCTCCCTCCATCTCTACTGCATCGGCTTGGAATGTCTCGCGTATCCATTGCTTCTTATCCCTTTGATTGACAAATTGGTCTCCTGAAGCAATGATACCCTCATAAATAGGGAATCCAAGCTCATTTGCAACCTGTTTTACGATTTCATTTAAAGCAGAATCACTCTTAGTAAATGTCTCACTCTCTGGGATAAATCCATAAGGATAGCCAAAAATCGTTAAATCCACATCGTGCTGACATAGCTTGCTAGCAAAGAGCAAGTCTCCTACCTTATAAGCTGGATTAATCGCACCTGCGATTCCGTTGAAGACTATTTTTTCACAACCAAAATGCAAAACCATACTGCTAGCAGTTAAAGCAGAATGCACCTTGCCAATGCGGCTTCGTGCGATGATTGCGGTTTTTCCTGCTAATTGGATTTTATAAAAAGTATTCCCGCCAAATTCTATTGTCTCATACTCTTTATAATGCGCTAGCAAAGGCGCAATCTCTTCTGGAAGAGCACCGATAATTCCAAGCGTCATTTTAGTCCTTTTGCAAAAAATCTTGAATCTCTGCATAAGTCTGCAAAGAAATCGTTTCTTTGGAACTCAATCTTTTGTTTAAACCCTTAAGAACATTCCCGCCGCATTCTATGAAACCCTCAATCTCTGTGTCATTTTTGCGAATGGATTGCTTATAAAGCACAGGAGAAACCAACTGCTCTGCTAGCAATTCCAACGCTTGTGCTTTGTTTTGATAAGGCTTGGCATTCACATTGGAAATAATCGGGAAATCAAAAGAATCTCTAAGTGCTTCTTCTAATAATACCTTAAAGTCCGCACACATTCCCTCTAGGATTGGACAATGGCTTGCCACAGACATTGGAAGCATTAAGGCGCGTTTTGCACCAAGCCCTTTAATCTCTACCTCCAAAGTCAATAAATCCTCTTTGCTTCCTGCAAGCACCATTTGCCCATCGCCATTATAATTGGCACACCATACCTTAAGCCCTCTATTGCGTTTTTTAGTGCAAAACTCTTCTAGGATTCCATCTTCTAGCCCGAGCACGACCATCATTCCTGCTGCTTTCTTTTTGCAGGACTCTTCCATTAAATAGCCGCGTTTGCTCACAAGCGAGATAGCTTGCTCAAAGCTCAACGCCCCGCCCGCACAAAGTGCGCTAAATTCTCCCAAAGAATGCCCTAAACCAAAAGCAATTTTACCTTTTATCTTGGGCAAAATCAGCGAAAACACGCTATAACTCACCAACAAAATTGCAGGCTGTGTATATTGTGTCAGATTTAATTTCTGATTCTCTTCAAAGCAAAGTTTCACCATATCTTCTTTTAAAATCTCACTTGCTTGTTCAAAATATCGTCTCACTTCTGCGCTATTATCAAACAAATCTTTGCCCATTCCGACACTTTGACTCCCCTGACCGGGAAAAATCACTGCTTTACTCAAACTCACTCCTTTACATACTTTTTTTAGCGGTAATACCAAGTAGTGCAAGCCCTAGATTCAAAGTCTCTACAACCACCACCAATACCTTTAAAATCTGCTCCTCTTTGGCAGTATTTAGAATCTTTGTTTCATTATAGAATCGGTGAAATTCTCCTGCAAGCACTTTGAGAAAATCCACTACTTTATTGGGAGAACGTTGCGCAAACGCATCGGCTAAAACCTTATCAAGCCCAAGGGAAAGCACCAACAAATCACGCAAACTTTCGTCCATTCCTTTAAGGGATTCTATGTATTGTTCCTTTGGAATATTTTTACAATCCTGCACACTAGAATTGGATTTAGAAAAAAGCGTATGAATGCGCGCGTGTGCGTAGTTGATATAATACACAGGATTGCTAGAATCTTGCTTCTTTAGCTCTTCTATATCAAATTCCAAATGCGTATCTGCCTTTTTACTCAAAAAAATCAGTCGCAATGCGTCTGCGCCTACTTCCTCTACGATTTCTTTCATCAAGATAAAATTGCCCGCACGTTTGCTCATTTTATAGGCTTCGCCGCCTTTTAATAAAGCAACCATTTGCGACAACAACACTTCTAATTTATCACTCTGATAACCCAAGAAAGTAATTGCGGCTTTGACGCGCGCAATATAGCCGTGATGGTCTGCCCCCCAAATATTAATGTAATGCTCAAAAGGACGAGCAAATTTATTGTTATGATAAATAATATCTCCCGCAAGATAGGTTGGCTCTCCATTCTCACGCACGATTACGCGATCTTTTTCATCGCCATATTCGCTAGATTTCAACCACAGCTTACCCTCTTGCTCATAGACACCAGAATGCTCTTTAAGTGCTTGTAAGGTGGAATCCCAATGCTTAAAAAGCTCCTTTTCGCTGACATAGTTATCAAATACGATTCCAACTTGCGCTAAATTTGCTTGGATTTCCTCTAGCATTTTATCTTTTCCAAAATTGCTTAATGTCGCAATGCTAGAGGGATTCCTAAAGACTTCTAATCCTAAAGAATCCTTTGCCTCTTTTGCCAAATCTATAATATATTCGCCTTTATAACAATCCTCCGGCAATGCACAAGATTCGCCCAAAAACAAATTGCGCCCAGCATAATAAATAGACTTGCCCAGATTTTCTATTTGCGTTCCTGCATCATTAATATAATATTCTGTCGTGATACAAAAGCCCAAAAATCTACCAATACGCGCCAAACTATCGCCGAAGATTGCACCCCGTGCGTGTCCAATATGCAAAGGACCTGTGGGATTTGCGCTCACATATTCCAATAAAATATGCTTGGCGGCGTTTTGCGATTTTGCACTCTTAGAATCTTGTTGCAAAAATTCCCACGCACATTCAGCCAAAAATTCATCGCTCAAGCTAAAATTCACATAGCCATTCATCACATTTACACTCGCAATTTGTGGCAGAATCTCTAACTTTTGCGCAAATTCTTGGGCAATGACTTGCGGACTTTGACGCAAAGTCTTAGCAAAACTAAAAGTCGGCAACGCAAAATGACCGAACTTTTTATCACGTGGTTTTTCTAAAATACTAGAAACCCCTAGAGCCTCATCTATAATTCGTTTAATGTTTTGTGTCATTCATTATACTTTAGTAGTTTCACTAGTGGAGTTTGCGACAGATTCTTTTTTGTCTTGTTCAATTTTGGTTTGCGCGGTGCTTTCTTCCTCATCTTCTTTGACAGCTTTTTTGAAATTTTTGATTCCAGAGCCTAAACCTTTAGCCAAATCTGGAATCTTTTTCGCTCCAAACAACACAACAATAATTAACAGCACGATGAGCAGCTGCTGAACACTTGGCATCATTATCAAATCCTTTTTCGTTATGAAATTTTGTAGATTATAGCATAATTCCTCTTGCAACTTCAAAACACAAAAATTTTAGATTTAATTTTTGACTTAGTGTTACCAATATTCAAAATCATTACTAAGTTACCATAGATATTTATAACATTCAATAAAAATTAAATTTGTTTAAGTTATAGTTTTTTAAGCATTATTTTAAAAAAGGATTGGAAATGAAATTATCTTTAAGTTTAAAGGCGACTTTAAGTATTACACTCACCGCAATTATTGGATTTTTAGTTTTTGGACTCTTACAATATCAAAGCACAAAGACAAGCACATTACAAACAGAAGAAAAGAGCTATCAAGGCAAGCTAAACTCTATCCAACTTCTGCTCGTTTCTTACATTACAGAAAAACAAGAAGCAATCAATCGTCTCAAAGATGAAATTGCTAATCAAATCAACGATGAAACGGCAATCGCTAAAAGTTTAGAATTAATTGAAAAAACAGGTGGATTTAACCTCGTATATTTTGGCGTAGAAACCAATGGCAGAATGATGCGCAGCAATGGGAATCACGTGTTTCCAGAAAGCGGTTATGACCCACGCAAACGCAGTTGGTATTATGACACCAAAGCACAAAATAAACCCATTATCCTAAATCACGCTTGGTTGCAGGCGAGTAAAAAACTTCCTGTTTTTGGATTTGGCGCACCACTACACTACAATGGCAGTTTTTATGGTGTAGTAAGTGGAGATATTGCGCTTAAACCCCTCAATGACTATTTGGAGTCTTTGCAAAAAAACGAACATTTTACAATCTTCGCAACAGACCCAAGCGGACAGATTATTCTTTCCCAAAATCCCGATGAAATCTTAAATCAAAGTGAAATCTCTAAATTATTAGTAGAAAAATCTAAAAACAATCAAAACAAATTCTTGTTCTTTGAGCAAGACAAACAAAGTAGATTTGGAATCTGCTCATCTAACCCTTTAACCGAATGGAATGTGTGTTTGGTTGGAGATGAAAAGATACTCTATCGACACATTCGCGAAAACACCACTTTTCTAGCAATCTCCCTCCTTGTATTTGCAATTGCCCTTATCGTGCTTATCAATATTCTTATGCGCATTATTTTAAAACCCATTGAAACTTTGCGTAAAGGGATTTTAGATTTCTTTGACTATTTACACTCCAAGACTACAAGCGTCAAACCATTGCACATCAATACACACGATGAGCTTGGAGAAATGGCAAGGGTAATTAATGCCAATATTAAAGAAATTCAAGCCAACCTAGAAAAAGAACGGACTTGCGTGCAAGAAGCATTAAAATCACTTGAATATGCTAAAGAGGGTGATTTCAGACGCTTCATAGAAACCGAATCCAATAATCAACAACTCAACAATATCAAGCTTTATCTCAATCAAACACTCCAAGACCTTAACCAAAACTTTGAAACAATTGAAAGAGCCCTAGAAACATTCAAGACAGATGATTTTACGCATATTGCAGAAACCAATGAGAGCAAAGGCGCATTGCTTCGTGTAGTAGAAAACATTAATGACTTGGGACGTTATATTCAAAATATGCTCAAAACCTCTAGCGAAATTGCCCATAATCTCAAAGGGCATTCTAGCACCCTACAAGAACGTGTAAAGAACCTTCAAGCTTCCGCACACGCTCAAGCGCAATCCTTAGAGCAAACAAGTGCCGCCGTAGATGGAATCACAGATTCTATACAAAATGTCGCCAATAAAAGCAGTGAGGTAATCCAACAGAGTGATGACATTAGAAGCGTTGTAAATGTCATCAAAGACATTGCAGACCAAACCAACTTACTTGCGCTCAATGCCGCAATTGAAGCCGCAAGGGCTGGAGAGCACGGAAGAGGATTCGCGGTTGTTGCCGATGAAGTGCGCAAACTAGCGGAACGAACAGGAAAATCTTTAAGTGAGATTGAAGCAAATGTCAATGTCTTGGTGCAAGGCATTAATGAGATGAGTGAATCTATCAAGGAAGAAACGCAAAGTGTAGAAAAAATCAGCTCTGCCGTAGAAAAACTAGAACAATTAGCACAAGAAAACGAATCTATCGCAAATTCTTGTGCTGATATTTCTAATGTCGTAGATAATCTAGCAACTGAAGTGCTCAACGAAACGGATAATAAGAAATTTTAAGCTAGCAACGGAATCCTTAGGATTCCATTCCTAGCTCTTTAGCCAAAAATCTCCCCGTATGGCTTGCGGTTTTTTTATATCTTTTTGCGATTCTCTCTGGCGAGCCACTATCTACGATTTTCCCTCCATTGTTTCCACCCTCTGGTCCAATATCAAGAATAAAGTCTGCATTTTTGATAATGTCCAAATTATGCTCAATCACAATGACGCTATTTCCTAAGTCTGTCAAATGGTGCAACACACGCGTCAATCTATCCACATCGGCAAAATGCAAGCCTGTCGTTGGCTCATCTAAGACATAAAGTGTTTTTCCTGTATCCTTGCGACTCAACTCTTTTGCAAGCTTGATGCGTTGCGCTTCGCCTCCACTAAGAGTAACCGCATTTTGTCCCAAAGTGATATAGCCTAATCCGACATCTTGTAGGGTTTTAAGCTTCTGATAAATGCGTGGAATCTTGGCGAAAAACTCGCACGCCTCATCTACGCTTAATGCTAGAACTTGCGCTATATTTTTGCCTCTATATTCTACTTCTAAAGTTTGCGTGTTATAACGCGTGCCTCCGCACGCATCGCATTTCACCATAATATCGGGCAGGAAGTGCATTTCAATCTTAATCTCCCCCTCACCCATACATTTCTCACATCTTCCTCCCTTGACATTAAAGCTAAAACGACTAATGCCATAATTACGAATCTGTGCTTCTTTAGTCTGTGCAAAAATCTGCCGAATCTCGTCCATCGCGCCCGTATAAGTTGCGGGATTGGAACGTGGGGTGCGCCCAATAGGGCTTTGGTCTAAATAAATCACTTTGTCCAATTGTTCTAAACCTATAATCTCCACTCCATCTACTTTTTTTACTTTTTTGCGATTATTGAGTAACTCTTGGGCGACAGGAAGCAGAGTTTGCAACACAAGGGAGCTTTTACCACTTCCACTAACACCCGTTACACACACGAAATTCCTAAGAGGAATTTTGACATTTAGATTATGGATATTATTGATATTGACATTTAAAATCTCAATCCATTCCTCTTGATTGCGGCGGATAAAATATTCTATCTTTTTCTCTCCATTGAGATATTGTGCTGTCTGTGTTTTGCTCTTAAGCAACTGCGTAAGATTCCCACTAAAGACGACTTCACCCCCATATTTCCCAGCACCCGGTCCAATATCTACAATGAAATCCGCGTGCTCAATCGTCTCCTTATCATGCTCTACAACAATTACAGAATTGCCCTTTTGCTGCAAATTTCTTAATGTTTTAATCAGCTTGAGCGTATCGCGTTCGTGCAAACCAATGCTTGGCTCATCTAGCACATACATTACGCCGGTTAATCCGCTACCAATTTGACTTGCGATTCTGATTCGTTGCGATTCTCCTCCACTAATGCTACGCGCATCGCGTCCCAAACTCAAATACCCAAGCCCTACATCATAGAGAAAATAAAGTCGCTCGCAGATTTCCTTTAGAATCGGAGCGGCAATCATTGCATTTTGATTGTCCAAATGAGAAAAATTAGCAGGATTGGCAAAAAACCCATAACACTCCTCAATAGGCAAATCCAACAAATCCCCAATCGTCTTATTGGCGACTTTGACTGCTAGACTTTGCGGCAGCAAGCGATGCCCCCCGCAATCCTCACAAACTTTTTCACTCATATAATCGCCCAAATCTTTATTGTCTTTAAACATATCATAAGCAATAGAAATCACTCCCGCCCAAGGACGTTTGAGCTTGGAAGTTTTCCAGCTAAACTCCACTTCCTCTTGGCTTCCATACAGCACTAACTTCTGCTGATATTCGCTCAAATCCTCAAAAGCTGCTTTGGGGTTGATACCATTTGCCAAACAAAAAGCGCGAAAAAGCTCGTTATAATAACTCTTATTGAATCCATAAATAATCTTGATTCCTCCCTCACTTAGAGGCAAACTAGAATGCACTACCTTTTTGGTATCAATCGTGTAACGAATCCCTAAACCATCGCATTTAGAACAAGCACCTTTGGGGGAATTAAACGAAAAGCTAAGCGGCTCTAATGGGCTAAAGGAGACCTTACAATCAAAGCAAGCCAAATGCTCACTATAATGCACTAAAGTGGGCTTGGATTCTTTATTTTCAGGCAGAATCTCAACTTCTACTTCACCATAAGATTCTTTCAATGCTTTCTCAATATCTTCTGCAATTCTCTCTTTGTTTGCCGCATTGACGATTACGCGGTCTATCACGACTTTAATCGTGTGTTTCTTGGTTTTAGAAAGACTGATTTCCTCATCTAAACGCACCAAGACACCATTAATCTGCGCCCTAATATATCCCTTTTGACGCAAGGATTCTAGTTTATCATTAAAAGTTCCCTTTTTTTCACGGATAATTGGGGCTAAAATCAAAATCTTAGAATCCTCTTTGATTTTCAAAACTTCCGCGATAATATCACTCGCACTCATCTTGGAGATTGGCTTGCCGCACAAATGACAATGCTGCACGCCTATACGCGCAAAAAGTAAGCGCAGATAATCGTAAATCTCCGTAATTGTCCCCACAGTGGAGCGTGGATTCTTGCTCGTTGTCTTTTGGTCAATCGCAATTGCTGGAGTAAGCCCCTCTATCTTATCCACATCGGGCTTGCCGATTTTGTCCAAAAACTGCCTCGCATAGCTTGAAAGGGATTCTATGTATCTCCGCTGCCCCTCGGCATAAAGTGTGTCAAATGCCAAAGTGCTCTTACCGCTGCCGCTAAGTCCCGTTAAAATAACAAGTTTATTTTTGGGAATACTCAAACTAATATTTTTTAAATTATTTTCTTTTGCATTTGTGATAATAATATGGTCAAGTGGCGTTGGTGTCGCAAGTTGGGATTTCGTTTTTGAATCCATAATAAACCCTTTTAGCTTCTTTAAATTAAATCGGTAATTATAACAAAATACAAGAAATTTAGCACAAAGAAAATCAAGGCGAAAGCTTTATTTTCTTTGAAATTTTTTCTATATAGCAGGGGGCGTTTTTTGCATTAATGCGGTTTTTGCACCCATTAATACAAGGGATTCAAGATTTTTTAAAATTACATATAGGGGGGTGTATTTTGCGTAGTTAGTTCCTTTCACTTGAAAGGTTAAAAATGTCTTTGCGTGAAACATTTTTTTAGGGAGCTATCCAAAAGGGTTTATTTGGACTTGCAAAGCCTATCAAGCTTACAAACACAAACAAAGTTTGGAATCTTTAGGATAAAAAATAATGAAAAAGCCTACTTTATGGGCTTAAAAAGAGGAGATTAAAAGTTATTTTTGGGATTTTAAAGTATAATAATGCAGGGTAATTGCCAC
>NZ_JAAVGY010000043.1 GCF_014799995.1 Helicobacter sp.
AAAAACAAATTAAAATCTTGGGCTGTAAAATTTGTAAATGTGAAAGTATTAATTTCATTCCCATACTTTAACTTTGCACTTGTTCGTCTATCACTAATTAGATTCAAAACATATCCTTTGATAAAGCTATCATAACCAAAATCAATCAAATACATTTGAAACCCTTTTTTGTGATAAATTTTTTAAAGATAATTTAAACAAATTTTAACACAATAAAGTTTAAAATTTATGTTTTGGAATCAAAATTATGTTTTAGGGTTAAATTTCTATCTACTCTTTATAAGGAAGTGTGCGTATGGATTTAGGGTCAGTTGCAGGAATTTCATTGTCGCTAATATTATTAGGCACAGCGATGGCACTTGGTGTAGGGATTATGCCATATTTTGACGTTCCCTCTATTTTGATTACTGTGGGGGGTTCTATCACGAGTTTGCTTATTGCTTACAAAATGGAAAGTATGAAAAAGTTTTTCACTTACTTTATGATTGCTTTCAAACCTCAAACTTTTGATGTCCCGGGACTTATTAAAAAACTCGTAGATTACTCTACACAAGCAAGACGCGATGGGATTCTCTCTTTGGAACAACAGTCTAACCAAGAAGAAAACGAATTTCTAAAACGTGGGCTCAATATGGCGATTGATGGCGCAGAACCTGATAGCATTCGTGATTTACTAGAAACAGATATGGATAGAACTTTAGAAAGACATAAAGACAATGCGGGTATCTTTGATACTTGGGCGGCTTTTGCTGGTTCGTATGGAATGCTAGGGACTTTGATTGGTTTGGTTGCGATGCTCTTGAATATGTCCGACCCTGCCTCTATTGGACCTGCGATGGCGGTTGCCTTGCTGACTACTTTCTATGGTTCATTCGTTGGAAATGTTGTAGGTTCGCCCATTGCCAATATTTTAAAAGTGCGTGCCGCAGATGAGGCATTAGTCAAACTTCTTATTATAGAGGGGATTATGTCTATCCAAGCGGGAGATAACCCGCGTGCGCTTGAAGCAAAATTGCTCACATTCTTACCACCAAATCAACGCGTAAGCCAATTTGAATAAAGATTTGTAAATGGCAAATCGTTGTCCGCCCTGTGATTGCCCTCAAGTTCTGCCGCTTTGGCTTGGAACTTATGGCGATATGGTTACTTTGATTCTAACTTTCTTTATTCTGATTCTCTCAATGGTAACTTTTGATGCAAAAAAACTCACCGAAGCCGAAGGAAGTATGAAAGGCTCAATGTCGTTGCTTAGCGGGGGAATCAAAATAGAGCCAGACAATACGAGAATCCAACAACAAGCTGATATGACAACCGAACCCGAGAGTGCAGACGAAGTAAAACAAATCGAAAGCGAAATCCTAGATTTCAAAGAAAACATTCGCGTTTCTTTGGGACCATCTAATATCGTTGATGATGGGAGCGAGGGCTTTATCTTGCGTTTTAGTGGAAAGCTGCTTTTTGGACAAGGCGAAACAACACTTGAAGGTGAAGAGGAAATTTTATTTCTGAAGCGACTTGCATTAATCCTGCAAAAAATGCCTCCCAATCTACACGCCGATGTGATTGGCTATACTGATAATTCCCCCATAGTACCTACTGCAAAATATAAAGATGACATGGGCTTGAGTGCGCTTAGGGCTTTGAATGTCTCTAAGATTTTAATAGAAAATAAAGTCAATCCCAAAAAACTCACTTCTCTTGGCAATGGAGCAAGTCGCTTTGTCCTTCCAAATACAAGCGAAGAGAATCGCGCGAGCAATCGGCGCGTGGAATTTAGATTTTATCCTGATGATAGACTTCTGCATAAAACACAAAATATTTTAGATAGAACGATTCAACAAAACTATCTCAACCAGCAAGAAAACCAAGAAAATAATATAGAATCACCAACTCAAGAACCAAACAGGCAAAATGACACAATACAAAACCCTATGCAAACATCGCAAAATAAATCCAATCCCCAGCATAACACAATGGATTCTTTTGTGTATCTAGCAAGAGAATTTTAATGGCGCGATTCCTATTTATTTTGCTTTTTAGCGCACTCTCGCTTTGGGCAGCACCTCCGCCCTTACCTCAAAGCCCCACGATTCCAACGGTAGACCTTACTCTAAGCGCACCGACAGAGCCGGGAGACTTGGTTGCGACACTCAATATTGTCGTCATTCTAACGCTTCTTGTTTTAGCACCTTCTTTGATTTTAATGGCGACAAGTTTCGCTAGAATCCTAGTCGTCCTCGCATTTTTGCGCACCGCAATGGGAACACAACAATCCCCCCCCACACAACTTTTAGTTTCCTTTGCCTTGATTTTGACAATTTTCATTATGGAGCCCGTAGCCAAAGACGCCTACAATCAAGGCATAGAACCCTACATTGCCAAAGAAATCCCCTATGATGAAGCATTTTTACGCGCTTCTCAACCCTTTAAGGACTTTATGATTCGCAACACACGTCCGAAAGACTTGGCATTATTCTATCGTATTCGCAATATTGAAAATCCCCAAAGTGCGCAAGATGTCCCCCTAAGTATCGCCTTGCCCGCATTTATCATTAGCGAAATGAAAACTGCATTTCAAATTGGATTCCTGCTCTATCTGCCTTTCTTGGTGATTGATATGGTGATTAGTTCTATTCTAATGGCAATGGGAATGATGATGCTACCTCCTACAATGATTTCATTGCCCTTTAAAATCCTAGTTTTTATTTTGGTAGATGGCTTTAATTTACTCACGATGAATTTAGTACAAAGCTTTCGGTAGCAATGACTTGTAAATATTTTGGGAAATGTGGCGGCTGCACAGGAGAGAGTTTAGAATCCAAAATCACACAAACAAGCCAACTGCTTGGAATAAAGGATTTTGAAGTCTTTAGCATTGAGGATTTAGGATTTAGGGCACGTGCAGAGCTTGGAATCTATCATTTAGAAGACAAAATACATTTTGCTATGCGCTCTTTAGGAGGTACTACAAAAAGCCAAAAAACAAGCTTTGTTTGTATAGAAAATTGTCAAAATCTAGTTTTAGAGATTCAAAGAACACTGCCTATTCTATGCAATCTTTTAAATCGCGTGGAATTTACAGAGCTAAAAGAACATCTCTTTAGTTTAGAGATTCTCTCAACACAAACCCATTCCCTCTTATTGAGCCTCATTTATCACAAAAAATTAGAAAAGTCTTGGGAGCAGCTAGCGGAAACTCTGCGCCAAGAATTGCAACTTGCTTTGAATCTTGAAATTCATCTGATTGGACGCTCCAAAGGTATTAAACTTATCGTAGGCAAAGATTATTTGACGCAATCCCTAACGATTCTTGGCAAAACCTATCTTTATCGCTACTTTGAGGGGACTTTCACACAACCCAATCCGCAAATCAATGCACAAATGATTACTTGGATTTTGCACCATTTAAGCGATTCTCACTCTCAAGATTTACTAGAAATGTATTGCGGTTGTGGAAACTTTACGATTCCTCTTGCACAAAAATTTCGCCAAGTACTTGCGACTGAAATTTCTAAAACCTCTATCAAAGCCGCACAATTTGCCGCACAAGCTAATCAAGCAACCAATATCCATTTTATCCGCTTAAGCGGAACAGAATGTATAGAGGCTCTCAATCGTGTGAGAGAATTTCAACGTTTAAGAGAGATTGATTTGGATTCTTTTTGTTTTGGTGCGGTATTGATTGACCCACCACGCGCAGGTTTAGGGGTGGAAGTCTGTCGATTCCTACAACGATTCCCAACCATTATCTACATTTCTTGCAATCCTATCAGCCTAAAGCAAGATTTAGAGATTCTAACACAAACACACAAGATTTTGCATACCGCCTTTTTTGACCAATTTCCCCATACCAAACATTTAGAATCGGGAATGATTTTGCAACTCAAATAATCATAGCACAACGAGTAAGATTTCTAGTAATAAATCAGACTACAAATTGCTTAAATCTCTTTGGCGGATTCCCTCATAAAGCACAATCCCAACACTTGTCGCGAGATTCAAACTACGTGCATTATTCTTCATTGGAATCGTATAACACGATTCTTGATTGGCTTTTAATATCTCTTCGCTAAGCCCGGCATCTTCGCGTCCAAAGTGCAAGTATGCCCCATATTGCAATGGAGCTTGATAATAAGGAGAAATGGCTTTGGTTGTCAGAAAGAAATGCGGAATCTGCAACAATGGAGAATCCCAAAATGCGTGCAAACTCTCCCATTCATAGACTTCCAAATCTTTCCAATAGTCCATACCTGCGCGCTTCAACTCTTTTTGAGAAAGATGAAAGCCAAGCGGGTGAATCAAATGCAACACCGAATCACTTGCAAAACAAAGTCTGCCAATATTTCCTGTATTCTGTGGGATACGAGGCTCGTGTAACACAATATGGAATCGCAATCCTCACCCCTCAATATTTAAAGGAAAAGGTGTAGCGGGATTATCGGGTATAGATTCTGTCTCTTGAATAGAGTCTTTGGAATCTTTTTTTGATTGTACTTTCTCCTTTGGTTTTTGAATCTCTTGATGTTTAGGAGATTGGGAGGGCTGCGCTAGAGAGTCTTTTTTATTGATTTTGGATTCTTTTTTGTGATACATTCTGCCTATTTTGGATTCTTGAGCAGGCTCTTTTGGATTCCCTTGATTGGAATCTTGAACTTTTTGACAAAGCAGGCTGTTTGTTTGAGAGTCTTGTAGAAACTGCACCTTAGAATAAATAGCTTCCCCTCTTATTAGGGCTTTGAAAATTAACGCAAGCGCATTGGCATTAGCCTTGCAAAACTTACCCAAATGATATTTCATAATATTTGTACGTATTGCGTTGATTTCTTCGGTTTTTTGTTCGTTTGATTCTTGATGTATGCTGATTATTGAATCTTCTTTAGCCACTGCATAATTTCTCCAAAAAGAGAAATTATAACATATTAAGAGCGTTTATTGGCAAGTTCTATACGCGCTTTTTTGCGATTGAGTGCCTTTTCAAAACGTCTTTTCTCTGCTTCTGTTTTTGGCTCTAGTGGTGGTGCTGGGACAGGCTTACCATTTTCATCTACACACACCATTGTGAAATAAGCACTATTCGTGTGCATTACGGTGCGCTTATGAATGTCCTCTGCAATCACTTTGATTCCAACTTCAAGTGAAGTTTTACCTGTATAATTCACGGAAGCCAAAAAAGTTACAAGACTTCCCACTTCAATAGGATATTTAAAGGTTACTCTATCCACTGACAGAGTTACAACATATTTCCCACAATAACGAGAGGCACAAGCGTACGCAACTTGGTCAAGGAGTTTTAGCAAATCTCCCCCATGCACCCTACCCTTAAAGTTTGCTACTGCTGGAGTCATCAACACAGACATTGTAAGCGACTTAATATCAAACACATTTTCCATATTATCCATAACATTCTCCTAAAATTAATCCTGCTTATCTTAGCATTTTTTTGCAATATTTCAATAAAAAGTATCAAAAAAGTTTAACTTTTTAAAAACTCTTATGATTTTGGATTCATTTTATTCCACTATACCCTAAAAGTGTGAAGCTATGTTACAATTTGGATAAAATTTCAAAAACTTTATAGGATTCAAGATGAAAGTAGTGATTACCGGAGGCGGTACAGGAGGACACCTAAGCGTAGCAAAAGCCTTTTTAGAAGAGTTCCACAAACAAGGTTTTGAATGCCTTTTCATCGGCTCTGTTAATGGTCAAGACAAAGCATATTTTGAACAAGAATCTCGTTTCAAACAAAAATTTTTCTTAGAAACTTCTGGTGTTGTCAATAAAAAAGGCTTGGGCAAATTACAATCCTTATGGAAGCAAGCCAAAGCACTCAAACAAGCAATGAGAATCCTAAAAGAACAAGACAAAGTAGATTTTGTCTTATCTGTGGGTGGTTACTCTGCCGCGCCTACTGCTTTTGGGGCAGTGCTGCTTAGGATTCCGCTCTTTATCCACGAACAAAATGCGCAAATCGGGAGACTCAATAAGATTCTCAAACCCTATGCAAAAATATTTTTTTCCTCTTATTTGCCATCCTCGCCCCTCAAATTTTATCCTGTAAGTCAAGTATTTTTTGCTCAAGCAAGGGTGCGTCAAAAAATAGAAAATTTGCTTTTTATGGGAGGCTCACAAGGTGCTAGAGCCATTAATAATTTCGCTCTAGCCTTAGCAGAAGACATTAAACAAAGAAAATTGCACATTTATCACCAATGTGGCAAAACAGACTTTATGCGCGTGCTTGAAGAATATCTAAAACTCAATCTAAAAATAGGAATTCTGAAAGAAAGTGTAGAATCTCTAAACGAGGTGGAATCTAAAAATTTACAAATTGGCACATTGGAGGAATTAGAAAATGTAGATGTTGTGCTCTTTGGCTTTAGCACACAAATGCCAAAGATTCTAAAGCAGTGCGATTTTGCGATTTGTCGTGCGGGGGCTAGCTCCTTGTGGGAATTATGCGCCAATGGCTTACCCGCACTCTTCGTGCCCTATCCTTATGCGGCAGGAAATCACCAATACTATAATGCGAAGTTTTTAGAAGAAAAAGGACTTGGATTTTTATGTTTGGAGCAAGACTTGTTTTGTGAAGTTTTATGGGATAGCTTGAAACTCTTAGAAGAGAGAATCTCGCAAATAAGTCAAGATTTGCAAAAAGAATGTTCAATGCAAGCCGTTAGGCAAATGAGTGATTGTATTGTTGCTAGCCTCAAAGGAATCAAGAATCTTTAAATTCTCTAAACAAATAACCCAAATCAATGCCTTTAAGGGATTTATCGTTATAACGATACTCTAAGTTTCTCGCACCCTCTAATAACTCCTTACTTTTAATCCCGTGTTCAATGGAAATCTTTGCCTCCAAAAACGCACTCAAATGGTCGCAATATTTTAAAAATTCTCCAAAAATTGGTTGCTTGGGCGATTCCGCTTCTATCTCTGCTAAAAACCCCTCTCCCTTATGAGAGCTAAAGATTACTTTTCCCTCTTTTTTATAACGATTACTAAATTCACTTTGCGTATAATAAACAATTTCCTGCGCAATGGAATCTGGAACGATATTTAAAATCTTCTCTCTCACTGCCTCTTCTTCAATTTGTTTGATAAACGCGTCTAAACCCTCTACATTTTTCTTGATTGGAGAAATAATATCACGCGTTAAGATTTCTGGCAAATCGTGAAATAATCCGCAAAGAAAATGTTGGATTTGCATTTCTTTAGAAAACCCCAAATCATAACCCAAAAGATAGGCACAAAGTGCCACGACAAGAGTATGTCCAAGCACGGAAGTGCAAGGCACGCGCGGCGTCTGACTCCAACGTTTTTGGAATCTCAACTGCCCAAACATATCCACAATCTCACGGAGTTCCTCATACATAATTTGTCGCATACCTGCTAGGGGATAATATTCATGTACTTGTTTATCCAAAGCCTTTTTGATATTTTGGACATCATACATTGTGGGATTAAAATGATAGATAATATCAAATTCCCATTTGGAAGCATAATAATGCGAAGCCTTTAGAATCTCTTTTTCAAGATTATCTACCTTTCCATAAAGATATTCTCGCATAGGCTCTAAAAAACCAAACCCTTCTAAATCCTCTTCTAATTGCGCACAAACAAAATCCACAAGGGCTTTATTATGCTGCTTGACTAACTTGTGAAAAACCGGCGGTTTAATATCTGTTAAGATAATGCGCTCAAAAAACTCATAGCAAAACTGCAAAATTAATCGCTCAAAATTAATTTCCTGCTTGTTTTCTAAGATTTCAAAATGCGCAAGCAAGTAGGCAATCACAATTTTATGCGCTTGCTTATCAAGCTCTAAAAACTCAACCGGAGTTGCTTGGTCATTCCAACGGCGAATATTTGCCGCCACAAATATTTTATGCAAAAGTTCAAATCCTAATTTCGGCTTTTTAAGATGTTCCATAATCTATTCCCCTTTGATTTTTTCAATTATACCAAAGTTTATAGAATCCAAACTCTCTCACTTGCCCAAACAAAAATCTCCGAACATTACATCTAGCATTTGAGAATATTCATAAGGCTTGGTAATAGAAGCAATGGCTTTTAATGCCTCATTTAAATGAAAGCTAAAAATCTCTAATTCCGCATTTTGCAAAGGCAAAAGAGATTCCTCTAAAGCCTTGATACAAGTTTGCACGGCTTGAAACTGATATTCTGAAGTCAAAAGCAAAGATTGCGATTCCTCTTTGGAATCCAATAAAGATTGGAGATGTCCTTTGAAATGTTCTAGCAAGGAATCTTTGGCATACAAATCACCTTTCAAACAAAGTTTCAAAGGACTAAACTCTCGCAAAACCTCCTCATCAATCTTGCATTCCAAATCTGCTTTATTTATCAAAACAAAAATCTTTTTGCTTGCTTGATGGGTTTTTAATAATTCTATCATCTCAAAATCTTCCCGCGTCAAAGGAGAAGAACCATCAAATAAGGCGATTAATAAATCACTTTCCTCTGCTTTCTCCAAACTTCTTTTAATCCCTTCAGATTCTACTATATCTTTGGTTTGATGAATTCCAGCAGTATCAATCAGACGCAGCAAGTGCCCCCCTAACATAAAGTTTTCCTCAATACTATCACGCGTAGTGCCTGCTATCTCACTCACAATTGCGCGATTATGGTGCAAAAGAGCATTCAAAAGAGAGCTTTTCCCAACATTAGGCTTGCCAATAATACACAACCGATAACCCTCAAACAAAGTGCGCTTTGCTCGGGATTGTTCTAAAAGAGTATGCAAGGTTTTTAGGATAGCATTTAGTTTATTTTCTAAGCCCTCTAATAAATCATTGGGCAATTCTTCTTCCGCATAATCTATGAAAACTTCACTATGTGCCAACAAAGTAATCAAATCTGTACGTAAATTTTCACAAAAACCCTGCATTTCTCCTTTTAAATGGCGCATTAGCATTTGGTGGGCTTGGGCACTTTGAGATTCTATAAGCTTCGCAACTGCTTGTGCTTGAGACAAATCAATGCGTCCGCCCAAAAATGCGCGTTTTGTAAATTCTCCGGGATTCGCCAAACGCGCGCCATAATGCAAACATTCTTGCAGAATGCTCTGTGCGATAAAGTTTCCTCCGTGGCATTGAAACTCTATGACATCTTGTGTCGTATAACTATGGGGTGCTTTGAAATAAAGCAAAATACATTCGTCAAGCAAGTCATTATTGCTAAAATAAATTTTAGTCAGTTTTGCATAACGCGCAGGCAAAGAAAGCATAAGATTTTCTGGTGTCGTTTTGGCAAGTTTTGCAGCAATCTTTAGGGAATCCTTACCACTTAAACGCAAGACATTCAATGAAGACTTGCCATAAGTCGTAGCAGGTGCGATAATCGTATCATCATTTAGCATATAAAATGCTTTTAGGAGTGGTGAAAATCGTTAATAATAATATAACGTTCTCCCTCGCTATTTATGCGAAAAGAAACATATTTATCGGGAAATTGTTCGCGAAGCTGCTTGAGCGCAATATGCGCTAACACGCCATCAAGGGGCTTTGTTTGAGCTTTTCCAAAAGTTTTGATATTTTCAATCGTAGGAAGCAAATAATTTGCAATCATTTCCTCTTGATTACGCAAAAATTCTGCAATCTCAAGGCGAATCATCAAACCATAAGCGTGATTAACCCAATTAAAAATCAAATACGAAATGGCTTTATAACGATAGCCCTCTTTGCCAATCAATAAAGCGGAATCCTCGCCGTCAATTTTGATATAAAGTGTATTCTCATCGTAAGGTTCAACAAAAATTTCACTCAATCGGTAGGGCATTAATTCCAACAATGCTTTTAATTCCCTTTGCACTTCCTGCGCAACAACCTGCAAATCCATTGGCTCTTTGTGTTTATTATCCCTATAATTAGGAATCTTGCTAGCAAATTGCAAGCTAGAATCCCTTGAAGCCTCTTTAAAGGCTTCTTGGGGATTTTCTCTGACTTCTGACGAATATTTGAAAGCTGCCTTTGGGGATTCTATACTTGCCGAAGAAAGTTCATCGTCTTTTCTATCTTGGAAATGCTCTTGATGGATTGCATCAAAAGACATTTTAGAATCTTTGAATTTGGAATCATTGAGGGGTTTTTGGAATGAAGCCTTTGGCTGCGCACAGATAATTGCAGACTTCTTACCAATCCCCAAAAAACCTTTAGAGGGATTTTGAATAATCTCATACTCTAAATCCACTACGGAACATTCAAAAGTATTAGACGCGATAATCAATGCGTTTTCTAAAGTTTCTGCTTCTATCTTTTTCATCTTAGTCATCTTTATGTTTATGTTCAGCGATTTCTCTAGCTTTTCTACGCTCTAATGCTTTATTAATGAGCAATTGCTGAAGAATGGAGAAAATATTATTGACAAACCAATACAATACAAGCCCTGACGGAAAAGTTACAAAGAAAATTGTAAAAATTAAAGGTAGGAATTTAAAGATTTTTTCTTGCATTGGGTCGCTAAAAGCCGTAGGAGTTAAATGCTGCTGAAGATACATTGTGCCGCCCATTAAAATGGGTAAAATAAAATAAGGATCCATTACAGAGAGGTCTTTAATCCAAAGTAACCAACCCGCTCCTTTTAATTCAATCGCATTAAACAAAACACGATAAATCGCAAAAAATACCGGCATTTGTAGCAATAGAGGCAAACAACCTCCCATTGGATTCGCACCGTGCTTTTTATAAAGTTCCATCATATGAGCTTGAAGCTTTTGAGGTTCGCCTTTATATTTTTGTTGCAATTCTTTCATTTTTGGTGCAATCTCTTTTAGTTTTTGCATTGACACCATTCCCTTGTAAGTCAAAGGATAAAGCACCACCCTTACAATGAGTGTAAGCAAAATAATTGCCCAACCCCAATTTCCACACAAATTATGAAGCATATCAAGCAATAAGAAAAGTGGTTTGGCAAAAAAAGTAATGATTCCATATTCTACTACATCGGTTAAATTTGGATTGATAGATTCAAGCAAACGATAATCTTTTGGACCGATATAACCCTCTAGTTTCAGTTCCCCATTGGCACTAATAAAAGGCATTGGATTTTCGCTTGGATTGCTCAAAATTGTCGCATTAAGATGATTCGTCTTGCTAAAAAACAAAGTGGTGTAATAGCGGTCTGCTGCTGCAACAATACTCGCATTAGCATAATTGCTTTGCCCTTGCGCATCGCCATCTTCTATTGTTGTAATGGTATTATCCGATTCTTTGATAATCACGCCTTTGAACACATAGGAATCGTTCTCCACGCTTGGGCGCATACCCGGAGATACAAAATAAACATAATTTTGCGGAATATTAATTTCTGCCTCATAATATCCATTAGGATAAAAGGTCAGCACTTTTTCCACTTTTACTTCACCCAATTCTTGAGTTAGGGTAATGGTTCGTGGTTTATCTTTTATCTCCAAAGAGTGAGAATCCGCACTATAAGGAGTGCTAAATGCTTGTTGATTTAACAAAGAATCCGAAAAACGAATTTCTAAAATTTTCGGATTATTAGGATTTGCCACATCCTCTGGAAAAAGTGCTAATGGGATAGAATCTTTTTGATATTTTTCCTCTTTTAAAACAACTTCTGCGATTCTCCCTAATCGGTCAATCTTGTAAATAAAGCCTTCGGATTCTATGGTGGCAATCACTGCACTGCTTTGAGCTGACGTTGCAGCAGTCTCTTGCGCCATCATATTGGATTCTATCTTAACGTTTTGCATTTCTCTTGTCGTTGCTTGCGTTGCATTATTTTCATTTATTTGGGGTTTATAGAAATAACTATAAGGGACAAAAAAAGCAAGGGCTAGAAGCACAGCAATCAAAATTCTAGTTTGAGAGCTTAGATTATCAATTTTATCAAACACGGGAAACCTTTGAATAATTTTTTATCACATAAAACTTTTGAACTTGTAAATCTTCAAAAACACCATTGGGAACATTTTTAGGGCTATATTTTTGGGTTTTATGGGGAACTAACCAATACTTAACAGAATCAAGATTACCAAAATGCGGTCGGATTTTTAAAGAGACTTGAAGATAGGCGATGCCACCTTTAAAAAATTGATTACAAGAAAGAATCCGCAACAATGTCTTCCAAATAGCTATGCAAGGATTCTGAAACAAAAAGACTTGTTGAGAATATTCAGAACAGCTTGGATAATAACGACAAGTCCTACCCAAACTTGGAGAGATAAAATATTGATAGAAAGAAATCGTTTGAATACAAAATCGTTTTAACATTCTTGAGCTACCAAATTAAGACGCATTAAAGCATATTGATAATTCTCTTGCAAAGTTCTATATTCTACCTTTTCTAAACCAACTTTTGCTAGCAAAATCATATCCCCATTTTTTAAACTTGACATAGACTCTCTATAAATGCTTCTCAATCGGCGTTTGATAAGATTCCTACACACGGCATTGCCTATTTTTTTGGACACCGAAAATCCAACCCGCTTTACTGCTTTATGTGGATTCTCTTTAAAAAACAAAATAAAGTGAGAGTGATGCCATTTTTTCTGGCTCTTATAAACACTATCAAAATCTTTTTTCGTGTTTAAAGTTACCAAAATTACAATCCTAAAAACACTTAAACAGCGAGTCTCTTTCTACCTTTGGCGCGTCTTGCATTGATGACTTTACGACCATTTTTAGTTTGCATTCTAACTCTAAAACCATGCGTGCGCTTGCGTGGAGTATTATGTGGTTGGTATGTTCTTTTCATTACTAAACCTTAAATTTAAAATAAACGCAAATTCTAATGCAATTTTACTTAAAACTAGATTTATTTAGTCTCACTCCAAAGCACTTGCGAGCGCAACCGCAATGGCTGCAACTAAATCGCTATCGTCTTTGCTCTCTTGTGGTAATAAATCCTGCACTTTTTGCTCCAAATAAGAAGTATCAAAGTTTCCACGTCTAAAGTCTTTATCATTGCATATATTCATAAGAAAAGGAATCGTAGTTTTGACTCCACGAATCTTAAACTCATTTAAAGCGCGTTTTAGTTTATTCACTGCCAAATCATAACTCGTTGCACGTACAATCAACTTGGCTATCATAGAATCATAAAATGGCGGAATCGTAAAATCCTTATAAATATAGCTATCTACCCGTACAAAAGGTCCTAATGCCGGATAATAAGAAGTGATTGTACCCGGATTGGGAACAAAGTCATTATGCACATCTTCTGCATTAATGCGCGCCTCAATCGCAAACCCTTGTGCAGAAACATCACTTTGTGTAATGTCTAAAATCTCACCATTTGCGATTCTAATCTGACGCCCAATCAAATCATACCCTGTAATCTCTTCTGTTACTCCGTGTTCTACCTGAATCCGCGTATTCATTTCCATAAAATAAAAATTATTGTAGTCATCTACTAGAAATTCTACCGTCCCGGCATTGGTATATTTTGCAGCTTTTGCCGCTGCGACTGCTACACTTCCCATACGGCGGCGCAAATCCATACCCATTGTAGGACAAGGGGCTATTTCTATTAATTTTTGGTGTCTTCTTTGAATAGAGCAATCTCGCTCTAGCAGATGAATCACATTGCCATAATTATCGCTTAAGATTTGAAATTCAATATGTCGTGGATTTTGAATGTATTTCTCCATAAACACATCTTCATTTTTAAAAAATGTCAATGCTTCTCTTTTACAAGCCTCAAAAGAAGCCTCCAAGTCTTGCTCTTCCCACACAACACGAATTCCACGCCCTCCCCCTCCGCTGCTTGCTTTTAAAATAATAGGATAACCGATTTTACGCGCAATTTTTTGAATCTCATACAAACTCAAATCATTAAGGGGTTCAGTCCCCGGTACAACAGGGATTCCATTTTCTATCATCAAATTTCTTGCGGCATTTTTATCGCCCATCTTGGCAATCACCTCATAATCTGGTCCAATCCATACAATGCCTGCTTCCTTAACTTTTTTGGCAAAAGCCGCATTTTCACTCAAGAATCCATAACCGGGGTGGATTGCCTCCGCCTCCATTTCTTTGGCGGCTTGGATAATCAAATCTGGGTCTAAATAGCCTTTAAGTGGGTCTTCACTAATAGGATAGGTATGGGTAGCCATTTTGACATGCATACTATCTCTATCGGCACGAGAATAAATCGCCACAGATTCTATATTCAAATCATTACAAGCACGAATAATACGAACGGCAATTTCGCCACGATTTGCAATCAAAATTCTTTTAAACATAAAAACTCCCAAAAGAAATTTCACACATTTTATAATTTTATTTTTGATTTATTGTTGAAGTTTGCCGAATATTTGGCAAAATTTTATCAAATATGCTAAAATTCGCGCATTTTTACACATTTCAAGCTATTTCTTAAGGTGATTTATGGATTTACTCAATGCCGCAATTTTAGGAATCGTTGAGGGATTAACGGAATTTTTACCTATTTCCTCCACAGGACATTTAATTCTCGCTTCTGAATTACTTGGGATTCCACAAGACACCTTTCATAAGACTTTTGAAGTTGTGATTCAACTCGGTTCTATCTTGGCAGTTCTTTTTGTCTTTTGGGAAAAATTATTCAAAAACAGCTTTGACTTATGGATAAAATTATGTATAGGATTCTTGCCTGCTGGCACTTTTGGATTTTTATTTTATTCCTATATTAAGGCACTCTTTGCACCCATAACCGTTGCAATTATGTTAATTGCTGGCGGCATTGCGTTTATTGTTTTAGAAATTTCCCATAAAGAAAAGGGATCTCTTATCCAAAAGATAGAAAAGATTTCATACAAACAAGCACTTTGGATTGGTTTTTTTCAGGCTTTGGCAATGATTCCGGGAACTTCACGAAGTGGTGCAACAATCATAGGAGGCTTGTTACTAGGTTGTAGTCGCAAAGTTGCTACGGAGTTTTCTTTCTTGCTCGCCTTGCCCGCTATGGTTGCCGCAAGTGCTTATAGCCTCTATAAAAGCTACGAATCTATCTCTCTTGAAAATTTATTTGCGCTTGGGATTGGCTTTATCTTGGCGTTTTTGAGTGCTCTTTTAGCCATTAAGTTGTTTTTAAATTTTATTGCACGTTTTAATTTTATCCCCTTTGGAATCTACCGAATCATTTTAGGCGTGATTTTTCTCTTTTATTTAGGGATTCTTTAGCCGTTATCTCTCTTTACTTGAATGCTTCCTCGTAGAAAATAAAATCTAAAAACTCTATCTCTTGCATTATTCCAATGATAATAAGCCCCAAAAGCCCAGCAAAAAATCCTGCTAACAAATCATCGCCCATCACTCCCCACCCACCTTTAACTTCTCTATCGATTCTGCCAATCACGGAGGGTTTCCAAATATCAAATAACCTAAAAAGCACAAAAGATAGCAATAGCCCTAACCAGTGATGTCCAAGCATTGATACACTAATCCACACACCCGCAAGCTCATCAATCACAATTGCTCCACAATCGTGTGGCATTCCCTCTTTTTCATAATCATTGATAATCTTAACCGCAACCACAGAAATAAGCAAGGCTAGAAGCAATAAAGTGCTAGAAGCAATATAATAACTAATCGCCCACGCAAAAGGTAGAGCAACTAATGTGCCAAAAGTCCCTGAAGCCTTTGGGCTTAACCCGCTAAAGAATAATGTCAAAAAAGCTTTTTTGCTAAAATCTTTGGAATCGCTAAAGGTAGTAAAAAATTGAGATTTCATCAAGAATCCTACGCTAATTGGGCAAATTATTTTTTCTTTGTGATTCCATATTTTTTTCGTTTTTCCCATAAGCTTTTGCGCGACATACCTAGACGTTTGCTAAGCTCCGTATCGGGATATTTGTCTTCAAACTTCAGAATCATTGTTTTAATATATTCATCTACACTCAAAACATCGTCTTGAAATCCTTGCGCAATTTCTTTGATATTGATTTCAAAAACATTTTTAAAATCACTCAAGTCTCCACCCAAGCAGGATAAAATCACAGGAATATTTTTAAATGCTTTGATACATTCTTCTTTTTCTTCTTTGCGCAATGTTTCAAAACCTACAATATAAGTTAATTGTGTCTTAGAAATATTCTTAAATATGTCTTTATAATTGTGATTCTTATAAAGAGAAATGAAATTAATGGCAAATTTTTTATGAATCGCATAATTCACGACACACATATCAATGACTTTCTGCGATACACTTTTGATAATAAGAGGAAAAGAAACTTTTGTGCTAATGGTATAAGTTGGCAACAATAAAGAATCGCAAAAATAATCTCTATAAAATGCCACTTCTTTTTGCAATTGACGAAAAGCCGTATAATGCTCTATCTTACGGACTAATTCATCAATCATAAAAGGTTTGACGATATAATCACTCACGCCGGCTTTGAGCGGACGCGTTACCATTTCATCATTCACATAAGGTATCATTAAAATGACAATGGAATCCTTAAACTTTTCAATCAATGAATAAAAGTTTTGACCCGGAATACTAGCGGAGAGCAGAATAATATCCGCAACTTCAAACTTCAAAGCTTCTTCAATGTTGGGTGTCATCTCACAAACAAATCCAAAATGACTAAGCTTTGAAACAATGCTTTGCGCTAAATAAATTTCATTTTCTACGATTAAAATTTTCATTACATTTCCCCCTTAAAGTTGAATAAATTTTCCCAATTAAAATACTCTAAAACCACACTTGCTTGCACTAAGACTCCCTCCCCTCTACCAATAAAACCTAATTTCTCTGTGGTGGTGGCTTTGACATTTACCTTAAATGGATTGATTTGCAAAATCTCTGCAATCTTGCGTTCCATTGCGCTTTTATAAGGAGAGATTTTAGGCTTTTGGGCAAAAATTGTTACATCTGCTTGCAGGATATTGTAGCCTACATCACGTACGAAATTAACAATAATACGCAACAAATCAGCGGAATCTGCCCCTTGATAAATTGGATTATCATCGGGAAACCACTCGCCAATATCCCCAAAGCAAATTGCCCCTAAAAGCGCATCACTTAGTGCGTGCAAACACACATCACCATCACTATGGGCAATGAATTGAAACTCACAAGGAATCACAACGCCACCTAGTATAATCCCCTCACCTCTTTTTAGAGCGTGAATATCACTTCCATTGCCAATAAGTGTGCGTGGGCTTGGCTTGGATAGCTGCATTTCTTTTATATCTTCTATGAAAGTTAGCTTTTTTGCCTCTAATGCTCCTTGAACAAAGCCAATGCTTCCACCATTTGCATAAATTGCACTACTCTCATCGGTAAAGTTTTGCTCTTTTAGCGCAGATTTCAATGCACTTAGCTTGCTTAATTGTGGCGTTTGGATAATCTTTAAATTTTCTCGCTTCAAATATTCTAGCTTTGAATCCCTAGAATAGGCAATCGTATCACTAAGTTGCAAACAAGGAACAACACAATCATAATTCCCTATTTCGTCTAGGATTCTTTGACTTAAATCCTTTGGAATATTGCAACGCGCAATATCATTTACCAAGACATACTCCACAGAATCCTCAAGGGCTTCAAGGGCATTTTTCAGTGATTCTTGGCGCGTAGAGCCTCCACTCACCAATTCAAAATCTAATGAAAATGCTTCCAAATATTTTTGCATATATTTTTTTTCATTTGATTTTGCACTCAAAATACATTGCACAAAAGGATAAATTCTGCGCAAATCCAATGCAACTTTTAACCAGAGTGGAATCTCTCCTATACGCAACCATTGTTTTTTGGGTAATCTAGGGAGTTTAGCTTGTGCAGTTTCATTGGATAAAAGATTGGACGCTGACGCTTGAAATCGGCTACTATCGCCCGCGCTCAACAAAATCAATGCAATCTTTGGCAAACAAATTCCTTAACTTTAAAATTTTGGAATTATACATTTTGAAAGTTTTAGAATCCCTTTAGAATTCCAAACTTAAATTTTAAAGTGATTGATATGATTCCTCAAAACATTAGCGATATTTTTAAGCGTCTGTGCCGCTTCTGTATTGCTTTCCATTAACTCTGCGGTATTTTTGGAATCCCTTGAGATTTCATCTAATTCTTTGGATAAATTTTCCATATCTTGCACTTGCTCGTAAGTTGCATTGGTTACTTCTTTTGCCTTACTAAGCGAATCGCTTGCTTGGGAATTAATTTGTCCTAAGATTTCACTTGCTTCATTGGCGAGTTCCATACCTTTTTCCACTTGAGGCACTGCATTTTGGATTGCTTCAACAGCGGTTTGTGTTTCTCCTTGAATCACTTCAATCATTCTTGTAATTTCAGAAGTTGCCACCCCTGTGCGTTCAGCCAACTTTCTAATTTCGTCAGAAACAACAGCGAATCCTCGCCCCGCTTCCCCTGCCCTTGCGGCTTCAATCGCGGCATTAAGCGCAAGTAAATTTGTTTGGTCTGTGATTTCTTTGATGAGATTTGCGCTTCCACCAATTTCTTGAGAATGTTTCTCAAGCATACGAATATGCTCCGATGAAGTTGTAACGGTCTGTGTAATTTGCTCAATACTTTCTACCGTTGTTTTCATCGCCTCCATACATTTATCAGATAGATTTGTAGTGTATTCAGAATTTTCCTCTGTTTGTTTGGCAATATTAGAAATATGATTCACCATATTCATTACTTGCTTAATGCGTTCCACAGAATCCCCAGAGCTTTGCACTTGGCGATAAGAGGAGGACTTGGATTCTTCAGAACTTTTTGTTACCGCATTTGCCCGCTCATTCAACTCTTGCGCAGAATTCATAACCTCCGCAACAATGCCCCGCAATCTTTCTTGCATTTGTGCCATAGAGGCAAGCATACTTTCTTGATATTGTGTTTTGATTGGAGTATTCAAATTGCCATTTGCGATACTCAATACCACTTTAACAACTTCTTTTGGCTCTCCACCCAAAGAAGCAATCACAAGACGCGTAATGTAAAATGCTGTAAACATTGCCACAGCAAAAGCAATAATAGACAACCAAAGCGTTAGATTCAAATAACTTTCAATCTCATATCTTGCAGTATTAGATAGCTTTTGATTCTTATCCTCTTGATGGTCAATAAACTCATTAATCACATTGAGCCACTCTACAAATGCCCCACGTGCTTGATGAATCAATAATTCGTTTGCGCTTTCTCTATCCCCTTGAGCTTTTTTATTGATAATTTCAGAAATCAAAGGCATTGTTTTTACTTCCACACCCTTAATGCGTTTTAGAATCTCTTTATCTTTCGCATCTATCATATTCTCATTTTTGAAAATTTCGTCCATTTTCACTGCGGAATCTTTATAAAATTCCTCTAACTTCTGAATCAAACGCAATGTGTTCTCAATCTCTTGCACATCATTGAGAATTACAACATCACGCAACGCAATGGCTCTATCATGCACACTTCCACGAAAGTTAATTGCATAACGTTGTTTCACCGCATTAACATCACTAATCTCGGTCAATGTTTTCTCTACGAAACTAATTTTCACATAGCCTGTAAATGCAATTAAAACAATGAAAGCCAAAAGAACACCAAATCCAACAGAAAGCTGTGCCTTTAATGATAAATTTTTTCCAATCATAATTAATATTCCTTAATTTGAACTATAAAACTTTTTATTATATTCAAACTAAGCTTAAAAAATTTAAGATAATAAAGATTTATCACAATATCTTTTATTTATTGTGTTCTAAAATCACTTTGGCAATCAACTCTAAAGGGTGCAAAAATGGAATCTCTACTTTTTCTTGATATAAGGCATTACTTAATTGCATACGACAGGCACTACATTCTGCCGCTACAAAATCTGCTTGTGTTTTTTGTATCATTTTCGCTTTTTTGCTTCCTACTTTTTTTGCTAATGCGAATCGTTCCGTCTGAATTGTAACACCACCAAACCCACAACAAGAGCTAGGCTCTTCCATTTCAATTAAACGATAGTTTTGTTCTAATAGTCTGCGGGGTTCTTTGTAGATTCCAAGAACTTTTTTTGCGTGGCAAGGGTCGTGATAGGTTAAACTTAACTTTTCATCTTTGCGATTTTGTTGTATGGCTTGCAAATATTCTACTAAATTTGTTTGAGATTCTAAATATTTTGTTGCCATAGAGATTTTTGGCAAGAGTTTTTCTATTCTTGACTTTAACTCTAAATCTTTTTCCATAAAATGCTTCCAATCCTCTAATACCATCGCCCCACAAGTCGCTTCTGGAATTAAAATCGCATCTACTTCATCAATGAAGCTTTCAAAGTATTCTACATTATGGCGAATCAGTGTATCTACACTCGCAAAATCACCCGTGAAATAAGCAGGTGCTCCACAGCATTTTTGCCCTTTGGCAAGCTTGGCATTGATACCTAGTTTTTCTAAAATCACGAGCAAAGATTCGCCCACTTTTTTATAATTATAATTCCCCAAACAACCAATAAAAATCACTACTTTCGTTGGATTTTGCGCAAGATTCTGTGTGGAATTAGAATCCAAATCCTTTGGCTTAGTGAAATTAATTTCCTCTGGATAAGAGTTTAAAAAACTTTGATTGGCGATTGCGCCAAAGATTCTGTTTTGGAGCAGAGGCAAAGTAAAACGAGGCTTGATAGAATGACCGTCTCTTGTTTTTTGGTAAAGCAAAGGCACAAAAAGTGCCCCTAATTTGAATCCAAAATCCATCATTTTTCTATGTTTTAAGAGATAAAAAAAGGCGCGTTTAAACCAAGCAATTCCATATTTTTGGGCAATTTCATAGCGGATATTTTCAATTAAAGTGTCTGTTGGCAAAGAATTAGGGCAAACACTTACGCAAGTGGTGCATAAAAAACAAGTTTCAAAAATTTCTTTAGCATTCTTATCTAGGGGAATCTCATTGCGTTGATATGCACCCAAAATATCAATAAATCCACGCGGAGAAGTCGCTTCATCTCCATTAATACCAAAAATTGTGCAATCAGGCAAACATTTACCACACTTGACACACGCATTACTCGTCTTTAGATAATCATAATTTTCAAAATGTGCCATATTATTACCTCTCAAATCGTCTTGCTAAACACCTTTTGATTTGTATTAAATTTCTTTAAATAGGCATCAAATGGCATTGCAATATTACGAATCATTAATGCGCCTGTCTGACTGACTTTGATTCCTTGCTCATCTATCATTACCAATCCCACTTCACTTAAAGGCTTCAATTCCTCTAATGCGTCCTTAAAATATTCCTTGAAATCAATCTGAAATTGTTGATTAATTGCATTAAAATCCAATTTAAAATTGCTCATTAATTGCATAATCACTGCTTTTCTAAGCTTATCATCAAAGTTTAATTGAATCCCTTTAACAAAGGGCAAGCGGTGATTATCTAATGCGTTTTGATATTGCGGCAAGTCCTTATAGTTTTGCGCATAATAATTACTACCGCCCCCAATGGAAGTTAGTCCAATACCAATGGTTTGTGTGCCACCTTGTGTGCTATATCCTTGAAAGTTTCTTTGCAACTGCCCCTTTTGAATAGATTTAAACAACTCATCATCGGGTTTTGCAAAATGGTCCATTCCAATCATTTGGTAACCCTTTTGCAACAAATAACTAATCGTCCATTCCAAGATTCTAAGTTTCTCTGCGGGTTGCGGGAGCGTTGTTTCATCAATCTTGCGCATTGTTTTTTTAATCCAAGGAACATGCGCATAATTAAAGATTGCAAGGCGGTCAGGGTCTAAAAGCAAACAAGATTCTAAAGTCTGCTTAAAAGTCTCTAAACTCTGATAAGGCAAGCCATAAATCAAGTCAAAATTAATAGAAGTAATCCCAAACGACCTTGCTAAGTCAATCGCCTTTTTGACGAGCTCAAAGGATTGGATTCTATGGATTGCGTTTTGCACTTTCTCATTAAAATCTTGGATTCCAAAACTTAGACGATTGAATCCTCCCTCCTTTAAAACCTCCATTTGTGCTTGTTCAAAAAATCTAGGGTCAATCTCACAAGCAATTTCTGCATTTTTGCTAAAATTTGGAAAAGTCTCCTTCAATAAGCCAATCAGGATTTCTAATTCTTGCGCATTAAAAAAAGTAGGTGTGCCTCCGCCAAAATGCAACTGATAAACAGACTTTGTCGTATCCATTGCTTCTTTTAATAATCTCAATTCTTTCTTAAGATACTCCAAATAAACCGCTTTATTTTCCTCTTTGCTTGTATAGATGACATTGCAACCACAAAAATAACAAGCACTCCGACAAAATGGCAAATGCACATAAAGCGAAAGTGGACTTTTATCTGCCCTTAAATCTTGTAAATACGAATCTAGTGTGTAGTTTTCATTAAATTCTATTGCAGTAGGATAACTAGTATAACGCGGACCAGGCTTAGAATAAGTAGCGAATTGTTTAAAATCAATCTTGCTTGATTGCATTTTGTGGAATCCTTATTAATTTAGAGTGAATGAGGGACTTTAGAAATCTCAAAAAACAAATAAGGATAACGTTTCTTAAGATTTTTTACCAAAGCCTTAGGTTCTTTTTTGTAATTTTTTGCTTCTTTTAGCGCAATGCACCACACATCTTCAAAGTCAATGGGTACATTATAATAAATCTCTTGCTCTAATTTAAAAAGATATTTGTCTATTTCAAGTTGTTTGGCGGATTCTAAAAGCTGCTGCATATTTTTCTTAGACACAAGATAAAATTCCTGTGCGTTTTTATCCTTGAAACAATAAGTCAAATCTCCGTCTAATGCAGAATCTTCAATCACCACTTGCGTCTCCGCGCTTTTCAAGATTTCTTGTAGAGATTCGTAAAGATTGTTTGTCTGCTGCACTGAATTTGTTTGTTTTATTAGCGGTTTTGGTGTAGCCAAACCATTACTCCTTTTTGTGCGTGTAGGCGATTCTCCGCCTCTTGAAAAATTTTGCTTTGCTTGGATTCCAAGACTTCTTCTGTAACCTCTTGCCCACGATAAGCTGGTAAGCAATGCAAGAATATTGCGTCTTTTTTCGCAAGTCGCATTAATTCGCAATCCACACAATAGCCTTTAAAAGCTTTCTTTCTTGCTTCTTTTTGCTCTTCTTGCCCCATTGAAGCCCAAGTATCAGTCGTTACAACATCAGCTCCTGCCACTGCTTCTTGAGGGTTTTCACTTAGCAGAATCTTCGCACCTGAAATTTTAGCAAAACTTTCTGCCTTTTGTAGAATATTTTTAGAAACTTCATAATCTTTTGGAGAAGCAATCCGCAATGTAAAACCAAGTTTAGCCGCAAGCATAAGCCAAGAATGTGCCATATTATTGCCATCGCCGATATAAGCCACTATGGGATTCTCATCTTTTTCACATTCTTGCATTGTCAAATAATCCGCAAGGAGTTGCATAGGGTGGAAATCATCACTCAATCCATTAATAACAGGCACGCTAGAATACTCTGCAAACTCTTCTATACGCGAATGCTGATGCGTTCGCATCATCACCAAATCCACCATAGAAGAAAGCACGCGTGCGGTATCTTTGATTGGTTCGCCACGTCCTAATTGTGTATCATTGCTGGATAAAAAGATTCCGTTGCCACCTAATTGGTAGATTCCTGTTTCAAAGCTAATGCGCGTCCTTGTAGAACTCTTTTCAAAAATCATTCCCAAAGTCTTATATGCAAGCGGCTGACTATATATTCCGCTTTTGATTTCCTTTTTAAGACTTTTAGCAAGAGCTAAGATTTCTAAAATTTCCTCTTTGCTAAAATCTGCCAAAGTCAAAAAATGTCGCATTGCGTAGCTCCAAATAGTGAAATTAAAAAGATTTAATTTTATCCAATCAAGCTAAAATAAAACTTTAAAGCCTTATAATACAATGATTTTCTTAAATAAGGCTAACTATGCACGAATTTTCTATCGTTTCCTCTCTGTTGGAATCTTGCGAGGAAATTGCACACAACAACCACGCGACAAAAGTCCTTGCGATTCATTTAGACATTGGCGAACGTAGCGGAGTGAATGTCTCCCTACTCAAAAGCGCGTTTGAGGAATTTAAAGTGGGAAGCCTCTGTGAAGAATCCAAGCTTTTAATCCAAGAATCCAAAGTAGAACTCACCTGCGCTTTTTGTCATCAAAGCAGCATTCCAAAAGAATTAAACTACACACATTGCCCTCTCTGTGGAAGCAATCAAGTTAGCATTACAAAAGGAAACACAATGCTACTCTTACGTCTGGAAATGGAATAAACATCGTTGCAAGCAAAAATAAGCCCAAGATTTTGCATTACAAGCAAGTTTTTAGCTTGCGTGGCAATCTAAGTAAAGAATCTCACCGATAGCTTGTGATTCCATTGCAAAGATTTTAAGCTACAATTATGGATTGTCGCAAAGCTAACGTCTCTTGCAATTTTTAGTTTAGAATCACACCCGCAATAAGAGAACCAAAAAACGCGACAATATAGGCGCATACGCTTGTTAGGAGAAACAAAAAGGCAATATATTTCAATCCGCCCGCTTCTTTGCCAAAAACCACCGTTGCGGCAAGGCAGGGATTGTAAATCATGATAAAAAGAATAAACGCAACGGCAGTTTGCAATGGAATCGCGTTTTTAATAATCTCCATGAGCGTCTCGCTCTCCTCATCAATGTCGCTACCGAGCGAATAGAGCACGCCCATTGTCGAAATCACGACCTCTTTTGCGGCTAATCCGCTCAAGAGTGCCACGCTCATGCGCCAATCAAATCCAAGTGGTGCAAAGATGGGCTCAATCAGCTTGCCCGTCATTCCGAGATAGCTATTTTCAATCAGCGATTCTTCGAGCGCAAATGTAAGTTTTTCTTTTGCTTCGTCATCATGTGTTTGTTCAATCTTGTTTTCATAAATCGCCCTCGTTTCGTCTTGGATTGGATACGAGCTCGCAAACCAAATCAAGATAGAAGCTGCCAAGATAAAAGTCCCTGCCTTTTTAAGATACATCTTTGCCTTTGTATAAATAGCAAACCAGACCAATCGCCAATTGGGCATACGATATTTTGGCATTTCCATGACAAAGGGTTCATCTGCGCCCCTAAATGCAGTTAGACGCAGAATCTTTGCCATAACAAGCCCAAGCAATGCGCCCAAGATATAGATTCCAAACAACCAATTCCCGGCGAGTTGCGCAGGAAAAAATGCGCCAACAAATAGCACATAGACAGGCAATCGCGCCCCGCAGCTCATAAAATTGATGATAAAAAGCGTGAGTAATCTATCCTTGCGGCTTTTTAATGTCCTTGTCGCCATGAATGCGGGCACAGAGCAGCCAAAACCTGTTACAAGAGGGATAAAACTCTTGCCATGCAAGCCAAATTTATGAAAGAATCCGTCCAATAAAAACGCGACACGAGACATATAGCCCGTTGTTTCTAGTAATGCGATTCCAAAGAATAAAATCACGATATTGGGCAAAAACAAAATCACTGCGCCAACGCCGCCGAGGATTCCATCAGCAAGCAAAGACGAAAGAGCCTCGTTTGGCACATTGTCTTTGACCAAATCGCCAAGCCAACCAAAGAAAGCTTCAATCATATCCATAGGCAATGCGCCGAGCGTAAAGGTGAGCTGAAACAATGCCCACATGAAAAACAAGAATATCGGAATCCCCGCGTATTTGTTGATGAGAATCTTATCAATCGTGTGGGTATAGTTACGTGCTTTTTTTGTTTCATAATCGATTGTCTCGGTAATCAGTCCCTGCACAAATGCGTTTAAATCGTCCAAGAAAATCTCTTTGTTAGAGGGCGTGTCATAAATCGTATAGAGATTGTTCAAAGATTCTTGCAATTTTTGCGATAGTTCTAGCCAAATAGGCTTTTCGTGCAGAATCGCAAATGTCTTCTCGTCTTGTTTGAGCAACAAAATAGCAATTTGGCGCGCGCTTAGTTGGAGCGATTCGATACTCGCGTCTTTTTTACTCTCGATAAATTCTTCTAAATGCAAAATCTCCGTTTCAATCGCATTGCTATAAATGCGCTTATTTGTGCTTTGCCCTGTTTCGTGTATTGTAATAATGCTATCGAGCAAGAGTTCCAAGTTCTCTTTTGTGTGTGCAGACACGCGCACGCTTGGAATCCCGAGCAATTCACTCAAAACTCTTTCGTTAATCTTTATCCCCTCTTTTTGCGCCTCATCGCTCATATTGAGTGCCAAAATCATCTTTTTTTGCATTTCGAGCAGTTGTGCGCTCAAGAGCAGATTGCGTTCCAAATTTGTCGAATCTGCGACATTTACGATTAAGTCATAATCATTGGATTCCACAAAATTTTTGGTGATTTTCTCTTCGTCAGAATACCCATAGAGCGAATATGTCCCGGGCAAATCGATGATTTGGAGTGTATAGCCCTTGTGTGTCGTGCTCGCTTCGGCTTTTTCGACCGTTACACCCGGGAAATTTCCGACTTTCATCGCAGAGTGGCAAAGCGCATTAATCAACAAACTTTTACCGACATTAGGCTGCCCTATGAGGGCGATTCGGATTAGTTTTGACCTTGCGCTCATCTTTACCCCAGCACTCTTTTAACTTCAATTGCATTCGCTTCATCGGCACGCAAGACAATGCAATTTCTATCAAGCTCAACAAGAATGGTAGAACCACCCAAAGAAGTCTCAAGTTTTTTGATTTGTTTTGCTTTCGAGATTCCAAAGCTAAAGAATCTATCGCGCAATTGCTCATCAACTCCCAAATGCGTAATAATACCGTATTCTCCATCTTTAAGCGCGTTGATTGTCATTTTAAGCTCCCACTTGAATCTTTATAAATTATGCTTCAAATTTTAGCTTTTAGAAAGTTAAAGCAATATTAAAATTGATTATCATTTTATAATCATCTATTTTAATTGATAGCAAACAATCATTCTTACACGCAACATATGAGGATTAAAATATGAAAGTTTAATTGGGATTATCTGTAATTTATAATCAAATCTCTTCTGCCCATTTTAAAATGGTGTCTTTTTGAGAGATGAAATTATCAAAGTGATGCGAGCCACCCTCTTCAATGATAAGTTTAGAATCTTTAAATTTCTGCGCTGCGATTCTGTAATCCAACACTTGGTCGCCACTCTGCAAAAGCACGCAGTAAAGCTCTGGCATAATAGAATCCACAAAATATTGCTTAAGACTCTCTACTAAATCTAAACTCCAAAAAAATGAGCTTTGATTATAGGGAACATAGATTCGCCCAATTGCTGGCAACAAAGTCCTATAAGCGTCAATTACTGGATTAATCAAAACAGCTTTTAGATTGTATTTTTGAGCTAAAAATGTCGCGTAATAACCGCCAAGCGAACTACCCACAAGGCAAATCTTATGCGCTTGAGAATGTTTCAAGATTAACGATTCTATAAGGCTAATTGCCAAAGTAGGCACATAAGGGAGATTTGGAGTGAGTGCATTAGGGGCAAAAGCCGCTATTTGCTTGCCTTTATAACATAGTCCCACACTACGAAATCCGTGCAAATACAGCAGCACTTTGACGCCCTATTAAATTATTTGACAGCTTTTAGTGCTGCTTCATAATTTGGCTCACTTGTAATTTCGCTCACGATTTCTTTATGGACAATCTCACCTTCAGGATTGACGACAAAAACCGCACGCGTCAATAAACCCTCTAACGGAGAACCCGCCAAAACTACGCCATAAGAATCGCCGAAGTCTTTGTGTCTAAAATCACTCAAGGCAGTTACATTTTCAATTCCCTCCGTAGAGCAAAATCTACCTTGTGCGAAAGGAAGGTCAAGAGAGACGACAAAAACTTGTGTATTGGGAATATCTGCGGCTTTTTCATTAAATTTGCGTGTTTGTGTCGCACAAACTCCTGTATCTAGGGAAGGCACAACATTAATGATTTGATATTTGCCACTTGCACCTCCTACACTTTTAACGCTCAAATCCCCTGCGACTAAATCTACCTTTGGAGCTTTATCGCCAATTTTAACTTCTTTACCCGCAAGTGTTACTGCGCTACCTTTGAAAGTTACCATTTTGTTTCCTTAAAAAATATTTTTGTAAATTGAGTGTTTATTATTAAATAACGAAACTAAATTTTAGATTAAAATGTTTCAATTCTTGGACGCGTTTGCAAAGAATTAATGGAATCAAATTCCTTGCGCTGATAAGATTCTATTGCTACGCGTCCAATCATTGCTGCATTATCAGAACAAAATTCAAGTGGAGAGAGTAATAATGTAACACCATAATTCTCACATATTTTTGCGATTCTCTCTCGTAATGCTAGATTTGCACTTGCCCCACCAACGATTCCGAAATACTTCCATTGGTTAGAGCTAATGGAATTTTGTGCAAAAAATATTTTGCATTTTTGCACCAAATGCGTGATAGCCGAATCCTGAAAGCTTGCACATAAATTTACTTTAAATTCCTCGCTTAAGATTCCTTGCGATTCCTTTTCTTTTTCTATTTGCATTCTCACTGCATTCTTTAGTCCAGAAAAGCTAAACGCATATTGTCGCTTATCACGCAAGGGAATAGGAAAAACAAAAGAATCGCATAAGCCTTTCTGCGCATAAGATTCCACGATTGGACCTCCGGGATAGCCCAAAGAGAGCATTTTAGCTACTTTATCAAAGCTTTCGCCAAAGCTATCATCTAAACTTCGTGCCTTGATTTCAATTTGATGAAAGGAATGTGCTTCAAGCAGCATTGTATGCCCTCCCGAAACCAAAAGCACACCCAAAGGAAAACAAGCATCGCATTCCAAAAATAGAGAATACAAATGTCCTTTGAGATGATTAACGCCAATCAACGGGAGATTTAATGCAAAACAAAGAGATTTTGCCATCATTAAACCCTCCAATAAAGTAATGTTTAAACCCGGCTCTGTGGTAACAGCAATGGCTTTTAAGTCTTTGAAGTAAGGTTTGACCTTTTCTAGGATATGCGGTAATGCTTCTGCGTGTAATCGGCTTGCGAGCTCTGGCACGACACCGCCAAAGGCGGTATGTTGCTTCTCTTGAGAGATTTTCTGATGAAAGATTAGATGCTTGGAATCTATTTGAGTAAGTGCGATAGAACTATCATCACAACTACTCTCAATGCTTAAAATAAGCCCGTCCAAAGATTCTTTCACGCTTTTATGCGTTCTCATCTAGGACATTGACGCCCAAACTTGCTAGTTTTTTATCTACCTTTTCTAATGCTTTTTCCAATGTTTCTTTGCTAATGTCTGGCAAATTACCTCCCCAAGACCTCTCTGCTTGATTGTATCCTCTGATGATTCCCTCTCTACCTGCTTTGAGTTTTTCAATATCATCTCCCGCGCCTGCTAAAACAAAATCTGCGATTCTATCAGAAGTTTTTGCAACACCAAAGAATCCGTCTTCTGCAATCAGTGCTTTTGCTTCATCTTGAGTTAATTGCTGAATGGGCTTGCCATCATAACCGATAGAGCTTAAATCCAAGCCATTAAGGATATTATTAAGTTTGAATGGGTCGTTCATTGCACTTGTACCCATTCCAAAGAGTCCATTTTGTGAAGAGAAGTTTGTATCACTTGAAATCGTAATGTTCATTTGGAATTGCACAATATAACTCATCATTAAAGATTTTGCATCAACTTTTGACGCTGCTTCTTGAATGCTTTTGTTTCTATCTTCCGCAGAAGTCTCATCTTGTTTAAGCGGATTAGAACTCATTGCGCTTTGCAAATCTTGCGCATACTCAAAACTACTTTTAGAATTTACTGAATTAATTGCCATCTTGTCCTCCTTGACAAAAATTTAAGATATGTAATAATATCGTCATTTTTTTAAAAAAGAGTATAGGAAATGAAAAAATTTTTTGCAGAATGGGAAAAACAAGATGGAATCTTGCTATCATTCCCCCATAAAAATTCCGATTGGAAACCTTATTTAGACGAAGTTCGTTCCACTTATTGCGAAATTATTTTTGCAATTTTGCAAGTGGAATCCTGCCTGCTTGTATGTGAAAACAAAAAATCTACCAAAGATTATGTGGAAAATTATTTCAGCCAAAAACATTGGAATCCTAAGCTATTGGCAAATTTATACTACATAGAGATTCCTAGTAATGACACTTGGGCGCGCGACTTTGGAGGCATTACCATTGCCAAAAATGACAAAAATATCGTGCTTGACTTTGGATTTAATGGTTGGGGATTAAAGTTTGCTTCTAATTTTGATAACAAAATCACACGCCAACTCGCCAAACTTAAAATCTTCCAAACCATTAAAACTGAAAAATTAATTTTGGAGGGCGGAAGCATTGAAAGCAATGGAGCAGGAATCCTACTCACCAATACACAATGCTTGCTAGAGGGAAATCGTAATCCATTTTATTCTCAAAAACAACTTGAAAAAGAGCTTAAAAAGTCCTTAGGGATTCAAAAGATTCTATGGCTCACAAGTGGCTATTTAAGCGGAGATGATACAGATAGTCATATTGACACCCTTGCGCGTTTCGTGGATAAACAGACGATTGTTTATGTGGATTGTAAGGACGAAAACGATACGCATTACCCCGCACTTTTAAAAATGAAGCAAGAATTAAAAAGTCTGCGAGACTTAAAAGGCAATCCTTTCAAATTAGTTGCATTACCTTTTGTTGGCGCAAAATATTATGATAACGAGCGTTTGCCCGCTACTTATGCAAATTTTTTATTTTTAAACAAAACAATTTTGCTCCCCATTTATCAAGATTCCAATGACGCATTGGCAATAAAGATTCTGCAAAAGGCTTGCCCAAAACATAAAATTATCCCAATAGATTGTTCGGTTTTAATAAGACAACACGGCAGCCTGCATTGCATTAGTATGCAGTTTCCTAAAAACACATTAAACTTCAAAGCCTTAAAGAATCTCCAAAAAAGATTGTAAAGTTATATTAAGAATATTTTAGTAAAATTTCGCTCTATTTTTATTGCGGAAATGGCGAAACTGGCAGACGCACTAGACTTAGGATCTAGCGCCGCAAGGCATGGAGGTTCAAGTCCTCTTTTCCGCACCATTCTTAACTTTATAAAGACAATAATATGGTATCACAAAATCTCACTTCATTAAAAGAATCTTTAGATTTTCTTGCTTTACAAATGAAACAAAACAACTTGCTTCAAAATCAAATTTTAATGTCTCAAATCATTACCAATGCAAAAATAAATAAAAAAGACAAACAAACCCTCTTGCTTTTATTGCAAGATAGAGACAGAAACTATCTCCGAATTAATCACAACACACAAGTCTATACAAGAATCAAAGAATATTTAGAGATTCTACGTCCTCTTAAATGCCACCGTGATACACTTGTTAGAATCGGTGGAGAAAATGACGGAGGATATGTTATGTGTCGTTCTCTCTTAAAAATGGGGGGGGGGGCAGAATAAAGTCCTCGCTAAAGCCATTTCGCTAGGTGTATCAGACTACTCTCCTTGGGATTTGGAGATGGCAGAGCTTGGCTATGAAGTCATAGAATACGATGGAAGCATTGCACATTCACCCTACACGCATCCAAACATTACTTTTCACAAAAAATTCATTGCGGCACACGATAGCGATTCCACCATTACACTAGATACACTCATTAAGGATAATCAGCTAGATTCCACACAAGCAAATATCCTGCAAATTGATATTGAAAATGCAGAATGGGAAATGCTAGAGGGAATCAAGATAGAATCTCTCGCACAGAATTTTGCACAAGTGATTTTTGAATTTCACGGCTGCAATCCAGAGGAAAGAGAGGGATTCCACCAAAGAATCACACAACTTAAAACTTTAAATCAGCACTTTTGCCCTATTCACTTGCACTTCAATAATCACGGCAAAATCTTTTATTCTAAAGGCTTATTTTTCAGCACCTCCGTAGAGGTGAGCTACATTAACCGCAAACATTTAAAGGATTTAGGCTTCAATGCAAACCAAAAAATAGAACAAGGGATTCTAAAAGATTTAGATTCCCCCACTTGGTTACCAAATCCAGAGATTCCGATTCGTTTTTCATAAGCCTTTGAATCAGTCAAATTTATAGAATCTTTATTCTACAATTCTCCCGCTATGCGTATAGACATTTGCCTTATTCCCACGCGCAAAGCCTACAAGCGTTACTCCTGTCTCCTGTGCAGCCTTGACACCCATAAAAGTTGCCGCCGCCTTAGAAATGACAATGGGAATATTATGCATTACCGCTTTAATCACCATTTCAAGCGATAATCTCCCACTCACATAAAGCACCGCATCACGTGTATCCAATCCTTGCAAACGCGCCTTTCCCATTACTTTATCAATCGCATTATGTCGTCCAATATCCTCGCAAATCAATGAAGAATCTCTCAACAACAACATCGCCTTATGCACACAGCCTGTTTTCTCAAACCATTCACTTGGCTTCTCAAAACATCGCAAATGCGAGAAAATCTCACTACAAGAAATCTTTCTATCCGATTCCACAAATTTCTCTATAATGTGTCCCTCTAAATTTCCAGCCACTCCTACACAACAACCAGAAGTAAGCGTTTTTTCGCGAAAGAGATTATGCAGATTTTCCTCAATAATTTCTGCCTCTATTGCGACAGATTTTCCGTCTTTAGCAATCTCTAAATGCCGAATCTGTGAAATATCATTAATCACACCCTCACTTATCAAAAACCCAACAATATGGCAATCCTGCTCTTGTGGGATACTCATAACTGAAAGTAACTTCTTGCCATTAAGGTAAAACGCAATGCGTTCCTCTGCTATAACACAATCTTCAACGAAATTGAGAGACTCCCCCCCAAATCCATTGGGAGAGATTTTCTCAATTTTTAATGCTTTATAATAGGATTCCATTATGCTGCATTTAATTCTTTGTAATAATAACTATGCAAAATCGCAATTTCTTCTTCACCCATATGTCCATCAAGGATAGAATGCAAAGCTCCCTCAATCGCAAAGACAGCCATATAAATATGGGTAATAAGCAGTGCAACGACCAAGAATCCAATACAATTATGCGCTAATGCCATCATTCTCAAAGTGTCAATATCGCTGAATTGGAAAAACATAAATGCACCTGAAATTACCATCGCAAATCCGCCAAGAGTGCAGACCCAAAACCACATTTTTTGCCCTGCATTAAACTTTCCTGCAGGGATTGGTTTTTTCTCTTTGCTTAAATATCCACCCATAATCATCAACCATTGAATATCATAGGCTTTCGGCAAAGCACTCTTAAACCACATCAAAAACATTAAGACGCCAAAGACTGCAAAGACAACCGTTGCGATTCCATGCACATCTCTCGCAAAGCGTACCAATCCTCCCCCGCCAAGTTTGTCGCCAAACACCATTACCAAACCTGTAAGGCACAAAAGAACAAAGGGAATCGCGGCACACCAATGCACAGCAATGTTATAACTAGAAAACACGCGAATCTTCTTGCCATGATTAAATTTCTTTTGCCCGATGAGCATAAAATGCCCCAAAAAGGCTAAAGGAACTAAAATAACAAGAATCCCAAAAATCGTAGCGAAATAATGTCCTTGCAAAAGCGTAAAGATTTCGCCAAGCCCTTGAGAATTGGGCGAGCCAATACCCCAAGTTTTAATCGCCTCAACTTCTGGACCACCATAAATAAGTGGATTAGCTCGCTGCTCTGGTGTGATGAGAGCATTATTACCCTCAATGAACTCGGCATATTGCTTGCCGTCCTTGTTAGGAACGCTTGGATTTGCTGCAAAAGCAACATTAACTCCCGCTACCACAAGCATTAACATTAAGATTCTAAAGAATTTCGCAAAATTTCTCATAGAATCCCCCTTAATCACCATACGCCGTTTTCCACACATTAGGCACAGCATTAGGGATATTCTCTCCGCGAACGGTTGCACGATGCGTGATGATATTTGAAACTTCTTCGCCGCTTCCTGCAAGCAATGCCTTAGTGCTACACATACTCGCACACATTGGCACTTTGCCTTCAGCGATTCGGTTTTGTCCATAGAGATGATATTCTGCCTCGCTATTGGTTTCTTCAGGACCTCCTGCACAGAATGTGCATTTGTCCATTGCTCCACGCGAACCAAATACGCCATTTTTAGGGAATTGTGGCGCACCAAAGGGGCACGCATAGAGACAATACCCGCAACCAATGCAGGTTTTTTTATCGTGTAGCACGATTCCATCGGCACGAATATAGAAACAATCCACCGGACAAACTTGTGCGCAAGGCGCGTCAGCGCAATGCATACAAGCAATAGATACGGCAGTTTCTTTGCCAACAACACCCTCATTAAGCATTACGACTCTTCGGCGATTGACACCCACAGGCAAGTGGTGCGCTTCTTTACAAGCAACATCACACCCGTGGCACTCAATACAACGATTCGTATCGCAGTAAAATTTGACTCTTGAGAAATTCTCAAGATTACTCGGAATTGTATTACTCATTTTTTATCCTTTCTTTATGCCTTTTCAATCCGACAGAGACCACATTTAGATTCTGGACAAGCTGTGTTATAGTCAAATCCATAGCTTGAAATCATACTTGCTGATTCTCCAATTGCATACGGCGCAGTGCCTTCGGGATAGAGATTAAGTCGTGATTTGCCTTGGTCCATTCCCGAAAAGTTTTGTGGCAACCATATACTATTACAATCCACGCGTGTAGAAATTTTAGCAGGCACGAGGATTCGTGTATCCATTGTGCCATATACCCAAAGCATATCGCCGTTTTTGATATTCATCTCTGCGGCTTTATCAGGGTGAATCTCTACAAACATTTCGCCCTCAACTTCTGCTAAGTATTTTGCAGCTCTTGTTTCTGCACCTGTTCCCATATGTGCAACCATTCGCCCACTTAGCATATTGATAGGATACTCTTTAACCCAATCTTTTTCTTTTTGGCGACTGCGGTATTTGATATTTGCCCTGAAATGGTCTTTTTTATCCGGGAAACTTGGATATTTATCCACCAAGTCCCCACGCACAGAATGCAAAGGCTCACGGTGTAGTGGAATCTTATCATACCAATTCCAGCTAACCGCTCTTGCTTTACCATTACCATAAGGGCATAATCCTGCCTCTAACGCCTTTTCTACCAAAATATTTGTGCCATATCCATAAGGATAAGAATTATCTTTTGCCAATTCTCTCTCGGCTTCAGTGAGTTGGATTCCTAAAGATTCAGCATTTTCTGCTGTAACAGGCAAATGCCCACTAATCTTAGAATCAGGCAAACGGTGAGGAGAAAGCATACTTTTACCTGTGGCTTGGCTTGTTGCGCCCCAATTCGTGCGGAATCCCATTCCACCTCTCATAACGGGAATTTCATCATTATACAAAACGGGTGTTCCGGGGTGTTTGTCGCTCCAACAAGGCCAAGGCAAGCCATAGTATTCACCCTCAAATGGACCTGTGCCCTCAAGTGTAACTTTGTCAAACAAATGCCAATTTTCTTGGTGGGCTTTCAATCGTTCGGGGCTCATACCTTGCAAACCAATCGTGCGAATGCTTTGTGTTAGCTCTGTGGTTGCATCATCAGGCCAAATGAAGTTATCTCTACCTTTGGATTTTGCAATATCATAGAGGCTTTGTTGGTATTCTTTCAAGAATCCGAGCCGATTCGCAAAATCAAATAGAATCTCCTCATCAGGACGACATTCAAAGAAAGGTTTCATCACTTGCGAACGCCATTGATAACTGCGGTTTGTCGCTGCAAGGCTACCACTTGTCTCCATTTGAGAAGCAGCAGGCAAGCAGAACACGCCATCAGGCTTGTCAGTATAGACAGCAAAGTCATTCACATACGGGTCAATGAAAACAATGAGTTCCATTTGATTAAGGGCTTGTTGGTGTAAATGCAAAAGCGATGAAGTTGTCATACCTGTGCCAATCACTACAAGTGCCTTAATCATTGTATCACCATTGTTTGCAGCATTTTCAGAGTCAATTGCACCAAATTTCCATGTGGAAATAGCATAACCTGTTTTTTCCATCATTTGCTGGTTTTTGAAGCGAGATTTTAGCCAATCATAATCCACTTTCCAATGTCGTGCAAAATAACGCCAATTCTTTTCTGTCAAAGGATAATATCCGGGTAAAATATCGGGATTTGCGCTCATATCTGAACTTCCTTGCACATTGTCGTGCCCACGCAAGATATTCACACCACCACCATTTTTACCAATGTTTCCTAAGAACATTTGTAGAATCGGCATAATGCGTGTATTGCTCGTTCCCACAGTGTGTTGGGTAAGCCCCTGATTCCATATCAAGCACGCTGGTTTTGCCGCCGCCATTTCTTCAGCAATATGACGAATCGCATCTGCTGGAACTCCTGTAATGTCTGCTACAACTTCTGGCGGAAATTTCTTTGCCTCTGCGATAATCTCTTCATAACCATCGACTCTATCACGCAAATATTCCTCGTCATAGAGCTTTTTAGCAATGATATGATTGAGCATTCCATACGCAAAGGCAATATCTGTCCCGCTGCGGATTCGATGAAACTCATCGCATTTCGCTGCGGTTTTGGTGAATCTAGGATCTACGCAAACAAGTTTGCAACCCTTTTCTTTGGAACGCAAAATATGCACCATAGAAACAGGGTGATTTACCGCTGGATTCGCCCCGATAATCAGGATATATTTAGAAAACATCATATCACCAAGGTGATTTGTCATACCACCATACCCAAATGTATTTGCCACACCCGCAACCGTTGGGCTATGACACACGCGATTACAATGGTCAAGATTGTTTGTGCCAAAGAATGCTGTAAATTTGCGGATATAATAAGCTTGCTCATTAGAGCACTTTGCACTCCCAATGAACATCACTGCATCAGGACCATATTCCTCGCGGATTTTGCCCAATTTATCGGCAATTTTGCCCATTGAATCTTCCCAACTCACGCGTTGCCATTTACCATTTTGTTTTTCCACAGGGTAACGCAATCGCGTTTCACTCCGTGCTCTATCAATTAAATCTGCACCCTTGCAGCAATGCCCACCTTGAGAAATCGGGTGATCTTGCGCGACTTCTTGACGCACCCAAACATCATCGACAACTTCAGCAATGATTCCACAACCCACAGAACAATGGGTGCAAATCGTCTTGATTTTTTGCGATTTGGGATAACGTTCTTTAAGCTCTTGGCTTGAAGCTTGACGCATTGTTTTTTGCGTGTCGCCAAGCACTGCACTCGCGCCGACTAAGCTTCCAAGTGCTGTCATTTTCAAAAACGCACGTCTGCTATTGCGTCTTTTAATTGTTTCGCTCATATCCTACCTCCTTTCTCTCAATGTGCAACGGAATAATAAAGATTCCATTGTTGTGTTGGGCGATAGAGAATCTCAAGTTTAGGCGATTTGCCGCGCACGAGATTTTCACTACTTCCTTTTTTGCCACAGCCTGCGAACACAACGCCCGCACTTGCCGTAAAAGCCACAGATTTTGTGGCGGTTTTCAAAAACTCACGTCTGCCTTTTTCCATAAGGACTCCTTTTTGAATTTGTGGTGATTCCACAGAAACCAAAATAGAATCCCTATGAAATCACCTTAGCAAAGATTTAACTTACCCTCCTTAAGATTAGGGTAAGCAGCAAGTGCTCCCCTAGTATTTTTTAAGCTATAAGTCGTCATTCCTAACATTTGACACTCCTTACGCTTTCTCTATGCGGCACAAACCACATTTTGTTTCTGGACAAGCAGAATTGTAATCAAATCCATAACTTGCAACCATACAAGCAGATTCCCCAATCGCATAAGGTTTTGTGCCCTCTGGATACATTTCAAGTCGTGATTTGCCTTGGTCCATTCCCGAAAAGTTTTGTGGCAACCAAACACTATTGTAATCCACTCTTGTGGAGAGCTTAGCAGGCACGAGGATTCGTGTATCCATTGTGCCATATACCCAAAGCATATCGCCGTTTTTGATATTCATCTCTGCGGCTTTATCGGGGTGAATCTCTACAAACATTTCACCCTCAACTTCTGCTAGATATTTCGCACTTCTTGTTTCCGCACCTGTTCCCATATGCGCTACAAGCCTACCACTAAGCATATTCACAGGGAATTCATCTACCCAATTTTTATTTTCACCGAGTTCTTTTTGGCGACTGCGGTATTTGATATTCGCCCTGAAATGGTTTTTCTTATCAGGGAAGTTGGGATACTTATCAACCAAATCTCCACGCACAGAATGCAAAGGCTCACGGTGCAATGGAATCTTGTCATACCAATTCCACACATTCGCTCTTGCTTTCCCATTACCATAAGGGCAAAGTCCTTGCTCTAACGCCTTTTCTACAAGGATATTGTTACCAAATCCCATAGCAAAGCTAGTTCCGCCAATTGCTTCCTTTTCTGCCTCTGTGAGCTTAATGCCGAGTGATTCCGCATTTGCCGCAGTTACAGGAGCGTGTCCGCCACTATATTTTGCATCTGGCAAGGAACGAGGAGTTAGCATACTTTGACCACTAGGATTTGTAACGCCCCAATTCACACGGAATCCCATTCCGCCACGCATTACAGGAATTTGGTCATTATACATTACAGGCGTTCCGGGGTGTTTGTCGCTCCAACAAGGCCAAGGCAAGCCATAATAATCCCCTTTAAATGGTCCTGTGCCCTCAAGCGTAACTTTGTCAAACATATGCCAATTTTCTTGGTGTGCTTTCAATCGTTCAGGACTCATACCTTGCAATCCAATACTTCGGATACTTTGTGTCAATTCCACTGTCGCATCTTCTGGCCATACAAACTTATCTCTTCCTTTAGATTTCGCAATATCATAAAGTCTGCGTTGGAATTCTTCTAGGAATCCTAATCTCTCCGCCATTCCAAATAAAAATTCTTCATCAGGACGACATTCAAAGAGAGGCTCCATTACTTTAGAACGCCATTGATAACTGCGGTTTGTCGCTGCAACACTGCCGCTTGTCTCCATTTGAGAAGCCGCAGGCAAGCAGAATAGATTATCTTTTCTATCTCCATAAATTGCCAAGTCATTAACATAAGGATCTACGAAAACAACCAAGTCTAGCTTGTCCATTGCTTTGCGTTGCAAGTCTAGCAAAGACACCGTTGTCATACCTGAACCAATAACAACTAGAGCGCGCAATTTAGTGCCCGCATTATTTTCCATATTTTCATCATCTAACACGCCAAATTTCCAAGTAGAATGCGCGAATCCGGTTTTCCCCATCATTTCTTTATCTTTAAAGCGAGAAACCATCCAATCATAATCTACTTTCCAATGTCGGCAGAAATGTTTCCAAGCTGGCTCACCAAGCCCATAATATCCCGGCAAAGAATCCGCAAGGTTTGTCATATCGGAAGCACCTTGCACATTGTCGTGCCCGCGCAAGATATTCACGCCACCACCATTTTTACCAATATTTCCTAAGAACATTTGTAGAATCGGCATAATACGCGTATTGCTTGTTCCCACAGTGTGCTGTGTCAAACCTTGATTCCAAATCAAACTTGCAGGTTTTGCGCTTGCCATTTCCTCTGCAATATGACGAATCGCATCTGCTGGGATTCCACACACATCTGCTGCAACTTCAGGAGTAAATTTCCTTGCTTCTTCCATAATAAGCTCATAGCCATCGACTCTGTCTTTGAGATATTGCTCATCATAGAGTTTTTTAGCAATAATGTGATTCAATAAGCCATACGCAAAGGCAATGTCTGTCCCACTGCGGATTCTATGAAATTCATCACATTTTGCTGCGGTTTTAGTGAATCGTGGGTCAATACACACGAGTTTTGCACCTTTTTCCTTTGCGCGCAAAATATGCACCATAGAAACAGGGTGATTTACCGCTGGATTCGCACCAATAACCAAAATATATTTAGCAAACTGCATATCGCCAAGGTGATTTGTCATACCACCATACCCAAATGTATTTGCCACACCGGCAACTGTTGGGCTGTGTCAAACGCGAGCACAATGGTCTATATTGTTTGTCCCAAAGAATGCTGCAAATTTTCTAATGTAATAACTTTGCTCATTAGAACATTTTGCACTGCCTAGAAACATTACTGCATCTGGTCCGCTTTCCTCTCGGATTTGCTTAAGTTGTGCCGCAATTTTATCCATTGCTTCATCGTATTTAAGTCTAACCCATTTGCCATCTTTTTTCTCTAGCGGATAGCGCAAACGCGTTTCACTTCTTGCTCTATCAATCAAGTCTGCACCCTTGCAGCAATGCCCACCTTGAGAAATTGGGTGGTCTTGCGCAACTTCCTGTCGCACCCAAACGCCATCGACTACTTCAGCTACGATTCCACAACCCACAGAACAATGGGTGCAAATTGTTTTGACTTTTTTAGACTCTGGATACCTTTCTTTCAACTCTTGTGTAGTTGCTTGACGCATAGTTTTTTGTGTGTCATTTCCTAATGCAATACTTGCGCTAGCTAAGCTTCCAAGAGCGGTCATTTTCAAAAACGCACGTCTGCTATTGCGTCTTTTAATTGTTTCGCTCATTTTTCACCTCGCTTTTTATTTTGCAACAGAATAATATAAATCCCATTGCGGTGTTTTTTGGTAAAGAATCTCTTTTTTGGGCGATTTGCCGCGCACGAGATTCTCACTTGTGCCTTTTTTGCCACAGCCTGCTAGTGCAATACTCGCACCTACGACTGCTACGGAAGTTTTTGCGGTAGTTTTTAAAAACTCTCGCCTATTCTTTTCCATAATGGCTCCTTATTTAAGATTTGGGATAATCCCACGAAGAATCTTGAATCAAGAACCTTCGTGAAACTACCTTTTGCCATTTCCTATTTCTTACTATACTGCGTAAAACTCCTTTTCAAACTTGATAAAAGATTCCAAGATAAGTGCAATGGCTAGATAAAATTTCGCATCTTTACGCATTTTTATTTCCTCAACCAAACCCAAAAAGGCTTTTTGACTAAATAAAAAAACTTCTTTTGCTAGCTCTGCATTACCCACTTCCAACAAATGACGCATAAAGCCACAAAGGAATCCCAAATGTTCCTCTGTTTCTTTAAAGCTATCTGTATTTACACGCACATTACTTTGCTTCATTAAAGCTCTCATTTTAAGCAGAGATTGTCCGTTGATACAATTCTCATAATAATGTGAGAGGTGCATACCGACTTGTTTCTCTCCAAAAGGCAGCGCAAAAAGACGAGAAAACTCCTCTTTGATATTTTTGATTCCATTATTCTCTAATTCTTGCTTGAGCAATAGCATACTCCCCTCTGCCTCTTGATTGAGTGGCGCATTAAGCAGAATCGCTAATTGTTCTTTGGCAATCCCGACACGTTCCTCTAACATCTCAAAAACCAACAAGCCATTAAAGAAATCATAATACAAAATACGTGCATTCTTTAAATCTAATTGCTCTTGTTCGCTCAAATTATCTAACATTTACTTTCCTTATCCTCTGACTTCACTTGCTACATCAAGCATTACCTTGACTTTGCAATCTGGACAGCATTGGATTGTCTTTAATTTTTTAGAATCGCTAGCAAAGGAATCCCCGATAAGCAACATTACTTTTTCTATGGATTTTTTAGTGCTAAAGACTTTCCCACATTCCACGCATAAAAAAGGCTCATCTTTGGCTAATTCTTGACTTTTAAAAGACTTGGAATTCAGCATTATTCCCTCTTTGCTAAGCTCCATAGCCTCTTCAGGACAAGATGCAACGCAATATCCACAGGTTGTGCAAAGACTCGCATTAAAACGCAAAGAAAAATCATCACTCCTTGCAAAGAGAGCATTCACATTGCAAGCCCCCACACAAGAGAGGCAAAGGGTACATTTTGAGGTATCAATCTTGACCTTACCATAAAAAACCGATGATTTACGCGCAGGAGTTGCGGGCACACTTTGAGCCAAGCCATAGTCATTTTCTTTAATCATATATTGCAAACGTTGCGTGAAAGATTCACGATAAGGTTTATTATAACGATTCTGATACAAATAAGATTCTATTTGTGGCAATTCTTGTGCAATTTTACTTAAAGATTCTAATTGCTGCACTGCAATAATAGCATTGCATTGATAAATCTGCTGCGTGATATTGTTTAAAAACTCCATTGGAGCACTGCAATCTTGTGTATAAACAACTAGCGCATATCCACTCGTTTGCACCATAGTTAATAAATCATTCTCATTTAAGATTGATAAACTCGGCAAGACAAGAGGTAGAAAATCAGCAGGCAAAGTTTTGTTTTGTGCGACTAAATTTCTATAATCCTGCAAGCTACACAAAAAGATTTTTTGCCCTCTAAAAAGATTAATGATTTCTCCCAAGCCCTCTTTAGGAAGCTCCTCATATTCTAAGCAATTTGTCGGACAAACTCCCACACACGCACCACAATGAATACAATCAATGGGAGAGAAAACTAATTCCATTAAAGTATCCTCATTGCTCACACCAAAGGTTGGGCAAACACTAGCGCACCTTGCGCAATGCTTTTCTCTACGATGATGGTATTGGCAAACATTCTCCTGATAGCCAATCATCTCTTTGTATGGATGAGTGCCTATGTTTTTTTGTAATTTTTCCAATAAGCTTTCGGGACTTTCAAAGTCTGCCACATTATACACGCCCCTAAAGCGTAACAATTCCTCTTCATTCACAAACAACACGGCTTGCGCAAATTTTACTATTTGTTCCTCATTTAATTTCGCACTAAACGCGCCAAAATATCCGCTGAAGTTTTCTAGCGATTCTAAATTCAGCAAACAAACTTCAAAATGTTCTTGTGCCAGCCTAGAGAAATCTTGCACTACTTGCGGAATCACTCCCTCTGCCTCATTGGCATAAAGAATCGCAAGACTTGCGCCAACCTGTGTTTCTCTACTATTCTCCAATGTAAAATCATCTATAATTTCTTGCATTTTATTCAGTATGGAGAGTTTCAGTTGGTAATTACTTTCTTGTTTGTCTAATAGCAAATTTCCAAGCGGTAAAGATTCGGTATTGAGATTAATAGACGGATTCATATTTCCTCATAACATTTGATAATTTGAATATTATTGAATACCCTATTCAATCTTAAGTTCGCATTTTAGTCGCTTCACGCTAAAAAGTCAAGATTTATTTAACATTTGTCATTATATAAATTTATATATAAACAACCTAAAATTGCAATAGATGAGATGGGGATTTAAAACCAATCTATTTTTTATAATACGAAATTGATAATTTGACTTTTGTGAAAAGTTTTAAACCAATGGGATAAAAACTTTAAATGAAAGACAAATTCAAAGAAGCCAAGACTTCTACTGAAGTCTTTGGCAACTTGGAATCCAAGCATTATTACAAAACTCTACGATTCCAGCTAACAACCCATCTACAAAAAATGCAGAGAAACAAACATAAAGCGTTGCGATTCCTATGACAATCTTGAGTGGCAAGGTCGCATTTTGTGAATAAATGCTCCCATCACTAATCAAAGGGTCTTTTAAGAACATATAAACAATGAGTTTCAAATAATAATAAGCCGCAATCGCACTATTAATTGCCATTGCAAAAGCTAGAAATAGATAGCCTCCATTAATTGCCGCACTCATCAAATAAACTTTGCCCCAAAAAACAGAAAAAGGCGGAATCCCTGCAAGAGAAAGCATAAATAATCCCATAATCACCGCTGCTAATGGGCAAAGCTTAATAAGTCCTGAAAATTTTTCATAGGAATGGTCATAACGTTTATCCCAAATTTGCTCTTTGGTACGAGAAATCCATAACATCGCAAAGATTCCGAGATTCGTAAAAAGAAACAATATCCAATATAAAAATAACGCACTATATGCTTGTAATCCACCAATCAACACTGCACTAAACGCAAAACCCGCGTGAGAAATAGAGCTATATGCTAGCATACGTTTCACATCTTTTTGCACGAGTGCCACAAGATTAGGCAAAGTCATCGTAATCACAATGAGAAAATAAAAAATATTATGCACCCATACAAGTTCCATAAAAAAATCAAAGATTCTAATCGCAACCACTAAGGCTGCAATTTTAGGAACAATAGACATAAAGCCAGCAAGAAAGGAATTAGAACCCTCATAAACATCGGGCGTCCAAGTATGGAATGGCACTAAAGATGCTTTGAAACCAATAGAGGCAATAAAGAATACTACTCCACTCAATACCAAATAAGCGGGCTGATAATCGTTGATTTCTAAGACAATCCGAATCCCCTCCAAGTCCAAATGCCCAGTGGCTGCATAAAGCAACATTGAGCCAAAAGCAAAACAACCAGCCGACAAAGAACCCATTGTAAAATATTTAATGGCTGCTTCAAATGCAGTGGCTCTATTGTGCATTGCAATGAGCGTATAAAGCGCAAGCGAGGCGGTTTCTAATCCTAAAAAAATTACAATCAAATGATCACTGCTGACCATAAATTGGAATCCTGCGCACATAAACAAAAAGAGTGCGTAATATTCCGGATAAGCAAATTCGTGGAATCTATTGTAACTCAAAGTCAAAGGCACAAATAAAATTGCCGCAATGAGAATGATGACTTGTCCTAAAAGTGCGATTCCATCAATTAAAATCAAATCAAAAAAGGCTCTAGATTCGCTACCTATGCCAAAAAACATAATATAACCCAAATCAAGACCCAAGAACAAAATTGCAAGCATTGTGTAGAGTTGTTTATTGGTGCTTTTTAGGCACATATCCACAACCAAAATCAAAAGTCCCCCTACAATTGCAACTAGCATAGGAAAGATACTAAAAATATTTAAACTCTCTAATGGAACACTAAAAATTTCTAACATCTACTTTCCCTCCTCTTGCAAAGATTCTTGAGAATTTTGCAATAATTCTTTTATTTCCTCTAATACTTTTGTATCCTCTAAATTTTCAAGATTTTCGGCATTTGGCAGATTTTCTTCTTGTGGAGAATTTGGCACTTCTATCATCTCTATCGCAAAAAAACCTTGAGCTTCTGGAGTGGTGGTGCGAGAATACATTACCCCAAGCATATTTTCTACGCCTTTATTGATAGGAGCTAAAATAGGCTTAGGATAAACACCAAGCCAAATCACAACAGCAACCAATGATAATAAAGCACTCCATTCGCGTTTATCCAAATCTTGCAATTTCAAATTTTCTTGATTGGCAACCTTTCCATAAAATGTTTTACGATAGAGATTGAGCATATAAATTGCGCCTACAATAATGCTAATCCCTGCGATTCCTGTCAAAATCGGCGAAACCTGAAAGAATCCAAGCAAAGATAAAAACTCTCCCACGAATCCCATTGTAAGAGGCAATCCCGCTGAAGCCATCATCATAATTCCAAAAATTGCGGCATAATGGGGCATTACCTTTGCGATTCCACCAAACTCAACGATAAGTTTGGTATGCCGCCTCTCATAAATCATTCCCACGAGCATAAAGAGTGCGCCACTAATGATTCCATGACTTAACATAAAAAATACTGACCCAGAAATCCCCTCTATATTGAGTGCAAAGATTCCAATCATAATGACACCCATATGCGAAATAGAGCTATAAGCAACGACTTGTTTCATATCCTCTTGAGCAAAAGCCACCATTGCCCCATAAATAATCATTATCAAAGAAAGAATCGCAACAGGCATTAAGAGTGCAACGCTTGCATCGGGAAAAAGTGGCAAAGAAAAGCGCACAAAGCCATAAGTTCCCATTTTTAGAAGCACTGCTGCAAGAATGATAGAACCAATTGTCGGGGCTTGTCCGTGCGCATAAGGCAACCAAGTATGGAATGGAAACATAGGCACTTTGACTGCCAAACCACAAAAAAACGCAATAAATAACCACATTTGTAAGTTTTTTGGAATCACGCTTAGACTATACCATTCCAAAAGAGAGAATGTCCAAACACCACTCACGCTAAAATAATAATAGGCTAAAAACAGAATCCCAATTAGCATAATCATAGAACCTAAAAAGGTATAAAGAAAAAACTTCACTGCGGCATAGATTCTACTGCCACTCCCCCAAGCACCGATGATATAAAGCATCGGCACTAAAGAAAGTTCCCAGAAAATATAGAACAAAATCATATCCAATGCACAAAAAACGCCAATCATAATGCTTTCAAGACACAAAAGAGAGATGATAAGCTTTTTGGTTTCTTGACTTTCGTTAAGATATATCAACCCAATGAAGCTAATAAACGCACTTAGCACAATCAAAAAGAGGGAGATTCCATCGACACCCACAAGATAGCTAATGCCAAAATTCATTACCAAAGGGAGCGAGGTTACAAATTGGAATCCATCGGAGCTTTCATCAAAGCTATACCATAAAAGCAACGTCAATCCTAATTCAATCAGGCTAATAACCACTGCATAGGCTTTAAGATTCTCTTTGATACCAATAGCTAAAATTGCTCCAACCAATGGAAAAAAGATGAGTAAAGTTAAAAGGTAGTCCATACGCCCTCCCTATAAATAAATACAAGTAGCAATAAAACTACCACGCCAAAAAACATAATTTTCAACATTTTAGAAAGATTTCCACCTTGAATCCATTGCATACTTTCACCACTGCTATTAAGGAATCTTGCGATTCTATCCACAATAAAATCTATCACATGCTTATCTCCAAGCCAAGCGATTTTAGAGAGCCTAATGTAATTTTGAATGAACAATTTATCATAAATGTAGGGGATATAATATTGATTGCTCAAGAATTTATAAATGAATGTTTCTTGCCATTTGGGAGAAAAACCACCTTTGCGATATTTCAATACAGCAAAGGCAATCCCACACAAAGCCACAAACGAGGTAAGGAGAATGAGATTCCAAATCGTTTGAGATTCTAAATTGGCATTAAAATCAGGCAAAGTCTGCATTACAAAATGATGAAAGTTTGGCTCAAAAAATCCTGCAAACACCGCTAAAATCCCTAATGGCAACATTGCATAAAGCATATAAGAATAAGCCTCGTGAGGATGCTCCTCGTGCTTTTTCTCTCCAAAAAATACAAGCATAATCAATCTAAAACTATAAAATGCAGTTAAAAATGCGCCCAACAACAATGCTCCCCACAAAACATAAGCTCCCGAACCAAATGCTGCTTCTAGGATTTTATCTTTGGAGAAAAACCCAGAAAATGGATAGATTCCCGCCAACGCAATGGAAGCTAGAATCATTAAAATTGCAGTATATTTTAACGGGCGATAGAGTGCTCCCATTTTAGAAATATCTAATTTATCGTGCATTGCGTGCATTACATTCCCCGCTCCCAAGAATAATAAGGATTTGAAAAACGCGTGCGTTGCTAAATGGAAAAGTGCAATCCAATAGGCTTCTAAGCCCGCAGCAACAAACATATAACCCAATTGTGAGAGGGTAGAATATGCAATAATGCGTTTTAAATCTTTATTCACCAATGCCATCGTGGCTGCAAAGAGCGCAACAAATGCGCCAAGACTTGCAATCAAAAAGCCAATCTCTGGAATCATTGCATAAAGTGGATTCGCACGAATCACCAAATAAACCCCCGCTGTTACCATTGTCGCCGCGTGGATTAATGCAGAAACAGGAGTAGGTCCTTCCATCGCATCGGCTAGCCAAGTATGCAAAGGGAATTGGGCACTTTTCCCCATTGCACCCACAAAGAGCAAAACACCCATAGCAATCAAAATCCCTTTGGGTGCTTCATACACGCTACTCAAAACTTCTTCATAATTCAAAGTGCCAAAAGTCCAATAAATCAAAAAGATTCCAAGTAGCATTCCAAGGTCTGCGATTCTATTCATAATAAAGGCTTCGTTTGCCGCAAAAGAGGCGGAATCGCGTTCATACCAAAATCCAATCAACATCCAAGAGCAAAGTCCTACACCCTCCCAGCCGATAAACAATCCTGCGAAATTATCACTCATTACCAAAATGAGCATAGAAAAGACAAAGGCACTTAGATAAACAAAGAATCTATTAAAACTCTTATCGTGGCTCATATAACCAATGGAATAAATATGCACACACAAGGATACGAGCGTTACGACCAACATCATCGTTGCACTCACACTATCTACCAAGAATCCAAAAGGAATATAAAGCCCCCCTGCTCCAATCCAATCCATTAATACAACTTTGACAATCCCGCCTTGTGCAGTATGAACAAAGAGCAATAAAGAAGCTAAAAACGAACAACCAAGCATTAAAGAAGCAAAGATTCCAACCCCTATAAACTTTTGTTTCGAAGCAAATGGAATCCCAAACAACGAACCTACTAATGGCGCAAACAATGCGGTATATAAAATCGCTTCCATACCCTAGCCTTCCATAATTTGTAGTTTGTCTAAATCTAACGTATGATGCTTCTTATACCAAGCAATCAACAACCCAACTCCAATAGCAACTTCGCTTGCTGCTACGGCAAGAATAAAAAACGCAAACATTTGCCCATTTAAATCTCCAAGATATTTTCCAACAGCAACTAATCCCACATTAACAGCACTCAATAAAATTTCTGTGGAGAAAAATAACATTAGTAGATTTTTGCGCCTAAGCATTCCAAAAACACCAATGACAAACATAAGACTTGATAAAATTAAATAATGATTAAGCGTTATCATTTTCATCCCCCTTAGGTGCTTGCTCGTTTAAGGTTAAAGAATAACGCATTCCTTTGCCTGCTAGCACAATTCCCGCAATCATTGCGACAAGCAACATCATCGCCGCAATCTCAAAAGGAATCAAAAACTTTGTAAAAAGCACATAGCCTATCATTTGCACATTTCCGATTCCCTCTTGCAACGGAATCGTGGCTTCTAAATTCGTCAGATTCTGCGTGATAATAGGTGCAACCATTACAATGACGAGCAACAATGCGCCAACTCCACTTAAAATAAACAAAACTTTTGGATTGGAAATTTTTTCGTTTTGTAACTTTTGAGTATCAAAGAACATCATCGCAAAGGCATAAAGTGCGATGACTGCTCCGGTATAAACAACAATTTGCACAACTCCCAAAAATTCTGCTCCAAGCAAAAAGAAAAATGCAGAGACAAAAATCATTCCTGCCGCCAATGCACTCAAGGCATAAAGGATATTTCGTGTCGTAACGACTATCAAAAACATCGCCAATGTTAGTGCGCAAAATGTATAAAACGCAATGGCTTCAAGCATTTATTTCCTCCTTTTGTTTGACTTCTTTGCTAGATTCTTGTGCGTTAGAATCCTCTAAATATTTTAAAGGAGTGGCTTTAATGCGTTTATCTGCATCTATGCTCACGCTCCCGACACCCAAAAATTCGGATTCTTGTCCCTTTAATACCCTATCAATAGGAGTAAGCATATCATTTTTAAGTGCGAAAGACGCTCTTTGCTCACTTGCGTTTTCATATCTTTTACCATGCACAATCGCAAGCTCTGGGCAAACCTCCGCACACAATCCACAATAAATACATCGCCCAAAATTGATACTATATTCAAAGACTTTTTTGCGCTTGTCCTCTCCATATCCTGTTTCCATACGAATACAATTTGCCACGCAGATTTTCTCACACAATCCGCAGCCAATACATCGCTCATTGCCACTTTCAAGCAAACGTTTGAGTTCATGCACTGCACGATAACGTGGGCTAAGTGGTAATTTCTCCATTGGATATTGCACTGTGTGGATTTGTGCTTTGTAAAACTCTTTAAACACAAGCCATAAACCTATAAATAATTCACCCTTTAAGGCGCGATTCCAGAATCTTACAAATTTTTGAGTATGGCTCAATAAAGGTGTTTGCTCAACGATTTTGACATATTTACTCAATTTCCACCTCCTAAGCATACAAGCCCCGTAATAAAAACATTCAAAAGCGCAAGTGGGAATAATACCCTCCAACATAGCCCCATTAATTGGTCTGGACGCACGTGAGGATAGGCTGCTCTTGCCCACATAAACAAAAAGATGAGAAAACTAACTTTTAGGAGAATCGCGATTCCACCGGGAATGAATCCAAGAGGATTAAAGCCTCCCAAGAAAATTAAAGACACAACAAAAGACAATGAAATCATACTCGCATATTCGCCGATAAAAAACATTCCCCAACGCATTCCCGCGTATTCTGTCGCATATCCTGCGACAATTTCTGCTTCGTGCTCTAACAAATCAAAGGGGGTTCTATTCAACTCTGCATAACCCGCAAACAAAAACAATACAAAAGCCAAAGGTTGTGAAAATACCAACCAATTCGTGATTCCGCCCTCTTGATAATTGTTAATATCAATCAGAGACAAAGAACCAACCAACATTAAAGGTGCTAAAAGCGATAATCCCGAAACAACTTCAAAGCTAAGGAGTTGCACCGCCGTCCTAGCCGCTCCCAAAATTGACCATTTACTATTTGCGCTAATGCCTCCAAGTAAGGGACCATATAAACCAGCAGCACCAACACCAAGCACAAACAGAATCCCTACATTAATGTCAGAAATAATTGGCGCAATTGTATATCCAAAAAGTTCAAATTCAGGAAAAAACGGGATAGGAGCCATTGCGATAAAAGCCGTAGCAGCAGTAATTGTCGGTGCGATTCTAAAAATAATACGATTTGCGCCACTAGGCACAATATCTTCTTTGGTAAAAAGCTTAATCCCATCAGCTAAAATTTGCAAAACCCCAAAAGGTCCAACCATCATTGGACCTAAACGACGTTGAAAAAACGCTAAAATCTTACGCTCTACATAAGTTGTAAAACCCGCTAATGCCGAAAAAATTAGCACTACAATCAGAATTTTAATCAGTGTTTCAATGATATAATTCATAATCAAACCTTTAAAGAAACATTTGCATAACGCGTCATTGGGAAGAATTTAAATTCCTCCAATCCGCACACGCCAAGTGCCGCAAACTCACCTACCATTCCCTTATCAATGATTGCTAAAGCCTCTATCACTTCCCCATTTGCGAAGCGCACTTCTATCGTTTCTCCTGCTTGAACCCCAAGCTTCTTAGCATATTCTTCGCCCAATTGTAAGCCATTTTTGGAATCCAAATACAAAGATTGCAGAGTGCTTTTTGAGAAATGCGCTACTGCATTGCGTGCGTAAAGATTATAGGATTCTAACTCCGCTAATTCTACGGGTGAAATCTCCAAAGGTTCTTTTGGGAAATGCACGCCTAGTAAATATCCACGAATTTCAGAGCCATCATTTAAAAATCCGAATTTCAAATCATCATATTCTACACTTTTAAAGCCTTTTTCTATCGGTAATTCTGGCGTATAATCTATTGTGTATTCACTTTCTAATCCCAAAGCTTTGGCAATATCATTGAGTTCATATCCATTATAAGGCGTTGCGGGAGCTAATGGCACAACGCGTTTATCCACATTGACGAGTGTGCCCTCTTGTTCATTCAAATAAGGCATTTGAAGCGCATTTTCTGCACCTACGCCAATTTTATAGTTTCCTTCCACATTATAACCAATGCTATAACCCACTTTTTCTTTATCTAACTCACAAATCAAAGAGATTCCAAGCGCGTTTGTGCTCGGCGGAAGCAACAGAATCTTGACTTCGCTTAGATTTTCAATATAGCCCAAAATCCTCGCGATATTATGCGCATTTTTTGCACGATACACATCAAAGCCGATAATTAAAACAGGATTCTTTGCTTCCTCTAAGGCTTTTTTTGTCGCCTCTATGGAATCCCTAATAGAATCGCCACAATATTCATATAACGCACTTGTTAGGATTTCCACTTCTTGGCTTATGTTTTCTGTTTCTTCTTTTTCTATGAATTTCTCATTACCCTCTTCATCTAAGAGCACATTTCCTTCTTTATCTAATTCTTTGACTTTGACTTTTTTCTTGACTTCTTTTGTTATCGTCTGCATTTCTTTGCGTTCATAATGTTCCACTTGAGCCTTTAAAGAGATTGGCATTTGCTCTTTTGGAATACACACACTTGCAAGCAATAACGCCAAAGCCTCCTCGCTATCTGGCTTGTAGATTCCATTGATAGCAGATTTGACAAAACGATTCACAACCACATCTTGCATCGTGTGGAAATAGGCTAAATTTGCGCCTTTGTTTTGCTTCATTGCATTATTGATACTATGGGTAATCACAGGCATATCATAACTCAACGCCCCACCAAAACACATCACAAAAGTGCTTTTGGTAATGTCTTTTTGACTCGCATTACCCAATGAGCCACTAACTTTCGTAAAAGAATCCAAAAATGCTTTAAAAGGATAAACCTCTTTGCAGACTAATTTATAGCCGAATCTTTCTTTTAAATGCTGCAAAATCAAGGCTTCCTCGTTGCTTAGATTCCCGGCAAAGCTAATTGTTTGCGCTTCTTTAAAAGCCGCAATGCTTGCATTAAAAGACATTTTATCTTTTTTTACTTTCTGATTGTTTATATCAAATGCCAATCTTCCCGCTGGACAAAGGGTAGAAAAGTTCCAATCACTACTGACGCGATAAACTTTCTTTTCATTTCCTCCGATTCCCTGTTGCTTGACTTCGTAAGTGATTGCACAGCCATTCCCACAATGCACGCAAGTGCTTGGAATCTTCTCTAGCTCCCACGCATTGGAGCGATATTGGAAATGCTTTATAGTCAATGCACCCACCGGACACACACTCACGCATTCGCCACAATCTCCGCAAGCTTCAGATTCCACACCATTTAAGCCAATGAGAGATTTTTTGGATTTAGTCCAAACGCCATAAGCATCTTTTGGCATACTCTCCTTGTATTCCTTAGGAGGCATATCCCCTTCACGTTTTTGAGCTTTAATGTGTGCTTTACCAATTTTATCCTTACAGAGCGTTACGCAACGTTCGCACACGATACAGAGATTCGGGTCATAGACTGCCTGCCCCCACGCGCCAAATTTCTTATCATCATCTTTCATTGCATAGTTTTGCTCATCTACCCTCACATAATGTGTGTAATTCTGTAATTCACATTCGCCACTTTTATCACACACACCGCATTGCAAAGGGTGATTGACAACATAAGTCTGCATAATCGCCTTGCGTTCTGCCTCAATCTCTGGAGTATTGACAAAGATTTGCATTCCATCTTTGACTTTTGCATTACACGCATACACACGCTTACCATCGGCTTCTACCATACACATTTTACAAGCAAGCGTGGGCGATGCACAAGAAAGATAGCAAATCGCCGGGATAAACACTTCATTGGCGCGTGCAGCATTGAGGATACTCTCCCCCTCCTCACAAAGAATCTCACAACCATCAATTGTTATTTTTATTTTTTCCATTACGCCACCTTGCTTACTTTGACTTTTTTATAGCAAAAAGTATCATTCAAATCCCAATCATTCTTTAAATCAAATGCTTGTGGAATCCACAGAATCCCAACCATACCTTTTAAGTCTGCATTGTGATGTAATTTTGCTTCCATTTCTTTTTGGGATTCTAAAAACTGCACTTTGATTGCGCTGTTTTCCTGTATTTTACCCACTTGGCTAAACTGCTTGGAAACTTCCAAAATTGGTTCTGTAAGCGGCTTTTGTTGCAAATATGCCACCAATCCATCATAGCATTCTAATTCCTCTAGCGATTCTACGGCTTCCCTTTGAGGTATCATTGAATCTTTGGATGTGGATTCTAAAAATACTATTTCTATTGATGGGAATGCTTTGCAAAAAAGTGCCAAAATTCTCCCGATATTCCGCGCTCTTTTATGGGTGCTCAAATCCTTGCCTAAAACAATAACGCTCGTTTGCAATACAAGGCTTCGTGCAATTTGCTCTAATTCCTCCTCCGATAAATTACATTCCGAAGCAAGATTGCCTATATCCAAAGACTGCACAAAGCCTTGTACTTCCGAATCTCCCCCATAGACATTATAAAACACATTGGCAAGTAAGGCAACAATTGCTTCCTCGCAACCCACTTCATAAAGAAAATGCGAAAGATTTGGATAAGGATTGAAATTCAAAGGATGAAGCAAAAAGGCGTAAGGGGGATTGGGATTCTTTTGGGATTCTAAAGAGCTCAAATTGATTCCTTTTTGTTTCAATGCAGAAGCAAATTCCTCAACGAAACCACCAAATAACAAAAGATTTTTGCCTTTCAATATATCATTCTCCAACGATTCCATAAATTTCGCCTCTCCCCCATTTGCCAAAAAAGATTCCACTAGAATACTCATTGGGCAACCTCTAATGTTTCTTTTCTGACTACAATTGTCCAATCTACCTCATTGAATCGCAAGGAGTTTAATAGGGTATTTCCGCTTTTTTGAACCAAATCCGCGCTTTTTTGGACATTATCAAAATCCAAGACTTCAAACAAAAAGATTCCTACTTCCCCAACCTCTAACTCTTGGTTTAAAATAGCTTCCAAACGCGGACAAAAATCATTCTTTAAATGGCGCAAATCAAAACGTTTCATCGGTCAATCTCCCCAAATACGATATTGGTATTTCCAATAATTGTTACAACATCTGCCAAATAATGTCCGGGCAATAAATCTTGCAAAACCCCTGTATGGAAGAAGCTTGGAGTTCGCATTTTGACACGATAAGGATAAGGCTCACCCTCTGAACGAATAAAAAATCCAAGCTCACCCTTAGGAGATTCTGTCGGTACATACACTTCCCCTACCGGTGGGCGCATTCCTTGTGTAACTAGGACAAAATGCTGCATTAAAGAATAATTTTGCGTCATAATTTGTTCTTTTGGTGCAGAAAAATAACGTGTATCCTCACACATAATCAAAGAATCTGTCCCTTGATACTTCTCAATCAACTGATAAAGCAAGCGGATACTTTGGCGGATTTCTTCCATATACAGTAAATAGCGCCCATAACTATCATTGCTTTCTCCCACAGGCACATCAAATTCTAATTCCTCATACATTTCGTAAGGCTCTTCCTTGCGAATATCCCACGCGATTCCACTTCCTCGCAGCAAGACACCGCTCAATCCCCAACTTTTTGCCATTTCAGGACTGACGACCCCGACATTTTCTAATCGCATACGCCAAATTCTATTTTCACTCAAGATTCCTTCATAAAGCTTAATCTGACTTGGCAACAATTCCAAATATGCCTTGAGTTTTTCAATCCAACCCTGTGGCAAATCTAGCGGCACACCTCCGATTCTCACACTAGAATGCGTCAATCTTGCCCCGCAATAATCCTCTATTAAATCAATTCCAAATTCACGTTCTCTAAAACAATACAAGAAAATGCTCATCGCGCCTACATCTAATGCGTGTGTAGCCAACCAAAAAAGATGCGAAATGATACGATTAAGTTCCAAAAGCATCGTGCGAATCACTTTTGCGCGCCTAGGCACTTCCACACCCAATAATTTCTCCACACTCAATGCAAAGGCATAGTTATTAGAACTTGCGGCAATATAATCCATTCTATCAGTTGTAGGCAAAAACTCGTTATAAATCATATTTTCTGCCATTTTTTCCATTCCACGATGCAAATACCCCACATCTGGCGTTGCTTTGATGACTTTTTCACCCTCAAGCTCTAAAATCAAACGTAACTGCCCGTGTGCGCTCGGGTGTTGAGGACCAAAATTCACCACCATTGCATTATCACTAATGCGGTCAAAAGCAATATTTTCATAAAATGGCATTAATTTATTGGGTTGTTGCATCTTACTTCCTCTCTTTTAGCTCTTTGGTGTTTTCTGGCTTTAACTTCGTTACAAACAACACACCCTCTTCCTCTTGATAAGCAATAGGCTGCGGTTTTTCTGCTCCTTCTTCTATTTTTTGTCCATATTCTACTTCATAGCCTAGATGAGAAAAACGTGTGGAATCATAGCGATCAATTCGTGCGGAATCTCTTTGCTCTGCGCCAATCACCTCACGATATTCTTTCCCAAAAATCGTATCCACTTCATACCATTGTGCCGCTTCATCGCCTTGTAGAGGATAGCTTTTTAACAAAGGGTGTCCTACCCAATCATCGGGCATTAAAATGCGTTTAGGATAAGGGTGTCCTAAGGGGAGAATCCCAAACATATCATACATTTCACGTTCGCTCCAATCCGCACTACGAAACAATCCCGTTACGGATTCTATTTTTTCATTTTTGCGCAAAAAAGTCTTCACACGCAAACGTCTAGCGCGGCTCATAGAAAGCATTTGATAGAAAACTTCAAATCCGCCTTTTTGCTCTAAATAATCTATTGCGCTCAACTCACTCAAGACATCATAACCCATTGACTTTAAAGTCGCCAACGCACGATAAATAGAATCTTTTTCTACCCATATAACTAATGTCCCGCGCTCAAGATAAGATTCCATAATCTTTACCTGTTTGCCGAAAATTTCTATATCTGCACTATAAACCGCGTCATTTGTTACAGGCTCTCTTGGAATCTTTGGAGCGACATAGAATCTATCTTTGTAATAGACTTCTTTTTGCGCATTGCTTTTTGGCTTATACTTTCTCATATCATTCCTTTATACTAGACGCTTGGGAGATTGCGCGCGATTGGACTTTTGTTTGCGGATTTTTTGTTGTAACACCATTAGGGCATATTGCAAAGTCTCTGGGCGAGGAGAGCAGCCGGGTAAATAAATATCTACTGGTATAATTCTATCCACCCCTTGCACTGTGGCATAAGTATTAAACATTCCGCCTGTGTTTGCACAGCTTCCCATAGAAATCACCCATTTGGGTTCAGGCATTTGGTCGTATAAGCGTCTGACAAATTGCGCGTGCTTTTTCGTAACCGTACCTGCAATAATCATCACATCACTTTGTCTCGGACTTGCTCTAAAAATCGTACCGAATCTATCAAAATCATAGCGACTTGCTCCTGTTGCCATCATTTCAATTGCGCAACACGCCAATCCATAAGTCATTGCCCACAGCGAGTTACTGCGCCCCCAATTCAATAATTTATCTACACTCGTTAAGGCAATGGGCAAGCCTCCGCTCTTGAGATAATCTACTTCATGCTCTGCCATTGTAATGCTCCTTTTCTCCACGCATAAACAAAACCAATTACAAGCAACAATACAAACAAAATCATTTCAATAAAACCAAACAAACCAAGCACTTTAAAATCTACCGCCCAAGGAAACATAAAAATAATTTCCACATCAAAAAGAATAAACAACAACGCCATAATATAAAATTGCGATGAGATTCTATTGGGTTGTTTTGTAGGGGCTAAACCGCATTCATAAGGGGCTAATTTTAGCTTTTGGGTTGTTTTATTAGCTAGCTTGCGTCCAACAAATCTTGAAAGAAATGTTGTCATTAAAAACGCTCCAAAAGTAAAAACAAAAATCACAAATACGCCAAAATAGGGATGAGAAATATCCAAATGAGACACGCGCAAATCCTTAAATTGTAAAACTTTCTTGTGTATCCTAACATAGTTTTCTTAAAATTTAAAAATAAATCCGATAAAAAGCGCAAAAGATTGTTACAAATCCTGCTTATAAAATAGCACTAGAATTTATAAAAAGTCAAATTTTCTATTACTTTTTATGGAAAATTTTCTATATTCTTATCGCTTTTAATGATACAAAAAGAAACACTGCAAATGTGTAATCCTCTTGTCCTACTTTAATTCAATGCCGACTTTTGGGTTAAGCGTGATTTTGTTTTCTCGAAGTAAAACACTTAAAGCGCGCTTAAAGGCTTTTTTACTCATAGAGCATAGAGATTGAATCTCTTGAGGATTGCTATCATAGTGCAATGCGAGCTTCCCGCCTTTTTGTCGCAGAATCTCCAATACCTTTTTGCCCTCTTGCAAATCAGAGCTTTTTTCTCTAGGATTCTTTAAACTCAAATCACATTTGCCATTAGAATAAATGCGCTTGATAAATCCTTCACGTTCGCGACAAAGTGGCAATTCCTCAAACACTTCATTTTGATGAAGCAACCCCAAATTTACACCATTAATAACACACTCATAGCCCAAAGGTGAGATTCTAAAGGGTAGAATCTTAACCTTAAATCCAACCTTGAAACTACTTAATTTCTCGCAAAAATTACTCAAATAAGGTTTAATATTTTCCTTTGCTATCAAGCGATTCTCTCTATCCACGCTCAAAAATACCACCACTTCACTGCCCAAAGGATACTTTTGAGGCGTTTTGGTCGGCATAAATACATCTTTAGCGATTCCCAAATCCAAGAAACAACCAAAATTACTTTTATCTACCACCTTTAAAACCGCAATTTCACCCCTTTGCGCCTTAGGTGTTAAAGTCGTGGCTATGGGACGATCTTGCGAATCCGTATAGAGAAATACTAGGATTTTATCCCCTACTTTTGCGCTTTGGGGTAAATATTTATTAGGTAGCAATACTTCTGCATTTCCACTTTGCAAATATGCACCCGCCTTAACAAATCGTGCAAGTTCTAGCTCTTTACAAATCCCAACCTCTATCAATCAAACACTTCCTCTAAAATCTCATAAAGACCGCGCCCCAATGGCATACCATAAACCTCTGAAATCTGCATTCCTACAAAAAATATCATCACCATAAAAACAACAAATCCAATCAAACCCAAAGTCAAAAAAGTTTTGATGAGTTTTAGATAAAATTGTTCCTCCAAAACATCATTGAGTGTCTTATAAAAAACCAAAAAATCCACAAAGAATTGCAACCAAAAGATAAAAAGCCCCACCAGCACAACACATAAGATTCCAAAAATTATCATTGAAACATACGGGGAGAAATTCACACTAAACTCATAAATATGCGCTTCCCACATCAAAACTGCATAGCCAATATGCAACCCAAAACCCGCAAGATTGAGCAAAAGTATAAAAAACACAAACCCCACTACAAGTTCAATGACACTGGAATATTCGCGAAACTTCTTGTGCATATTTTTCTTAATCACACTATCCTCTAGTCCATTACAGCGCAACTCCATAATCTCTGATTTTAGATTTTTCAACCAATTTTTACGCGTTTTACTCTCTATTTTTGTTTGCACCTTTGCATTCATTATTTAGCCTTTTTAAGTTTCACAAATTTAATACTTCAAATTCTACTTAAAAATTGTCAAGTAAAACTTCACATTTTGTTTAATGGTAAGATTTGTCAATATGAAAAGTGCGATAAAAACTCTCCAAATCCCCAAAATCACTTAATAGCCCGAGTGATTCCAATCGTTCCAATACTGCACGGGAGCAATCTGTTTCTTTGGGCCACTCACGCATATAACTATCGCGCGTGTCTTTGTCGCACGCATCAAGCAACAAAGTTTTCCCGATAATCTTTAAATCACGTTTTACATCTATATTATTAACTACACGCCAAAGCAACATATAAAGATTATTTAAATCATTTTTTGCCGCATCTACTATCACAACAATACGCATAGATTTTTGCAATAATTCTATATTTTTTAAATAAGATTCTGCGCTCATTGGCGCGCCCTTTAGACTTTCTAAACTTGCTTGCTCCAATGCTAGAAACGCTTTTTTGAGGCTTTCTTGTTTTTGGATTCCTACCAATACGATAGGATTCTTTGTCTCCTTATAAATTTGTCGGACACTTTGGACTTGACCACTAGGGCTTAAAATCTCGCTTAAGATTCCATATAATTGCTGCTCATCAAGTAATTCTAATTCACTTTCTACTTCTAAAGAACGTGTGCAATCCAAACCTAATTTGCCTCCTTGAGCAAAACTAGGCGAAGCGTGGTCTAGGGCATCACACACCCCCTCACTCATTAGACAATTTTCTACGCAAAAACGATTCAAAATAAAAGGGACAATCTCTGCACTTTGCAAACTCGGCGCATTCTCTCCAACAAAAATCGCGTGTTTTACAAAGCTCATTTGCCCTACTCCCCAAAAGGCATGCATACTCTGCTGCGCAATGTGCGGGAAACGCGCCTTAATCTTTGCCAAAATCAAATTATGAAACACTCCATTTTCAGGCATATAATAATCTATCAAATTCGGTGTTGTAGTTTGCAAAAGTGGTAAAAAAATCCGCTCCGTTGGGAATCCTAGATACTTATCTTCCAAAGGTGGCTTACCTACGACCGTTGCGAGATAGATAGGATTTTTCTTGTGTGTGATTGTACTAACTTCTAGCACAGGATAAGGCTCAATGGGAGTATAAAATCCCGTATGGTCTCCAAATCGCCCTTCATCACGCATTGTAGGCTCTACAAATCCCTCAATCACGAAGTCAGCATCGTAAGGCACACAGATTTCATTACTCACACAACGTACCATTTTTGCCCGACTTTTGCGAATGAATCCATAGAGCATTAATTCAAACAAGCCATAAGGCAAAGGTGCAGTAGCACACCAACTATAAAGAGGGTCTCCGCCAATTGCGATACTCACAGGCATTCTTTTGTTTGCCTTATGGTATTCTTCTAGCAAGCCCACACTATCTTTATGAATCTGCCAATGCAATCCTAGATGATTCTTATCATAGACTTGTAGCCGATACATACCGAGATTTCGCACACTGCCATCTAGGCTTTGTGTGTAGCACTGCCCCATCGTGATAAATCTCCCGCCGTCCTCATTCCAAGTTTTAAGCACAGGAATCGCATTAAGATTGACTTCTGCTCCTGTGCAAATCACTTCTTGACACAAACCCTTTTCTTTCAAAATCTTTGGGGCTAAAAAGCGTAAATTGAGCATTTTTGGCGCAAACTTCAATGCGTCTTTCAAAGATTTTGGAGGTTTTAGCTTAATCATCTCTGCAACTTCTTGCGCGATTCCTCGCGTATCACCCACAAGCAACTGCACGCGAGAAAAACTGCCAAAAAGATTCATAAGCACGGGTGTTTCATAATTGATTTTGTTTGCCTTATCAACAGGATTTGTAAAAAGCAGAGCTTTGGAATCCTTACGCTTGACTTCTAAATATGCTAAATGTGGAATCTCCAATTCTACATCTAAGGGTTCTGTGATGATTTTTAACTCATTATGTGCCTTTAAGACATCAATCGTTTGTCGCATAATTTTCCTTGTTTTATCTCATTTAGGGAATTATATCTTAATTGTCCTTGCGAGCAAGTTTAATCTATACCCTTAAAGCAAAGATTGCTTCATTTCGCTTGCAAGGACATAGTGGTTTTTGTCATTGCGAGAATGCGTAGCATTCGCAGCAATCTATAAGTTTAGAATCAAAGTAGATTTTGGATTATAGATTGCATTCTTTTTATTTCTTCAACTTCCCTTTTAACTCACGCACTTTTTTGAAAAAGGCAAGGTAAGCAAATAATTTGCCCCCCCCCCCGCACAGAATTAGCAGTGATGAAAGTTTTGCC